>DASWII010000013.1:0-16752 GCA_036397755.1 Gemmatimonadales bacterium | reverse complement strand
GTCGGAGCCTGGTCTCAGGGGCAGCCGCGGCAGCCCATCGTGTTACCAGGGACGTCCAGGCTGTGCGTGGTGTGGCACTGAACGGGGAGGGTTCGCGGCGGGGGATCAGCGGGCTACACATCGAGGTCCGCCGCCGCGACCTTAGCCTCCAACAACGCATCGGCCGGGTTTTCAGTGTAGAGAGTAGGCAGTGTCCACTTGAGCCGGGATGACCGCAAAGCTACCAGTCACCTGTATCGTCGCCCCCGCACTGCTGCTTCCCTCATCGCCCTTGCCTGCGAACGTGAGGTGACCCTCTACACGTTCGGTCGAAGAATGTGAGATGGTCACGGTACCATTCACCCCAGAGAACGCAGATGATTCCCCCCCGGCGAACGCAGCTGGCCGCGAGCCATAATACACGTTGAACGCACCGTCAGGCGGCCTCAGGACCGAGCCGTCGTATTCAGGTGAGAGGATCGAGTAGGTCCCCGGCTTGGGCGGCCCGTCGAACACTCCCTCCAGTCTGAACGACTGGCCCGTCGACGATCCGAAGCCCGACGAAAGCACCAAGAACTGCGGACTCCCGTCCTCGAATACACCGAGGTACAGCGAGCCGCCCCCTTGGTAGTCGACCGACATAGCGCCCTCCACTCGCGCCGTGAAGTACGCCTCAAGTGATGAGAACGACGGCCCCAACTGATTCTGGCACGCCGACAGCATGGAAAGTGCCGCCACGACACCTAAGTACAGGCGAGTACGCATTGTTGTCGCTCCCTTCCGCGAGTCGTTCCGCCCCGACCGCCGCGTCTTCTGCCGGCCCCGGCAAGATGGCCGCAACTTCGGTAAGGGCCGGTGAAGAGCGGATGACGCATTCTCCCAAAAGAGTTGGAATCACCGCGCCGTCCTCGTCGCTCCACGCCGACTAACTGGGCACCAGTCAAGCCTCGGCGTGGATTGGCGACACCCCGGACGTAATACACAAACGATATGTCAAGCCAACCGAAGAGGCACAGTTGCAGGCAGCTGCCTTCTTGCATTTGCGGCGGTTTGAACCGCAACAAAACAGCAACACCCCCCAAGAAGGCAGGAGGTGTTGCCGATCTAATCCCTTATCTCACAACCGCTTGTGCAACAGGCCCGGCAGGACTCGACTCGTCAAGCGGCGGCGAGGGCGCGGCAGCGGACGAGCCGACGCTTAGAGCGAGTTCCGGTCGGTGCCTGCACATGACGAAGGCCGCGCATGCGCGCGGCCTCGTCATAACAGGCCCGGCAGGACTCGAACCTGCAACCCCCGGTTTTGGAGACCGGTGCTCTACCAGTTGAGCTACGAGCCTACGCCACCCGTCCCCGCCCCACAGGCGCCGAGAGCCCTTCTCCCGCGAGGATTCTAATCGACAACTACTGCGAGGTCCACCGGAACCGCGGTTGGGCCCTCATCGGTGGCAAGGCCCCACGGTGCGGCTACCGACGCCGAAACCACCGGACGAGTCGCCGAGCCCGCCCCACAACGCCACGGTGGCCGATCGTCGCAACCCGGATATCTTCTCCCGGATAGCAAACATCAGCGTGTGAGGTTGCCATGACGCTGTCACGTCGCGCTGTCCTCAAACTCGGCCTCGGAGCCGGCGCGACCCCGTTGCTGGCTCCGCTCGCCGGGCTCCCGGACCGTTCGCACGCAGCATGGCCTCGGACCGACGAGGCGCTCCGCGCGCGACCGTTGGCGCTCGCCAACGTCCGGCTCCTCGGCGGCCCGCTCAAACACGCGCAGGACCTGGACGCGGCGTACCTGCTCCGGCTCGAACCCGACCGCATGCTGGCCTACTATCGCGAACGGGCCGGGCTGCGCGCCAAAGGGGAGCCGTATGGCGGCTGGGACGGCGGCGGCCGAAATCTCACCGGACATGTCGCCGGCCACTATCTCTCCGCCGTGAGCCTCATGTGGACCGCGACCGGCGATGCACGGTTCAAGGAGCGCGCCGACTACGTCGTCGCCGAGCTCCAGGCGGTCCAGGACGCGCACGGGGACGGATACCTCAGCGCGTTGGAGGGAGGCCGGCGCGCTTTCGGCGAACTGGCCCGCGGCGAGATTCGATCGGCGGCGTTCGACCTGAACGGCGAGTGGTCGCCGTGGTACACCCTGCACAAGACCTATGCGGGCCTCCGGGACGCGTATCGCTTCACCGAGAACCGCACGGCGCTGGAGGTCGAACGCAAGTTCGCCGAGTGGGCGGAGCGGACCCTGGCGCGGCTCGATGACGCGCAGATCCAGCGCATGCTCAACACCGAGTTCGGCGGTATGAACGAGGTGATGGTGGATCTCTACGCCGACACGGGCGACGAGCGCTGGCTCACCCTCTCCTACAAGTTCGAGCACACGGCCTTCATCCGGCCGCTCCAGCGCCATCAGGACGACCTGGCCGGGACGCACGGCAACACGCAGGTACCCAAGCTGATCGGCTCCGCGGACCGCTTCGCGTACACCGGGACGGCGGCGGACCTCATTGCCGCCGCTTTCTTCTGGGACCGGGTGGCGCGGCACCACAGCTTCGCCACCGGTGGTCACGGAACGGACGAGTACTTCGGACCACCCGATCGGTTGAGCGGACGGATCGATGGCCGGACGGCGGAGTCGTGCAACGTGTACAACATGCTCAAGCTCACCCGACGGCTCTTCGCCATCCGACCCGACGCCCACTACGCCGATTTCCACGAACGGGCGCTCTTCAACCACATCCTCGGCTCAATCGATCCCGAGGATGGCCGTACCTGCTACATGGTGCCGGTGGGACGCGGCGTGCAGCGTGAGTATCAGAACATGTTCCGCAGCTTCACGTGCTGCATGGGCACCGGGATGGAAAGCCACGCGCTCCACGGCGACGGCATCTACTACGAGTCGGGTGACACGCTGTGGGTGACACTGTACGCACCCTCCACGGCGGAGTGGCCCGAGGCGGGCGTTGGCTTGACCATGGATACGACGTTTCCCGAGGGCGACCGCGCGACGCTCACGGTACGCGTGGCGGCGCCCAAGTCGTTCACGCTCGCGCTGCGCCGCCCCTACTGGGCGGGCGACGGATTCGAGGCGAGGGTCAACGGGGAGACCGTGACCGTCGGCGCCGTCGCGGCGGACGCGCCGGAAGAGACCCGCCGGGTCCGGCGGCAGTACGACACGGCTGACAGCGCCAGCACGTTCGTCGAGTTGACACGCGTGTGGAAGAGCGGCGATCGAGTCGAACTGACGTTCCCCAAGACGCTCCGGCTCGAGCCCCTGCCCGATAACCCGCGGCGCGCCGCGATCCTGTGGGGCCCACTGGTCCTCGCGGGCGACCTGGGGCCGGAAGCGGAGCGCGGCGGCACGGTGAAGGTCCCGGTGTTGGTTGCCACCGAGCGGCCCGTGGAATCGTGGCTCAAGCCGACCGGCGGCACGCCGCTCCGGTTCCGCACCGAGGGCGCGGGACATGACGCCGATGCGGCGGGCGCTCCCCGCGACGTGGACCTCATTCCATTTTATCGTCTGCACCGCCGGACGTACGCCGCGTACTGGGACCTCTTCACCCCGGAGGAATGGGAGGCACAAAAGGCCGCGTACGTCGATGAGGCGGAGCGCCTGCGAGCGCTCGAAGCGGCGACGGTGTCGTACCTCCAGCCCGGCGAAACCGTGTTCGAGCGGGAATTCAACTATCGCGCCGGCGACGGCGCCGTGCCGCAGCGGATCATGGGCCGCCCGGGTCGCCGCGGCACCGACTGGTTCTCCTACGACTTGCCCGTGGATCCATCGCGGCCCCTCACCCTGATCGCCACCTACTACAGCGGTGACCGCCGCGGCACGCCGGCGGAATTCGAGATCCTGGTGAACGGCGCGCGCATCGCCGACCAGGTCGTGGAACTCGGCGATCCCCACCAGTTCTTCGACGTCGCCTATGCCGTTCCGGCGGAGCTGGTGCGCGGCATGGACAAGGCGACGGTGCGGTTCCAAGCGAAGGAGCGCAGCCAGATCGCCACGGTGTTCGGGCTCCGCGTGATCCGTGGCGATGTGCCTCGCTGACGCATGAGTCCTGCGGTACTGGGCCTGCTGGCCCTGCTCCAGACACCGGGCGCTCAGCCCGCCGGAACGGACACCGTGCCGACGCTGGGACTCGAGCACGGGCTCGTACGCCTCGAGACCTCGTCGTTCGAACTCGACCTGGTTCGTGCATCGCAAACCGTCGCGGCGCTCCGGCCAAAAGGAGCCGGCGGGTTTGACTTCACACCGAGCGACCGGCTCGAAAGCCGGAGCCGAAACGGCTTCTACCACCTGGGCGATCTCACGTTGCAATGGCGCGTCGGGAGCGCGGGACCGTGGCGGAACGCTTCGACGGCTTCCCAGCGGCGTCCGGTCCGGTGGCTCGATGCGTCGCCGCCGGTGTTGGCGGCGGCCGACCTCGGGCCGACGCTGCCGGCCGACATTCCCCTGGCGGTTCGTCGGTACTGGGAACTGGACGGCGGGCGCCTCACGCTCCGGTTCGAGCTGGAGAACACGACGGCCGAGCCGGTCGACATCGGCGCGCTCGGCATTCCCCTCGTGTTCAACAACATTCTCACGGATCGCTCCCTCGACGACGCACACGTCATCAACTCGTTCTCCGACCCGTACATCGGCCTGGGTGCGGGCTACGTGCAGGTCACCCGTTTGCACGGCGGCGGTCCCGCCCTGCTGGTCGTGCCCCATGGCGACACGCCGCTCGAAGCCTACGGTCCGCTGCTCGATGAGCGCACTCGGCGCGGGATCACGTTCGAGGGCTTCTACGAGTGGCTGGCGCACAGCAAGGCGTTCGCGGATTCCGCCTGGGCCCGGGCCGAGCCCTGGAACCCACCCACGTGGGCGACGCTCGCGCCCGGGGCGCGCCGATCGTACGGCGTGCAGTTCGTCGCCGCCGAGAACATTCGGGACATCGAGGCCACGCTGCTCGCCGCCGGGCGGCCCGTGGCCGTCGGTGTGCCCGGGTACGTGCTCCCGATGGACATCGAGGCGCGGTTGTTCCTCAAGCATCGGGCGGGGGTGGCATCGCTCACCGTGGAGCCGGCGGATGCGCTCGCCGTCACGGAGTCCGGGTCGACGCCGGCCGGCTGGCGCGCGTACGACGTGCGGGGCCGCCGCTGGGGGCGGGCACGCCTCACCGTCCGGTACGCCGACGGCCTGCACCAGACCATTCATTACCGGGTCATCAAGCCGGCGGCTCAAGTCGTGGCCGATCTGGGGCGCTTCCTCACGACCGAGCAATGGTTCGACCGTCCCGACGATCCGTTCGGCCGTGCCCCGTCGGTCATCAGTTACGACTACGACCGGCGCCGCCAGGTGACGGAGGACAATCGCGCATGGATCGCGGGCCTAGGGGACGAAGGCGGCTCAGGCTCGTGGCTTGCCGCGGTGATGAAGCAGCTGGTGCAACCCGATCCGCGGCAGCTCGGTCAACTCCAGCGTTTCGTGGACGAGGTCCTTTGGGGTGGACTGCAATACGCCGACGGCGAGCTAAAGTACGCCGTGCGGAAGAGCATGTTCTACTATGAGCCCGACTCGATGCCGGAGGGCACCTACGGCGACAGCGTGCGATACGGCGGCTGGTCGAGTTGGTCCCGCGACCACGCGAGAAGCGTGGGCCGTTCGTACAACTACCCGCACGTCGCGGCCCTGCATTGGGTGCTGTATCGCCTGGCGCGCCTTCACGACGGGCTGGTGACGAATCATTCGTGGGAATGGTATCTGGAGCGCGCCCACGAGACCGCGCAGGCGATGGTGCGGCACGCTCCGCAGCACGCCCGGTTCGGTCAGATGGAGGGCACGGTCTTCGTCCTGATCCTGCTCGACCTCAAGCGCGAAGGGCGGACGGCTGAGGCCCAGGCACTCGAGGCCGTCATGCGGCGTCGGACCGAGTCGTGGCGCGCGCTGGGCTACCCGTTCGGCAGCGAGATGCCGTGGGACTCGACCGGTCAGGAAGAAGTGTACGCGTGGTGCCGGTACTTCGGCTTCGACGAAAAGGCGATGGTGACGCTCAATGCCATCTTGGGCTACATGCCGACGGTGCCGCACTGGGGTTACAACGGCAGCGCGCGTCGCTACTGGGATTTCATGTACGCGGGCAAGCTGCGCCGCGTCGAGCGCCAGCTCCACCATTACGGGTCGGCGCTCAATGCGATCCCGGTGCTGACGGAGTTCCGCGACCACCCCGACGATCTCTACCTGCTGCGTGTCGGATACGGCGGGCTCATGGGCGCCTTGGCGAACATCACCGGGGAGGGCTTCGCGCCCAGCGCGTTCCACGCCTATCCCTCGACCCTGGCGATCGACGGCTATTCGGGAGACTACGGCCCCGGGTTCTTCGGGCACGCGGTGACCGCTGGTACGTACGTGACGCGCGACCCTGAGTTCGGCTGGCTGGCCTTTGGCGGCAACGTGACGGTTGACAGAGCGGCGGTGCGCGTGGAGCCGCTGGACGCCGATCGTTCCCGCATCTACGTGGCCCCGTTGGGTCTGTGGTTGACGCTCGATGCCGGGAAGTTCGCCGAGCTGGGAATCGCCGGTGACGTCGTGCGCCTGTTCCTGGCGCCGGCATCGCCATACACCCGGCGTGCGTTGCTCCGGATCGAGCAACCCGCGCGCGTGGATGGTGTGGGTCCCATCGCTCCCGCGGGCCGCTATGCCACGGAACGCGGCGCGTATGTCATACCCTTGAGTGACGAGCCTACCGAGGTCTTCCTGCGGACAAAGCCATGACACGATTCTCTGAAGATCAACTCGCGTTCGCGCGCTCCAAGCGGGCCTACATGGACCGAGCCGAATCCATCGAGTTCCTCCGGACGATGGACATCAAGATGAGCGTCGGGCATTGGTCGGCCGGCGATTTCTACGACCGCTTCGCGCCGCCGGGCTATCACTCCGACGACCCGTCGTTCTCCAGCGACTTTGCGTCGCAGTGCCGCCGCACGCACGCCGCCGGAATCGGCGCGATCGAAATCCATCAGCACGTGTTCGAGAAGGCGCTCAACGGCGACATCGACTGGCCGGCGCTGGAGCGCGCGCGCGACGGGTTCCTCCCCGAGCTCGGGCTCACCGTCACCGCGTGCAACATCAACACGTGGAGCAATCCGACCTTCCGGTTGGGCGGCGTCTGCAACCCCGATCCGGCGCTTCGGCGGGCCGCGCAGGAGGAAATGCGCAAAGCGATCGAGATCTGCCGGGCACTGACGATCCCGGTCATCAGCGTATGGCCGGGCTCGGACGGCGCCGATTACCATTTTCAGATCGACTACCTGGAGTCGCTCGGATGGTTCACGGAGGCGCTGGTGACGATCGACCGGGAATGCCGCGAGGCGGGCATCCGCCTCAGTATCGAGCCCAAACCGTACGAGCCGCGCGAGTTGTACATGATCATCCCCACGGCCGCGTCGGCGATTCTCGTCGCGCAGCGGGTGAATCAGACGAGCGGCGCGACGAACTGCGGCGTGACCATCGACTACGGGCACCAGAAGATGGAAGCGACGACCGCCTCCACCGCCTGCGATCTCGCGGAGTACGCGGGCGTCCCGGTGCACAAGTTCGACATCAATGACGCCCGTCAGGGACGCAATGATCAGGATTGCATCTTCGGCACGCTGTCCCTGCCGGAAGCGGTCGAGTATCTCTTCACCACGTTCGTGCGGGACTACCGCGGCTATTATAGCCAGGACCAGTTCACCTACCGCGACGACCCCACCAGGTCGATGGAACGGAGCATGGTCAACTTCGCGAACCTCTCCCTGAAGGCAATCCGGATCCACGACCACCGCGAGGCGCTCGGGCGCGCACGGGCGGCCGGGACGGCGCCGGACGTGCTCGACATCGTGAGCCCCATCCTCGTCGGCTGAGCGTGGCCGACGCCTACACCATCGGCATCGACTACGGCACCAACTCCGTACGAGCCGTAGTGGTGAGCTGCGCGGAGGGTCGCGTTTTCGGCACGTCCATCTACGACTATCCGTCGGGCGTGGACGGGGTGCTACTCGATCCGCGGCAACCCCACCTCGCGCGGCAGCATCCGGCGGATTATCTGGCGGGCCTCGCGGCGTCGGTAACCGGCGCCGTGGCCGAAGCGACGGGAGACGGCGCGTTCGTACCCGAGCGCGTGATCGGCATCGGCGTCGACACGACCGGTTCCACGCCGATCCCGGTGGACGAGCACAATCAGCCCCTGGCCATCGATCCGCGTTGGCGCGACAACCTGGCGGCATATGCCTGGCTGTGGAAAGATCACACCGCCGCGGAGGAGGCCGCCGCGATCACCGATGCGGCGCGGCGGTTCGCACCCGAATACCTGTCGCCGATCGGCGGGACATACTCGTCCGAGTGGTTCTGGTCCAAGATCTGGCACTGCCAGAAGGTGGCGCCCGCCGTGTCCGACGCCGCGGCGAGCTGGGTGGAGCTGGCGGATTTCATCCCCGCGGTGCTGGCCGGCGTGACCGCGCCGGACCGGATCGTCCGGTGCGTGTGCGCCGCCGGTCACAAAGCGCTGTACGCCGACGCGTGGGGCGGCCTCCCCTCCGCCGGCTTCCTGGCCCGGCTGGATCCCGCCCTCGCGGCGTTGCGCGCGCGGCTGTACAGCAAGGCGTACGCCGCCGACCGCGCGGCCGGTACGCTCGTCCGTGCTTGGGCCGATCGGCTCGGTCTCCGAGCGGGGATCCCGATCGCCATGGGTGGGTTCGACGCGCACTACGGGGCGGTCGGCGCCGGGGTCAAGGCCGGCACGTGGGTCAAGATCATCGGAACCTCGACGTGCGACATCGCGGTCGCCCCCTCCGACCAATCGGTTCCCGACATCCCGGGGATCTGCGGCATCGTGCCGGGCTCGGTCATGCCTGGCTACTACGGGATCGAGGCCGGGCAGTCCGCCGTCGGCGACCTCCTCAAGTGGTGGGTCGAAGGCGTGTGCAAGGGCGGCGAGGCCCTCCACGCCGAGTTGACGCGCGAGGCGGCACGGATCGCGCCGGGAACGTCAGGGCTTCTTGGGCTCGATTGGAACAACGGCAACCGCACGATCCTCGTCGATCCGCGGCTGACCGGTCTGCTCATCGGACAGACGCTCCACACGACGCGGGCCGACGTGTATCGGGCGCTGATCGAGGCGACCGCGTTCGGCGCCCGTGCCATCATCGAACGCGTGCGCGAGTACGGAGTCCCCATCGAGCGCGTCGTCTGCTGTGGCGGCATCGCCGAGAAGAACGACCTGTTCATGCAGGTGTACGCGGACGTCATCGGCATGCCGATGCTCACCGCGGGGTCCCAACAGACCCCCGCGCTGGGCGCGGCGATCGCCGCCGCCGTGGTGGCCGGGGCGAAGCGCGGCGGGTACGACTCGTTCGAGGCGGCGCAGGAACGCATGACGGCGCCTGGCAGCCGCGCGTTTACCCCCAGTCGTTCGGCGGTGGCGATCTACGACGAGCTGTACGGGATGTACCGGGAACTGCACGACACGTTCGGGGGGGTCACCCGAGCCGGCACCGATTTGCCGTCGCTCATGAAGCGGCTGTTGACCGTCCGCGAGCGGTGGTCCGCCGCCGCCGGGGCCGCGGAGCAGGCGTCCTCGTGAAGCGCGCGCTTGCCGAGCTGCGTGCTACCGCACACCGCGCCAATCAGGCGCTGGCCGAGGCCGGCCTCGTCATCGGCACGTTCGGCAACGTCTCGGCCGTGGATCGCTCCGCCGGCGTCTTCGTGATCAAGCCAAGCGGCGTACCCTTCGACCAGCTTCTGCCGTCGCACATGGTGGCCGTCTCACTCGAGACCGGTGATGCCGTGGATGGCGACCTTCGCCCCTCCTCCGACACGCCGACCCACCTGGAGCTGTACCGGTCGTTCTCGTGCGGCGGCATCGCCCACACCCACTCCGCGTGCGCCGTCGCCTTCGCACAAGGCGGCCGTCCGATCCCGTGCATGGGCACGACCCACGCTGATTACTTCCGCGGGGACGTTCCCGTCACCCGCCCCCTCACGTCCGCGGAAGTGGCGGAAGCGTACGAGCGTCATACGGGCCTCGTCATCGTCGAGACGTTTCAGGCGCTCGACCGTTCCGCCGACGAGATCCCCGGCGTCCTCGTCGCGGGGCACGGTCCGTTCACGTGGGGCGCCGACGCGTTGGCGGCGGTGGAGCACGCTCGCGTCCTCGAGTATCTGGCGCGAGTCGAGGTCATGCGTTTGGTCGTCGGGCCCGACGCCCCCCGGCCGGCGAGCTACCTGATCGACAAGCACTATCGGCGCAAGCACGGCACCGACGCCTACTATGGCCAGCTACCCAACGAGCGAGATCGATGAGCACTCTGGACTGGTTGATCATTGCGGGATACTTCGGTGTCCTCGCGTGGCTCACGGCGTGGGTCTTGAAGCGCCGGCGGGACACGGCGGACGACTATTTCCTTGCCAGCCGCAACCTTGGCTGGTTCGTCGTGGGAGCCTCGATCTTCGCGTCGAACATCGGCTCCGAGCATCTCGTCGGATTGGCCGGCGCGGGGGCCACGAGCGGCGTGGCGCTCGCCCACTACGAGCTCCATGCCTGGTGCCTCCTCGTGCTCGGATGGGTGATGGTGCCGTTCTACGCCCGCAGCCTCGTGTTCACGATGCCGGAGTTTCTGGAGCGGCGGTTTTCGCCGGCGGCGCGCTCGGTGCTGTCGGTGATCTCACTCGTCGCGTACGTCCTCACCAAGCTCGCGGTCGGGATCTTCGCCGGCGGCGTGGTGTTCGCCACCCTCCTGCCGGACGTTCGGCTGCTCATTGGCGGCCTCACGCTCAACAGCTTCTGGCTTGGATCGGTCCTGGTGGTGGTGCTCACCGGAGCGTACACGGTGCTCGGCGGGATGCGAGCCGTCGCCTACACCGAAGCCCTCCAAACGCTGGTGCTCGTGCTCGGCTCCATGTTGCTCACGGGCTTTGGACTCAAGGCGCTGGGCGGATGGGGCGAGTTCCGGGCCGCGCTGGACCCCGATCTGTTCAACCTCTGGAAGCCGTTGGTCCCCGACGGGATGGCCGGCACCTGGTCGCCGGTGATCGAGCCCGATCGCATCGCATGGTATTTCAACGGGAACTACCCGTGGTTGGGCATGCTGTTCTGCGCTCCGATCATCGGCCTCTGGTACTGGACCACGGACCAGTACATCGTGCAGCGCGCGCTCAGTGCCCGCAACGAGCGGCACGCGCGACGAGGATCGATCTTCGCCGCCTTCCTCAAGCTCCTGCCCGTGTTCATCTTCATCATCCCGGGCATGATCGCGCTCGCGCTCGCCAAGACTGGGCGCGTGGCCGGACTCAGTGGGATCGTCGACGCGCAGGGAAACGCTGTCGCGGACGCGGCACAAGCCGCCTTCCCGCTCATGGTGACGACCGTGCTGCCCGTGGGCATTCGCGGCATCGTGGTCGCCGGCTTGCTGGCGGCGCTCATGAGCTCGCTCGCGGGCGTGTTCAACGCGAGCTCCACGCTGTTCACGATCGACTTCTACCAGCGGTTGCGCCCTCAGTCCACCCAGCACCGGTTGGTCTGGGTGGGACGCGTCGCCACGACGGTCATGGTCGCTATCAGCTTGCTGTGGATTCCGGTCATTCAAGGGTCGCGCGGGCTGTACGATTACCTGCAGGGCGTGCAAGGGTATCTCGCGCCCCCCATCTTCGCGGTGTTCTTTCTCGGCGTGTTCTTCAAACGCCTCAACGCCCAGGGCTGCCTCGCCGCCCTGATCGTCGGATTCTCGCTCGGCGCCTTCCGTCTGGCGGTGGACACGCCGGTGACCCTCGGGCTGGGCACCATGGCCGACGGCTATATGTCCGGATCGCTGTTTTGGATCGTGAACAACACGTACTTCCAGTACTACAGCCTGTTCATCTTCGTCGTTTCCTCGGCCGTCATGATCGTGGTGAGCTATCTCACTCCCGCGCCGGCGGCCGACCGCATCGCGGGACTGACGTACGCCACCGTGTCCACCGAGGATCGTGCGGCGTCGCGCCGAAGCTGGAACCGGTGGGATGTGGTCAACTCGGGCATCGTGCTGTTCCTGATCCTGCTCGCGTATCTCTACTTCCGGGGGTAGGCGCACGCGGTGAACCGAGCCGTCATTTGGGACCTGGACGGAACGCTGGTGGCGTCCGCCGAGCAACACTGGCAAGCGTGGCGTGAGATTCTCGCAGCCGAAGGCATCTCGATCGGCTATGAGCAGTTCCGCGCGACCTTCGGCCTCCGGAACGAGGAGTACCTGCCGAGCTGGCTGGGGCCGGGGGCGTCGCCGGAGGACGTGAAGCGTATCGGCGACGCGAAGGAAGCGCGCTACCGGAGGCTGCTCGAACGCGACCGGCCGGTTCCGTTACCAGGCGCCATGGAGTGGATCGAGCGGCTGGCGCAACGCGGCTGGCGCCAGGCCGTCGCCACGTCGGCGCCCAGACTGAACGTCGAGGCCGTCGTCGCCGCACTCGCATGGGTCCGGTATTTCGGAGCGCTCGTCGCCGCCGAGGATGTGCGGGCGGGCAAACCCATGCCCGACGTGTTCCTGCTCGCCGCGCGCCGGCTCGACACGCCCGCCCGGCGGTGCGTCGTGGTGGAAGACGCCGCGGCGGGAATCGCAGCCGCCCGGCGCGCGGGGATGGCATGCATCGGGGTGGGCCCGCACGCTGTCGCGTCGGCCGATGTCGCCGTTTCGACGCTCCTCGACCTCGACGACGATGCCTTCGATCGACTCATCAGCTCCCGACCCAAGCGAGCGCGCCACTGACACGGTACAGTGACTGGTTGGAGACCGCTGTCGGCCTTGAACGCTCCGCCCACGTCGTTCAACAACCCCACTAGCTCGTCGACGGCCTTGTCGCCAAACCGGTCGTAGAAGTCGCGGGACGACTTCGCGGTCACTGGCATGTCCCAACAGTCAACGTACGCTCGTGCAGAGCCCGGGGACCAATTGCGCGCGTACGGAGGCCCCTTCCACGCGCGACGCGCCGCGCACGGTGTGCCGCGTGGCTGGACGCCTCCGCGCGGCGCACCTACATTCTCGGAACTCCACGGGCTGCGGGCTCCGTCAGTGCGGTTTGGTGTTCTTCGGGTTCCTCCAAGAGCGTCGCCGTCGCCGCTGCTCGGGGATCACTATGGGCAGAGCGTCAGACTTCACCAGACTCTACCGGAAATGGTTCCACGTCGCCTATGCGGCGGCGCTGGACGTGCTCCGGTCCCCCACCGATGCTGAGGACGTGGCACAAAGTCTGTTGACGCGCCTCTGGCACACCGGTGCCTGGCGGACGATCGCGCACCCACGGCAGTTCTTCCGCGAAGCTGGTCGCAGGGAAGCGGTGAGCCTGCTGCGCCATTGGCATGCGCTTCCGTGGACCGTGCCGCTCGACGCCGTGTCGCTCACCAGGTTGAAGAGTGTGCTGCCGCTGCCCGACGACCGGCTGGAGCGGGCGGAGCGACGCGCGCTTGCCGTTGGGCTTATCAAACGACTGCCGCCCAGGTGTCAGGCCGTGTGTGCGCTGGTGTTCCTGGGTGGCTTCACGCATCAAGACGCAGCGCATGCCCTGGGGATCACGCCCAAGGCAGTGGAGAAACAAGTTGCGCGAGCTCACCGGCTGCTCCGGCAGCTGGCTGCGTCGACAGACAAATCTGAGGTGTCCCCTTTCGTGGACAGGGGGGGTGAGGCGGTTGGTGCGTCTATGGAAGTGTAAGCCACAGCATCAACCGCAGGCCCAGAAAGGAGCTTTCCGTGACTACCTCGGTTCGGCTAGTCGTGATAGCGCTGTCGGTCGCGCCGATGGCCCAGGTGGCTACGCGCGTCCAGCCAGGATCCAGCAGCCAGCCAAGCTGCGTCGTCGCGCACAACTGGGTGCAGACGCACTGGGACGCGCTCCCCACGTCGTACGACGCGTATACCGCCTATCCCGTGGCCTGGCAGAAGGCGATCTATGCCGCCCTCGGGCCGTCGGAGCGGGTGTCCCTGTGGCAGACGCATCTGGATCGCGTCATGGCCATCGTGGACTTGACGGCCGAGCAGCGGTCGTTCTTGGCCTCGGCCAAGGAGAGTCTTTCGCCGATCATCCTCCGGGCTGACCAAGGGGCCGCGCAGGAACTCGCGACTCGGGCAGAGCAGGTGATGGGAAGGGATCTCACGCGTATCGCGTTCTATGACGTGGGTGATCTGGAGAAGGCCTCATCGGCGTCCTCTCCGGATTGCTCTTGCAGTAGCAACAGCGAGTGCGCGCAGGGACACATATGCAGGTCCGGGGATTGTGCGGTTGCGCAGAATTGTGGGGCGTTCCACCTGTTCGATTGCACCGGTCTTTGCTATAGTCCGGAATAGCACGTCGAGGGGTCGGAACCGAGCCCGCCGCCTTATAGGGGTCGATGGCGGAGTTCTCACCGCCCGCGGAGGAAGCACATGGCCGGTAAGCTCAGCATAGAGCAACTGCCTGGGCTTCTTGTTGCCGTGAGCCTGGTGGCGGTGGCGTCTGTCCAGGGCCAGACCCGGCAGCCGTTACGCGACGACCGTACCGCACGACCCGTCGAGGTTCATCACCTGGCCACATTGCGGTTTCAGGACGTCGCCGCGTTTGCTCCCGATGTCCTGACGCAGGTCGTCCGCCTGCCCGGCAGCGGCTGGGGCGCCATCTCCTACTCGTTCGGCGGGAGCATTGCCTTGTTTTCGGCCACGGGCGCTCCCACCGGCATGCTGGGCAGGCTCGGCTCCGGCCCGGGGGAGCTCAAACAGGCGCGCTTCGCGATAGGCCTCGAGAAGCAGCTCTGGGTCATCGACAACGGGAATAACCGCCTTATCGCGTTCGCATCGAATGGCTCCCTGATCGGCGATCGTAGGCTCCCCGGTTCAACCATCGTGTGGGCGCAACCGTCGGCGGATGGCACTGGGCTGCTGCTGTCCGGCTACTTCCCCAACCACCATGCCGTTGCCCTGGTCACGATGAACGCGGCAGACGACCGGTTCGGCGGGGATCTGGGCACCAGCCCGAACGCCTACGTCGAGCAGCATGTGGCAGCCGAGACGCCGTCCGGCGAGGTCTGGGCCGTGGCCCGGGCCGGGGGTAACGTCGAGATCCTAGGGGCTGACAACCTCGAGACGCTCGCGTCGACCCAACTGCCGGAGGACGTGTCTTACCCGGTGAACCGTCCGGGGCCGGTTGACGTCTCCAGGGAGCGCCCTGCCCCCGAGGTTCTCGGCGTGATGGTCGATGCCGACGGCATCCTATGGATCGCCACGTACGCTGCCGACGCGCATTGGCGACCCGGCGCGAGTCCGCGAGACGGCGTCGACCGAGTCTTCGACACGCTACTGCTGGCGGTCTCCACCCCCGACCGCACGATCGTTGGTGCCCAGCGGCTGGATCGAGTCTGTCTGGCCATCGTCGACGGGCTCATCTCGTGCACGAACGAGGAAGCGCAGACCATTGATATCTCACGCTTGAGCCTCAAGCGGTGAATTCGGCCTGAGCGTCGGCTGGCGAAGGAGCCAACATCATGAACCAGCCCGGAGATGGCAGGTCCGCCTGGACCGCTGTGGCGGATGTGGCTACGATCGTCATCGCACTATGTGCGGTGACGGTCACAGTCATCGCCCTCAGATCCCAACCCTCCCAGCCCGCGTCCTCCACTGACCCGCCGGATCGGGTGTTGTCCGAGGCCGAGTGGTCCCAGGTCGCAGCGCAGGGACACCGGTTAGGGCCCACCGGCGCGCCGGTTCGCATCGTCGAGTTTGCGGACTACGAGTGTCCGTTCTGTCGAAGGCTGGAGAACACCTTGAGGGCTGTGCGCGCCGCGTACCCTCGTGAGGTGTCCCTGGTGTACCGAAACTACCCTTTGCCATACCACGGACACGCGTATCGGGCTGCAAGGCTGGCAGAATGCGCCGCGGATCAGGGGCGTTTTGTCCAAGCACATGACCTGCTCTTCGATGCGGATCTGACCGCGTTGAAAGCGGGCGCCTTCGCACACCAAGCGCAGGTGCCGGATAGCGCCCGGTTCGTCACATGCAGTAGTCGCACCGACAGTGTGCCCGAAATACGGACTGACATCGAGGCCGCTCAACAGCTTCAGGTGGACGGCGTTCCGACGCTGATCGTGCAAGGCACGATGCTCGCGATGGCACCCGACTCGGCCACGCTGTTCGCGCTCGTAGACCAGCTCCTCCAAGGCGGCAAACGCTAGGTGTGAGTTGCCACCCGACCCACACCGGAGGCCGGCGATGATCAGGAGCTAGGCGCGAGGCCAAGCCTTTGGCCCGGCCGCTGCTTTTCTCTCCCCGCCCACAACACACCCGCGCGTTATATTCCCCTCGCTAGTATCGCGTCCCGGAAATTGCTTCACATAGTCTTTCGAGCTTCTGGAGAATCGAGTCGGCGGTTGCGGTCCAGACGAACGGATGGGCGGATGGGTTGTAGTGCTGTTCGAAGGTGGCGATTCTGGTCACGAGTTCTTTCACCGATCGGAACGAGCCGCGCCGAATGGCCTTTTGCGTAATGATGTTGAACCAGATCTCGACCTGGTTGAGCCAGGAGGCGTAGGTCGGCGTGAAGTGCAGCTGATACCGCGGGCGGGCCGCCAGCCAGCGCGTGACCTTCGCGTGTTTGTGGGTGGAGTAGTTGTCGACCACGAGGTGGATCCGGTATTTCGGAGCGCTCGTCGCCGCCGAGGATGTGCGGGCGGGCAAACCCATGCCCGACGTGTTCCTGCTCGCCGCGCGCCGGCTCGACACGCCCGCCTGGCGGTGCGTCGTGGTGGAAGACGCCGCGGCGGG
>DASWII010000012.1:0-72717 GCA_036397755.1 Gemmatimonadales bacterium | reverse complement strand
TTATCCTGAGACCGGAGGTGCCTGCATGAATCTCAGAGTCGTTCTCGAGCGCAGTGCGGACGGAGGCTATACGGTGTACGTGCCCTCGCTGCCCGGGTGCATCAGCGAAGGCGACGACCGCGACACCGCGCTCGCGAACATCCATGAGGCAATACGACTGTACCTCGATTCGGTGGATGATGACGTGACCTTCGGCGCAGATGTTGAGGTCACGGAGGTTGCCGTGTGAAGGTGCCCAGCCTGAACTACGACCGCGTGGTTCGGGCACTCAAGCGGGATGGGTGGGTGGTTGTCCGGCAGCGCGGGAGCCACATTCGCCTCCACAAGCACGGGCCCGAAGGCGCGTTGAAGTTGATCGTGCCTGCACACAAGCCGATCAAGCGCTCGACGCTCTCGCACATTCTCAAGCAAGCCCGGCTGACGGTGGAGGAATTCGCAGCGTTGCTATGAGCGCGCGTCTTGGCGCGTGCACGATCGACACCTCGTTGCCGCTGGGCGAACGCGTCGACCTGCTTCGTCTTGTGGGCCGACAGGTTGTCGCAGATCACGTGCACCGCTTGCCGCGGCGCAGATTGCCACGGCTCACGTCAGCGAGGCGATACAGTATCGGCGATTCGATCGGCCGACGGGGTAGGGGAGGCGGTTCCGCGAAGGGGACCCCGCAACCTCACCGGCGAGGCGTGACGGCCAGATACCGGACGTTGTCCTCCCCGATCGTCTTGAACCACGCGATGAGGTCACCGAACCGCTCCTTGGGCTCCAGCCCCCTGCTGCCCTTGAGCCGTCGCGTGATGGTCACCACCCGTCCGCGCTGCGTATAGGTTGATCGGTACTCGCCGAACGGGCTGCTGGCCGTAACCCCCGTTGGCAGCTCGGCCTCCCAACCGCGAGGTACCGTGAGGTCCACCTGCCAGGTGCTGGCAACGGGGCCGATCACCGCATCGACATCGATCGGGAACAGGCGCTCGTCACTCGCCTCGAGGTCCGCGATCATCCCGGGATTGCCGAAGCCGGGGATCGGGATGTTGAAGATGTAGCTGTTCCCGGCCGGAGTCGCCGCCGACTGCGCCTTGATGCGCAGCGCAATCCGGGGGGTGGCCTCGAGGTCTCGCCCTTCGAACAACTCGAAACTGTCGGTCGTTGCGCCGGGGAACACGGCGCCCGCCATCGACCGAAGCCACCGCGTGCTATCCTGCCCGGTCATCGTGCTCGGTCGCACCATCGCCTGACGGAGCGCGGACTGCCGGCTCCCCGAGGCGATCTGCTCGTACCACCCTTCGAACGACCCGTCGGGAAGGAGCTCCCCGCGGACCGTGACCGCCAAGTGATTCGCCTCGGCCTGTGCCTGCGGAAACGTGATGACTTCCCCCCGCCCGTCGGGATGCACGACGAGTCCCATTTCGCCCTGGAGATATTCGGGCACCTCACCGTAGGGGATGAGCTCGGCGGTCAGATCCAGGTAGAGATATCCGCCCGGACGATCGACGGCCGCAATCATGTGGTCGAACTGGAGGATCGTCGGCGTGGTGCTGTCGGGCTCGCCCCGCAAGCTCACGATGACGGGGTGCGCGGCGATGCCGAACGACCGCGCAAGCGCGATGAAGAGCGTCGCTTTGTCCTTGCAATCCCCGAACCGCGTCTCGAACACCTGCGCCGGGTCGCGCGGCCGGTAGCCGCCGATTCCCAACGAGAGCGAGACGTACCGGAAATCCTGTGCGACCCAGCGGTGGAGGGCCCGGAGCGTGTCCTCCGGTGAGCGCGTGGTTTTCAACTGCTCCGCGGCCGCGTTCCTGATCGCCGGGTCGACCGCGTAGCGATCGGCCGACAGCGTTTGGTACCACGAGGCGATCGAATCCCACCCGATGGGGCCCGAGATCGTGATCTGCGCGATGACCTCGTTCGGGGTCCCCGCGAACGGCTCCGGCTCGAACGGCGCCACGTCCTGTGCAGCCCACGTGTACGTGACGCGTCCGTTCGCTCGATGCTCGCCGCGCTCGAAATCGATGTTGTCTTCCGCAATGCGGACGTCCGCCGCCTCGGGAACGTCCACGATGTAGCGGGACCGCACCACGGGGAATCCCGTCGTCACCGACCACCCCGCCGTGAAGTCACCGTCGAGCACGGGATCCACCGTGGTCGTGGTGTGGCTGAAATCCACGATGGTGCCGGGCTCCACGCCTCCCAGGGTCACCCGGATCGTCCGCGCATCCGTGTAGATCGGATACTCCGTGTCGGGCAGGTCCGAGCTCTCCTGCCGCTGCGCCGGACCGTCGCTCACGACGGAGCCGTCGGGTCGCACGACGCGAATCCAGTTGAGTTGGAACGTCTCGCGGTCGAACACGTAGCCGAAGGTGTGCTCGCTCCAGGCCTCCGCGGCCTCCTTGGTGAGGATCTGCACGATCTGGCGATACGTTCGCGTGCCCCGCCCGTCCGCCTCCAGTCGAATGATCCCGTCGTCCAGGAGGTACACGAAGGGTTGGTCCGGAAAGGCGCTTGGGTCCACGGCGAGCGCGTAGATGGAATCGCTCTCTATCGATGGATCTCCCTCCGGAGTGACCACCGGTGCCTGCGCCGCCGCGGTCGTCGCCGCCGCCAGCGTCACGAGAGACAAGAGCCCAATGCAGCGCATGCTTTTCCTTTCGAGGTAACCGACGTGTCATGTGTGCCGCGGAGGCGGAACGGCTCCCACGACCTGCTAAGTTCGTC
This sequence comes from Gemmatimonadales bacterium, assembly GCA_036397755.1. GTDB lineage: Bacteria > Gemmatimonadota > Gemmatimonadetes > Gemmatimonadales > GWC2-71-9 > CAMYLY01. The sequence goes on along the minus strand of DASWII010000012.1, from coordinate 70,011 downwards.
TGGTGCGGGGCCCGAACGCAAACCCCCCTGGGCTCGCCGGCCGCCCGCGCGATCCCCATCCCCCCCGGACTCGCCCGCACTATCTTCCATACCCATGTCCTCCACGCCAGTGCCGAGCGACCGGCTCGCCGCGCTCCGCGAGCGACTGGCCGCGTTTCCTTCGCTCCTCGTCGGGTACTCCGGCGGCGTGGACTCGGCCGTCGTGGCGGTACTCGCGCGGCAGGCGCTGGGTCGCGACCGTTCCGTTGCCGCCCTCGGCCGATCCCCCTCGGTTTCGCGGGTCCAACTGGAGCAGGCGCGGGACATCGCCGAGCAGTTCGACCTGCGTTTCGTGACCATCGACACACACGAGTTCGAGGACGCGGAGTACGCGGCCAACTCGACGGAGCGTTGCTTCTTCTGCAAGCGCGAGCTGTGGGTCCGGCTATCTGCCTTTGCCCGGGACGAGGGGCTCGCCGCCATGGCGGACGGCACGAACGCCGACGACCTGGGCGAACATCGCCCCGGTCTGCGAGCCACGGAAGGGTGCGGCGTCGTGTCTCCGCTGGCCGGCGCCGGGTTCACCAAGCCGGCGGTGCGGGCGGTCGCTCGGGAGTTGGGCATCCCGATATGGAATGCGCCGTCGGCGCCGTGCCTTGCGAGCCGCGTCATGTATGGCCTGGCGGTCACGGGCAGCCGCGTGCGCCAGGTCGAGGAAGGTGAGGCGCTTCTGCGGGCCATCGGCGTGGATGGTGATCTGCGGGTTCGCCATCGGGGTGACGAGGCGCGGATCGAGGTGCCGCCATCGTCGTTCGCGCTGGTGCGGCGGCACCGCGATGACATCGGTGCGCGGCTCCTCGATCTCGGATTCCGCTCGGTGACGCTCGACCTGGCGGGATATCAGCGGGGGAGTCAGCTGACGGGCGGGGCGACGTCCGTCGAGGTGCTGGCGGGCGAGGGGTGAATGCGGCTGTTCGTGGCGATCAACCTTCCCGATGCGGTACGCCGGCGCGTGTGGGACGCGACGGCATCGCTGCGCTCCGCGGCGTTGCCGGTCCGATGGGGTCAACCCGAGGGGCTGCACGTGACGCTCAAGTTTCTCGGCGAGGTCGCCGCGGACCGGGAACGCGAGTTGACGGACGCGGTACGAGCGTGCGTGGCCGGCGTGAGACCGTTCTCGGTGGGGATCGCGGGGTGCGGTGCGGTCCCGACGGCCGCGCGGCCGCGAGTCGTGTGGATCGGGTGTGAGGCCTCGCCACCGCTCGAGCTGTTGCAGGACCGGGTGGAGCGGGCGATGAACGCGCTGGGGTATCCCAACGAGGGTCGGGTGTTCCGTCCACACCTCACGTTGGGCAGGGCGCGGCGCGATGCGCGCTCCCCGGCGTTTGCCGGTTTCGATGCGCTCGCGGCCGAGGTGATCGTGGACGAAGTATTCACCGTGACGTCCGTGGATCTCATGCGGAGTGTGCTTGGCCGCGCGGGAGCGCGGTACGAGCGGTTGTTTGCGGCGGAGCTGGAGACTTTCTAGGTGGGGTGCATGCGCAACTTCTTCGCGATGATCGGGTGCGCCACGTTGCTCGTGGCCCTCGCCGTGGCTGCGTGGTTCTTCCGCGCCGAGCTCCGTGCCGCGTACGCCGCCTTCCGCGAGCCGCAGGCGGGCGCGGCGGCTCCGGCAACGCCGCCGGCGGTTGCTTCCAGCACGGGGTCGCCATCGGCGGACGCGCTGGGCCGGGCCGAGGAGAAGGAGGCCGCGATCGGCGACGCGGGCGGGCCCGGCTATGTCGCTTTCACGGCCGAGGAGTTCGCCTCGCTGGTGGCGGCCCGACTGGATCCGGCGGCGAGCGCCGCGATGGACTCGTTGACCATTACCTTGTCGGAGAACCGCGTCGTGCTGGGCGCACAGATGCGGCTCGACCTGCTCGGCCGCGATCTCCTCGGCCCGCTGGCGGATCTGTTGGGGGGCCGCCAACCGTTCCGCGCCGAGGGCCCGCTCACCGTTCGCGCGCCGGGTGTGCTGGCGTGGTCGGTCGAGGAACTTGTGATTCGGGAGTTCCCGCTTCCTGGCTCCGTCATTCCGCGGGTGGTGGAGCGGCTGGCGGGCGATTCGACTGGTGCCTTCCTGTTGCCGGCTCCCGCGACCGTCGGGGACGTCCGGGTGCAGCCGGATGGCATCGTCTTTTACCGGAGGGTGCCCTAATGGCCCGGCGGGTGCTGGTGGTGGACGACGAGCGAGGCGTGCGCGACGCGTTGCGTCAGGTACTCGAATACGAGGGGATCGATGTCGAGGTGGCGGAGTCAGGCGCCGGGGCGCTGAAGGCGTATGAGTTGTTCCACCCGCATCTCGTCTTTCTCGACGTGAAGATGGCGGGGATGGACGGGTTGGAGACGTTGCGTGAGCTGCGCGCGAGGAACCCGCAGGCGCGGGTGGTCATGATCTCCGGGCATGGCACCATCGAGACCGCGGTCGAAGCGACGCAGCGGGGTGCGTTCGACTTCCTCGAGAAGCCGCTCGACACGGATCGGATCCTGTTGCTTCTGCGGCACGTGTTCGAGCAGGTCGAACTCGAGTCGGAGAACGAGCGGCTGCGGGCGTCGATCGGACGCTACGAAATCGTGGGACGCAGCGCCGCCGTCGCGCAGGTGTTGGCGCTGGTGGAGCGTGTGGCGCCGACGAACGCGCGCGTGCTGATCACCGGGGAGAACGGGAGCGGGAAGGAGCTGGTGGCGCGGGCGATCCACAACCAGTCGGCCAGGGCGGCGAAGCCCTTCGTGGAGGTGAACTGCGCGGCGATTCCGGGAGAGCTGATCGAGAGCGAGCTGTTCGGCCACATGAAAGGCTCGTTCACGGGGGCGTTCGCCGATCGGGCCGGGAAGTTCGAGCAAGCGGACGGCGGCACGCTGTTCCTGGATGAAGTGGGCGACATGAGTGCCGCCGCGCAGGCCAAGGTGCTGCGCGCGCTCGAGGAGGGCGTGGTGACGCGGATTGGGGCGGCAAAGCCGATCACGGTCGACGTCCGCGTCATCGCGGCCACCAACAAGGCGCTCGCGGAGGAGATTGGTGCCGGCCGGTTTCGCGATGACCTGTACTACCGGTTGAACGTCGTGCCGATCGAGGTGCCGCCGCTGCGGGCGCGCCGGGATGACATTCCGTTGCTGATCGAGCACTTCGCGTCTCAGATGGCCCGGCGCGAGGGTGTCCGGCTGCGACCGATCGCGCCCGAGGCGGTCGAGGCGCTCCGGGCTCGTGACTGGCCGGGGAACGTGCGCGAGCTCCGCAACACGGTCGAGCGCCTGCTGATTCTCGCGGCCGGAGACGAGGTACGCGCGGCCGATGTGGAACGGTTGTCGGGGCACGCGCACGAAGGCCCGGTGGCCGATCCCGGTCGCTGGGACACCTACGAGGAGTTCAAGACGTCGGCCGAACGCGCGTTTCTCGAGGCCAAGCTCGAAGAGAACAACTGGAACGTGAGCGAGACGGCGCGGAAGCTCGAGATGCCGCGCTCCAATCTGTACAAGAAGATCGAACGCTACGGGCTGCAACGCCGCTGACGGGCGGACGCGTTTTTTCGGGCAGGGTTCGCGTGGTTTGGCGTCCGGCCATCGGCGCCGGCCATCGTACCATGTGGCATGCGTCGGTCGATCGCCGTGATATTGAATGCCGGTGGCATGCGCCTCGACGCGTCTGCCGTCGCGGATCTGCCGCTCGCGCGCGTCGAGCGTCTGGAGGTGGCGTCCGGCACGGGCGCGGCCGCGGCGGCGGCCACCGTTCGTCACAACTGCTCGCGTTCCGAGTTCTCGCGGGCCCTGCGTGCATGGGCCAACGCGCGCGGTTGGTCGGTGACAGTTGCGCCACTTCCAAGTCGTGACTAACGTCCACTCACAACTCGCACGGGAGCGCGGTGCCGCTGTGTCCTATCCATTGAGTCGAATGCGGTCCAGCAGCGCGAAGCCTCCTCAGTTGGTCTCGCCGCGTCGCCTCGCCGCACCTTCCTCTCGACTCTTTGCAATCACCGTGCACGGTGGTGCGGTGTCCCACTGCACGGACGGCAATCCCATGGTACGCGGCGGAGGTAGCTCCCGGCATGCGCGCTAACTCCGCGCGCAAGACGACGGTCGACGAGGGATCCCTCGACCAGTACCTTCGGGAGATCAGTCAGTATCCGCTCATCGGCCGGAACGACGAGGCCGACTTGGCCCGTCGGATCCGCACGGGGTGCCCGGAGTCGCTCGACAAGCTCGTCCGCAGCAACCTGCGGTTTGTCGTGTCGGTCGCGAAGAAGTATCAGAACCAGGGCGTCAGCCTGTCCGACCTGATCAACGAAGGCAACCTCGGACTGATCCGCGCGGCGCACAAGTTCGACGAGACCAAGGGCATCAAGTTCATCTCCTACGCGGTGTGGTGGATTCGGCAGGCGATCCTCCAGGCGCTCGCGGAACAGAGCCGCATCGTGCGCGTGCCGCTGAACCGCGCCGGCACGCTGCACCGTATCGGCAAGCGGTCGTCGGCGCTGCAGCAGGAACTCGGCCGCGAGCCGACGGTCGAGGAGATCGCCGAGGGGATGGATATCTCCCGGGAAGAGGTGGCCAAGACGCTGTCGATCTCGCAAAGTCATCTCTCGCTGGATGCCCCGCTGACGCTCGGCGAAGACAACAAGCTGCTCGATTATCTGCCCGACACGCAGAATGCCGGGCCGGACGAGAAGACGTTCGAGCGGGCGCTGTCCGATTCGATCGAAGAGGTCCTGGGGACGCTGAAGGATCGCGAAGCCAAGATCCTGCGACTCTACTTCGGTCTCGACGACCAGGACCCACTGACACTCGAGGAAATCGGCTCCATGATGGGCATCACGCGCGAGCGGGTGCGCCAGATCAAGGAGAAGGCGCTGGCGCGGTTACGTCACGCGAGCCGCGCGCGCGCGCTGGAGAGCTTCCTGTCGTAGCAGAGCCGGCACAGCGACCCTCGTACCCCCGTACCCCGTACCCCCGTACCCCGTTACCCCGTACCCCGTACCCCGTACCACGTACCCCGTACCCCCGTACCCCGTTACCCCGTACCCCGTTACCCCGTTACCCCCGTACCCCCGTACCCCGTTACCCCGTACCCCGTTACCCCGCACCCCCGTACCCCCGTACTCTCCTACGATCCTACCCCCCTACGATCCTACCCCCCTACGATCGTACCCTCCGTATATTCCCCCGATGAGACTCGGCGTGATCTCGCTCGGGTGCGACAAGGCAACCGTGGACTCCGAACGGCTGGTGGGACAGCTGGTCGGGCACGGAGCATCCGTCGTGGATGACCTGCATAGTGCGGACGTGGTGCTCGTCAACACGTGCGGGTTCATCGACGCCGCGAAGCGTGAGTCCATCGATGCCATGCTGCAGGCGGCGCAGCTCAAACAGTACGGCACGGTCAAGGCGGTGGTGGCCGTTGGGTGCCTGGTGCAGCGATACCAGGAGGATCTCCGGAAGGAAATGCCCGATGTGGACCTGCTGTTGGGGTTCCACGATCTCCACACGCTTGTCCCCGCACTGGCCGCGCGCGGGTTGCTGGCTGACCCGGTGGAGGGCCACCCGGGCGTCCGGCAGTATCTGGGCGACGGCCGTCACGTTCGCTATCTGAAGATCTCCGAAGGGTGCGATCATTCCTGTGCCTTCTGCGCGATCCCTCTCATGCGGGGAAAGCATCGTTCCGAGCCGCTCGAGCGGCTGGTGCGCGAGGCCCAGGAGCTGGAGGCGGACGGCGCGCGTGAGCTGAACCTGGTCGCGCAGGATCTGGGGCATTATGGGCGCGACCTGGGTAGGGACGGGCCGAAGTTGCCCGACCTGCTCGACGCGCTGCTGCGCGAGACGACGATTCCATGGTTCCGCTTGTTGTACGTGTACTCCCTTGGCCTGACCGAGCGGTTGGTCGAGTTGATCGCGACCGAGCCCCGCATCGTGCCGTACATCGACATCCCAATCCAGCACGCCTCCGATCGTATGCTGGAACGCATGCGCCGTCCGGAACGCCGCGACACGATTCGCGAGAAGGTGCGGTGGCTCCGGGATGCGGTGCCTGACCTCGCGATTCGCACGACCACGATCGTGGGCTTTCCGGGCGAGACGGACGAGGATTTCCGGATGCTCTGCGAGTTCGCGGAGGAAACGGCGTTCGAACGGCTCGGCGTCTTCACGTATTCCGAGCAGGAAGGGACGCGCGCGGCCGAGTTCCCGGATGACGTTCCCGCCTCGGTGAAGTCGGAGCGCCAGGAGGAACTGAGCGAGCTGCAGCGCGCCATCTCCCAAGATCGGCTCGCTCGCTTTGTGGGTCGCGAGTCGATCGCGCTCGTGGACGACACGGCCGAGACCGACCGCGATGCGTCGCATGTGGGGCGCCTGCCGTGGCAGGCCGACGACGTGGACGGCGTGACCCACGTGCAGCGGGGTGGTTGGGCGCGCCCGGGGGAGTTTCTCCGCGTTCGGGTCACGGGCAACGAGGATTACGACTTCACGGCGGAGGCGCTTCCCTGAGCCGCACGCGTTGGATCCGCACGGTCTCACTGTGGCTGACCGGTACGGTGGTGGCGTGCGCCCCGACGCCACCACAGCCGCGGCCGGCTCCGGAAGGTCGGGCGCCCGACGTGCGCGTCGGTCTCGTCGTGGGGGCGTCCTCCCTCACGATCGGCGTGCAAGGCACGGGGATGGGGATCGCGCACGGAGCGACGGTCGTGGAATTGCACGCCGAGGGCGCCGTCACATTGGATGCCGACGGGCGCGCGTTGCGGTTGCGGGCGCCCGGCGCGGAGGGCAGCTACGAGCGCATCGTGTTCGTGAGCCGGACCCGGTCCGCGTTCGTACTCGTCGATGGCAAACCCTATCGCGGTGTCGTCGAGGTGTTCACGCGCAACGGAGGGTTGACGGCGGTCAACGAACTGTCTCTCGAGGACTATGTGTTGGGTGTCGTGAACGCCGAACTTGGACCGCGCGAAGACGGTGACGCGGCGGCGCTCGAGGCGCAGGCCATCGCGGCGCGCACGTACACGATCGTGAACCGCGGCAAGTTCGGCGCCGAGGGATTCGACATTCGCGCCGGGGTGGTGGATCAAGCCTACGGCGGCGTGGATGCGGAAACGCCCCTCGGCATCCGGGCGGTCGGCGCCACCCGGGGGATGGTTCTCACCTACGGCGGGGAGCCCATCACGCCCTTCTACCACTCGACCTGCGGCGGGTCCACGGCGGCGCCCGAAGAGGCGTTCCGATCGGCCGTGTCGCAACCGTACCTGCGTCCCGTGTCGGATCGCCGGGGCGACGGGTCGTACTGTGACATCTCTCCTCGCTTCTCATGGAGCGCCGAGTGGGACGCCTCCGAGTTGCGCGATATATTACGCGAAACGGTGCCCTCCGTGCTCGGCGTCGACGGCGATCGTGTCGACACGATCCGGGACGTGCGGGCGCGTACGACGGGGCCCTCTGGGCGGGTAACCGAACTGCGCATCGGCGTGAGCGGCGGAGAGATCCCGGTGTACGCGGCAGATATTCGCTCGGTGCTGGCGCCCGCCAAGGGCGCGTGGCTGGGGAGCAACCGGTTCCGCGTGTCGGTGGAGCAGGCCGGGGGGGTGACGACGCGGGTGCGGGTGGACGGGTTCGGGTGGGGGCACGGTGTCGGCATGTGTCAGTGGGGCGCGATTGGGCGGGCGCGGGCGGGCGAGACCGCGCGAGCCATTCTGACAACCTATTTCCCGGGGACACGCGTTGAACGCTGGTACTAAGTTGGCCGCTCTGGGGCTTCTGCTCCCGAACGTGCTCGGGGCGCAGGGGCTGCTGGAACAGTTCAGCTACGAGGGGCTGCGTTTCACCGCCATCGGCGCCGACGCGGGGATCGTCGTCTCCGATGCGCTCACGGCCGAGCCGACCGTGGGCGTCCGTCTCGACCTCGGGTGGTTTGCGCCCAAGATACGCTTGGTCGCCGGCGGGTCGTATTTTCGCGGGGCGTACAATGCTGAGGAGATCACCCGGTTCGAGAACCAACTCGAAGCGGTCATCGGGGGCGGCACACCCATCGATCTCGGCACGATCAAGCTAACGAGTTGGCAGGCATTCCTGGATCTGCATTACCTGCCGGCACCCAACGGTCGCATGCGTCCGTACGGTGGTCTCGGATTGGGGATCCACGTGCGGGATGGCGATGGGGCGGCGATCGACGATACCTTCGTCGAGGATGCGCTGGACACCATCGCCGCCGGATTGGCGGCGGTACTGGGAATCGAGGTAGGCATCGCGGGTCGCGTGAGCTGGACGGCGGAAGCGAGGGGAGACCTCACCAGCGAGTTGCTCTCCGCGTCGTTTCGGACCGGGTTCATGGTGGCGTTTCCACAGGGGAACAGGTGACCACGCCCCTGCGCGTCGGTGTCGTGGGCGCTGGGGCGATTGCGCAGGTGGCGCACCTCGCGGTGCTTGCCAAGATGACCGACGTGCGGCTGGTCGCCCTGTGCGACGCCGATGTCGCCAAGGCGCAAGCGTTGGCACGGCGGTTCGGCATACCCGATGTCTACGACGACATCGAGGACGTGCTATCGCTGGCGTCACCCGAGGCGGTGGTCATCTGCACCCCCAATCATCTGCATGAAATCCACACCGCGACGGCCTTGTCGGCGGGTGCCCACGTGATGTGCGAACGCCCGTTGAGTCTCACCGCGGAGGGTGTGGCTCGGGTCAGTCGGGTGCACCAGCAGAGCGGGCGGGTGCTCTTCGTCGGGATGAACCATCGGTACCGCACCGACTTTCGCACGGTCAAGGCATTCGCGGTCGGCGGGGAGCTCGGCCCACTGCGGGGGATCCGCGCCGGGTGGTACATCTTTCGGCCGCTGGGGGCTGGCGTGGGTTGGCGGGAGCGGCCGGCGGAGTCCGGTGGCGGCGTCATGTTGGATCTCGGGCTCCCGCTCATCGACCTGTCGTTGTGGTTGGCCGATCAGCCGCGCATCACACGGGTGTCGGCGTCGTACGCGGGCCGGCCGGAGTCGCTGGTCGAGGATACCGCCTGCGCCCTGCTGTATTGCGACGGCGGGTTGTCGATCTTCGTGGATGTTTCGTGGCGGCATATCGGTCCCACCGAAAAGTTCTGGTTCGAAGTGATGGGTGATGCCGGCTCGGCGCGGATCGGCCCGCTCGGCGTGTTCAAGGAGATGCATGGCACGCCTGTCAACGTGACCCCGCCGGAAGCGTTGGACGCAGGCGATGTGTTCAGCGCTTCGTATCGCGAGGAATGGCAGCAGTTCCTGGCGATGGTTCGCGGGGAGACGGTGGCCCCCGACCTCGAGGAGCAGGCCAGGTTGCACGACATCTTCGAGGCCATCGCCCGCTCGGCCGCGGAGGGGCGCGACATCGCCTTGTGAGGTGGGCCATCCTGCCGCGGGAGGATTGGAGGCTCGTGTTGGGCGGGGCCCTCCTCACCGCGTTGGCCTACCCGCCATTCCACCTCCTGTTTCCCTCGTTCCTCGCGCTCGTGCCGGTGACGTGGCTGCTGCTGCGTCTCGGTGACGCTCCGGGCGCGGCGCGCAGGATGCTTGTGTGTGGGTTCTGGTACGGTCTGCTCAGCCAAGGGCTCGTACTGTACTGGATCGTCGTCGCGCTGTGGCACTTCACCCCGCTCTCCGCGCTTGGCTATGCCGCGACCATCGCCATTCTGGCCGGCTATTCGGCGCTGGTGTTCGCGGGCGCGGCCTGGATTCGCGCGCGGGTCGGCGTTCCCCTCGCGCTCGGTCTCCCGGTCCTGTGGACGGCGGCGGAGTGGCTGATCGCTCACCAGGGGGACATTCGCTTCCCCTGGCTCGGCTTGGGCACGTCGTTGACGGGCTATCCGACGCTTGTGCAGGTGGCGGACCTGATCGGAGCCCGGGGCGTCACATTCCTGCTGGTGGCCGCCAACGTCGCGCTGGCGGAAGCGTGGCTGCTGCGAGCGCACCGTGCGGCGGTGGTGCGGCGCGTCGGCGTCGTGATGCTGGGTGTGACACTCGTGACGGGATACGGAGTGTTGCGTGCGCGCGCGGTGGTACTCCGCGACGTGGGGACCGTCGCGGTCATCCAGCCCAATGTCGGATTCGACGACAAGTGGATGCCCGGTACGCGGGACTCGCTGATGAGCGCGCTGCTCACGCTGTCCGACCGAGCCGTCGCGGCCACGTCGCCGGACCTGGTGGTGTGGCCGGAAGCCGCCGTGCCGGGGACGTTCTACAACCGACCGAGTTGGCGCCGCGCGCTCGAGCAACACGTGGCGCGATACGGGGTGCCGGCCGTGGTCGGTGCGCTCGACGCGGAGCTCCGCGGAGAGAACGAGTTTGCCTACTACAACGCGGCCTTCGTCGTGGACCACTTGGGTAACAGCCGCTCCGCGCCCGTGTACCACAAGCGCTATCTCGTCCCGATTACCGAGCGCGTGCCGTTTGTGACCCCCGAGTGGTTCGGCAATCTGGAATTCTTCGGTGGGGCGGAGCCGGGTCGCAGTGGGCCCGTGTACGCGACGCGGATCGGCCGCTTTGGGATCCTTATCTGCTACGAGTCGATCTTCGAGAACCTGGCCCGCGAATACCGCCGGGACGGGGCGGAGTTCCTGCTGAACATTACCAACGACGCGTGGTTTGGTCGTTCCAGTGCGCCGCGCCAACACCTTGCCCATCTGGTGATGCGGGCGATCGAGACCCGCGCGGGGATCGCGCGGGCGGCGAACACGGGAATCTCGGCGTTCATCGACCCGCTGGGCCGGATCCACGATCCGACGCCGCTGTTCGAGGAGGCGTTCGCCGCCCGCGTGCTCACCACCTCGGACGAGCGTACGGTGTACGTCCGCTTGGGTGATTGGGTCGGTCTGACCAGTGTCATCGGCGCTGTCCTGCTCGTGGCGTACGCCCGCTGGCGCCGCTGATGCGTCTCGGCATCGACATCGGCGGCACCTTCACGGATCTGGTCGGGCTCACCGCATCAGGGGAGGTCCGCGTGGGCAAGGTGCCCTCGGTGCCTCATGCCCTCTCCCGTGAGGCTTGGGACCGCGTGGGTCAGTGGATGATCGACGCGCCGCGCGCCGCGCTCGTTCACGGAACGACGATTGCCACGAACGCGCTGCTGGAACGTCGCGGTGTACGCGTCGCGTTCGTGACGACTCGGGGTTTCGAGGATCTCCTGTGGTTGCGACGGCAGGATCGTCCGTCGCTGTACCGCCTGGAGGAGGACCACGCGCCGCCGCTGGTGAAGCGCGAGGACGTCGTGGGCGTGCACGAACGTGTCGGTGTGGAGGGCGAGGTCGTCGCGTTGGCGGACGCCGAGATTGCCCGTGTCGTTCAGCGTGTGCGGGCGCTGGCGCCCGATGCCGTCGCGGTGGGCCTGTTATTCGCGTTCTTGCATGCGGACCACGAGTCGCGGCTCCAGCGTGCCCTGCGCGCCGCGTTGCCGGGCGTTCCCGTGGTCGCCAGCCACGAGGTGCTGCCGGTGTTTCGGGAGTACGAGCGATTCAGCACCGTGAGCGCGGAGGCATACCTGCGTCCGCTGGTGCAAGGCTATCTGCGGGCGATGGAGCCTGACGCCACCGCCGTCGGCGTGACGGACTTCCGGGTGATGGCGTCGAGCGGAGGGACCTTGTCGGTGGAGCAGGCGAGAGTCCGCGCGGCCTCGTTGGCGTTGTCCGGTCCGGCGGGCGGCGTCGAGGGGGCCAGACTGATCGGAGCGCAGCTCGGGCTCCGCGACCTCCTGACACTCGACATGGGTGGAACCAGCGCGGACGCGAGCGTGATCCTCGGTGGAGAGCCGCTCTTGCAGGCGTCGGGCGTGGTGGGTGGCGTGCCGCTCAGCCTGCCCCACGTGCTCATCGAGACGGTCGGCGCGGGTGGCGGGAGCATCGCCTGGGTGGATGGCGGTGGAGCGCTGCGGGTGGGCCCGCAGAGCGCGGGGGCGATGCCGGGTCCGGCTTGCTATGATCGCGGAGGTGAGGACGCGACCGTCACCGACGCAGCGGTGGTGCTCGATTGGCTGTCCGCCGCGCAGCCGCTGGCCTCGGGGTTGACCCTGCGCGCCGACCGCGCGCACAACGCCGTCACCCGCGTGGCCGACCGCGCGGGACTGGATGTGCGTCGCTGCGCCGAAGGGATCGTGGAGGTAGCGACGGCGTCAATGGTGCGGGCGCTGCGGCGCGTGAGTGTGGAGCGCGGGATCGACCCGCGGTCGCTCGTGCTCGTGGCATTTGGCGGGGCCGGTCCGTTGTTTGCCTGTCGCATGGCCGACGCGCTTGGGGTGGCACGCGCGCTGGTGCCGCCGCACGCGGGGGTGTTGTCCGCACTGGGCTTGGCCGCCGCTCCCGCGAAGCTGGAGGCCGCCGCGTCCCTCCACCGGCTCGCCCGCGCGCTGGAGTCCGGCTCGCTGGAAGCCGCCTTTGCGCCGCTGGAACGGCAGCTGAGGACCGAGCTGCCCGACGCGGTCCTGACGCGACACGCCGACTGTCGCTACCCGGGGCAGGGCTATGAACTCGCCGTGGAGGCATCATCGCCGGCCGCGACCGCGAGCGCCTTTCACGATGCTCACGAGCAACGGTACGGGTACGCGGATCGTGGGCGTGACGTGGAGGTGGTGAACGTGCGGGTCACCGGTCTCGTGCGCGGGGCCGCGCTGCGCCTGGCGCAGCGGCCGACGGGGGCGCGCAGGGTTGCCGGCGCGCCGCGGTATGCGGAAGCGGAGTTGCCGGCCGGAGCCGTGCTGCGCGGCCCATGTGCGGTCGATGCGGTCGACTGCACGACGCGGGTGGAGCCGGGATGGACCGCCGAGGTGCATCCCAGCGGAGCCCTCCTCCTGGAACGGACATGACGCTGGACGCGATCGGCCTCCAGGTGATGGCACACGCCTTTGCCGGTATTGCCGAAGAGATGGGCGCGCTCCTGGTCGCGAGCGCGCTGTCGCCCAACGTCCGCGAGCGGCGGGATTCATCGGCGGCGTTGTTCACGGACGACGGGGTGCTCATCGCGCAGGCGGCACACATCCCCGTCCATCTGGGGGCGATGCCGGAGGCGGTGGCGGCGGTTCGCGGCATGCGGCCCGACCCCGGGGACACGTTCATCTTGAACGACCCGTACACGGGCGGAACCCACCTTCCGGATATCACGATGGTCCACGCCATCCAGTTGGGGGACGCGATCGGGGGATACACGGTGGTGCGTGCCCATCATTCGGACGTCGGCGGGTCCACGCCGGGCAGCATGCCCTCGTCGTCGCGCGAGTTGTTCGAAGAGGGGCTGATCATTCCGCCGACGAGGTGGGCGACGGCGCAAGGGGTGCGCGCCGACATCGAGCGCCTCGTGCTCGCCAACGTGCGCACGCCGGACATCCGTCGCGGTGACCTCGCCGCGCAACACGCGGCGTGCGTGCGCGGTGCCGACCGCCTCCGCGAGCTGGTGGCGCGGGTGGGACACGATCACTGTGTGGGTGCGGTCGCCGATCTCCTGGCGTATGCGGAGCAGCGCTCGCGGGAGGCGGTGGCACGCGCGGTGGCTGACGGCGTGTACGAGGCGGACGACTACCTCGAGGGTGACGGCGTCACCGCGGGCGATCTCACGATTCGCGTGCGGGTGACCGTGCGGGGGGGTGGCATGGAGGTGGATTTCACCGGCACCGATCCGGAAGGGCCCGGCAACGTGAACTGTCCGCTGGCCGTGACGCGCTCCGCTGTGCTGTTCGTGCTGCGGTGCCTCGTCGATCAAGACATTCCAACGAATGGGGGCATGCACCGTGTCGTGAGCGTGCTCGCGCCGCCCGGATCCTTGGTCAATGCGCGCTGGCCGCGCGCGGTCGCCGCCGGGAACGTGGAGACGTCCCAGCGCATCGCGGACGTGCTGTTCCTCGCGCTGGGCGAAGCCGCGAAGCTGCCGGCGCAGGGGCAGGGAACGATGAACAACGTGGTCATGGGCGGGGACGGATGGACCTACTACGAGACCCTCGGAGGAGGGCAGGGCGGGTCGGCGCGGGGTCCGGGCCCATCCGGTGTCCACGTCGGCATGTCCAACACGCGGAACACTCCGATCGAGGTGTTCGAGATGGAGTATCCGTTGCGAATCGAGCGTTACGCGCTCCGGGACGGCAGTGGGGGCGCCGGCCGCGCCGCAGGCGGTGACGGGGTAGTCCGTGCCTACCGTGCGCTCGCCCCGATCCATGTGAGTCTCATTACGGAGCGGCGCCGGCATGCCCCCCGTGGGACGCAGGGCGGATCTCCGGGCAAGCCGGGGCGTAACCGTCTGAACGACGAAGAGCTTGCGGGAAGGGCGGCATGGACCATGCGCCCCGGGGATCTCCTGACGATCGAGACGCCTGGCGGTGGCGGGTGGGGCGCCGACGGCTAGCCGGCTTCGTCGCGGCGCTCGTACACCTTCGCTTCGACGAACAGATTGAAGAGGTCGGTGTCCAGCATCCCGCCCTCGACCTCAGATGACAGAATGCCGATCGCTCGATCGACCGGCACCGCCCGCTTGTACGGCCGATCGGACGCGGTCAAGGCGTCAAAGATGTCCGAGATCGTCATCATGCGGGTCTGAATCGGTATCTGATCACCACGCACCTTACGTGGGTAGCCGACGCCGTTCAGCTTCTCGTGGTGCCCGTAGGCGATCTGCGGAATGAACTGGAGTTCCTTGGTCCACGGGATCTGCGTGAGGAAGCGGTAGGTGTGCGTGACGTGGCTCTCGATCTCGAGGCGCTCCGAGTCGTCGAGGCTCCCTTTCCGGATCGTGAGGAACCGCACCTCATCATCCGTCAGGTAGGGTTGATCCTTGCCTTCCAGGTCCTTGTAATAGCGGTCGGCAAACGCGATCAACTCCTCGAAGCTCCCCTCTGGGAGGACCGTCGGTTCGTTCGAGTCGAGGACCAGCTTCACGAACCGGTCGAGGTCCGCCATGCCCTGCTCGTTTTGCTCCCGCAGCGCCTTGGCGAACTCCTCGTACCCTTCGCGGCCGTGCTGCTCGAGATACTCGGCTCGCTGCCGGTGGAACTCGGCCTCCGCGGTTCGCCGCACGAACGCGTAGCGGTGTTTCACGACCGACAGGTCGGGTGGGTAGAGTTTCTTTGCTTTTACCAAGACCTGCTCGCGCACGCCGACCTTTCCGAAGTCATGTAGCAGGCCGGCATACCGGATCTCTCGAATCTCATCGCGCGTGAACTTCGTGTGCCGGTACATGCCGGTCGGTGCGCGGTCGACCGTCTCCGCCAGCGCCACCGTCATCGACGCGACACGTCCGGAATGCCCGAACGTCGTCGGATCGCGCTGCTCGATGGCCGTCACGGCCGCGCGCACGAATCCCTCGAAGAGTCGCTCGATGTCCTCGTACAGTTGCGAGTTCTCGATGGACACGGCGGCTTGACCGGCCAACGCCGACACCAACTCCACGAGACGTGGGGTGTAGGGAATGACTTGGGCGTCGAAGTCGTCCTGCTCCAGGAGCCGCGCTTCGAGTTGCCGCTTGCGGTTGATGAGTTGCAACACCCCGATCACTTCATCCTTGTGATCCTTCATCGGGATGGTCATCATCGACTTGGAGCGGTACCCGTACTTCTGGTCGAACGACCGGTTGAAGCTGTAGGCCACGTCGGGCGGCAAGAAGTACACGTCGTCGATCACGAGCGGCTGGCCCTCGATGGCCACGTATCCGGCGAGGCTCTCCGGAGACATGGGCATCCGCATCTCGACGAAGGGGATGTCCGGCCGCGAGAAGCCCTCGGTCAGCTTGAACCGGAGGAACTTGCCCTTTTCGTCTTCCTGCACGAGGTAGAGGCTGCAGGCGTCCGAGCTCGTGATGATCCTCGCCTGGGTGATGATCTGTTCGAGGAGCGCGTTGTAATCGCGTTCGGTCGTGAGCGCCATGCCGATGCGCGTGAGCTCCTGAATCTCCCGCGTCCGAGTCGCCAGATCCTTGCGCGCGCGCATCGCGTCGATTCGCGCGGCCGCGGCCCGATAGGCCGCCCGGAGGCTGAGGAACAGGAATCGGGGCGTATGGGGAAACGGGACGAACGCCGCCACGACCTGATCCGGGAACTGCTCCGGTGGATCGGCTTCATCCGGGGCTCCCAGGAGGACGACCGCGCCACCGGCATCGACGAACCGCTTGAGCGAGTCCGGGTGATACGCCGGGCGTGACGGCGGGTCGAGGAGCAGTACCGTCGGTACGCCCTCCGCGTGAACCTGTTCGGGCGAATCGATGGGGCGGATCGTGACCAACTCCGCGGCCAAGGCGTCAGCGATGGCCGTCGTATCGTAGCTCGCCGGGTGCAGCAGAACGAATTTCATGCGTTACCGATTCGTGGTGTCCGCGGGCTTCACTCCGGTGAGGAGCCGCAGGGGGCGTCGACTCACCTGGTCCGCAAAGTGCGCCAGGATCTGCGCGGTGCGATCGAAGCTCGCCACGATACTCGTGATGGCGTCGCGATTCTCGTTGGTCATCGCGTTGGTACTGGCGACGAGCGTCTGTAGTTCCATGACCAACGTGCGTGTGCTCCCGACCGTCACCGAGATGCTGTCCGCAATCGGCCCGACCCGTGGGCTCAACTCCGCCAGGATATGATCGGTCCGATTCAGGTTCTCGGCAAGTCGGTCCATGACTTCCATGAGTTGCGGCGTTGTCACGTCGATAGCCCCACGCGTCGTCGCGACGAGCCGCGTGGTCTCCTGCAGCAGGGTCTTGGTCTCCTCCAGGGTCGCGGCGACGTCCTCGCGGAACCGCGCCGCGATGTCGCCGAGCGCATCCATCGTACTGGGCGTGCGCTCCGCCCGAATGGTGTCATCCGGCTGGAGGTCGGGTACGCCGATGACCCGGTCTGGCATCTTGAGCTGAATCACCGTGCCACCCAACACGCCCGCCTGGGTGATGGCCGCCGACGTCCCCGTGGGAAGGGAGAGTCGCGTCCCATCCGGAAAGCGCTCGCGCACCGAGAGCGTGGCAAGGAAGGTGAGCGTGCCGCTGGTGGAATCCCGCTGTGGATTGACGGTCGTGACGCGGCCGATCTCCAGGCCTTGCAGCATCACCCGCGTATCCTGCGAGATGCCTTCCGCCTGCTCCATCCGCATGATCAGACTGTAGCGTCCTTCGAGCACCCCGCTCGTGAGCACGAGGGCACCCAGAATGACGCCAACGCTGATGACGAGAAAGAGCCCGACAAAGAAGTCCGTGCGTTCCAGGGTCCGTCGCTCCCGTTGCTAGTTACGCATCGTGTTCGAGCTCGCCACGGTGCAGGCGAAAACGCCACTCGATACGCCGCTCAACCACACTTGGTACTTGCTGTCCCGTGATGAATACCGTTCGCCGTGAGCCGTCATCGGACTCTCCGCCGCGCGCGATCGTCAGCAGCTCGGTGCTCGCTCTGGTAGTGAGCCCGTCAAACGGGTCTTCCATCAATACGACCGGCGGATCGAACGCCAGAGCCCGCGCGAGCGCCGTGCGTCGGCGCATCTCATCGGTCACGTCGGCGGGCCGACGATCTCCGGCGCCGGCCAAGCGGAATTGGCCGAGAATCACGCTCACCCGCCCGGCGATATCTCCCTCGGACATCCGGCTTCCGAACCGGAGCGGGAGGGCGACATTGTCGCGCAGGGACAAGTTCTGCATCAACCCGTCGCCGGCAGGAAGGTATCCGACGTTGCGGCGGAAGGCGAGCGCCGCTCGGCGAGGCAGTGCCGCGACGTCCTTCCCCAGGAGCAGGACCCGCCCGCTCGCGGGTCGCACCAGGCCGAGCGCATAGCGGCTGAGCAGGTCCACGCCACTTGCTTCGGGCGCCTGGATGAGCGTGGTGCTGAGGGCGGCGACCTCGAGTGAGAAGCCCCCGTCGGGAATCCCGGGAATCGCGACAGCTTCAAACAGAATGGGAGGCTCGTTCATGACAAGAGCACAAACACGCCGGAGCCGAGAAAGATGAAGAAGATGCTCCCGACCACGGCCTGGCTGGCGGCAATGGGAACCTCGGTGGAGGCGCCCCGCACCGCCATGCCGGCGAAGCTGGGGATCATTCCGGCAATCGTGCCGAACACCACACCCTTCACCACGCTCATCCACACATCGCGAAACGTGAGCGACGCCAGGACGATGTCGAAATACCTCGCCGCCGTCATCCCGGCTCCCGCGACCGCCACGAACCCGGCCAGCACCGCCACGACGTCGAAGAACACGATCAACCCTGAGATCGAGAGAATCGCCGCCCCAAACCGGGGCAGCACCAGGTAGTGCCAAGGATCGATGCCCATTCCCTCGAGCGCGTTCAACTCGCCCATCACCTTGTTGGTGGCCAACTCGGCGGCGATCGCGGTGCCGGATCGCCCCGCCACCACCATCGCCGTCAGCAGCGGCCCGAGTTCGCGCACGATGGCGACCACCATGAGGCTGCCGATCAGTTCGGTCGCGCCGATCCGACCCAGTTCGCGAACCGCCTGCGAGATCACGAGAAAGCTGAGGATCGACGCGAGAATGACGAGGAGCGGGACGGCCTGGACGGCCGTAAACCAGATCTGTTTGACGAGAACGCGGAAGGCGACTCGGCGCCCGGCACCGGTCATGGTCGGCACCGCAACAATGGTACGCACGAAGAAGCGCGCCAGGGCTCCCAGGCGGGAGATCGAGCGCGCTACTCCGCGTCCGAGGGCGGCAACGGGCGCGATCACACCCGGGCGACGGGCCGCCTACCCGCGGCCGATTTGCTGCAGCGCGTCACGGGCCTCGGTGTATTGCGGGAACTCCGTCACCACCTGCCGGAAGAGCTCGACCGCCCGGTCCGTTTGGCCGCGCTCCTGATACAGCAGTGCCTTGGTGTAGAGCCGCACCGCGTCACCCGGGATCTCGCGCTCGCGGCGCTCATTGAGCGCCTGCCGCTCCAGCGCCGGGAGGTTCAAGCCCCGCGTGAGCTGGTCGGCGAGATCCACGGACATCGCGTAGATGTCGTCCCGCCCGCCGCGGACGCGGTCGGCCTTCACGATCTCGGCCGTTTCACCGTCCACCACGCGCGCGGTCAGCGTGAGGGAGTTGTTCACCTCGATGAACCCACCCATGATCGTGTACTTGGCACCGACCAGCTTCCCGATCTGGGCAGCCGTGCTCGCGTCGACCCGTCCGCTCGCGCCGAGATCCTGTTCGGCCATGAGGTCCTTGATCCGGCCACGTTCCACGACGCGGAGACTGGAATTCATCGCAAGCTCCGTGATGAGGAGCTCCTGCAGTCCGAGTTCGAACGCCGCGAAATCGTCAGGTTCGGCGCCGATCGAGCCACCGTTGACGAACGGAATGACCGCGATGCCCGGACGCGTGTCCTGTGCTAGGCCCGCCGCCGGCAACCCGAACACGAGTGCCAGTGCCACCGTGAGTATCGCTCGCTTGTTCATGACCTTCTCCTCCATCGTCAGAGGCTGATGTGCATACCCTCGACCGCCGCCGCCACTTCCACGCCCAAGTCGTGCGCTTCCCGCTGGGCGTCTTCCAGCAGCCGGTCCATGACATCATCGTCGTGCTCCGGCCGATGATGGAACAGCACCAGGCGCTTGACCCCGGCTTCGGCCGCCACGGCGATGGCCTCGCTCGGTGACGAATGGCCCCAGCCGCTGAACTGCTCCAAGTCCTCCGCGCGAAACATCGCGTCGTGGACCAGTACATCTACTCCCTGCAAGAACCGGACGAACTGCTCCCGCCAGTCTTCCGGCTCCCCATAAACGCCCCCCGGTCCCAGTTCATTGTCCGGGACGAAGGCGACGCTCGCACCGCCGTCCACGGGTGTGAGGCGATACCCCAACGTGTTGCCGGGGTGCCGCAACCGCATGGCGTCCACCTGGAACCCGTCGATCTCGAACCGCCCCGGTTCGACGTGCGCAACGCGCAGGTCCGCCGCGATCTCGTCGAGCGGGACCGGAAACACTACCGGGTTCATCTGCTGCCGCAGAATCACCGACAGGTCGGTGTCGCCCTGCTTTGCCCCCCAGACCCGGACTTGATTCCCCTCGCTGAACAGCGGCGAGAAGAACGGGATGCCCTGGATATGGTCCCAGTGCGTGTGGCTGAGCAGCAAGTCGAGCTGCAGGCTGCCGTTGCCTCGGTTGACCAGCTCGGCGCCGAGCACACGCACCCCGGTGCCCGCGTCGAGGATCACCTCTTGGCGACCATTGGCCCCCTCCCGGTGAACGCAAACACACGACGTATTCCCGCCGTAGCGCGTCGTCCGCGGCCCGGGCGTGGGGACCGATCCTCGAACCCCCCAAATGGTCAGGGTATAGGCCATCCGACCGTTCGCGTATGTACGAGTGTCAAAGTATGCCTCAGCGCCGCCACCATGCTATACGCACCATCACCGCACCGGGGTGACAAGGCTCACATGATCCCTGCCAGGGCCTCGAGCCCGCCCCGATCGCGGATGACCATCTGCTTGCGTCCAACTTCGATTAAACCGCGAGCCGAGAGGTCTCGCAGCGTGCGCGAGACCGTCTCCCGACTGGACCCGATCATCTGCGCCAAGGTGTGATGAGTGACGCGCCTGGTAATGTGCTGCCCGTCATCCTCGTCGGCTAGGTCGAGGAGCAAACGCGCAAGGCGTCCGTTCACGTCGAGCAGCACGAGACCGCCAATCTTGTCGTCGGCCTGCCGCAGCCGGCGGGACAGGGCTCGGAGCAATCCCAACGCGATGCGCGGCATGTCGTCCATGCACGCCAGGAAGTCGTCGCGGCGCAGGACCAGCAGCTGGGCGTCTTCGGTGGCGATGACGTGGGCCGAACGCGGCTGGTCGTCGATCAGCGACATCTCGCCGAAGAAGTCCCCCTCCTTCAACAGCGCGAGAATCACTTCGCGCCCGTCCTCGGCGATGAGGACCACCTTCACCTGTCCTCCGATGACGACGTACAGCGCGTCGCCGGGGTCGTGCTCGAAGAGAATGACGCTGCCTCGGGGGTAGCCCTTCTCTCGCACCGCCTGGCGAATGCGTCCGAGTTCGATGTCGCTCAGGTGCGCAAACAGCGGCACTCTCCGCAGTTGCTCGATCGCGGAATCCGAGCCCGTTGACGAGGCGGTGGTCATTGGAGGCAAGGTTATCGCCCGCCCCCGGGGCTGTCAATTCGGGCAAGCTCTCTTCGGTTGCCTCCAAGTCGCTGCGCTGACTATATTTCCGCGCCCGGTGATCCCCGCCGGGCACATGTGTTTTATGGTCAGGAGCCAACGGTCGTGAAGGCAGATATCCATCCCACCTACGAGCGCTGCGTGGTGCAGTGCGCGTGCGGCAACACGTTCGAGACCCGATCGACGATGTCGCACATCCACGTCGAGATTTGCGCCCGCTGTCACCCGTTCTTTACGGGTAAGCAGAAGCTGGTCGACACCGCCGGCCGAGTTGAACGGTTTCGCCAGCGGTATCAGGCGACAAGCAACGAGGCGTAACCATGAGGGCGCGGCTCGAGGCCGCGCTTGCTCGCGCTGCCGAACTGGAGCGCGAGCTCGCCGATCCCAATACAACGCGTAACCCTGGTAAGCTCAAGGCATTAGGTCGTGAGCACGCCAGGCTCGACCGGATTCGCCGGACGGCCGACGAGCGCCTGAAACTCGAGCGGGAGTTGGCGGACGCCCGGTTGCTGGCGCACGATGACGACGCCGAGATGGCGGAGCTCGCTCGCGCGGACATCGCGCGCATCCAGCCCCGGTTGGAGTCCCTCCAGGCTGAACTGGCGGAGCTGCTCACCCCGCCGGATCCCCTGGACGACCGTGACACGATCGTGGAGATCCGGGCAGGTACGGGCGGTGACGAGGCCGCGCTCTTCGCATCGGACCTGCTGCGCATGTACCAGCGCTATGCCGAGCGTCAGGACTGGAAGGTCGAGATCGTCGAGCTCTCCGAGGGAGCGCTCGGCGGCGTGCGTGAGGCGATCTTCAAAGTCGCGGGGGAGCAGGCGTACGGACGCTTGCGGCGCGAGTCGGGCGTGCACCGCGTGCAGCGAGTCCCGGTGACGGAGGCGCAGGGCCGCATCCACACGTCCGCCGCGACGGTGGCGGTCCTTCCCGAGGCTGAGGAGGTGGACGTGAAGATCGAAGAGAAGGACCTGAAGATCGACGTGTTTCGATCGTCAGGACCTGGGGGCCAGAGTGTCAATACGACGGACAGCGCGGTCCGAGTCACGCATCTCCCGTCCGGCCTGGTGGTGCAGTGCCAGGACCAGAAGTCCCAGCTGCAGAACAAGATCCGCGCGCTGGAGGTGCTGAGGGCGCGGCTGCTGGATCGGACCATCGCCGCGCAGGAGGCGGATCGCGCCCGCGAGCGTCGCGCGATGGTCGGCTCGGGTGATCGCTCCGCCAAGATCCGGACGTACAATTTCCCCCAGAACCGTGTGACCGATCACCGCATCGGGCTCACGCTCCATCGGCTCGAGGCGGTGCTCGAGGGCGATCTCGATGAGATGATCGAGGCGTTGCGCCAGGCGGCCAGGGACGAACATGCGCGGTCCTGACGCGGTGGCGACGGCGTCCGGGGCAGCCCTGGCTGACGTGGCGCGTGCGCTCCGCGAGGGTGGGGTGGCGGCCGCTGGCCGCGAAGCGCGCTTGCTCGTGCAAGGTGTGGTGGGGCTCAGCGCGGCGGAGCTGTGGACCGGGGACCGTGCCTGGCCCGCCGCCGCGGTGGCGAAGGTGTGGGACGCGGTGGAACGGCGCCGCCGCGGGGAACCGCTCGCGTACGTGCTGGGAATGGCGGCCTTTCGGACGGTCACCCTGTCGGTGAACGCCGACGTGCTCATTCCCCGTCCGGAAACGGAAGGCCTCGTGGAGCATGTATTGCGGTGGTCCGCGCGTCGGTGGGGGGACGGTCCGTGGGGGTCGGTGATCGATGTGGGGACCGGAAGCGGGTGCGTCGCGTTGAGTCTCGCCGCCGAGGGCCGGTTTGCGACGGTGATCGCCACGGACGTGTCTGCCGCAGCGCTGAGAGTTGCCGGCCGCAACGTGGAACGCGCCGGTTCACCACCGGGCGCCCATCTGCTTCGCTGCTTTCTGGTGCAGGGGATCCGGCCTGACGGCGTGGACGCGGTCGTCAGCAACCCTCCCTACATTGCGACGGACGAACTCGCGAGGCTCGACCGGTCGGTGCGCGCGTTCGAGCCGCACGAGGCGCTCGACGGTGGAGCGGATGGGATGTACCACATACGGGCGCTGGTGGCGGCGGTCCGGAGCGTCCTCCGGCGCGGCGGCTTGCTGGCCGTCGAAATCGACGCTGGACGCGCCGAGACGGCCCTGCAGTTCGCGCGCGCGGCCGGCTGGCCTGACGCCCGGATCGAGCACGATGTGTTCGGCCGGCCACGCTACCTGATTTCAACGCGGGAGTAAGTCGACGTGTTCGGTGAAAAGGCACACGAGTTGGGGCGGATGATTGGTCAGACGGAGGAGTTCAAGGCGCTCAAGCGGTCGCGAGACGCCATGGAGGCCGCGGGGGATCTGCGGCTCAAGTTCGATCGGATGGAGGCGTTGGCCGAGGATCTACAGCGCCAGGCGGCCGAAGGCCGGGAGCCGGCGGAGAAGGATGTCGATGAATACAATCGCATCTTCGGCGAAGTCCAGACCGACACGCGCTACCAGCAGCTCGTGGTGGCGCAGTCGAATTTCGACAAGTTGATGATGCAGGTGCAGGAGCGGATCATGGAAGGGATGCAGAAGGGCGCCGAGAGTTCCATCATCACGCTGAGTTGAACACTGTGGGCTTCTTCGTGTCCGTCGAGGGACCTGAGGGCGCGGGCAAGACCTCGCTCGTCGCGGCGCTGGTCGCGCGGCTCGAGGCATCCGGCCGTCGGGTGGTCGCGGTCCGCGAACCGGGCGGCACGCCGCGCGCGGAATTGCTGCGCGACCTCGTGCTGAACCGTGGGGATGTGAGTTGGACGCCCGCCGCCGAGCTGTTCCTCATGCTGGCGGCGCGGGCCGAACTGGTACGTGACGTCATCGCTCCGGCGCTGGCGGACGAGGAGACTGTGGTGGTCACGGATCGGTTCGACTTGAGCACGCTGGCGTATCAGGTGGCGGGCCGAGGGCTCCACCGCGCCGCGGTCCTGGCGGCCAACGACATCGCCACCCAAGGTATGCGACCACACCTCACGCTCGTGCTCGATGTGGATCCGGCGATCGGCAGGGAGCGCCAGCGGGCGCAGGGTAAAGAGCCTGACCGCATCGAAGGCGCCGACGCGGCGCTGCACGCGCGCGTCGCGCTCGAGTTCGCGAAGGCGGCGGGCCCGGGCGTCGTCCACGTCGATGCCAACCGTGGGCCGGCGGAGGTCGAAACAGCCGCGTGGCGGGCTGTGCGGGATCGGCTTGACGGAACTGACTAGCGGTGTCAGGGTTCAATGCTAGCCGGGGCCTTTCGCCCCGATACAACGGAGGGTACATGCAGCGTCAGCGGGCCGTGGTAGTCGCGCTTGTCGGTGTCGTCTCGTTCTTTTCGGGCGGATGGCTGTTGCAGCGAGGGGGCGAACAGGCCGGTAACGTTTATGATCGGGCGCGCTTGTTCGACGACGTCCTGGGCTATGTGGCGCAGTATTATGTCGATTCGGTGGGCGAGTCCGAGCTCTACGACATGGCCATCGACGGGCTGCTCAATGAGCTCGACGATCCGTACACGGGGTTCCTGCGCGAGGAGGCCTTCCGCGAACTGACGGAGAGCACGACCGGGAACTACGGCGGCTTGGGCATCCGGATCGATGTCCGGGACGGCTGGATCACCGTGATTGCGCCCATCGCCGGTACACCAGCGGAGCAGGCGGGGATCGAGTCCGGTGACCGGATCATTGAGGTGGAAGGCAAGTCCACCTTCGGGTGGAAAAACGATCAAGCGGTCGAGGTGTTGCGCGGTCCGCCGGGCTCGAAGGTCAAAATCGCCATCGCGCGCCCCGGGTTACCGGAGCCACTCCCGTTCGAGATCGAGCGGGCGGAGATTCACGTCCGTGCGGTGCAGCTGGCAACCGTGTTGGGCAGCGACATCGGCTACGTCTCCCTCGTGAATACGAGCATCAGTCAGACGGTTACCGAGGAGTTGACCGAAGAGATCTCGAAACTCCGCGCGCAGGGGGCCAAGTCGCTGATTCTCGACCTGCGGTACAATCCCGGCGGTCTGCTCGAGCAGGGCGTGGCCGTTGCCGACTTGTTCCTCGAGCCCGGGCAGTCCGTTGTTTCGACGAGGGGGCGCGCGCGTGGGAGTTCGGCGTCGTTTACGGCGCGCCAGCCCCAGAGTTGGGGGGAGATGCCGATGATCGTGCTGGTGAATCGTGGCACGGCCAGCGCGTCCGAGATTATCGCGGGGGCGCTGCAGGACCATGACCGTGCGCTGGTGGTCGGGGAACGCACGTTCGGGAAGGGGCTGGTCCAGAGCGTATTGCGGTTGGGGAGGATGGAGGCGTTGCGTCTCACGACCGCCCGATGGTATACGCCCAGCGGGCGCACCATCCAGCGGGAGACGACGAGCGGCGGCGTCGGTGCGGAGCTCGAGGTGGCTGCCGAGGCGGTCGATTCGACGCGGATCTTCCATACGGACGGCGGGCGCGCGGTCTATGGGGGTGGAGGGATCAACCCCGACCTGGTCGTGATGGCGGATACACTCACGGGGGCCGAGCAATCGTTCGTCCGCGCGCTGGGGTCACAGCTGCCGGCGTATCGGGACGCCATGACGAGTTACGCGTTGGAGCTCAAAGGCGAGAACGCGGTGACGGGCACGACGGCGCGGGTTACCGACGGGATGCTGGCGGAGTTGTGGAACCGGCTCCAGGAGAAGTCGATCGACGTGACCGCCGCGCAGTACCGGGGCGCGCGTCGGTGGGTGGAGCAGCAACTCACCTACGAGGTGGAGCGGTTCGTGTTCGGGCGTGAGTCGGAGTCCCTGCGGCGTCTGCAGGACGACCGCCAGGTGCAGCGGGCGATCGAGTTGCTGAGTACGGCGAGAACGTCGAGCGAGCTGTTCCGCATGGCGGCCGCCGAGGGGGGTGTGCAGCGTACGCCATGACCCGAGTCGGCATCGTGGGTGCCGGGCGGGCGGGGTGCGGAGTTGGCGCGGCACTCGCGCACGCGGGAATCGACGTGATCCTCCACAGCCGGGAGCGCCATGCGCTCCCGGTTTCGCTTGAGCACACCAGTGGGCCGAGCGTCCCCTGGCTGGCAGAGCGCCCGCTCGTGCTACTGGCGGTTCCGGACGACTCGGTGCCAACGGTGGCGGCGGAGCTCGCCGCGTCGGGGGTCATCTCGCCGCGGCATGTCATCCTCCACTTGTCGGGCTCGTCGGGCGTCGAGGTGCTGGAATCGTTGCGGGGAACTGGCGCCGCGCTCGGAGCCTTCCATCCGTTCCAAACGCTTGCGGATCCGGTGGCCGCGCCCGCGCGGCTGCGCGGCGCCGTGGCCGCCGTTTCGGGTGATGCGCGCGCGGTGGCTGCCGCGCGCGAGCTGGCCCACGCGGTGGGTCTTCGCGTCGTGGAGATTCCGGATGCCGGGCGTGTGGCGTATCACGCGGCCGCGGTGTTCGCCTCCAACTACGTGGTCGTGCTGGCACGGGTCGCCGCGAGCCTGCTCGCTGCGACCGGTCTGTCGGAGTCGGAAGTGCGGCAAGCGTTACAGCGGATCATCGAAGGCGCGGCAGCCAACATCGGTTCGACAGGCGTGAGCGCCGCCCTGACGGGGCCGGTGGTGCGCGGTGACGTCAAAACGCTCGAGCGGCATCTTGCTGCGGTGCCTGCCACCTGGCGGGCGCTCTATCGCGAACTGGTGCGGGCCGCGCTCGACATGACCGACCACCCTGCGGAGCGGCGGCAAGAGATTCTCGACCTCGTCGACCGCGCCTGAGTGTCTTTTTTGCAACCGAGCCTCGACCCAAGGCCCTCTGGAGCGGTCGATACCCATGGTGTGACCCGGCGTGTATGATGCGGGGCAGAGGGGAGCCCAATGGTGACGACTTGGCGGCGCGCGACGAATGAGTGAGGACACGCGGGCGATTGCCCGGGCGTATTGCGCGCGTCATGGACTCACCATCCTCGCGGAGATCCCGGTGGAGGATCCCCCCGGAGTGTTCTTCCATACGCCACAGGAGCGGGTAACCGGTGGGACGTCGGGGATCTTCGTCGATGCCGCGGGTGACGTGCGCGAGTTCGGGTCGGATCTGGCGCTCGCGCAACAGGCCGCGCTCCGTCGAGAGCATCGCCGCGACCTCGCCGCCGCGGTTCATTATCTCCTGAAGCACTCCACCGAGGAGCTCTACCAGATGGCGTTCGCTGGAGAGGGGGAGCGCCGCTGGTGGCAATTCTGGCGATGACACCGGCCCGCGCGGCGGCGCCTCATGATGGCGTCACGACCTTCACTCCTGGCGGCACCCTAAACACGAACTCTTGACGGGGGATCGCGGCGCCCGGCACGATCGCGGTGAAGGTGAACTCGCGGCGCTGTCCGGTGGCCTCGATGAGGCTCAGTTTGCGCAACATCCCGGCGGGGTCGATGGTCAATTCGGCCCGCCGAAACGCCGCGTCGTCGCCCAGCGGCACCAAGCGCACCACGTCGGCGGCGGCATCCCCCAGCCTGTCAGTTCGCACCCACTCGACCGCGTAGCGTTCCAGAGGCCGCTCCACGAACTGTGCGAAGAGGTTCGGAGTGGCCGCTCCGGTGGTCGGCACCGGCTGCCGGAAGACCTGCCCCGGCGCCGCGCTGGGTGTATATGCCCAGAGCCACTCTCCATCCGCGACGATCCGGTCGCCCGCCGGCTCGTCAAACCGCATGGCGAAGCGGGCTGGGCGCTCGAGATACAAAGTACCGCTCGATTGCTCCGGGGCTCCGATCAGCGGGTTGATGATGAGTTGATCGAACCGGGCCGTCAGGGTGGGGGACGCGAGGTACGCGGCCTCCGCGCGGGCGAGCGCGGCACCCGCATCCTGCGCGTGCGTCGCCCCGCGCGGAATGAACAGCGTGGCAAGCACAACGGCCGCACGGGACACGCGTGCGCCGAGCCGCATGCTAGGTCGGGACGGGAGCCGGCAACGGGTCCGCGACGCTCCGTCCGATGGCGGCCGCGATGGCACGGATCTCCCCCATGAGTGTCGCGAACTGATGCGGTTCGAGGCTCTGCGCGCCGTCCGAAAGCGCGCGGTCCGGCTCGGGATGGACTTCGATGATGATGCCGTCTGCGCCCGCGGCGACCGCGGCCCGCGCGAGCGGAGTCACCTTGTCGCGCCGGCCCGTACCGTGGCTCGGGTCCGCAATGATGGGGAGATGCGAGAGCTTGTGCACCACGGGAATCGCCGAGATGTCCAGCACGTTGCGCGTGGCCGTGTCGAAGCCGCGAATCCCGCGCTCGCAGAGAATCACGTTGTGATTACCCTCCGCGAGCAGGTACTCGGCCGAGAGCAGCAGCTCCGTGATCGTCGCGGCGATCCCGCGCTTCAGGAGCACGGGCTTCCCGCTGCGTCCCGCGCGCTTCAGCAGCGAGAAGTTCTGCATGTTACGTGCTCCGATTTGCACGATGTCGGCGTACTCGGCGACCTGATCGACGCCGTCCGGGTCGATCGCCTCGGTCACGACGAGCAGGCCGGATTCCTCCCGCGCCCGCGCGAGGAGCTTGAGGCCTGCTACTCCGAGGCCCTGGAACGAGTAGGGTGACGACCGCGGTTTGAACGCGCCGCCACGGAGGATCGCGGCTCCCGCATCGCGCACCGCCAGCGCCGTCGTGATGATCTGCTGTTCCGACTCAACTGAGCACGGTCCGGCCATCGCGACGATGCTCGCTCCACCGATGGCGAGCCCGCCCGGAAGCGTCACGACGGTGGACTCAGTCTTCCACTCGCGAGAGACCTGCTTGTACGGCTGGGTGACGTGGATGATTTCCTTGACGCCGCCGAGTGCCGCGAGGCGCGAGGCATCGACCCGGCCGTCGTTGCCGACCAAGCCAATGGCTGTGCGCTGGGCGCCGGGCATCGGCCGGGCCTGATACCCCATCGCTTCGATCGTGTCCACGACGCGCCGGACGTGGTCGTCCGACGCTCCGTGTTCCATGACAATCAACATCAGCTACGTCCCCGCGGTCACTGTGAATCGGTCGCCGTCGCGCGCCGCTGTGATCTCGCCCTCGAAGGCCCGCGCGGCGACCGCCACCGGATCGACCTCGTCGAACACCGGGTAGAAGTGCGTAAGCACCAGTCGTTTCGCGTTGCACGCGGCCGCGAGTTCCCCCGCCCGCGCGGGGGTTAAATGTAGCGGGACCGCTCGATGATCGGGTAGCGAACACTCCGCGAGGAGCAGGTCGCACCCCCCGGCCCAGCGGGCGAGCGCTTCGCTCTCACCTGTGTCTCCTGTGTACACCAGACGGGCGCCGGCGTGCCGGAGTCCGAGCGCCATGCTCTCGTCCGTGTGCGGTGTCTTGCACGTCTCCAGCTCGGTGGCCGCATCGAGCGCCACCGTGGTGCCTGGGGCCACCTCCTCCACCGCGAGCGGATACTCGGGCTCCAGCACCCACGCGCCGAATGCGTTGGCCGCCGCTTCCAGGCGCGCGCGCAGTCCCACCGGTCCCAGGATGGTTAGGGGTGCGGTGCGGCGGGGTTCCACGCCCCAGCGGAGCGCGAACAACAGCATGGGGAGTTCGCCCCAGTGATCGGGATGGAAATGCGTGAGCGCCACGTGCGTCACGGAGTGCCACGGGACGTCGAAGCTCGCGGCACGATGCAGCACGCCCGCCCCGCAGTCCATGAGCAGCCGCACTGCGCCCGCTTCCACCCAATGCGCCGGCGCGGTTCGATCTCGACTGGGGGCGACCGTGCCGCTGCCCACGACGGTGAGAATCACTCGAAGTCCTCCCCCATGAACAGCATGCGCTTGAAGAACGTTCCGTCCGGCGTCACCAGGCGCAGGAGGTAGAGTCCCCGCGGGACCATCATGCCGTTCGCTGCCCGCCCATCCCATTCGAACCGTGGATCGCACGACCCCGAGGCACCGTCGGGTCGCCCGTAGCGACCGGGAGCAAGGCGGCCGTCAATCCCCGGGCCCGGCACGATCGTGTGGACGACGAGTCCGCGGACGTCGAGCACGTCGAGCCGCACGTCGCCTCTCCGCGCCAGATCGAACCACACGCACGTCGCGTTCCGACCGAGTCCTCGATTGGGGAATGGGTTGGGGAAGTTCTGAAACAGCAGCGTGACCACCGGGAGCGACTGGTCGGTGATCACGAACGTCCCCGCACTCTCGACCGTCACGGAGTCGGCCCCGACGAACGCGGTCACGCGCCAGCGGTACGGCGTGTTGCGTTCCAAGTCTTCGGGCGGAACGAACTCGCGGGAGATCAGCCCGCGTCCCCGTGCCGCGACGGTCTGGTCGTCGTTCCGGAAGACCTCCACGTCGTACACGAACGGCCCCGGCGGTTCGTTGACCTGGGGGGAGGTCCACTCGAACGTCGGGCGACGCACCTGGGCGATGGAGCCGGCCGGCTCGTTGAAGGTGGTCAGTGTGGCCCAGGCGGGCGCGACGAACGGGCCGGTGGGGAGCGCCGTAAAGCGCACCGAGTCCTCGGCGGTCATGCCCGCCTCGACGTACACGGAATCGCCCGGTTGCAGGGCCTCGGACAGCGACACCGAGGCAGCCGCGGTGGTGGTGTCGAGCAGCAGATCGGTGAAGCTCGGGTCCCGGGCGATCCGCAGGTGACGGGTGAATGGGGCGGCCACCGCCGCCGCCATGGGCGCCGTGATCGAGAAGTTCGGCGTGATGCTCGCGAAGACGGAATCGCCGGCGGCGGTCGCCGTCACCCCCATGGGGAAATAGGTGGCGGCCGCGACATCCGGTCGTCCCCAACCGCGTGCCGAGTCCGGGCGTGCACGGTTGCTGCCGGTGGCCCGCAGGCTCGCGCGGATCTCCACCGGCGTCAGGCCGGGCTGAAACTCCCGCATCAGGGCGATTCCACCGGCCACGTACGGCGTGGCGAACGATGTCCCGGCGACGCGTTCCGGGTCACCGCTCGGTCCCAGCGCGAGGACCGCCACGCCCGGGCCGACGAGGTCGGGCTTGAGGCGGCCGTCGGCCGTGGGACCGCGCGAGGAGAACGCGGCGAGCGCACCCAGCGAGTCCTCGGCCCCAACCGTGATCACCGAGTCGCCATCCGCCGGGGTCATCAGCGTGCGGTAGGCGGATCCGAGATTGCCCGCCGCCGCGACCACGGCAATGCCCCGTGCGACGGCCGAATCGGCGACGACCGTGGTGACGGCGATGTCCCCGTTGAGGTCCTGCGGTCCGTACGAGAAGCCGTCGTCAAACGCGAGGTAGTTGATACTCGAGCTGATGATGTCGGCCCCATTGGCATCGGCCCACTCGACCGCCGCGGTCCAGCGGTCCTCGTCCAGCCGGGTCTCGCTCGCGACGTCCTCGACCTTCGCCAGGAGGTAGGTGGCCCCGCGGGCGATACCCA
Source organism: Gemmatimonadales bacterium (assembly GCA_036397755.1). Classification (GTDB taxonomy): domain Bacteria; phylum Gemmatimonadota; class Gemmatimonadetes; order Gemmatimonadales; family GWC2-71-9; genus CAMYLY01. The sequence continues at coordinate 38,640 of DASWII010000012.1, read as the reverse complement.
CGATGGTGCCCGGCACATCCGCCGCGAGCAACGACCAGACGAGGGTGCCATGTGCCGACTGCCCGGGGGAGTCGATCGGCTCGTTGGCGACTACCGTGTCACCGTGCAGAAAGTCGGTGGCCGCCCCGATGGTGGCATTGGCGAACGCCGGTAGCTCGGTCTCGAAGCCCGTATCGAGGATCGCGATCCTGACGCCAAGTCCTCTGGCCCCGCGCCGCATGAGCGGGAGCAAGTTCATGCGGCGCAAGCCCGTGACCGACGGCCCATAGGTGGAATCGTCTGCCGAGGTGCCGAAGACCGCCTCGGGCGGTCGGGGCGGCGGCGCGGACGGGTAGCGCGCGACGGCCTGGAGCCGCCGCAGGCGTCTGTCGTGTTGCAGCACTTGCAGGGCTGCGGCGGAAAGGTCGGCCGACACGGCATGGAGCCACCTGCTGTGAAACCGCACCGTTCCCCCGGCATCCTGAACGGCCTGCGCCACGACCTCGAGCGGTGTCGCCTCCGTCCCAAAGACCCAGAGGGGTGCGGGGCCGTCCGCCAGAGCCAGTTCGGCCGACCGCGCGATCACGGGCCCCTGAGCCCACGCCAGGCCCGGGCTGCAGGCGAGCAGGAGAGCCGCGCCGAAAGGCCTCACGCTGTTGCCGAGACGACCTCTCCGAGGCGGACGCCAACGATCGTCGAGACGCCGGGTTCTTGCATCGTCACGCCGTACACCGCGTCGGCGACCTGCATGGTGCGCGGGTTGTGCGTGATCACGATGAACTGCGTATCGGCCTTGAATTCGTCGAGCAGTCGCACGAACCGCATGACATTGGCGTCGTCGAGCGGTGCATCCACCTCGTCGAGCAGGCAGAACGGCGCCGGCTTCGTGAGGTAGATGGCCAGCAGGAGCGAGATCGCCACGAGCGCCCGCTCCCCCGACGAGAGCAAGTGGATACGTTGGGTCCGTTTCCCCCGCGGGGCGGCGTGAATGTCGATGGGGCTCTGCAGCGGATCCGACTCATCGGCCAAGTGCAGGTCGCACTCGCCACCCTCGAAGAGGGTGTGGAACACTTTGTGAAAGTTCTCACGGACCGCCCCAAAAGTCCCGAGAAACATCGTGCGGGCCGTTTCGTCGATCTCACGCAGCGCCTGCTGAAGCGAGGTCTTCGCGGCCACCAGGTCTTCGCGCTGTGCCGTCAGGAACTCCAGCCGCTGGAGTTCCTCCGCGTGCTCCTGCACCGCCAACGGGTTCACCGGCCCGAGCCGCTCGATGGCCTCCGCCAACTCGGCGGCGCGGGCGCGCAGCATCTCTGGGTCGCCCTCGACCGCGCCGGCCTCCGCAAGCAGACGATCGATGGGTTGATGCCACTCGGCTTCGAGCCGTTCGGTCAGCGCGCCGCGGCGCCCGTCGAGTGCCGTGAGCTCGACCTCGAGTGCGTGCAGTCGCTCGCTCATGGCGTCGAGCTCAGCCCGGCTCCGTTCGAGCACTTCTTCATCCTGCACCACGGCGGATTCCGCCGCCGCCACCGCGGCTTCGGCTTCCTGCACGGCGGCTTCCAGTTCCTGGGTCGTCACGCGATGCTCGGCGATCTTGTCCGACCACTCGCTCTGCTGGCGGCTCAGTTCGGCCACCCGCGCGTCGATGTCCTGGAGCTCACGGTCCAACGCGGCCTGCTCTCCTCGCGTCGCCTCGAGCTCCCGCTGCGCACGCTCCTCGCGCTCGCGTGCCGCCTGCTCGCGCGCGAGCACCTGCGCTTCCTCCACCTGCCAGTGCACCCGGCGCTCGCGTGCCGATTCCTGCGCTGCCTCGACATCCGCCAGCCCGCTCCGCTCCGCCTGCAACGTCTGCTCCAGTCGCGCTCGTTCCGCATCCGAGCCGTCGAACTCCTCGGCCGCTCCACGGAGGCGACCCTGGCGTTCGCTCAGTCGCTCGCGCAGGCGCGCCAACAGCACCTCTGCCTCACCGTGCTCGCGTTCAGCCCGCAGCATGCGGCGGCTCGCCGCGTCCGCCTGTCCCTGCGCGTCGCGGAAGGCCTGTTTGGTCTGGGAAGCTTTGTCCGTGGCCGCGGCGAGGGCAACCTCGGCCGCCGCGTGGTCGTTCTCCGCGCGTGCAAGTTGGGTCGCGAGATCCGCCCGGGCCGTCGCGCCGTCCTGCAGCTCCCGCACGAGTGCGTCCAATTCCGCTCGGCGTTGCAGGGGGCCACTCACATCGGACGCCGACAGGAACACCGCACCGTTCGGTCGTCGCACGGCCGTGGCCGTGCCATCGAGCGGTTCCGTACCCTCGAGCAGCGCCGCGAGCCATTGGGTCGCCGGTTCGGTCACGGCCACACCGTGGACATGCCGCGAGCCGGACCCTCGCGGCCCGGGGGTGATGGGCAGGAGCAGGAGCGGTCCGGGTTGCACCTCCGCGTGCCACGTCGCGATGGCGTGTACCGTCGCCGAGTCGCGAACGAGAACGGCCTGGAGCCACTCCCCGAGCCGGCGTTCCATCACGGGCGCCTGCTGCGCGTCAGGGCGCATGAAGTCGGCAAGGGGACCCACGACGCCATCGTCGAATCGCTCGCGATGCTCGAGCAGGGTGCGCGCGGCGGGCGCCAGGCCCTCGTGGTTGCGCTCCAGCGCCTCCAGGGCCTCGCGGCGCGCCTGTGCCCGCGCGAGCCGTTCGTCGAGGCGCCGCAGACGCGCGCGCGACTCCGCCTCGTGCTCGCGCGCACGGTGCAGGCGCTCACGGGCTTCCTCGCGTGCGGTCTCGGACTCGTGCGCCTCTCGCGATCGCACCTCGAGGTCGGCCGCCCGCCGCCGCTGCTCGTCCGCCGCGGCCGCGAGTTCCCGCCCGGCCTCCCCAAGCCGACCGGCGGCCACGCCCTCCTGCTGCGTGAGGTCGTCGATGTCCCGCTCGAGCGTGGCACGCTCACCTTGGAGCGCGCGACTGCGTTCGGCGCGCTGCTGGAGCGCCTGTTCGAGCTCGCGCACGGCGGCGCGCTGCTGCTCCAGTCGCTCACGCGTCTCGTGCTCGCCGGCCGACCGGAGGTCCAGCTCCATCTGCACGGCCTGGCGCGCCTCTTCGGCTCCCCGGCGCTCCGCGACCGCCGCCTCGCGTTCGGCCTCGGCGCGCTCCTGGCGCCCGGCCGTATCCGCTCGCTCGCTGAGCGCCCGCTCGCGCCGCGCCCTCGCGTCCTCCAGCCGCTCCGCCGCCAGGTGCAGATCGCTCTCGAGCGACCCCTGCGCGATCCGGACCTGCGCGAGACGACGCTCGAGCTCCGTACGCCGTGCTTCGGCGGCGCCGCGTTCGTGGACTCGATCCTCCCGCTGTTTGGTGCGGGTGCGGATGGCGTCCCGTGAGGTGGGGAGGGCGGCCCGGAGTTCGGCGGACGTGGCGACCAGTGCCGCGCGCTCGCGATCGAACCCGGCGACGTCGTGGCGCGCGAGGGTCATGACGATCGCGAAGCGCTCGGAGACGAACTGACCATGCCGCTCCGCCTTCCCGCGCTGCCGGGCCAGGCTGCGCACCTGCGTGTGAATCTCGGAGATCACGTCGTCCAGCCGCTGGAGGTCTTCCGCCGTCCGTTGCAGCCGACGCTCGGTCGATTCCTTGCGGTCGCGATACAGGCCGATGCCCGCCGCCTCTTCGAACAGGGAGCGTCGCTCTTCCGCACGATCCGACAGCAGGCGATCGATCATTTGGGCTTCGATGACGACACCAGCATCGCTTCCCAGTCCGGTACCGCGAAGCAGGTCCTGAAGGTCGCGGAGGCGCACCGCGTCATTGTTGAGGAGGTAGTCGCTCTGTCCGCTCCGCGAGAGCCGGCGCGTGATCACCACCTCGCCGTAGGGGAGCGCCAACGATCCGTCGTCGTTGTCGAAGACCAATCCGACCTCGGCGATGTTGATGGGCCGGCGCTTGATCGACCCTTGAAAGATGATGTCGTCCATTCGGCTGCCGCGGAGCAGCCGTGCGCGTTGCTCACCCAGGACCCAGCGCACGGCATCGGAGATGTTCGACTTGCCGCATCCGTTGGGTCCGACGATGGCCGTGATCCCCTCCTGCAACGAGAGAACGGCGCGGTCGGCAAAGGACTTGAAGCCCGACAGCTCGAGCCGGGTGAGCTTCATGGGCGTCCCCTGCGTATAGCGTCGTCGTTCCCGTTCAACGTCCGTCTCCCGTCGTGTCGCTACTCGTTGTGTCCTGCGTGAAGATCCAGAACGGCAGTCCCAGTCGCCGGGCGGTGGACTCCGCCTCGTCCCGCGACCGGTACGGTCCCAGGACGACGCGGTGCAGTTCGTCGTTCGACCCCGGGGGGAGCACGGTGGCGGCAACCCCCGCGCGACGCAGATTCTCGGCGAAGTCGCGCGCCCATTCCGGATTGTGCGAGGAGCTCACCTGCACGTACACCAATTGCCCGGCCGGCGTCGGCGTCTCCGCCACGTCCGTGGCGAATTCCAGCACCGGGCGCCGGGGATCCCATTGGGCGATCAGCCAGCGGTCGCGCGTAGTGGATTCGACCCGACCCAGCTCCTCTCCCGACCGTGCGTCGACCGCCAGCACCGCGTCGTCGAGCTGCGCCAGCACCAGGCCCTCACCGGCCACGCTGGGGAGGTCGTCTCCCCAGCGCGACCGGACACGACCGACGACCGACAGCGTGACGAGATCGATCACGTACACGGTTTCCTCGCTGCCGGCGGCGAGCAGCAATCGTCCGTGGGGATCCGGTCGCAGCGCCGCCGGTGGCTCTGGAAGCGGCAACGTGCCGAGGACGTCAAGCTCAAAACGCTCGACCACGATCAGGCGTGCCTCACCGTCCGTGACGTACAGCCGGTGGCCCGAGGGCGAAAACGTGACGTGACGTGCGGGTGTCGAGGTGTCGAAGTGTCGAGGGGCGGCATCACCGGTGGGATCCAGGATCGCGACCCCCGTCTCCGTCGCCACGGCAACGGCGTCCCCCCACGGGGCGAAGGCGACCTCCCCACGGGGAAGCGGTTGGGTCGTGCCGGACGCCTGTCCTGGCGACAGGAGTTCGAGTCTCGGCGATCCTCCCGTATCGACGACGCCGACCAGCCGATCACGGACGGCGCCGTGCATCGCTGCCGGGATCCCCGAAAAACGTGCATTCCATTCCGTGACGATCCGCCGCGACACCTGCGCCACGGAGTTGTCCGTCCGGACGATGTGCAACGCCCCCGTCGGAGACATGACGGCACGCGCGACGGCACTGTCGACGGTTCGCACCAGTCCGCTGCCCAAATCGAGCGCCACGAGCTCCTGGCGCTGCGTCAGCGCGTAGACCAGGTCCTCGTCCGAAACGAATCCCACGACGGCGGCCGGTGCGGCGCTGGCCGCCTCGAAACGCCAGGCCACCTGGGCCAGCGCCGGAAGCCGGTACAGCCCGGTATTCCGCCCGGAGCCGGGGAGGCGGAAGGCGACCGACATCTGGGACTCGCCCGGCGGACGGGTCGCCGCCAGGGCATCCTTGACCGGGTTGGACCGCGCGCCGTTGCCGCAGGAGGTCGTGAGCGCCAGGAGCACGGTGAGGGAGACTCGGGAATGCACGCGCGGAAGCTAGGAGCGTGGGAGAGGTCAGGCAAGCGCGGCTGAACGCCTCAAAACGTCGGGCCAAGACTCAGGGTAACGTACCAGTTGTCGTGGGGTCGTGAGAGGGGGCGGGTGAGGTCCGCCCGCAGGACGAACAGGCCATACATGTTGACCCGCATCGCCATTCCCCACGATGCCACGGGCCACCGTGTCAGGGCGGTCCCATCGGTTCCGGGGCGGAACGCCAATGCCGATCCGCGGTCCCACGCGATGCCCGCGTCGACGAACACGGCGGCTTCGGCCGGTGGCAGCGGGCCGCGCTCGCCCCGAACGATCGGCGCGCGCACCTCGGCACTGACCGCCGCAACACGGGAACCGATGAGCCGGTCCAGCGCGGCGCATCCTGTCCGCGTCGCTTGGCGCGCGGCCTCGCGACATTCGTGCGCGCGCAGGGACCCGGCGGTGTAGCCGCGCACGAGTTCCGTCGTTCCGAGGAAGACCGGAAACTGGTTGCTGGCTTCGCCATACCGCCCGAACAGGAAGAGGCGGGAGGCGAAGGTCAGCCAGCTCGTCAGGTTGTCGTATCGCCGGTAGTCCAGCAGGACTTCGTGGAAGCGAAGGTCGCCGAACGCCGGGGCATACTGGAAACGGCTGCGCCGGCCGAAGAATGGTCCGACCGCCAACCCTTGCGCGTTGTCGAAGACGAATGCGATCGCGGGTTGGGTGAAGGTGCCGGAGCCGAGGCTCAGTGTCTGTCGATCGAAGCCGTAGCGGCCGAGCGCGTCGTCAAATCGCTCGGTGAACTCCAGCACGTCGCGGCGGACCTGGACGCCCCGCGCACGCAACTCGAGGCGGCGGAACCGATCGAGCGGATATGCGGCCTGGGCGAAGACCTCGCGATAGATCAGGCGTTCGACATGCGTCTCCAGCGTCGGGCGCCCCTGCGGGTCCTGCCCGACGTCGCTCCCCGTGTAGTAGAAGACGGGGTACTGTGCGAGGCCGGCGGCCCACTGGATCCGCTTGCCCGTACTCGCGTACATCCCCAGCACCCTCGCTTCTTCGATGCGACCGTTGATCTCCAAGCCGGCAACCACGCGGTGGGTTGCCAGCATGTCCGCCAACTCGATGGCGGTCCCGCCGTAGACCCCGCTCCCGAAGTTGTCCCGCACATAACCGATCGAGGCGACGCCGACATACTCCGGCGCCAATCCGGGCCGGTAGTTACGGAACCGGAAGGTGGTCGTATCGGGGAGACGCCCGTCGTCGGCCGCCATGAGTTCCCGCACGGTCCGGTATCCGAGTGGAGGTTCGTCGCGGGAGGGCTCGGCGACCGCGGCGGGCGGCGCCGTCGCGGTGTCCGTCGGTGGCAGCAGGCGCCCGATCGCAAGCGGGGGCGCCGTCGCGGGGAACGGTTTGTCGCGCAACGCGCGGGGGTCCACGGCCACGTACAGGTCGAACGTGCCGGCCCCGAAATAGCTGAAGGCCAGTTGGTCGGCGCGCCAGGCCCACGAAATCGCGGGAGAATACGGTGTCAACCCGGCGACGCCCGTCTCGACGTTGGTCAGCTGCCACACCGTGTCACGCCCGCGATCGAGCAAGAACACATTCGGGATCCCGGTGCGATCCGACACGAACGCGATCGTACGACCGTCGGGGCTGAATTGCGGGTTCGTGTTCCTCCCCGTCATGCCGGAAGCACGAGTGATCGTGCCCGACGCGAGATCCAACAGCGCGATGGCCAGCGGGCTGCTCGGGCCACCTGCCGTGTCCGGGCGATCGGTGACGAACGCGATGGTGCGCCCGTCGGGAGACCAGGTGGGGTGGAGGTCGGCGAAACGGTCGTCGGTGAGCCGACGGATCGCGCTCCCGTTCACCGTGGCGACAAACAAATCGGTGGCCCCGCCGTCTTGGCCCGCAAACACGATTTCGCTGCCGTCGGGAGACCACGCGGGCGTGCTGATGGTGGCCACGGGCGCCGCTATGCGGGTGAGTTCGGTGCCGTCGGGCACGCGTATGATGACGAGGTCGTCGCGGTTCTCGTGCCGAACCGCCATGGCAAGCCGCTGCCCATCGGGCGACCAAGCGGCCGCGGAGTAGATGAACCGGAGACTCTCGTAATCGGCGCGAAACGCGCTGCGCACCAAGCGTTGCAGGACGCGGCCGGATAGCGGGTCGGCGAGGTAGAGATCGACGAAGTACGAATCGCCTTCCGACAGATAGGCGAGATAGCGCCCGTCCGGTGAGAGGGCTGGAGCGATGCGCAGCGTGCCCCGTTGCCCGGGCACGAGCGCCGGAGTCGCGAAAGCCTGCGCAGGCTCGAGGGAGGCGAGCTGCGGCGTGTAGGCGGCGGCGACCGCGCTTCGCCACTCGTCGACGAGTGCCTGCAAGGAGCGGCCAAGGACCCGCGTACTCGCGGCCTCGACCCCACTCACCGCCGTGGCCTGGAGCAGCTCGCCGATCGTGGCATCCCCCCAGCGCTCGCCGATGTAGGCGAACAGGGCGTGACCGAATCGGTACGGCGCGAGCCCGCCGTCGCGCATCAGGGTTTGGGCGGAGGGCAGGGCATGGCGCAGCAGCGCGTCACGCAGCCACATCGCGGTTTGGGGATCGATCGGACCCACCGACAGGTACTCCGCCATGCCCTCGAGGAACCACAGCGGCGGACGAGTGGCCATCAACCCCGGGATGGCGGCGCCGATCCGTCCCCCGGCATACACGTCGAACTGGAACTGGTGGACCAGCTCGTGCACGAGAATGTGCTCGAACTCACTGGTCGTGGTCGCGAACGGCAGCAGCACCCGATGCCGGTAGGGCTCGGTAACTCCCGCGGTTCCTTCACCGACGGGAGTCACATTGTTCTCGTAGAACTCCGCCTCGGAGGCGAAGAGAATGAGCGGCTGACGCTCTCGGTACCGATGATTGAGGAGCCGCGCGAGCCGGTTGTAGGCCCGTTCCGCGAACTGCGCTCCTTCGAGCGCCTCGCGCCGGTAGGCTCGCGGGTAAAACACCTCGAAGTGCTCGGTCTCGATGACCGCAAAGTCACTGGCGTGGCGAAGAACGCGGTTTTGGCCGAAATACTGTGCGGCGCCTGGTGCGGGAACGGCCGTGCTCCAGGCGAGGGCGGCGAGCGCGCTACGTGGCCAGTTGCTCCAGCGCCACGGGTGCCGCATCCGCCCACAAACGCTCGAGTTGGTAGTAGTCGCGCAGCGTTGGGTGGAAGACATGAACGACACAGTCCACGAAGTCGAGAAGGGCCCACCGACCGCCGGCGACGCCCTCCTCATGATGGGGCCGCACCCCCGCATCCCGCAACGAGCCCAGCACGTGCTCGGCGAGCGATCGCACGTGCGTGTCCGACGATCCCGAGGCGATAACGAAGTAGTCGGCCGCCTCGCTCACCCCCGCCAGGTCGAGCACGAGCAGATCGATCGCCTTGCGCGCCTGTAGTGCCCGTACGATCAGCGCGAGCTCACGGCGGGTGAGCGCCGCCGCCGCCGCACGAGTCTGTCGGCGTCCGCTCGTGCCACGGGAGGTGCGCCGACCGGTACTCACGCCGTGTCCGCCGGCTCCTCGATCTGGAAAAACACACCCCAAGCGCCCGGTCCCACGTGCACACCAATGGCCGCCGTCACCGGATGGACCAGCACGTCCTCGGGTTCGAATCGGCGCTGGAACTCGTCCCGCAACATCGCGGCAACGTCCGGTTCGTCGGCATGCACCACACCCATGCGCAGGCGTCGCGGACGCGGGGTCAGGACGCGCTCCAAGTGCTCCAGGATGCGGGGAACAAGGGCGTCACGGCCCCGCACGCGGTCGAGCGGCGCCACCCGCCCTTCCTTCGTGACTTCGAGGATCGGCTTGATGTCCAGGAGGGTTCCGAGCCAGGCCTTCCCGCGCCCCACGCGGCCGGATCGCAGCAGATTGTCGAACGTATCCACCGTGAAGAACCCGCCGGACCTGTCCCGCACGCGATCCAACTCGGCGACGATGTCGGGAATCGGCCGCCCTTGTTCGACGAGTTCCGCTGCGCGCAGGGTCAAGAGACCCAGTCCCAGCGACGTAGTACGAGCGTCGAAGGTGGTCACGGGTCCCTCGACGGCGCCCGCCGCCGTTTGGGCGGACTGGTACGTGCCGGAGAGCTTGCCGGCGAGGAACAAGGCCAAGACGCGATCGGCTTCGCACAACGCATCCTGGAAGGCCCGGACAATAGTGCCCGGTGGCGGCTGCGATGTCGTGAACGTCTCCCCGGCTCGCATCCTCCGGTAGACGTCTTCGGCTTGCACCTCCACCCGATCGAGCTGCGCCTCGCCGTTCGCGATGACCTGCACCGGCACGATCACGATTCGGTGCCGATCCACCAGCTCGTCGGGGAGATCGCAGGTCGAATCCACCACGACGGCGACACTCCGCTGCGTCACCGCGCGTTCGCGGTGTTGTTCGCGCATGTCCTGCGCGGTCGACGATTCGACCGCCCCCCAGGAACGGGCCAGTTCCGTCACGCGCTGCGGATGGTCGGTGTGCACGTGGACCTTCAAAAGGTCGCTCGTGCTCAGGACAACGATCGACCCGCCCAGCTCGCGCAGGCTGGTTCGGACGACGGTGGTCGCGGGCAGCGCGTTGCCGCGCACCAGTACCTGAGTGCAATACTGGTAATCCTGGTCGGCGGTCACGCTCGCCATTGCGGCGGCATCGGGCTGGGTGACGGCCGGCGTGTCGGTCAGGGCCACCATCGGGTCGCCGTCCATGAGCCGGACGATTCCCTCCAACAGGCGGACGAATCCCTTGGCGCCCGCGTCGACCACGCCGGCCTCCTTGAGCACCGCGAGGAGTTCGGGGGTGCGGGAGAGAGACGCTTGAGCCCGATTAAGGACCTGCCGCATGAAGTCGCGGAAGTCGCGTGTGGCTCTCGCGGCCGCCCGCGCCGCCTCGGCGGCGTCGCGTGCCACCGTGATAATGGTGCCCTCCACGGGCTCATCCAACCCCCGGTACACGTGATCCGCACCGGCGCGCATGGCCTCGGCTACGTGCTCGGGGGACGCGACCGTCACTTCGCCCAATGACTCTCGGAAGCCCACCAGGAAGTGGGAGAGCAACATCCCGGAGTTCCCGCGGGCTCCAAACACGCAGGCCTCCGCCATCGTCTTGGTGACTTGCGCGAGGCGCGCGCGGCGGAGCGGGCGCACGCTTTCCGCGGCGGCCCGGAGGGTCATGGCGAAATTGGTTCCCGTATCCCCATCCGGAACCGGGAAGACGTTGATTCGATTCAGCTCTTCGCGGCCCAAGTCCACCCAGTCCGCCGCCGCCAGCAGCGACCGGCGCAGCCGCGGGCCGTCCAGATAGGCGATCCCCCCCGCCAACGGGGTCACTCCGCCTTGTCGACCCAGACTTTCAGCTCGGCGTGCACGTCCGGGTGCAGGCGGATCGGCACCGCATACACGCCGATCGCCTTTATCGGTGCTTCCAACTCGATCACCCGCTTGTCGATCTCGACGCCGGACTCGGCCAGTCGCGCGGCGATATCGGCCGACGTGATCGACCCAAACAATCGGTCGCCCTCGCCCGACTTGGCCGTGAACCGAAGCTCCATGGCCGCGAGTGTCGCCGCCATCGCGACCGCCGATTCCCGTGTGGATGCCAGTCGCTGAGCCACCCGTGCCGCCTCGGCAGCCGCACGCTGCTTGTTGGCTTCGGTTGCCTGGTACGCTAAGCCGGTGGGGATCAAGTAGTTGCGCGCGTATCCGGGCTTGACCTTCACGATCTCACCGGCGCGGCCCAGGTTCTCGACAGGCTTCCGTAAGATGACATCCATGCGCAGTGCAACCCCTTCAGGATCGTGTGGCCGCTTTCCAGCGTGTGCGAATCTGCAGTCCCGCGTCGAGAAGCCCCAGGGCGATCGCGCCTCCCACAACGGCCGGCAGCATCAGGAGAATGATCGTCCCGATGAGGAGCCAGAGCAAGAACCCTGCTCCCGTGACCTGGGGCAGGAAGAATGCCGCCACCGCCACTCCCCGCAGCCCATAGAGCGCAGCCAGCACCACGAGCACATTGGCGGCAAGCGGTTTGAGCACCGCAAACCGCGGGATCACCAGGAATAGCAACGGGGCGATCGCCAACCATCCGAGGTGTTCCGAGAAGCGAAACGTCTTGAACGGCTTTGGCGGCGTCCCCCGCGGTGCGGCCGCCAACCGATAGTAGAACTGTCCGGCCACGCTGAGCCCGAGAAGGATCGCCAGGGCGGCGAGGGCCGGAGCGATCGCGCCGATCACACGCACGGATCCCTCGAGGAGTTGGGCCACGTCGGTGGGCCGGCCGGGTCCCGATCCCCCCGTCAGGTCCACTCCGATCCAGAACCGCCCCAGGGTCGTGCGTGCGCCCAGCCCCAGTTGGTGCTCGGCCCACCAGTGTAACTCGGCCCAGGAGAGGCCCACAAACGGCAGCGTCGCGGTCACCCCGACCAAGGTGGCGCCGAGGGCGATCAGCGCCCGGGCGCTTACCGAGAGCGCGGTGGTGAGCGTGAGCGCGACGAAGGTCGCGGTGGCCCACAGGGCTCCCGCACGCATCGCGTAGCCGGGCGGTTCCGCGGGCTGGGTGAGCCACAGTGCCCCGATCCCTATGGCGACGCCCAAAGTGACCCGTGCCGCCCACGTCGCGGGCTTGCCGAGCACCAAGAGGACCGCCAGTGGCAGGGCGCACACGGCCACGAGGGGAACGGTGACCTGATAGGCGACGATCGCCACGAACACCGCCACCATCGTGGCCGCTCCGACCACCATGTGCCGACCCGCGCGGCCGCGCGGTTGTGCCACCGTTACCGCGCGTAACCCCGGATGTACGGGAGCAGGGCGAGGTAGCGCGCCCGCTTGATCGCGGTCGCCATCTGTCGTTGGTGGCGGGCGCACATGCCAGTGAGCCGGCTTGGCAAGATCTTGCCACGCTCGGTCGTGAACCGTGAGAGCATGCGCTCGTCCTTGTAGTCGATTTGGCGGACGCTCGCCTCACAGATCGGGCACGTCTTTCGTCGCCGCCTCATTCGTGGTCTCCTTCCGCGTCATTCTCCGACGGTTCGTCTGGGACGCTGACCGCAACCGGGACCGGAGCCAGCCCTTCGTTCAGTACGGTGAGATGACGCAGCACGCTCTCGTCCAGCTTGATGAGCCGCTCCAACTTCGCCAAGGCCTCGGGCGGCGCGTCGCACTGCACGACGACGTAATGCCCGATTTCCTTCCCTTTGACGGCGTAGGCGAGTGTGCGCCGACCCCAGTGACTGGTCGCGGTGATCGGATCGGGGTTGTCGGGAGACTTGAGTACTTCGTGCAGCCGCGCGAGTCGTTCGTCGATCTGCGACTCTTCCAGCGCGCTGTCAAAGATGTACACGATCTCGTACGCTCGTGTCATGGCACCATCCTCTGGACGTGAGGCCCCTCCCGGTGCCGGAAGGGGCAGGTGAATTGTCGGCGGGTCAAGATAGCGGGTCGGGCGGGGGGATGGTAGCGGTCGCGCAGCGCAAGGCGGCGTCGAGGCCTGGTCACACGTTGAACCGGAACAGCAGGACATCGCCGTCCTGCACCCGGTAGTCCCGGCCCTCACCGCGCACCAATCCCTGCTCCCGGGCCGTCTTGTACGAGCCTGCCGCGACGAAGTCTGTGCTCGCGACCGTCTCGGCACGAATGAAGCCCCGCTGGAAATCCGAGTGGATCTGGCCCGCCGCATCGAACGCTGTGGACCCGACCCGAATCGTCCAGGCGCGGACCTCATTGTCGCCCACGGTGAAGAACGTCTCTAACCCGAGGAGACGGTAGCTGGCGTGGATCAAGCGATCGAGTCCTGGTTCCTCCATGCCCAGGCTGGTGAGAAACTCCGTCCGAGCGGGGCCGTCCAGCTCCGACAGCTCCGCCTCGATCTTCGCGGAAAAGACCACGATCTCCGCGGTTTCATGATGCGATCGCACCGTGGCGCGCAGCGCATCCAGCGCGTCAAGATCCGTCCGGCTGAGATCGTCCTCATCCACGTTGGCGGCGTAGAGGATGGGCTTCAGCGTGAGCATGCCAAGCTGGCGAAGGACTGTCCGATCATCGGCGGTCCGCACCGCATCGCGCGCGCCCCGGCCCGCCTCCAGCTCGGTCTGCGCGCGTTGGAGGACCTCGACCTCGGCCTTGCTATCGGCGTCGCCGGACCGCGCCGTCTTCACCGCCTTCTCGAGTCGCCGCTCCACCACCGCCAGATCGGCGAGGGCCAGTTCCGCGGTGATCACGTCATGGTCGCGTTCCGCGTTCACCGTCCCCATCACGTGCGTCACGTCCGGGTCGTCGAAGCAACGAATCACGTGGACTATGGCGTCCACGTTGCGGACGTGGGACAGGAACTGGTTGCCGAGTCCTTCGCCGCGGCTGGCTCCTTCGACGAGCCCGGCAATGTCCACGAACTCGACGGTTGCCGGGACCGTGCGTTTGGGACGCACGGTCGCGACCAGCCGATCGAGCCGGACGTCGGGAACGGGTACCACCCCGATGTTGGGATCGACCGTGCAGAAGGGGAAGTTCTCGGCGGCGGCCCCGGCCCGGGTCAGGGCGTTGAACAGGGTGGACTTACCGACGTTGGGCAGACCGACGATGCCGAGACGGAGCATGGGGGACGATCAATACTCCATGTCGAGTCGCGAATGACGAATACCGATCGCTCGACACTCGTCTCGCGATGTTCGGCGTTGGGCCGTGGACTTTCGTCGCACCCTACGCCAGAAACCAAGGCGCCAGGACCAGGCTCACCACCGACATCAGCTTGATCAGGATGTTGAGCGACGGGCCGCTGGTGTCCTTGAACGGGTCACCCACGGTATCGCCGACGACGGCCGCCTTGTGCGGGTCGGACCCTTTCCCGCCATGGGCGCCGCTCTCGATGTGTTTCTTCGCGTTGTCCCATGCGCCGCCCGCGTTCGCCATGAACAGCGCCATCATCACGCCCGTGAGCGTCGCGCCGGCGAGCATGCCTCCCAGCGTCGCCACACCGAAGACCTTGCCGACGAACACCGGTGCCACGATGGCCGTGACCCCAGGGAGGATCATCTCCCGCAGTGCCGCCTTGGTCGAGATGTCCACGCATCGCGCCGAGTCCGGCTTGGCGGTGCCTTCCATGAGGCCGGGGATCTCTTTGAACTGGCGGCGCACCTCCCGCACCATCCCCTCCGCCGCTCGCCCCACGGCCGTCATGGTCTGCGCACCGATGAAGAACGGCATGATGCCGCCGAGGAACAACCCGATCACGACCCTGGGATCCACGATGTCGAGTATGATGGGAGGGAACCCGACCGGTGTCACGGCATTGGCATACGCGCTGAAGAGTGCCAACGCGGTGAGGGCCGCGGAGCCGATCGCGAACCCTTTGCCCATGGCGGCGGTCGTGTTGCCGAGCGCATCGAGCCCGTCCGTGATCTTCCGCACTTCCGGTCCCAAGCCGGACATCTCGCTGATCCCGCCGGCGTTGTCGGCGATGGGCCCGTAGGCGTCGACCGACATGGTGAGGCCCACGGTCGCAAGCATGCCCACGGCGGCGATGCCGATGCCGTACAGTCCGGCCTGGGAGTAGGCCACCCACGTGGCACCGCAGATCAGGAGCATCGGTACGGCGGTGGAGCGCATGCCGATGGCCAGGCCCGCGATGATGTTGGTGGCCGGGCCGGTCAGGGAGGCCTCCGCGATCGTGCGAATCGGCTTCGCCGCCGTGTAGTACTCGGTCGCCAGCCCAATGAACAGGCCGGCGAGCGTGCCCGCGACCACGGCCCAGAACGGTCCGAGGGCATTGGGCAGTCCGAGATCGACCTGGTTGTTCAGCACGTAGGCGATGATCAGAAAGAGGCCCGCGGCGATGAACCCGGCCAGGCGGAGCGCGAGCGCCGGACTCGAGCGCTCGAGGATCCGGAAGATCACGATGGTGGCGACGCTGGCGACGAGGCCCCCCAGGATGAAGAGCACCGGGAGCGCGGCCGCGGCGGCCCGATTGGTGATGCTCGGGCTCGTCGCCGCGATGGCGACGGTCGCGATCACCGCTCCGACGTAACTTTCAAAGATGTCGGCGCCCATCCCGGCCACGTCACCCACGTTGTCACCGACGTTGTCGGCGATCGTCGCCGGGTTGCGGGGGTCGTCCTCGGGGATGCCGGCCTCGACTTTCCCGACCAGATCGGCGCCGACGTCGGCGGCCTTGGTGTAGATCCCACCCCCCACGCGGGCGAACAGCGCGATGGACGAAGCCCCCATCGCGAAGCCGGTGATGATGCTGGAGAACGCGCCCCAGTCAGCACTCACGGACGTGTCGCGCAGGAACAGGGAGAAGACGGCCCCGATACCCAGCAAGCCGAGGCTCGCGACCGACAATCCCATCACGGCGCCACCGCTAAACGCCACACGCAGCGCCTTGGCCTGGCCTTCGGTGCGGGCCGCTTCGCTCGTTCGGGTGTTCGCGGCGGTTGCCGACTGCATCCCGAACAACCCGGCGAGGATGGAGCAAATGCCTCCGAACAGGTAGGCCACGGCCGTGTTCCAGCTGAGTGCGATCCCAAGGAGCACGGAGACCACTATCAGAAACGGCACCAGGTAGACGTACTCCCGCCTCAGGAAGGCCATCGCACCCGTGTGAATCGCGAGACCGAGCTCCTGCATCTTCTCGTTGCCGGGTGGCTGGCGCTTCACGTAGAAGAACGTCAGGAGTGCAATGGCGAGCCCGGTGGCGCCGGCCACCATCGCCGTGATGGGCATGAATCCGAAATCACTCACTCGGCGACTCCTCGTCTGTTGAATCGGTTCATCGCAACCTCGATCCCTTCGACAATCCAACACTCCACGGCATCGCAGATTTCCGGCGCGACGTCCATCAACACGTTGAGCTCGTTGCGGGACATCGTCTCCAGCACGAAGTCCGCGGAGTCCTCCCTCTCCTCCGGCAGCGGCCCCACACCGGCTCGCAGCCGGGCGTAGTCGGGTGATCCGACCGCCGCCTCCACACTGCGAAGGCCGTTATGCCCGCCGTCCGACCCCCGAGCGCGAAGCCGGAAGGTACCGATCGGCAAGGCGAAGTCATCGACGAGCACGAGAAGGTCGCGCACCGGGTCCAGCTGCCGGCTTGCGACGATCTCGGCGACGGCCCGACCGCTGCGGTTCATGTAGGTGCGCGGTTTGGCGACCAGCACGCCGAGACCCGCAACCTGGCCAGTCGTCACCGCGGCCGGTCCGTCAGGACGGAACGGGGGGAACTCCCAGTGGTCCGTCAACAGGTCGGCGAGGATGAACCCCGCGTTGTGCCGGGTCAACGCATACGCCGGTCCAGGATTCCCCAGCGCGACGATCGCCCGCAGCGGCTACTCCTCGCCAGCCTCTTCGTCAGCCTCCCGCGGCTTCCGAATCAGCTCAGGTTCCGCGGACTCCGCTTCCTCCACGACCGCCGCCGTCTCCTCGACTTCGACGCGGGGCGGAACCACCGTACAGATGGTCGTGTCCGCGTCCTCGAGGATCTCGGCATTGGGGACGCTGATGTCACTCACGTGCAGCGAGTGCGCCACACTCAGGTCGGTCACGTCCACGTCGACATGGTCCGGGAGGTGCCGCGGGAGCACTTCGATCTCGATGTCGCGCAGGAACTGCTCGAGTACGCCGCCCTGATTGCGCACGCCCTCGGCCGTCCCCACCAGCCGGAGCGGCACGCGCACCGTGAGGGTCTCGCCCGCGTGGATCTCATAGAAGTCCACGTGCATGACGTGCTTGCGCACCGGATGCCGCTGGATCTCTCGAATGATTGTCTGCACCGGCGTGCCTTCGACGTCGAGCTCCACCACCGTCGCGCGCGTGGCCCCCGCCTTGAGGAGCTTGTCGAAATCCGGGGCGGCGAGCGCCAGCGACTCTGGATGCCGCCCATGGCCGTAGATCACGGCGGGGACGCGGCCCTGGAGCCTGGTCTGTCGCGCGCCGCCTTTTCCCGAGGCGACGCGGCGCGTGGCAAGCAGTTTCAATGTCTGGCTCATCGTGTGTTCCTACGCTTCCAAGGTCCGTCAGTCGAAGAGCGAGCTCACCGACTGGTCGCTATGAGTGAACCGAATCGCCTGCGCGAGCAGCGAGGCAATCGACAGCACCTTCAGGCGGTCGAACCTGCGCGATTCGGGCACCGCAATCGTGTTCGTCACGGCCACCTCCGCGACCGGTGACGCCTGCAACCGTTCCACCGCCGGACCCGATAGCAGCGGGTGCGACGCGCAACAGTACACTTCACGTGCCCCGAGGCGCTTGAGCGCGCCGACCGCCTCCGACATGGTGCCCGCCGTGTCGATCATGTCATCGACGATCAAGCAGTCCCGCCCTTCCACTTCGCCCACCACGTTCAGCACTTCAGCGATGTTGGCCGACGGCCGCCGCTTGTCGATGATCGCGAGCGACGCGTCCAGCCGCTTGGCAAACCCGCGCGCCATCTTGGCGCCTCCGACGTCCGGCGCCACGATCACCGGCTGATGCAGCTGCTTCTTCCGGTAGTGCTGCACGAACGCCGGGGCGGCGTACAGGTGGTCCACCGGAATGTCAAAGAACCCCTGCAACTGGTGCTGGTGGAAATCCATCGCCAGCACCCGATCCGTCCCAGCCGTCGCCACCAGGTTGGCCATGAGCTTGGCGCTGATGGCCACCCGCGGCTGATCCTTGCGGTCTTGCCGGGCATACCCGAAATACGGGATGACCGCGGTGACCCGCGCCGCACTCGCCCGCTTTGCGGCGTCGATCAGGAGCAGCAGCTCCATCATATTCTCCGCCGGCGGGTTCGTGGGCTGGATGATGTAGACGTCCTGTCCCCGGACGTTCTCATCGATCTTCACGAATATCTCGCCATCGGCGAACCGGCGGAGCGTCACCCGACACAGCGGTTGCCCCAACTCGGTCGCCATCTCCTCGGCGAGGGGCCGGTTGGCCGTCCCCGCCATGAGGAGCATCTTGCTGCTCACCAACGAGATGTCCGCCATAAGAGCCACCCAAGATAACCGGGGGCTGCCCTGTGAGCCAAGCGGTGGGGGTCGGCCCGGGCTGGGGCGAGTGCTGGGGGCCTCTTCTCAGGATGGCCTGGGGTACTGAGCGGCGTGCGCGCCAGCTGGTGGGAGACGCGGGGAGTCGGCTGGGTTGTCGGAGTGCCGGGACGGAGTAAGATAGTGGAGTGTCGGGGTGGCGCGAACGAAAGGGAGCGCCGAGTTGACGCGTCAGACCAAACTGTCGGCCCGTGTCGTGGTCCGGGTGTTGGAGCGGCTGAGTCGCCTATCCACTCTAGCGTTCCTGGCGTGGTGCGTCGCCTGCGGGACCGACGCCGTCAGAGGCGCCTCAACCGAGGTTCGGGACAGCTCGGGGATCTGGATCGTAGGCATACGCGACGCCCAAGCCCCGACGTGGCACGTCGACACGGTTCCCTTTGCGGACATCTGGGTGCGGGAGTACGACGTTCCGGAGCGATGCCGCAACCAGTTGGCGCGTGTTCGCAGCGTCCGGGACCATGCTTGCGAGGGTGACGACGCATCTGGGCCTGGAGGTCCAGGACATCGGCGCCGACTATGTCATCGGTCGGTGGCAGGACGCGTACGGGGTAGAACACATCCGCGCCTACCGGCTCGTGCGGGGCGGGCGCTAGAGGGCATCGCGCGATGTCCGACAAAGAGATTCCCGTCACGGGCTGCGTGCGACCGTGTCGACGTGACCCACCGAAGCCGGGCGGGGTATGCCTAACAGAGCTGGCGGACCAAGTGTCCGTGGGTGCGCCCCGGGCGGTTCGCTGACGAGGATGCCCGTATGACGTCTGCGCGGTGGTCGGTGCCCTGCTTGGCCCTTGTGATGATGGCGCACTCGCACGCGCACGCTCAAGCCATCTCTCTCACGACGATTCCGCTAGCCTCGGGAGATCAGTTCGCGATCTTCCCGTCCCAGAACTTCGGCATGGGCGGTGTGTCATTCGCGCTTGAAGACGGGTTGCTGGACCCGTTCGTCAACCCGGCCAAAGGGGTCCGATCGACCAACCCGCTGTTTGCGATTACGCCCACCGTATACTCAGTTGACACACGTCGTGGGAGCGTCTGGACATTGCCCGTGGCAGGCATCACGCGCACGGGGGATTGGTTCGGCGGGGGAGCCGGAGCACTGCAAACCATCAATGTCCCAAGGAACAGGCTTGCGGGAGAGGTTTCTACGACGAACAAATACGCCTTTATCTCCGCCGGCCGAGTTTTGAGCGACAAGGTGGCGGTCGGAGGCAGCGGCTATCTCTCGAACCTGCGCGCCATGGACGGATCCGAGTGGTACTTCGGTGAGCCTTTCTCGGTGAACCAGTCGGGCCATACTGAACAGTTTCGGCTCGGAACACTGGTCCAACTTGACGGAACACGCTTCTTCGAAACTCTGCTGCTGCTCGAACAAGTGAACATGACGTACGACGTCACGTACCGCGAGTTTGTGACGGACTCGTTGACGGGGGATGAGGAGGTGGAGTTTCGTGACGAACACAACGTCGAGGCAACACGAACCTGGGGCCTCCACTTGGCGTATCAACAGCCGCTCGGATCGCACGGTTGGCGTGTTGGCGCCATCCTGACCGGGAACCGGAAGACCCATCCGAAGATCCCCACCTACGAGATCAATGAGGTCTTGGCTCGGATCCCGCGCGACCCAGGCCACACCTGGGCGTACGATATCGGGTTGGGTGTGTCGAGGACTTTTGGCCCTCCGCAAGCGCGCTTGGCGGTGGGCATGGACCTAGCGTTCGAACCCGCATGGAGTCACACGTGGGCAGAAGCCGAGGCTCCGGTGACGACGACGAGCGGTCAAAACATCCGCGTCGGCGGCAAGACCGTGGAGAATCGATTCGTGTTTTCGAACGTCAAGACCCGAATGGGGCTGACCCAACACGCCGGGCCGGTCGCTTTCCAAATGGGGTTGCGTGTCGAGCTCACGGACTACGGACTGGACCAGTGGAACCACGTGATGGAGAGCTACCGCCATCAGGATCAGCGGTGGGCGGAATGGACCCTGACGTGGGGCATTGCTGTTGGTACGCGCGAGCTCCGCCTGCACTACCAAGGCGCGCACCGGGACGGGAACTACAACCCTAACGTTCCGGATGCCAGTCGGGCCGTCCTAGCGACTCTATCGGGATCCCTCATACCGCCGATCCCGCGGATCACCACACACCGGCTCTCAATCGTCTTGCCGATCCACTGAGCCGTCACAGCGGAGACCGCATTCAGTTCGCAGTCCTTTTGTCCTAGCCGTTCAGCGTTGCGAAGCGGCTTGGGCCTCGCGTTCGAGGTGGCGTCGGACGTAGCCACAACTTGCCACGACCTCCCGACCCTGGGCGCGAGCGTAGGCGAGCGCATGCGCCACGATCTTCGCAGCCACGCCACTTCCTCTGAGGGCGTCGGGCACGTACACGACGCGGAAATCCAGCGCTCCGGCGTCGAGTTCGCCGTACTGCAGATACGCTTCGGCCCCACCCATCTCCAGGGTGAACCGCATGGCATCCGGATCGTGTCGGATCAGGTCGGGCATGATCTCTCTCGCGGGTGGAACGTCCGCCCCAACTCTAGCCGATGCACGTGAAGAGTGGACGTGGTCGGTATGAAGCCGGACTCGCACGTGCGGCGGGAGGCGCTACCCGAGCCGGTCGAGCTGGGTGGCGAGTTCGGCGGCCGACTGGGGCCGGTCGGCGGGATCCTTGGCGAGCAGGCCCTGGACCAGACCCGAGAGCGCCGGCGGGATGTCGGCGTTGGCCTCCAGCGGGGGGGGCGCCTCGTCGTTCAGGACCTTGGCAATGAGGGACACCACGGAATGCCCATCGAACGGGAGTCGACCCGTGAGGCACTCGTAGAGCACGACGCCGGCGGCGTACAGGTCCGTGCGACCGTCGATCTCTTCCCCGATGATCTGTTCCGGGGACATATAGGCCGGCGTGCCCAGAATGAGCCCCGCCTCGGTCAGGTTGACCGAGCGCTCCGCCAGTCGGGCGACGCCGAAGTCCATGACCTTGAGCACGCCGGAGGCGTCGAGCAGCAGGTTCTGCGGTTTGATGTCGCGGTGGATCACGCTCTGTTCATGGGCCACGGCAAGTGAGGCCGCCAGCTGGCGTCCGATCGCGATGGTGGATGAGATTTCGAGGCGGCCCCGCTGGTCCAGGAGCTCCCGCACGGTGAGACCCTCCACCAGTTCCATCGTGAGGTAGTAGAGTCCCTTCCACTCGCCGAGGTCGTGCGTGCGCACGACGTTCTGGTGCGAGATGCGGCGAGCCAGGCGGATTTCGCTCTTGAATCGCTCCACCAGCTTGTCATCGGACACGAACTCGGGGCGCAGCGTCTTGATGGCCACGACCTCGTCGAGCTCCGTGTCGCGGGCCCGGTACACGGTCCCCATGCCGCCGGCGCCGATCACCGCCTCGATCTGGTAGCGATTGGCGAGCAGATCGCCGACCGCCAACTTTCCATCGTCCAGTCCGTGGGGCGTGGCGTGTTCCGCCGTATCGCGGGCGGCCTTGATCTCCCGTTGCAGGTCGCGCACCTGCGTGCGCAGGCGGTCCTCGCGCGCCTTGACCTGCGCGGCCATGCCGTCGAACACCCGCGCGAGACGCCCGAGGGCGTCCTCGCGACGCGCGACCTCCGCGAGTGCGCCGCCTTCGTACGCGCCGGTCTCGACCGCGGTCGCGGCGGCGATGACCCGATTCACCTGGTGGAGATACTCCTTTTCCTGGTCGCGGAGCCGCTTCTTCTCGAGTGACGCCGTGATGCGGGCGCGCAGGAGGATCGGGTCAAACGGTTTGGGGAGGTAGTCCTCGGCGCCGGCCTCGATGCAGCGTCCGATGCCTTCGACATCGTCAAGCGCCGAGATCATGATGACCGGGATATCACGGGTCGACGTGTCTCCCTTCAACCGACGCAGCACCTCGAAGCCGTCGATCTCCGGCATCATCACGTCCAGGAGTACGAGGTCGCAGCAGCTGCCCGCCGCCAGCAGGTCGAGCGCCTGCCGGCCGTTCTCGGCGCTCACGACCGCGTGCCCCTCACGCTCGAGCCGGCGTCGCAGCACGTCGCGATTCTCCTCGATGTCGTCGACGATCAGAATCCGCGCCGCCCCGGGTGGCGCATCACCGGGGGTCGCATCCGCCACCTGCGGCTCGACGGGTGCGGGGGCCACGGATCGCGCGACCTGGAGGAGGCGGTCGGCCGCGCGCAAAATGCGGCGCACGTCGTCGTGGAAGCTCGCGCCCGCGCCCGTTGCGCCGCCGGCCACGAGGCGCTCCATCGCCTGCGCCACGCGATCCCTGGGATCCTGGAGGCTGTCCGCGAGGGTCAGCAACTCGGCGTCCGTGATGTCCGTGCGTTCCGGCGGCAGCGTCGTGTTGATCAGGGTCACCGCGTCGCGCGCGGCCGTTACCGCGTCCCGCAGGGCCGCCGCCTGGGTCTCGGCGCCGCTGTCGACGGCATCCTCCAGCAGCATCTCCGCGTACCCCATGATGTGGTTGACCGGGGTGCGCAGCTCATGGCGCCACTCCGAGACCGTGGTGGGACGCGTCGCGTCGGTCACTGGGCCGCGCGGAGTGCCGCCTCGATCTTGGACAGCAGCCGGGGCAGCTCGATCGGCTTCGTATCGTAGTCGTTGCAGCCCGCCTCCAGCGCCTTCTCGCGGTCGCCGGACATCGCGTGTGCCGTGAGCGCGATGATGGGGACCGCACTCATCGCGGGATCCTCCCGCAGGCGCCGCGTGGCCTCCCAGCCGTCGACCTCGGGCAGGCTCATATCCATCAAGATGAGGTCGTACTTGCCGGCTTTCGCCATGTCGATCCCTTGCTGGCCGTCCACCGCCATTTCCACGTCGTATCCCTTCCGCGTGAGCCGGCGCGACAGCATGTCCCGGTTCATCTCATTGTCCTCGACGAGGAGGATCCTGGCCATGGATTGGTCTCCGTTGGTCATTCGGGTACCTCGTGTTCGCTCGCCGCCGCCACCACATGGGCGGGGAGCCGGATGGTAAAGATAGAGCCTTTGCCCGGGGTGCTTTCAACCGTGACGTCGCCACCCATCATGCGCGAGAACCGCTTGGTGATCGCGAGCCCCAGCCCGGTTCCGCCGTACTTGGCCGACGTGGCGGACTCCGCCTGCGAGAACGCTTCGAACAGCCGGCCCAGTTGCCCGTCCGTCATGCCGATCCCGGTGTCGCGGACCCGGAACACGATCGTGTCCTCCTCCTCGCGGGCGACGGACAAGCCGATCCGCCCGCCGGTCGTGAATTTGGCGGAGTTCGAGATGAGATTGAGCAGCATCTGTCGCACTTTGGTGAGGTCACCGCGCATCGTGCCAAGGTCGGCGGGGATATCCGTCTCGAAGAGGTTGTCGTTGCGGCTCACGAGCGGCCGCACCGTATTGAGCACGTCTTCGAGCATTTCCTGGATGTCGAACGTCTCCAGGTGGAGCTCCATCTTGCCCGCTTCGATCTTGGAGAGATCGAGGACGTCGTTGATCAGGCGCAGGAGGTGTCGGCCCGCCGCGGTGATCTTGCCCAGATCCTCGGTCAGCAGCGGCTGCCCAAGTTCCTCGACCTCTTCCTGCAGCATCTCCCCGTAGCCGATGATCGCGTTCAGCGGCGTGCGGAGCTCGTGACTCATGCTGGCCAGGAACTGACTCTTCGCGGAGTTGGCCGCCTCGGCCTCCTGGCGGGCCTTCAGCAGCTCCGTGATGTCGTGGTACAGGCCCATCAGCCCAACGCGCTCGTTCTCGACGAAGACCGGCACGCCCAGGATCTCCACGTCGACCCACGTCCCGTCCTTGCGCCGTCGCCGTCCGATGCCGCGCACCGGCCGATCGAGCGCTTGCCTCGTGTAGCTGACGGCTTCGGACCGCGCGGACTCGGTCGTGATGAGCTCGTCGAGATTCCGCCCGATGGTCTCGTCCTGCCGGTACCCGAACAGGGTCTCGAACGCCGGGTTGCACGACACGATGTTGTGGTCGCGATCGAGGGTCACGATGGCGACCGGGCTGTTGACGACCACTTCCTCGAAGTACTGCTTCTGCCGTTGAGCCGCCGTGTACAGACGGGCGTTCTCGATGGCGATGGCCGCCTGTGGAGCGAACAAGTTCAGCAGGCGGAGGTCGTCGGCATTGAACATGTGGTCCGGATCGGAATGCACGGTGGCGATCGCGCCGACCAATCGGCGGCCGATCAGCAGCGGCGCCGCCATCACGGAGTGCACCATCACGTCGGCGTACTTGGGAGACTGACCGAGCCACTCGTGGTACGAGGGGATGATGAGGGGCTCGAGGGTCTGGGCCACCGTGCCCATGGCGCCCTCACCCAGGGCGATGCGCGTGTTGGTCGAGTCCTTGCCGATGTTCTCGCTGGCGAGGACGACCAACTCCCGGGTCTCCTCGTCGAAGATGGCGACCTCTCCGCCCGTCACGCCGAGCACGGTGACGGCGCGGGCGATCACGGCCTGGAGAACTCGGCTCAACTCAAGCTCGGAAGACAGATCCGCCATCGTGTCGAGCAACGCCTTGTGTTCGTCGGCCCGGCGCCGCTCTTCGGCCAAAAGGCGCGCGCGCTCGATCGCGATGGCGGCCTGGTTGGCGGCGGCGGTGAGGATCTCGAAGTCCTCCGCGCCGAAGGCGTTGGGCTCGCGGCTTTCGACCACCAGCACGCCGATCGTCTGACCGTCCGCGATCAGGGGGGCATCGACTTCGCTCCCGCTCGCGAGACTCGCGAGATAGCGTGACTCGCGCGTTACGTCGGGGGTGTAGTGCAGAGAACCGTTGGCCGCGGCGAGCTCGCTCAGGCCTTCTCCCGGATGAACGTGCCAGTTCTCCGGCACGTCCTCCCACCCGACGCTCGCCTGGAGCACACGATCGCCGCTCGCCGAGTCGATCATGAACACGCCGATGAAGTTGTATCCCAGTGCCTCGTCATGCAGGCCCTCCACCACGGCCTGACACACCTCGCGTTCGTCGTGCGCCGATGCGATAGCCGTGGACAGACGGAGGAGGGCGGCCTGCCGCCGGGCCGCGTGACCGTTGACGCGTGGTGTGGGGCGCCGGGCTTTGGCTCCCATCACGCGGCTCCCCGCGCACGCGCACCGATGGCGTGCCGTACGGCCTGGAGGAACCCAGCGCCGTCATTGGCGGTCTTCTGCACGATCTGCGCGATCCCCCCATTCAGCCGGCTGCGGTCGGCGTCGGTCAGGTCCTTGGCCGTGATCACGATGACCGGGACATCCCGGGTCTTCTCGTCGGACCGCAGCGCCTGCAAGAATGCGAAGCCGTCCACCTCGGGCATCAGGAGATCCAGGAGCACGAGCGCCGGCACCGAGTCGCGCACGCGTTCGAGCCCGGCGCGCCCGTTCTCGGCTTCCACCACGGTCCAGCGATCCTGCTCCAGCGCGCGGCGGAGCATGGTGCGGGTCGCCGCGTCGTCCTCCACCACCAGCACGGGTTGGTTGCGGCGGCCGTCGACGAAGCGGGCGAGCACGGCTCCCAACCGATCGCGGTCGAGCGGTTTGGTGAGATACTCCGCGGCCCCCAGGGTGAAGCCGAGGTTGGCCTCATCCACCACCGACACCATCACGACCGGGATCTCGGCCAGCTCGCGGTCGCCTTTCAGCGCCACCAGCACCGACCATCCGTCCATCCCCGGCATCAGCACGTCCAGCGTGATGGCGTCGGGCCGATGCTCGCGGGCCAGCTGGAGCGCGGCCGGACCCGACGCCGCCTCGATCACACGGTATCCGTCGCGCGCGATGGTGCGCCGCACGATGTCGCGCGCCGCCGGGTCGTCGTCCACCACGAGAATCGTTCCCGCCACGCCCGACCCGACCGGGGCAGCTCCGGTGGTCTCCGCTTGCTGGACGGTCATCGTCTCGGGAAGGCGTACGGTGAACGTGGAGCCGGCGCCCACCTCGCTCGTCACGTCGATATCGCCGCCCATCATCTGACAGAACTTGCGACTGATGGGCAGACCCAGCCCGGTGCCACCGTACTTGCTCGCGGTGGACGCCTCCGCTTGCGCAAACGCCTCGAACACGCGCCCGGCCTGCTCCGGCGTCATGCCGATGCCGGAGTCGGTCACCGCGAGGTGAATCCACGGCTGGCCGTCCGGCCCTGCCTGCCGGGTGGTCGCGAGTTGGATCACGCCGTTGTGGGTGAACTTCGAAGCGTTCGACAGGAGGTTGAGGAGCACCTGCCGCAGGCGCGTGGCGTCCGCAAACATCCCGTCCACCCCCTCGCCAATCCGCACCTGAAGCGTGTTGCCGTTCTTCTCCACCATTGGACGCACCGTGGTCGTGACTTGCTCGATCATGGCCGCCACGTCGAACTGCTCCACCACGAGATCCATCTTGCCGGCTTCGATCTTCGAGAGATCGAGGACGTCATTGATCAACGAGAGCAGATGCTTGCCGGACGATTGGATCTTAGCGAGATCCGCTACGAAATCCTCCAGGCCGGCCTCCTGCGCGTCTTCTTGCAGCATCTCGCTGTAGCCGATAATGGCGTTGAGCGGCGTGCGCAATTCATGGCTCATGTTGGCCAGGAACTGACTCTTGGACTCGTTCGCGCTCTCGGCCGTGCGGCGGGCCGCCAGCAGTTCGGTCACGTCGTGATACAGCGCGATCATCCCGACGCGGGTCCCGCCGACGACGATCGGAATGGAGAAGATCTCGACGTCGATGAGCGTGCCGTCCTTGCGGCGACGGCGACCGGTGCCGGCGGCGGTGCGTCCGGCATTGGCGGCTTCCGTGTACGCCCGGGCATCGTCGAGCGTATTCTCGGTGGTCACCAGCTCGTCGAGATTGGTGCCGACGACTTCCTCCCGTGCGTACTGGAACATCCGCTCGAAGGCGGGATTGCACGTGGTGATCTTGTTGTCGGCATCGAGATTGACGATGGCGACCGGGTTGTTGAGCACCAGGTCCTCGAAGTACCGCTGGGCCTCGGCGTACAGGCGCGCGTTCTCGATCGCGATGGCCGCCTGCGGTCCGAACAGGGACAGCAGCCGCAGCGCGTCGTCGCCGAACGCGTGGTCGGGGTCGTTGTGCACGGCGGCGATGACGCCGACCAGGCGCTTGCCGATCAGGAGCGGCGCCGCGATCACCGACTGGATGGTGGCCAGCGCATACTTGTCCGATCGGCCCATCCACTCTTGATAGCGGGGAATGATGAGGGGCTCGTGCGTTTCGGCCACTTGCCCCATCGCGCCCTCGCCCACCGCCATGCGGGTGCCCACCGCATCCGTGTCCATGTTGTGGCTCGCGGCGATCAGGAGCTCGTTCCGGGCTTCGTCGAAGGTGGCGAGCTCGCCGCCGGTCACCTGGAGGAGCGTGACGGCGCGTTCCAGCACGCGGTGGAGCACGCCGGAGAGCTCGAGCGCTCCCGAGAGATCCTGCAGGGTCTCGAGCAGGGCTTCCTGTTCGGCGGCCTGCTGCCGTTCGCGGGCGAACAGCCGCGCGTTCTCGATGGCGATCGCCGCTTGGGGCGCGAACATCATGAGCCGGCGCAGATCACGCTCGCCGAACTGCCGATCCGGATTCGAGTGCACGCTCGCGATCGCGCCCACCAGCCGATTGCCGATGACGAGCGGGGCCGCCATGACGGCCTGCACCGAGGTCTGGATGTACTTGTCGGACCGGCCGGCCCAGTCTTGGTAGCGTGGAATGATGAGCGGTTCGAGCGTCTGTCCGACACTTCCCATGGCGCCCTCGCCGAGGGCCATGCGCATGCCCACGGCGTCGGTCTCCATGTTGTGGCTCGCGACGATCTCGAGTTCCCGCCGTTCCTGGTCGTAAATCGCGAGCTCGCCGCCCGTGACATCGAGGAGCGCCACGGCCCGTCGCAACACCGCCTGCAGCAGCCGGCCCAGTTCGAGTTCGGCGGACAGGTCTTGGAGGGAGTCGAGCAGCGCCTGCTGCTCCACGGCGCGCTCCTTTTCCGACGTGAACAGGCGCGCGTTCTCGATTGCGATCGCCGCTTGGGCGGCGAACAGGTTGAGCAGGCGCAGGTCCGACTCGCCGAAGCGACGGCCGGGATCGGAGTGGATGCTCGCGATGGCCCCCACCAGCCGCGGGCCGATGAGGAGCGGCGTCGCCATCACCGTCTGCACGGTGCTCTGCGTGTACTTATCCGACCGGCCCTCCCAGTCCTGGTACCGCGGGATGATGAGCGGCTCGTGCGTGCGCGCGACATATCCCATGGCGCCCTCGCCGACCCGCATCCGCGTGCCGACCGCGTTCACCTCCATGTTGTGGCTCGCGACGATGACCAGCGCGTCAGATTCCGCCTCGTAAATCGCCAGCTCGCCGCCCGTGACACCCAGGAGCCCGACGGCGCGTTCCAGCACGGCTTGCAGAAGCCGGTCGAGCTGCAGCTCGCTCGAGAGGTCCGTGAGCGTGTCGAGCAGGGCGCGCTGTTCCGTGGTTCGGGTGCGTTCGGCGGCGAGCAGGCGGACGCGGCCGAGCGCGATACTCGCCTGGTTGGCCGCGGCGGAGAGTATCTCGACGTCACCCTTGTCGAACGCGCGGCCACCCTCCCGCTGCACGACCAACTCGCCGATTGCGCTTTGCCCCACGCGGAGCGGCCGCTTGAGTTCCGCGACGTCACCGCGCGGCACGAACTCCCCGGCGCTCGCGGCGAGCGCGGGTTCGAAGGCGTCGCTGCCGGCCACATAGAGGGCCACGCCCTTGAAGCCGAACGCGCTGTCGCCGAGCGCTTCGACGACGCCGGTGCAGACGTCGCCTTCGTCGCTCGATTCGGCGATGCGCGTGCTGAGGCGCAACAACGCGGAGCGCATCTGGGCGGCGGCCAGCGTGGGGGACGCGTCGCGAATCATGCGGCGGGGGCCTCCGCGGGCAGCCGGACGGTGAACGTGGACCCCGATCCGACCTCGCTGGTCACCGAGATGTCGCCGCCCAACATCTGGCAGAACTTCCGGCTGATGGCGAGGCCCAGGCCGGTGCCGCCGTACTTTCCGGACGTAGCCGACTCGGCCTGGGCGAACGCCTCGAATACGCGGTCGAGCTGCTCGGGCGTCATACCGATGCCGGTGTCGCGAACGGACAGTACCAGCTCGTCGGCGCGGCGGGAGTTGTTCGCGCGGCGCACGTCCAACGCGATGGTTCCGTGCTCGGTGAATTTCGCCGCGTTGGAGAGCAGGTTGAGCACGATCTGCTTGGTGCGAGTCCGGTCCGACGTCATCGCCCCGAGATCCGGTGACGCGTTCACGACGAAGGTGTTGCCGTTGCGCTCCACCAGGGCGCGCGCAGTCGCCGCCACATCCTCGATCGCCGCCTGCACGTCGAACGTCTCCACACTCAGCTCCATCTTCCCCGCCTCGATCTTTGAGAGGTCGAGGACATCGTTGATGAGCGAGAGCAAATGGCGCCCGGCGCGGTGGATCTTCTCGAGATCGGCGACGAGTTCGGGCTCGCCGGACTCCGCGACGTCCTCGTGCAGCATCTCGGCGTAGCCGATGATCGCGTTGAGGGGCGTGCGCAGCTCGTGGCTCATGTTGGCGAGGAACTGACTCTTGGCGCTGTTGGCCGTTTCGGCCTCGTGGCGCGCGGCGAGCAGCTCCGAGATGTCGTGGTACAGCGCCATCAGGCCGAGGAGCCGTCCGTCGATGACAACGGGGACGGCGAGCACCTCAACGTCCACGATCGTCCCGTCCTTGCGCCGGCGCTGCCCGATGCCGTGCACCGGCCGGTCGTACGCCTCGTGCGTGTACGCCTCGGCCTGCGAACGGGTGGCCTCCGTCGTGATGAGCGGGTCGATGTCGTGTCCGATCACCTCGGCGGCCGTGAAGCCGAACAACTGCTCAAACGCCGGGTTGCAGGACGTCACCCGCCGGTCGACGTCCACCGTCAGGATGGCTACGGGGTTGTTCTGCACCAGCTCCTCGAAGTACTTGCGCTGTTGTTGCGCCTCGGCGAAGAACCGCGCGTTCTGGATGGCGATCGCCGCCTGCGGCGCGAACAGCTCGAGCAGGCGCAAGTCCTCCTTGCCGAACTCGCGCTGGGGATCGGAATGCACGGAGGCAATGACACCGACCAGGCGCTTGCCAATCATCAGCGGCGCGGCGATCACCGACTGCACGGTTGATTGCGTGTAGCTGGCGGATCGGCTGGCCCACTCCTGATAGCGTGGAATGATCAGCGACTCGTGGGTCTGGGCCACCCGACCCATGGCGCCCTCGCCCAAACGCATCCGCGACCCGACCGCGTCGGTTCCCATGTTGTAGCTTGCCACGATCTCGAGGTCGCCCCGCGCCTCGTCGTACGTGGCCAACTCGCCGCCGGTGACGTTGAGCAGCGCCGCCGCCCGCGCCAGCACGCCGTGCAGGACTTTCCCGAGCTCGAGTTCGCTCGACAAGTCCTTCATCGTGTCGAGGAGCGCCTTCTGTTCCTCCGCCCGTTGGCGCTCGGTCGCGAACAACCGCGCGTTTTCGATCGCGATCGCCGCCTGCGGCGCGAAGAAGTTGAGGAGACGCTGGTCGCTGTCGCCGAACCGCCGCTTGGGATCCTTGTCCATGAACGCGATCGCGCCGACCAGTTGCCGTCCGATCAGCAGTGGAGCGACCATCACCCCGTAGAACTCCACGTCGGCGTACTGGCCGGACTGGCCGGACCACGCCCGATAGTCGGGGATGATGAGCGGCCTTCTCGTCTCCGCCGCTTGCCCCATGGCGCCTTCGCCCACCTTCATCCTGATGCCGGTGGTGTCCCGTCGTCCGACGTTGTGACTCGCGACGATCTCCAACTCCTGGGCAACCTGATCGTAGATGGCGAGCTCACCGTGGCTCACGCCGAGCAGTGCCACCGCGCGATCGAGCACGGCCTGCAGCACCTCGGACAACTCGATGGCCGCCGCCAGGTCGGCCATGGTGGCCCGCAGCGCTTCCTGCTCGTCCGCGCGCCGGCGTTCGGCCGCCAGCGCCCGCGTGCGTCCGATGGCGGTGCCCGCTTGATGGGCGGCCGCCGTGAGGATCTCGAAGTCGGCTTCCCCGAACGCGTCGGGCCGACTGCTCTCGACGACCAGCACCCCGACCAACTCGCGGTTCACCAGGAGTGGGACGTCCACCTCCGACCCTTCGTTTCGCGTCGGCAGGTAGCGCGTGTCGCGCGTGACCCGCGCGGTGTAGTGCATCCGGCCGTCGAGCAGCGGTCGCTCGCTCAGCCCGGTTCCGGGCTCGATGCGAAGGTGCTTCGGGGCGTCCTTCCAGCCGGCACTCGCCGTGAGGACACGCTCGCCCGTGTCCTCGTCCACCAGGAGAAGCGCCACGAAATCGTAGCCCAGCGCCTCGTCGTACAGCCCGCGAACCACGGCGTCGCAGATGTCCCGCTCGGTATCGGCGGCCGCGATCGTCGTCGCGAGACGCAGCAGCGCCGCCTCCCGACGGGCCGACCCATCCGCGCGGTCCGTGGTGCGTGGCGCTCGACGCTTGCTGCTCACCGCGTCAGGCCGCCGTTCCTCGCGCACCGACGATCGCGCGCAACTCCGCGGCGAGGTCGGTGCCGTTATACGTGCCCTTCTGCACGATTCGGGCGACCCCGCCTTCGAGTCGGGCCCGGTCGTCGTCACTCAACTCCTTGGCGGTGAGCACCACGACGGGCACGTCGCGGGTGTCCGCCCGCTGCCGAAACTCCTCGAAGAACTCGAAGCCGTCCATCACGGGCATCATGAGGTCGAGCAGCACCAGCGTCGGGAGGCGAGCCGCAACGGCCTCGAGTCCCTCCCGCCCGTTCTCGGCTTCGGTCACCGTCCACCCGTCCCGCTCCAGGGTGCGGCGCAGCGCTTGACGCGCCCCGGCGTCATCTTCGACGACGAGCACCGGCTGCCCCCGATCGCCGGCCAGACGAGCCACGACCCGCGTGAGCCGCTCCCGATCGATCGGCTTCGTGAGATAGTCCGACGCCCCGAGGGCGAAGCCGAGATTGGTCTCGTCCACGACGCTCAACATCACGACCGGAATCCCGCTCAGGTCCGGGTCGTCCTTGAGCGCCGTGAGCACCGCCCACCCATCCATGCCGGGCATGAGCACGTCGAGCGTGATGACGTCCGGCCGCCGCTCCCGCGCGAGCGTGAGGCCCTCGTGGCCGTCGGCGGCCTGCGCGACCTCAAACCCCTCTTTGCGCAGCGTGCGGGCGAGGATGTCGCGCGCCGCGGCGTCGTCGTCGATCACGAGAACGGTGCCCCGCGCGTGTCCCTCGGCGTCCGCCGATGGATCCGCGACACTCACGCTTTCGACGCCGCCAGGCGCGCGCACGGGGAGCCGCACCGTGAATCGCGTTCCGTGGCCCGGCTCGCTCTCGGCGACGATGTCCCCTCCCATGATCTCGCAGAAACGTTTGGAGATCGTGAGTCCGAGACCCGTGCCGCCGTAGCGGCTGGCCGTGGACGCTTCCGCCTGCGCGAATGCATCGAACACCTTGCTCAACTGCCCCGCCGTCATGCCGATGCCGGTGTCCGCGACGCGAAACGTGATCCAATCGCCCTCGGCTCCCGCGGCGTTGTCCCGGGTGGCCGTCAGCGTGACCGTCCCATGGTCCGTGAACTTGGACGCGTTCGACAAGAGGTTCAGCAGCACCTGGCGTACCCGCGTGGCGTCGGAGAGCATCGTCCCCAGCTCGGGGACCGTCTCGACGACCAGCGTGTTCGCGTTCGTGTTGATCAATGGGCGCACGGTCACCGCCACTTGCTCCACGAGGTCGGCCACGTCGAACGTGTCGCGGTTCAACTCCATGCGGCCGGCCTCGATCTTGGACAGGTCCAGAATGTCGTTGATGAGCGAAAGCAGATGGCGCCCCGCCGAGTGGATCTTGGACAGGTCGGCCACGAAATCGTCGTGCCCGGCGTCCTGCGCATCCTCCTGGAGCATCTCGCTGTACCCGATGATGGCGTTCAGCGGCGTGCGCAGCTCGTGGCTCATGTTGGCGAGGAACTGGCTCTTGGCGCTGTTCGCGCGCTCGGCCTCGCGCCGCGCGGCCAGCAACTCGGTCACGTCGTGGTACAAGCCCATCATCCCCACGCGCTCACCGTCGACGATCACCGGCACGGCCAGGACCTCGACGTCCACGAGCGTGCCGTCCTTGCGCCGGCGGCGGCCCATCCCTTGCACGGCGCCACTACTCGCGGCCGACGTGTACGCCACGGCTTGTGCGCGACTCTCGTCGGTCGTGATGAAGTCGTCGAGGTTGTGCCCGCGCACCTCGTCGAGCGCGTATCCGTACAGGCGCTCGAACGCCGGATTGCACGACGTCACGTTGTGGTCCGTGTCGAGTGTCACGATCGCGACCGGGCTGTTCCGCACGAGCTCGGCGAAATACTGGTGCTGCCGTCGCGCGTCACTGAACAGCCGGGCATTCTCGATCGCGACGGCGGCCTGCGGCGCGAAGAGATTGGCGAGCCGCAACTCGGCGTCGCCGAACCGCCGCAGGGGGTCCGTGGTCCACAGGCTGTAGGCCCCGACCAGCCGTCCGCCGATCAGGAGCGGAAGCACGAGCACCGCGTGGGCCTCGACGTCCGCATACTGCGCGGACCGCCCGATCCACCCCCCGTAATCCTCGATGATGAGCGGCTCGTGCGTCTTGGCGACCTGACCCATCGCCCCCTCGCCGATCGCGAGCCGGGTGCCCGTCGAAACGCTCCCGGTGTTGTGATTCGCCACAATGACGAGGTCGTTCCGCTCCCGATCGAAGATGGCAAGCTCGCCGGCGGACACGTCGAGCAAGGCCACCGCACGCTCCAGCGCGGATTGCAGGAGCTTGGACAATTGCAGCTCGGCGGAGAGGTCGCCCAACGTTTCCAGGAGCGCCTGTTGCTCGTTCGCACGCTGCTGTGACGCGACCAGCAGCTCCCCCTGCGCTTCGAGCAGCCGCGCGCGGCCGATGGCGATGCTGGCCTGGTTGGCGGCCGCGCTCAGGATTTCCAGATCCTCGGAGCTGAACGCGTTCGGAGTTTCACTCTCGACGACGAGCACGCCGATCGGAGTACCGTCGATCGCGAGCGGGACATCCACCTCGGATCCCGTCGCGAGCCCCGGGATGTAGCCCGGGACGGCGGTCACGTCCGGCGTGTAGTGCAATTGCCCGTCCAGCAGCGGCCGCGCACTCAGCCCCTTGCCCGCGGGGAGCCGGAGGTCGTCCGGGATATCTTCCCATCCCACGCCGGCGCGCATGATCCGATCACCCGTGTCCGGCTCGGCGAGAAACACGCCGACGAAGTCATAGCCCAGCCACTCGTCCTGGAGCCCGCGCACCACGGACTTGCAGATCCCGTCCTCATCATGCGCCGCGGCGATACCCGTGAGCAAACGCATGAGCGCGGACTGCCGGTGGACGAGTGCGTCGTGGTCGCTCGCGGGGCGCCGCGAGTGCGGGGTGTCGTCCGGCAACGGATCTCCTTGGGAGGTGGGGACGCTAAGCTACGACGAGCCGGTCACATGGGCCAGGTTGCGCGGCGCTGGCGGCCGCCGGAACCTCTCATAAGTTGGGGGCACACGCAATGACCTCGGACCGCCTGACCACCCGAGAGCGCTCCACGCTCACCGCCATCTGCGACGCGTTGCTCCCCGAGTTGTACCGTGTGAACGACCCCGGCGGGCTCTTTGCCTGCGGCGCGGACGGGGCGGGGACGCCGGCTCGGGCCGTGGCCCTCGCGCAGCAACTGCCGGATGCCCGCGATCGCGCGCGGTTGCGCCTCGTGCTGCGCGCCCTGGACACACCCGTGCTGAACTTCATGCTGAGCCGCTGCTTTGCGTCGCTGACCGCCTTGCCGATCGCCGAGCGGGAGCAGGTGCTCCGCGCGTGGGCGACATCGTGGATCCCGGCGAAGCGGGCCGCGTTCCAGGCGCTCAAGCGCCTGGCGCACGTTGCCTACTACTGCTGGCCCGTGCCCGGCGGTGGGCATCCCGCGTGGGACGCCGTGGGATATCCCGGGCCGCTCGCACCTCCCCCGACAACGGTCGAAGCGCTGCCGACGGTTTCCGTGGAGGGCGACACGACCTTCGAGTGCGACGTGGTGGTGGTGGGTTCCGGGGCGGGCGGCGGCGTGGTGGCGGGCGTGCTGGCTGCGCACGGTCTCGACGTGGTCGTGCTGGAGAAGGGACCGAGCGTCGGCGCGAGAGACATGACGCAGATCGAGGGTGACATGCTGTCGTCGCTCTATCTCGACGGCGGGCTCCTCATGACCCAGAACGGTTCCATGCCCATTCTGGCCGGGTCCTGCGTGGGAGGCGGCACCACCATCAACTGGACGACCAGCCTCGAGCTGCCCGACGACACGCGAGCGGAGTGGGACGAGGTGTCCGGCCTGGATCTATTCTCGTCCCGCCGGTTCGCCGATTCGTTCGCGCGTGTGACCGCGGGAGCGCGCGTCTCGACGGCGCCCACCGAACCCAGCCGGCGGGACGAGATCCTCGAGCGTGGATGTCGCGTGCTGGGTTGGCGAGTCGCGGCTCAGCCCCGCAACGTGACCGACTGCCCGGGCGGCGAGGAGTGCGGCTTCTGCGGCTACGGGTGCCGGCGCGGCGCCAAGAACTCGACGGCGACGACGTATCTCGCCGACGCCGTGCAACGGGGCTCGCGGATCGTCGCGCACTGCGTGGTGCAACGCGTCCTGATCGAACGCGGGCACGCGACCGGGGTGGAGGCCGTGACGCGCAGCCCCGACGGGAAGGCGGTGGCGCTCACCGTCCGCGCCAAGGTGGTGGTGGTCGCCGCGGGGGCGATCAACACGCCGGGCGTGCTCCGCCGCTCGGGATTGGTCAACGTCTCCATCGGTCGCGGGCTGCACCTGCATCCGGTCACGGCGCTGGGTGCCGTGTTCCCCGAGCGCGTGGATCCGTGGGCCGGCGCGTTGCAGGCGCGTTACTCGGACGAATTCGCCAACATGGACGGCGATGGCTATGGCTGCCGGTTCGAGACGGGACCGGTGCACTTCGCGCTGGCGGCGAGCGGCTTCGGCTGGGAAAGCGCGCTGCGCCATCGCGCCGACGTGGCCCGGCTCGCGCACACCATGGTGGGTGGTGTGCTCCTGCGGGACCGCGACGCGGGCCGCGTGGTGGTGGGGTCGGACGGACGGCCGCGTGCCCACTACGAAATCTCGCGGGGTGACACGCGTCGCATGCGACGCGGGTTGTTGGCGGTCGCCGAGATCCTCGCGGCCGCGGGGG
The DNA here is from genome assembly GCA_036397755.1 of Gemmatimonadales bacterium. Lineage (GTDB taxonomy): Bacteria > Gemmatimonadota > Gemmatimonadetes > Gemmatimonadales > GWC2-71-9 > CAMYLY01. The sequence goes on along the minus strand of DASWII010000012.1, from coordinate 1,932 downwards.
CCGAGGAGATCTTCTCGCTGCACACGCCGCCCGTGCGCGTGGCACCGTCGCGTGGCGGGTGGCGCGACGAGCTGCGCAGCGGCATGGACCGGAGCGGGTATCGCCATGCACGCATGACATACATCAGCTTCCATCAGATGGGCTCGGCGCGCATTGGCCGGGATCCGGCGACCAGTGTCGTGGACGGTCGCGGCCAAACCCATGAGATCGAGGGGCTCTATGTCGCGGACGGCTCGGCGTTCCCGACGTCGAGCGGCGTGAACCCGATGCTCACGATCATGGCGGTGGCGGACCACGTGGCGCGCGGGATCGCGGAGGCACGATGAACGGTGGAGCGGTGGTGGCGCGGGTGCTCGAGCGGCACCGGGTGGGAGCGCTGTTCACGCTGTGCGGCGGCCACATCTCGCCGATCCTGGTCGAGGCCAAGCGGCGCGGCATCCGCGTCATCGACGTGCGCGACGAGGCGTCCGCCGCGTTCGCCGCCGACGCCTACGCGCGACTCACCGGTATCCCGGGCGTGGCGGCGGTGACGGCGGGGCCGGGAGTCACCAACGCGTTGACCGCGGTGATGAACGCGCGGCTCGCCCAGTCACCGATGGTGCTGCTGGGCGGTGCGGCGGCCACCATCCTCAAGGGCAGGGGAGCGCTCCAGGACATCGACCAGCTCGCGGCGGTGCGGCCGCACGTGAAGTGGGCGCGGGCGGTGAAGCGGCTCCGCGATCTGGAGCCCACGCTCGAGCGTGCGTTTGCCGCGGCGCGCGACGGCGTGCCCGGTCCGGTGTTCGTGGAGTGTCCGGTGGACGTGCTGTACGGCGAGGCTGCGGTGCGCGCGTTTTACGAGGAAGGAATGGGCTCCGGAGAACGCGGCCTGGCCGCGCGCGTGCGCGCCCGGTACGTCGCCTGGCACCTGAAACGGTTGTTTGCCGCCCGCGACAACGAGTCGACGGACGCCGAACCGTATTTCGTGATGCCGCCCGACGCGGGCATGGTGGGTGAGGCGGCGGGAGTGATCGCGCGGGCCGAGCGTCCGGTTGCCGTGCTGGGCAGCCAGGCGATGCTGCGCGTGGAGGCCGTGTCCGCCGTGCGGGCGGCGCTGGAGCGGTTGGGCATCCCGACCTACTGCTCCGGGATGGCGCGCGGCGTGTTCCCGCGGGGCCACGAGTTGTTGCGACGCCATGCGCGGGGCACGGCGCTCCGCGAGGCGGACGTGGTGCTGCTGGCCGGCGTGCCGCTCGATTTCCGGTTGCAATACGGTGGCGCGGTGAATCGCAAGGCCACCGTCATCGCGGTCAACCGCGACGGGCGGGACCTGCAACTCAACCGCGCGCCGGACGTCGCGGTGTTGGGCGATCCGTCGCTCTTTCTCGAGCGGCTGGGCGAGCGCACCGACGGGATGCCGCGGTGGCTCGACTGGCGCGACCGGCTGCTCGAGCGCGACCGCGCGCGGGATGAGGAGATCACCCGGCTGGCGAGCGAGCGCACGGATTTCGTGAACCCCATCGCGCTGTGCGCGGGTATCGATCGCGCGCTCGACGACCGGAGCATCCTCGTGCTGGACGGCGGCGACTTCGTCGCCACGGCGTCCTACGTTGTCGCGCCGCGCCGGCCGTTGAGTTTTCTCGACCCCGGCGTGTTCGGCACGCTGGGGGTGGGAGGAGGATTCGCGTTGGGTGCCGCGGCCGCCCGGCCCGACGGGTTGGTGTGGCTGCTCTATGGCGACGGGTCCGCCGCGTTCAGCATCGCCGAGTTCGACACGATGGTGCGGCACCGGATTCCGGTGATCGCGGTGGTCGGCAATGACGGCGCATGGACGCAGATCGCGCGCGGGCAGCGTGACATGCTGGGCGACGCGGTGGGCACCGAGCTGCGGCGTACCGATTACGAACGCGTGGCCGAGGGCTATGGCGGTGTGGGGCTGCGGATCGAGCATCC
>DASWII010000011.1:0-55554 GCA_036397755.1 Gemmatimonadales bacterium | reverse complement strand
AAACGCCACAAAATCCGCCAACCCCTTCTTCGACTGCACCAGCGTAATCGCCGCCGTCAACGTCGTCTTCCCATGATCCACATGCCCAATCGTCCCCACGTTCACATGCGGCTTCGTCCGCTCAAACCTTGCCTTCGCCATCCCGATCCTCGAACTGTTGACAGTCGTTCGGTTGATCCGGCACCATGCTCCGCGCCGGTGCGACGTCTTGTCCGGCCAGCCCTCCCGCCGGGTCTGCCTCCAGAGCTCGCGACGGGGCTTGAACCCGTGACCTCGTCCTTACCAAGGACGCGCTCTACCACTGAGCTACGCGAGCACCCGCAAGCGGGCGACGGGACTCGAACCCGCGACCCTCAGCTTGGAAGGCTGATGCTCTACCAACTGAGCTACACCCGCGAACCGCCCGCCCGATGCGCCGCGCCGGTATGCCTATCCATGGTGGGGGAAGGATTCGAACCTTCGTAGGCATACGCCGGCAGATTTACAGTCTGCTCCCATTGGCCGCTCGGGCACCCCACCTCTGCCCGGGTCTGCTCCACCCGTGTACCGCGCTGCCCTCATGGGCAGGCATAACGCAGGGACGCAAGCGTCCCTGGATTCGCGCTGGAGCTGACGAAGGGACTCGAACCCTTAACCTGCTGATTACAAATCAGCTGCTCTACCAGTTGAGCTACGTCAGCCGGGCTAATTTTTCCGAGACCAGTAGGATAAGCAGGCGGGTTGTCAAGGTCAACACTCCATGGAGGCGGCAACTGAGCCCGCCGGCCCCTGGATTACCGCCGCCGCCAGCGCGTGCCCGAGGGGGTGTCCTCCAGCTCGACGCCGCGGGCCGTGAGCGCGTCCCGAATCGCATCCGCCCGGGCCCAATCGCGTGCGCCACGAGCCGCTTCCCGCTCGGCCAGCCGTTGCTCGACCCAGGCGGCAAGCTCCTCGTCGGGTCCCGCGGGCGTAGGGTACACGTCGAGCACCCCGTTCACGGCGTCCAACACGTCGAGCGCACGCCGCGCACCAGCCGGGCCCCATTCCCCGGCGTCGAGCGCGCGGTTGGCCGCTCGCACGAACGTGAAAACGGCCGCCACGGCTTCTGGGCCACCTAAGTCGTCGTCCAACGCGGCGTGGAACCGCTCCTCCAGTTCGACGGCTTCCTTCGGAACGGGGGTGTCGCTCTCGACCTGCCCGGCCGCCGCCTCGAGACGGGCCCGGAAGTCGCCCACGCGGCGCACACCTTCCCCGGCGCTAGCCAGCGCCTCGTCCGTGAAGTTCAGCTGCTGCCGGTAGTGCGTCATGAGCATGAGCATTCGAACGGCCGCCGCATCCACGCCCTCTTCTCGTAGGTCCCGCACCGTTAGGATGTTGCCGAACCGCTTGGACATCTTCGTGCCCTGCAAGGCCAGGAACTCGCCGTGTACCCAATATCTGGCAAACTCGGCGCCCGTCGCGCCCTCGGACTGCGCGATCTCGTTCTCGTGGTGAGGAAACACGAGATCCACCCCCCCAGCATGCAGGTCCAGGGTGTCGACGCCGAACCGACTCCGGATCTCGCCGAGTGCCATCGCCGAGCACTCGAGATGCCAGCCAGGACGACCGCGACCAAACGGGGCATCCCAGGCAGCGCCGACAGCCTCGTCGTCCGCCGTCGCCGCCTTCCACAGTGCAAAGTCGCGCGCGTCTTCCTTGGAGTACTCGTCGCTCGCAACGCGGGCGCCCACCCGCAGCTCCCGCCGCTCGACCTGCGAGAGCCGTCCATACGACGCGAAGCGGTTGACCGCGAAGTACACCGACCGATCGTCTCCGACGTAGGCCAGGCCGCGCTCCAGCAAGCGTTCGACGAGGGAGACCATCGGGGGGATGTACCCGGTCGCCCGCGGGTACACATCGGCCGGACGAATCCGCAGGTAATCACGATCCTCGAAGAACGCGGTCGTGAACGGGCCCGTGTGCGCCTGAAGCCGCACACCACTTCGCGCCGCCGCCTGAATCGTCCGATCGTCCACGTCCGTCAGGTTCATCACCATGAAGACGCGGTAGCCGGCGTACTCGAGGTACCGACGCAGCAAATCACCGAGGAGAAAGGTCCGGAAGTTCCCAATGTGCGCGTAATTCCACACGGTCGGGCCGCACATGTAGAACAGCACGCGCGGAGGAGCGAGCGGTTCGAACGGTTCAAGAGTGCGGGTCAGCGTATTGAAGAGGTGAAGTCCCATTCGTTTCCGGCCTAAGTTCTTACAGCGCATCCAGTTGAGGCGGAAACGTAGACGCCAGCTGCGCCCCGCGTCAACGCGCAACCTCAGCCCAGGCGCAGCACGAGCGACAATACGTAGGGACCCAGGAGCCAAGTCACGACCCCCGCCGCCGCCACCGCGCTTGCGGGTAACCCGACATGCCATCCCCGCCACCCACGGTCGCCGTCGAAGACCCTCAGCCCGACTGTCCATATGACCACGCACCACAGGAGCACCAGATTGACTCTCGCATCGACGATCTCCAACCAGCCCGGCGGCGGGTCGGGCGCACGCCACATCAGCAATGGGCCCGTCACGAACCGGTGCGGAAGTGTGATCACATCGCCGGGCGAGCTGACGCTCCCCATGGGGACAAGATACGTGAGCAGAGCCTCCCCGAATCGCTCGACGACCAGTGGTGTTAGGCCGAGCGCCACCACTCCCCACAGAAGCCGGCGTTCTCGCCGGGGCAGGCCAAGTAATCCGCTTCCCAGCAGCACCACCAGCGCGGCGCCGATCAGTCCCGTGGGGTTCACGATGACCCTGTCGGCGACCACGAGGCGTCGGACACCCGACTGGATCTCTCGCTGGAGATGGGCAAGCGAGGATTCGGCGACGGGCGGATACATGGTTGCGAGGAGATCGAACTGGCGCGGGATCGTCACCGCCCCCACCACCACACCCAAGACGAGAATCAGGAGGGGGACATATCCCCCGTCACCCCGGCGCGCGACCCGGCGGGCAGCGGCCTCGGGGTCGATCAGGGCGATCAGGGCGGTCATCCAGCGACGGCTAGTCACCATCGGGGCCACCGTCCACCACTTTGACGAAGAGGTCCTCCAGTGCACCGTGTCGCACGCGCGACGCCGCCACCGACAATCGCTCCGCTCGACACGCGGAAAGTACGGCCTCCAGCGTGACGCCTCTCCGAAGCGGCACGGCCAGCCCATCATCCATCGGCACGGCCATCGGGAACCGCGCGCGAACCCGTTCAAGCCCCGCACCAGCGCTGGGGGTGAACACGACCTCCGCGATTCGCTCCGCCAGCACTTCGCTGATGGCGACGTCCGCCCGCACTTTGCCGCGGTCGAGTACGATCACCCGCGTCACCACGCGCTCGAGCGACGCCAGGTCGTGCGACGCGACCACGAGCGCTCGACCGGCGCGTGCCAGCGCGCACAACTGTGCGCGAAGCACGCGGTGTGCCAACGGATCGACGCCGCTCAACAGCTCATCGAGCACAAGTGCCCGGCTGCCCGCCAGCGCCGCGGCCGCCAGCGCCAGGCGCTGGGCCGCACCGCGAGACAGCACGCCCGTACGGCGCAGCAGTTGAGATTCCAGGCCCGTGCACTCGATAGCCCAGCGCACTAGGCGCTGCTGCTCCGCACGAGAGGAGGCCCGGTGAGCCGCGAAGTAGCGGAGCCACCGCAGGCCGCTCAGCTGCGGTGCCAGCACGGGCGGATCGGCCGCGTAGCCGAGCACAGCTCGCGCCTCGCGGGTGCCAGCCCAGCGCCGATCGACGTGGACCGAGCCAGAATCGGGACGCAGATCACCAGCGATGAGTTGGAGGAGCGTGGTCTTGCCGGCGCCGTTCGGACCCACGACCCCCACGATCTCGCCGCCGTGCACAGTCAGCGACACCGCGTGCAACGCTCGCCGCCGCCGCCACGCGGGCCCGAACGCCTTGCTGGCGCGTTGGATCTCGATGGTGGGGTTCATGTGAGACGCCGAGGCGACGTCGCCACCGCCCCAACCGCGCCGGCAAAGAACCCGACAACGATCCACGCGCCGAGAATCATGCCGTGTGACGGCGCGACACCAAGACGCTGTGCGCGCCACGCCAGCGGCAGTGTGTTCCAGAACCAGAGCAACCCGTCACCAATGGGTATCCACCCCCCTACCAGGAGGCGCATGGCGGAAGGTGTGAGGAAGCCGAGCCACGTGGCACCGAGTGCCAGCACCGCGGCGCTCGAGGCACCAGCGTGGGGGGCGATGGTGGCCGCCGCCCCGGCCACGGCCAACCCGAAGAACCAGCCGGTGGCGGCGAGCGGAATCATCGCGATGCCGGGTGCCACACCACGCAACACCACCACCAGCGTTATGACGGCAGGCGCGAGTAATGCGCTGACGCCGATCGCCCGGCCGCAGGCGTGGGTGCACGTGCTGGCACCCGCGCGGCGCAGGGCGTGGACCGCCGCCCCACTCCCGAACACTACCGCACCCGCGACACCACCGATCGACCCAGCGACAGCGAGCATCAATCGATGCGCCCCCGCCACCGACGGCGCGTCGCCGACCCCAAGCGGCATACCCACCATCGCGACGGCCAGCAGTGCCGTGAGATGCATGGGGCGGGACCAGAGCATCGTGTCGAACGCGAGCACCGCGTCGGCCTCGAGTGCCAGGAGCACGGACCGTGCTGTCGGAGGAGCGACGCCGGTAGGGGGCTGGGCGCCCCCTACCGCGTCCCGTGTGGCCGAAGACACGATTGCTTGGATCACTGCACCTGCTCGCGCGACGCGTAGCAAATCGTCGAGCGAATCATGTAGCAGTATCCACGAACGGCAGCCATATACACGTCGTTTCCCTTGAAATCCTCATCGCATGACTTCACTGCGTCATTGACGCAGTCGATCAGACTCCTCTCCTGAGCGTCGGCCGAGTGCGGGCCTGGTAGAACGAACAGCCCTCCGACCAGCGCGACAGTTGCCAGCCATCGATACATGGACCCTCCTTGCGCACTCAGGCGCATGTTGCCGACCACCGGGACTCCCCTTGCGGGGCTCCATTGGTAACCGCCGGCGCCCCGGGCCGCCGAACCAGTCGAACGCGCCTCGGCGCGAATCGTCGCGCGCCAAGAAAAAGGGCCCCACCGGCCAAACACCGGTGGGACCCCGCAGGTCTCCAGAGCCCGTTCCGCCTACCTAGCTGTCAGGCCCCTCCTCGGTGAACTCCGCGTCCGCGACGTTCTCGCCCCCATGGAGCTGCTTCGGAGGCGCGGTCTCTCCGGCGGGGAGCATCCCCATCTTCTGCTTCAGCTCAAGCAATTGCTGATCTGCGCTCCCGTGGAATTCCAGCTGTGCGAATTGCTGCGACAGGGTATCGCCCTCCAACTCGCCCGCCAGCTCCACCGCCGCCAGAGCCTGCCGCTCCATATCGGCGATGCGCTCCTCCATACGCTCGAAGCTCTCGAACGCGCTGCGATCCGAAGCCGCCGACATTGTCTCCTGGATCCGCTTCTGGGCTTGCGCCCGCTTCTGCCTGGCAACGAGGAGATTCTTCTTGCGCTTGGCCTCCTCAATCTTTTCGTTGAGTTCGCGCAGGGAGACCTTCAGGGTTTCGACGTCCGCCTTGTGACGCGTCCACGTCTCATGCAGCTGCTGGGCATGCTGCATGTGCTCGTTGTGCCGCACGAGCGCCTGCTTGGCGAGGTCGTCGCGCCCCTCCTGCACCGCGAGCATGGCGCGGCGTTCCCACTCTTCCGACGCCTTCTTTTCCTTGTCGACCTGCGCCTGGAGCTTCTTCTCGTCGGCGATGGCCGCCGCGACCTCCTGCTTCGTCTTGGCGAGCTGCCCCCGCATATCGAGCAACAACTGATCGAGGACCTTCTCCGGATCCTCCGCCTTGCCGATTAACGCGTTGATGTTCGCCTTAATGACTGTCACCAGTCGCTGAAAGATGCCCATCCGTCTGTCGCCTCCAGCTAGTGTCTCCGCCGCACCGAATTCAGCGCGGCGGGAGCGCCTCGCGCTCGCGGACGTTGATCAACATGCGTTCGGTGAAGCCCATACCTTCCGCCAAACTCCACCATCTCCTCCCGAAACTCACCGATCGACCGGCCCAATTCGTCCAGGCGCACCCCGAGCCTCGGGTCGCTTCCACCCCCTTGCCGCCGAACCCAGTCTCCCAGCGCAGAACACGGAGGCGACGGAAAGAACCCGTAGCCTAGCAAGACGTTCGCCAGCGTTTCAAACCCCATCGCGGCTCCCGCGGGGACAGAATCTACGACGTATCGCCCTCGGCGCCATGCGCTGTCAGGGGAATCCGCTTTTCAGCCCCCACGCGTCCAATCCACCGATGTTTCATATGGAAACATATGTCATTTTACCCCGGAGGATGTGTCTTCCCCACGTCACCAACCAACCTCTCCGGATCCGGCTTGCGCGCCAGGACCCGCTCGATGAAGTCCAGCCGCTCCTGCACCTCGCCCAGGTCGGTCCGGAGCTGATCGACTTCCTCGAGCACTTCGAGAACCCGCGGCTCCACCGCAGACTGCGGCGAGGAACCGGCGTTCCGGATGCGGTCGGCAATCGCCTTGCCGATCGGGGAAATCGAGAAGAGGAATACACTCCCGCCCCCGAAGAGCAGCACTATCGCGATGATGTCTGCCACTAGCCGTCCCCTCCGCCTAAGCGGGGTTGATCGTGCTGTGCCAACAGGCGCTCCGCGAAGTCGAGTCGTTCCTCGAGTTCGGCCACGCGACCCTCCAACATCTCCGCGGCTTCCACCGAGAGTTGCAGGCTCTCGACCTCTGCCCGGAGGGCGTCCACATCACCGTGGCCCCCGGTGGCACGGGCCGCCAGCACTCTGTTCAGCGCCACCTAGGCCATCACCCCGCCGAAGACCAGGGCAACCACCAGCACTGCCATCGGGATCATGATGTCGCCCCCGTGCTCATGTCGGCACCACCTCAGTTCATCGGTGGAAGCTGCTCCCGATCACTGTGCTTGGCCAACATGCGTTCCGCAAAGTCCACGCGCTCCTCGAGATCCTGCAACCGATGGGTGGCCTCCTCGATCGCCTCCATCCGTGCGTGCAGCATTTCGAGTTCCTCCCGCCCACCCCCCGCCTCCGCCAGGCGCAGCTCGTGGCGACGGTCCATCCACCGCGCAATCAGCCTGTACACGCCGAACATCCCCAACACGCCCACACCCATACCACCGAGCGCGATGATCGTGTCTTGGATGAAAATCCATTCCGTCACGCTAGTCCCCTGGGGAAAGTTCCTGCGCTCGCCGGCGGGCGAGCAACCGTTCTGCGAATTCGAGGCGCTCCTCCACCTCCTGCAGCCGGTACGCCACCTCCTCGAGGGCCTCGACGCGCGCCCGCAACCCGTTCGTAGCGTCGCTGCCGCCACGGAGTTCAGCCATCTTCAGCTCGTGGCGGCGATCGATCCAACGGATGACCACGCGGAAGAGGCCGACCATGGCGATCGTGCCCGTCGCCATGCCCGCCAGCGGAATGAGCACGTTCTGCGCGAAGACCCAATCCACCCGCTACTCGCTCTCCACCGCGCCGGGCGCTCGACCGCGCGCGAGCAAGCGTTCGGCGAACTCGACGCGCTCCTCGACCTCGAGCACGCGCTCGGCGAGCGCCTGCAGCTCCACGACTCGATCCTCCAAACGCTCGAGCCGGTCGCTCGCCGGCCCGACGGCCCCTTTGGATCGATAGTGCACGTCCACCCAGTGCGTGATCACCTTGCCAACGGCGACGACGATGATGGTACCCGTCACCATCCCACCTAATCCCATGAGGATCTGGGGGTCCACGCGTCAGCCCTCTTCCCGCAATCGTCGCTGATCCGCACCGCGGGTGAGCATCCGCTCGGCGAAATCCAGCCGCTCTTCGACGTCGTGCAGCCGAAACCGCAACTCCTCAACTTCGGCGCGAAGCGTCCTGTCATCCGGACCTGAGAGTTCGCGCTCGGCCGCGCGACCGGACAGCCGGTCGGCCAGGCCCCGGCCCAGCGGACCTCGCATGATGGCGACTCCCGCGATACTGAAGAACAATGCGATGGGGATTAGGGGCTCGAGCCCGTTCATGACGGGTCGCTCCCCAGTCTGGCGGCCGGCCGGTTCGAGGCCAGCATACGCTCGGCAAAGTCCATCCGTTCGTGCAGTTCGCCGACCTCCCCGGCTAACCTTCCAACGGCTTCGCGCAGGTCCGCAATGGTCTCCGCATCCGGTGCCGTTACCTGGCGTTTCCACCTTTCGGTCGCGGCCTTGACCAGCATGACGCCGACCATGGAAGCGCCGGCCGTCACGATGAGCATCATGCCCGCGATGCCTAGTTCGATCGGATCCACAAGTCACCCCAAATTGCGGTCACGCCTCAACCTACGGCCTTCGTTTCAAAAAGTGTCATCCCAACTCACGCTGTAAAGGTCCGGGATTCGAGCACCCGGCCGAGGTAGCGGCCGGTGTGGGATGCGGCGACGCGCGCCACGGCCTCCGGCGTCCCCTCGGCGACCAGCGCTCCACCGTCCTCGCCACCTTCGGGACCCAAGTCGATCACCCAATCGGCGGTCTTCACGACATCGAGGTGATGCTCGATCACGACGACGGTGTTCCCCTTGTCGACTAGCCGATGCAAGACCTCGAGCAACAGCCGCACGTCCTCGAAGTGCAGGCCGGTGGTCGGTTCGTCGAGAATGTAGAGTGTGCGGCCCGTGTCCCGCTTGCTCAGTTCCGTAGCCAACTTCACCCGCTGCGCCTCCCCACCAGAGAGCGTCGTGGCACTCTGGCCCAGATGGATGTATCCCAGTCCCACGTCGTTGAGAACTTCGAGCTTGGCCTGGATCCGCGGTTGCTGTGAGAAGAACTCCACCGCCTCCGCCACCGTCATTTCCAGAACCTCGGCGATGTTCCGGTTGCGATAGCGGACGTCCAGGGTTTCCCGGTTGTAGCGCCGCCCCTTGCACACATCGCAGGGAACGTACACGTCCGGCAGGAAGTGCATTTCGATCTTGACGAGGCCGTCACCCTGGCAGGACTCACACCGCCCCCCCTTCACATTAAAGGAGAAGCGGCCCGGGCCATATCCGCGGAGGCTGGATTCCGGCAGCTGAGCAAACAGCGCCCGAATTGGAGCAAAGAGGCCCGTATAGGTCGCCGGGTTCGACCGCGGTGTCCGGCCGATTGGGCTCTGGTCGATGTCGAGGACCTTGTCGACGAACTGCACGCCCTCGAGCCTCGTGTGCGCTCCCGGAACGGTCTTAGAGCGATACAGCTGGCGCGCCAGCGCGCGGTACAGTGTGTCGGTCACGAGCGTCGACTTCCCCGATCCTGACACGCCGGTGACCGCCACGAACGTGGCGAGCGGCACCGCGACATCGAGATTTCGCAGATTGTGGTGGCGCGCGCCGACCACACGAAGCACCCGGTCGGGGTCGGGCCGGCGCCGGACGGAGGGCGTCGGAATGCGCAGCTCTCCCCGCAAATATCGGCCCGTCAACGAAGTGGGGTGGGCTTCGACATCCTGAACGGTTCCCGCCACGACCACTTCTCCGCCCTCTCTTCCAGCCCGCGGCCCGAGATCGATCACATGATCGGCCGCCCGCACGGTCTCCTCGTCATGCTCCACGACGATGACGGTATTGCCGGCGTCACGCAGACCCTGCAGCGTGGCGAGCAGGCGGCGGTTGTCTCGCGGGTGCAGACCGACCGATGGCTCGTCGAGCACATACAGGACGCCGACCAGCCTGCTGCCGACCTGGGTCGCCAGTCGAATCCTCTGCGCTTCACCACCCGAGAGTGACGCGGCTGACCGTCCCAGTGTGAGATACTCGAGTCCCACGTCTTCCAAGAAACGCAACCGCTCAGTCACTTCCTTGAGGATGGGGCCGGCCACATCGGGGTCCAGGCCATTTCCGGACTCGAGCGGCAGACCGTGGAAGAAGGCCTGCGCGGTCTTGACCGTCATATCGACGATCGACCCGATGTGGTGTCCGCCAACGGTAACCCCCAGGCTTTCCGGCTTCAGTCGATGGCCGTTGCACGCCGCGCACGGCACCTCGACCATGTACTCCGCCAGTTGCAGGCGGACGGCGTCGGAACTCGACTCACGATACCTGGCCGCGACGTTAGCCAGTATACCGTCCCAGGTGACTTCGTATCCGTCGCCCGACCGACCGGTCTGGAAGCGGAACTTGCGTTGACCGGCTCCGTGCAACAGCACGGCACGGATCCTCGCAGGCAGCTTGCCCCACGGGGCGTTCAGGTCGAATCCGAGCTCCGCGCTCAACGTCGGAAGCACGGCCGACCGCAGGTATCCCCGTGGCGGCCCCCATGGCAACACCACGCCTTCGAGCAGCGAGATCTGCGGGTCCCCCAACACGAGGTCCTCGCTCACGACCCGACCGGTCCCAAGCCCTCCGCAGGCGGCACACGCGCCATACGGTGAATTGAACGAAAACTGCCGCGGTTCCAGCTCGGCCATCGAATAGCCGCACGCCGGGCACGCGAAGCGTTCGGAGAACAGGCGGGCCTTCCCTCCCTCGGGCGTCACTTCCGCCAAGCCGTCACCGACACGCAACGCCGTTTCAACGGAATCGTGCACTCGGCGCCGGTTGGCGGCGCTCACCACGAGACGGTCGACGATGATCGCGATTTCGTGGTTGACTCGCCGACTCAGCCGGGGCGGCTTGGCCAGATCGTGCACCTCCCCGTCGACCCGCACTCTGACAAACCCCTGCCGACGGGCGCCATCGAACAATTCGCGGAACTCGCCCTTGCGCCCGCGCACCAGGGGCGCGGCGATCTCAATGCGGGTTCCCCCGTCCCATCCCAAGACCTGATCGGCTATTTGCGAGGCGGACTGTCGCGCGATGGGCGTGCCGTCGTTCGGACAGTGGGGCGTGCCGGATCTAGCCCAGAGCAGACGGAGATAATCGTAGATTTCGGTCACGGTCCCCACGGTGGACCGCGGGTTATGGCCAGCGGTCTTCTGCTCGATCGCGATCGCCGGCGACAGTCCCTCGATAGCGTCGACGTCGGGCTTCTCCATGAGACCGAGGAATTGCCGAGCGTAGGCGGAGAGCGACTCGACGTATCGCCGCTGCCCCTCTGCGTAGATCGTGTCGAACGCCAGGGACGACTTCCCCGAGCCCGACAACCCGGTGACCACCGTCAGCCGGTTGCGGGGAATGGTCACGGTCACGTCACGGAGGTTGTGTACGCGGGCCCCGCGGACGACGAGCGCATTGTCGGCCATAGCCTCGAAACGTATCGGGAGGCTGCCGCGAGGGTCAATCCGACCGGGCGGGCCGCGGTAGGGAGGGACTTCTTGCAGGCCCCCCAGGTGGCAGGTACTTTCTCTCCCCCGCCACCACCCAAGGGTTGGTACCATGACGACGACGGACGAGGGAGCGATACTGATCCTCACGACGCTCCCCGACCCGGCCGCCGCGAAACGCATGGTCGCGCGTCTGGTCGAACGGCGCTTGGTGGCTTGCGGGACCGTGGTTCCCGGCGTGACGTCGGTATACCGCTGGCAGGGCAACGTTGAGACCGCCAGGGAAACGCAGGTAATCCTCAAGACGCGAGGGGCGAGACGGGGGGAGGCGGAGGCGGCAGTCGCGGCGCTCCATCCGTATGAGGTGCCCGAGATCCTGGTGATCGAAGTGTCCGGAGGCGCGGAAAGCTATCTCCGGTGGATCGAGGCAGAGACGTCAGTGACGACGGAGGACGCACAGTGATGGATGCGACACCGAGGGAGCACCGGCCACCCGCGGACGACGATACGCCGTCTTCCCGGCCTAGGATCGCCAACGGTCCTCAGCAACCCGGCGAACGGTCCGGCCCGAGCCGCCGGCGCCGGCGGCGGCGGCACCGTCACCGTCCCGGGCCCGAGCCCACACTCTCCACCGACCAGGCTCCGGCCGCAGCGCGTGAGGCTTCCGAGGAGCTCCTCATGCGCGCCGCGAGCAAAGCAACGAGCCAGCGACACTTCAGCCGAGCGATCGGCATTTACCGGGAACTGTTGCAACTGCACCCCCGCAACGTGCGCGCGCGCAGCGGTCTGGCGCTCTTGCTCGAGCAGACCGGGCGCCGACGCGAGGCGCTGGAAGAACTGGATCACTGCCTCCAGCTGGAGCCCCGGAATCGGACCGCGCTGATCAGCCGCGGCGTCCTCCGGGCGGCCGACGGTCAGTTCGCCGACGCGGAAGCAGACATGCGCGCGATGCTCGAGCTCGACTCCAGGGATCCCGAAGCGCATTTCAATCTGGGTCTGGTGGTTTCCAAGAAGGGACTGTGGCGCGACGCCATCGTGTATTTGCGACGCGCTATCGAGCTCGATTCCAGTCAGGCCTCCGCCTATTTCTACCTGGCGGAAGCCCTCAACCATATCGACGACGTGCGCGGAGCGTTCCAGGCGTATCAGCGGGCCGCGGAACTGCGCCCTACCCACGCACCAACGCTGTACGGGCTCGGGATCGTTCTCGACCGTCTCAATCGACCGGACGAGGCCGCACAGATGTACCGCCGCTCGCGCGAGCTCGCCGCGCCGTGATCCGGGTGGAGGTCGGCGATATCACGTCCATGGACGTGGACGCCGTCGTCCGCCCCGCCACCGCCACGCTGGCCGGCATCGACCGCCCCGAGGACGGGCCATCGGGCCCGTACTCGGTTCGCCAACCGTTGGATGTGGGTGCGGCGGTGGTCACCGCAGCCACCGCGCTGACCGCCGAATTCGTGATCCACGCCGTCCTCAAGGCGCCGGGCCGGGATATCTCGGGAGACGGCGTGCGTCTGGCCCTCGTCAGCGTGATGCATCAAGCCCGAGCCTGGCGGTTGTCGCGGATCGCCGTCCCGCTGCTGGGAGTCGGACCCGCCGGTATCGCCAAGGAAGAAGCCGCGAGCCTGCTGGCGGAGGTGCTGTCAACGGAAGGCCGGACTGCCCCCGACCCAAGCGAAGTGTGTATAGTGGTCGGGTCGGACGAGGACCGGTCTCTCGTGGAGGCACACCTGCGCCGCTGGCTCGCCTATGAATCGTAAGCACCTCGCGGTCCTGATCCTGGTCATCTGGATGGGCGCCATGGGCTGGCTTATCCGTCGGGAGTACTTTCCGGCGGATCACGACCTCCTGTTCTCCAACGTTGTGCTCAGCATCTCGCCCGGCGCGACGTACTACAGCCTGCTCGTGGGCGACCAGCAGGTCGGGTTCGCCTCCAGTACGGTGGACACGCTGGCGGACACCGTACGACTCCAGGACGTCGTCCTGATGGAGATTCCATCCGGTGGCGTGGCTCAACGCGTCGAGGGCCGCACCGTCGCCAACATGACGCGCGGGCTCGCTCTACGGTCGTTCGAGGCGACATTCCGTGACGCCGCCGCCCAGTATGTCGCGCGCGGGATGGTAGAGGGCGACACGCAGTTGTCCCTGACGGTGGAGTCGGTGGGCGGGTTCCGCACGGCGGTCGTCCTGCCGATCGATCCGCGAGTAACGCTCCCCATGCTCCTGCCATTGCAGCTGGCGTTCCGCGGTGAGCTCCAGGCCGGCCGGGTATACACGCACGAGCTGTTGGATCCGCTGCTCCTCACTCGCCGGAAGACGACGGCGCGAGTCGTGGCGGAATCCACGTGGGTGGTACCGGACTCTGCCGATCTGTTGGAAGGAGCCACCCAATGGACGCCGGCGACCTATGTGACGCTCCACGCGTGGCAGGTGAACCACGTCCTGGGCGCCCTGCCCTACTCGGTGTGGGTCGACGACCTCGGACAGGTAGTGGATGCCACCACGCCCTCGGGGTTTCACGTGGAGCGAACCGCATACGAGATCGCCTACGAGAACTTTGCGAATCGTGCCGGCACGCCGGCGCTCGTCGCGCCTGGGACGCCCATCGAACACGGCACGGTGTGGGCGGTGGGTCGCACGCCACCGGGAGAGGTCACGACCTCGTTGCGCGTGCTCGTGCGGGGATCCGGACTCGACGGGTTCGACCTCGCCGGCGGGACGCAGCACCGGGAAGGCGACACGATCGTTGTCACGCTCGGTGCGCCGCGGGCAGCATACCACCTGCCGTTTGCCGACACGTCGATGACCCGCTACCTCATGCCGGAGCTGTTCCTCGAGAGCGACGATCCACGCATCCAGGCCCAGGCGCGGCAGATCGTCGGTCGCATACGGGATCCCGTCCGAGCCGCGAGGCTGCTGGCCGAGTGGGTGCACGAACGAGTCGCCCCGGAGCCTGCGGCCGGCGCGCTGGGTGCTGTTGCAGTTCTGGAGGGACGACGGGGCGATGCGAACGAATACACGGTGTTGTTCGTCGCGCTCGCGCGCGCCGTGGGGTTACCGACGCGGAACGTTGCCGGCCTCGTTTATGTAGATGGTGTGTTCTACTATCATGCCTGGCCTGAAGTGTATTTCGCGGATTGGGTCCCGGTGGACCCCACCTTCGGCCAGTTTCCAGCAGACGCCGCACGCCTGCGGATGACGATCAACGGACTGGCACGACACATGGAGATGATTCGCTTGATCGGACACATGGACCTCGAGGTGGTGGAGGCGAGGACCGAATGATCCGACTCGAAGGCCTGACGAAGCAGTACGGGAAGTTCGTGGCCGTCAACGCCATCGACATGCACGTGCCTCGCGGGCGGTTGTTCGGGTTTCTTGGACCCAATGGCGCGGGGAAGACGACGACCCTGCGCATGATCGCCGGGATTCTTCGCCCCACCGCCGGCCGTGTGCTGCTCGGCGGGGACGATGTGCAGCGGAATCCGATGGCCGCGAAGCAGCGCCTCGGATACATCCCGGATCGACCCTTCGTGTACGAGAAACTCACGGGTGCCGAGTTCTTGCACTTTGTCGCCGGACTCTACGGGCAGGACGGTGAGGTCGTCGAACGCCGGATCAACGAGTTGCTGGAGCTGTTCGAGCTGGCGGCATGGAAGGATGAGCTGGTCGAGGCGTACAGTCATGGGATGCGCCAAAAGCTCATTATCTCGAGCGCGTTGATCCACCGGCCTGAATGCATCGTCGTGGACGAGCCGATGGTGGGGCTCGATCCCAGGGGCGCCCGACTCCTCAAGGATATCTTCCGTCAGTTCGTGGACCAGGGCGGGACGGTCCTCATGAGCACCCATACGCTCGAAGTCGCCCAGACGATGTGCGACCACGTCGCCATCATCCAGAACGGGCACATCGTGGCCCGAGGCACGATCAGTGAGTTGCGCCAACAGACCGAGGCCGGCGACGCGTCACTCGAGGACCTGTTCCTCAAGCTGACGGGCGGGGCGGCCATGCGGGAACTCGCTGCGGTGCTGTCCGACTGATGGCCCTCGCGCACATCATCGGTCCCAAGTGGCGAACGACCATCGCGCGTGGACAGGAAGGAGAGGGCGGACGCGGGAAGCTGGTCGTGATGGGCACCGTCGGCCTGGTGTTCTGGCTCGCCGTCTTCGGAGTGCTGTATCGCGTGTTGGGCTACTTCCGCGGCGTCGAGGAGATCGGCCCGCTGCTCGCCGGCAAGCTCCTCGGGTTGGTGCTGCTCTCCTTCTTGAGCATCCTCATCCTCTCAAACGTGATCACGGCACTGTCGTCGTTCTTTCTCGCCAAGGATCTCGATCTCTTGGTGTCGTCCCCCGTCGACTGGATCCACGTTTATCTCGCCAAGCTCGGTGAGACCGCTGTCCACAGTTCGTGGATGGTGGCGCTCATGACGGTGCCGATCTTCACCGCCTACGGCGTCGTCTACGATGGGGGATGGCTGTTCGCGCCGTTCGTGATTGTCGTGTTCATCCCGCTGCTTCTGTTCCCCGCGGTGGTGGGAAGCGCGGTGACGCTCATTCTCGTCAACGTCTTTCCCGCTCGGCGCACGCGGGATCTGCTGTCGATCATCGCCATCGGCGCGGCCGGCGGTGTGGTACTCCTGTTTCGACTGATCCGACCCGAGCAGCTGGCGCGTCCCGAGGGATTCCGGAACCTGCTGGACTTCATCACGGTGCTCCGGACCCCTACGTCGCCGTTTCTCCCGTCCGAGTGGGCAACGGACTCGATCATGAGCTATCTCGTTGGCCCCTTCGACCCCCTGGCATTGACGCTGCTCTGGAGTTCGGCGGCCGCCACGGTGGTGGTGGGCGCGTTACTGCACTCGCAGATGTACGCGAGCGGCTACACCAAGGCACAGGAAGGCGCCGAGCGGTTCGTACGTGGGTGGGTGTGGCAGCGCACGTTGGGGCCGCTGTTGCGTCGACTGTCCGTCGCGAAGCGCGAGTTCGTCATCAAGGATCTCAAGCTCTTCTTCCGCGACACGACGCAGTGGTCCCAGCTGATTCTGCTCGGCGTGCTGCTGGTGATCTACCTCTTCAACATCAAGGCGCTCCCGCTGTTCTCCGGCGAGCAGGTGCCGTTCATGCTGGTCACCGTGGTCTCGTTCCTGAATCTGGGTCTCGCCGGCTTCGTCCTCGCCTCGATCGCCGCGCGCTTCATCTTTCCAGCCATCTCGCTGGAGGGACGCCAGATGTGGCTGCTACGGTCGAGCCCCCTCGACCTGCGAGCGATGTTGTGGTCGAAGTACTGGGTGGGCACGCTTCCGCTCCTCGTGCTGGCGCTCGCGATCACCGTCCTCACGAACGTTCTTCTCCAGGCATCGGACTTCATGATGGCGGTCGGGGTCGGCACCATTGTGCTACTCACGCTGGCGGTGAGCGCGATGGCACTCGGTTTCGGGGCGATGTACCCACAGTTCGATACGGAAAACGCGGCGCAGATCCCAACGTCGTACGGGGGACTCCTGTTCATGATGTCCACGGTGGCCCTGCTTGCGGCGGTGATCGTGGTGGAGGCCGCGCCTGTGTACACTTACCTTCAAGCCGCCCGGCGTGGCGAACCCATACCCGTGAATCTCACGATGATCGGAGCCTTCGGCGCGGTCGTGGTGCTCTGCCTCGGTGCCACGGCCGTCGCCCTGCGGGTGGGACTGCGGCGGGTTGAGCTCATGGAGTTTTGATCGCACGTCGGGAGTCCCAATGGCAACGACTGTTACGTGGTTCCGAAATGTCATCTTGCGCGACCTCGACACCTTGGACGCGCAGATCCGCGCGTATCCGTCCGACGCTTCGCTCTGGCGGCACGTGGACAGCATCACCAACCCAGGTGGAATCCTGATTCATCATCTATGCGGCAACCTGCGCCATTTCGTGGGTTCCTGCATCGGAGGGTCCGATTTCCGACGCGATCGCGACGCCGAGTTTGCCCGGCGTGACATCACGCGGGCCGAGCTCCAGCAGATGGTGGCAGCGACCCAAGCCGAAGTCGCCGCCGGATTCGACCGCTTGGAGCCGATCGGCTTGGATGAGCGATTTCCCGAGGCCGTCGGCGGCGCGACACTCGTCACGGGGCAGTTCCTCGTTCACCTCACGGCGCACTTCGCGTATCACCTGGGCCAGATCGACTACCATCGGCGAGTGGCTACCGGCGGAGGACCGGTTCCGGGAATGCAGTCGGCGTTGGCGCTGGTCGAGCGGTAGCGCCCGGGTGCCGTGCGGGCGCCCTTCGTGAAGGATCATCGGTCCATGTAGTGCGGACCTTCATACAACCTTCACGCTCAACCTGCGAAGATTAGGGTCGTTGGCGACGGACCGCGCTGGTACCCTCCTGCGTACCCCGTGCCGCCTACCATTGCGTTGACCATGGCCACCACCCTCGCGTCGGACCTGCCGACCTCGGACCACACTTCCCCTCCCCGGGCGCCTGACGTGGAGCAGCCGCCGGTGTTGCTCGTTGGCAACCCCAACGTCGGCAAGAGCGTCCTGTTCCGGAATCTCACCGACCAGTACGTGACGGTTTCGAATTTTCCCGGGACCACCGTCGAAGTCGTCCGCGCCCGAACCCGCTTGGGCGGTACCGTTCGGGACGTTGTGGACTGCCCGGGCCTCAACGACCTCGTGCCGCATACCGACGACGCCCGTGTGACGCGCGAGCTCATCGACCTGCACCCGGACGCGACCGTGATACAGGTCGCCGACGCCAAGAACCTGCGTCGGGCCCTCCTGATCACGCTGCAGCTGGCGGATCTCGGTCGCCCAATGGTTCTGGTGCTCAACATGTTCGACGAGCTCGAGGCCCGAGGGGGCCGGATCGATATCGACAGGCTGAGCGCGATCCTGGGGGTGCCCGTGACGCGGACGGTGGCCCCGCGCGACGAGGGAACCGACCGGCTGATTGCGGCACTGCCCGTCGCGGCACCACCGCGCCCACCCGAGCTGCCGCAGGTCTCCGGCGATTACGCGCTGAACCGGGCGCGTCTCGAGCGGATCAACGAGATCCTGGCGGAGACGTACTCGATCGAGGAGGCGCGCGACGCGACGTTCGGCGTCCGGCTGGGCTTCTGGGCGATGCATCCCACGCGCGGGCTCCTCGTGCTCGCGGTGGTGATGCTTGCAGTGTTCTGGTTCGTCGGCCTCCTTGGTGCCGGCAGCTTCGTGGATCTTCTCGAGGTCGGGCTCTTTCAGCAGCGGCTCACCCCCGTGGCCATCCGCGTGGTGGATGCGGTGACGCCGTTCCAGCACGAGCACGTGGTCGAGCTCGTTTCGCAGACCGTTGGGCTCCCGTTGACCCCGGTTCACGAGATTTCGGTCGGCACCCTCGCGCGGACCACGATCACACCGGACTATACGCTGGGTGCCGGCGCCCTAACCTTCTGGCAGCATGTGGCCCGGTTCGTCCACGACTTCCTCGTGGGGGAGTTCGGTCTGTTTACCATGGCGCTGAGCTATTCCCTCGCGATCGTGTTGCCCATCGTCACGACCTTCTTCCTGGTCTTCAGCGTGCTCGAGGACTCGGGCTACTTCCCGCGCATGGCGATTCTGGTGAATCGGCTGTTCCGCCGCATTGGGCTGAACGGCCAAGCGGTGCTTCCGATGGTGCTGGGGCTAGGCTGCGACACGATGGCCACGATGACCACGCGGATCCTGCAGACCAAGAAGGAGCGACTGGTCACCACGATGCTCCTGGCCCTGGCCGTGCCCTGTTCGGCACAGCTCGGCGTGCTCCTCGCCATGATGGCGGCCCTCTCGCCCACCGGAGTCCTCGTGTGGAGCGGGGTCGTCGTGGGCGTCCTCTTCAGCGTGGGGTGGCTCACCGCGCGCATCATCCCCGGGGGGCCGGCAGAGTTCGTGCTCGAGTTGCCGCCAATGCGGCGCCCGCAGCTGGGAAACGTGCTGCTCAAAACATCGTACCGCCTCGAGTGGTATCTCCGCGAGGTGATTCCGCTTTTTGCCCTGGGAACGGCGCTTCTGTTCCTGCTGGACCGCGTCGGCGGCCTCGCGTTCCTCGCTCAGTTCGCCGAGCCGCTCGTGACGGGCTGGCTGGGACTGCCGGCCGAGATGGCGAATGCCTTCCTCGTGGGGTTCATGCGGCGGGATTTCGGCGCCGTCTACATCTTGGATGCCGCGACCGGTGTGAACGCCGTCCTCGGGCCGCACCAGATCCTCGTTGCGATGGTCACGATTACGCTGTTCATGCCATGCATCGCCAACTTCATGGTCATCGCGCACGAGCACGGGATGAAGACCGCGCTGCGCATGGCCGGGTTCATTTTTCCATTCGCGTTCTTCGTGGGTGGTGTCATTCACTGGTCAGGACGATGGCTGGGGACTATCTGAGCTGCCCGTTTTGCGGCTTCGAGTTCGCGCGGCAGGACACGCTGTGCCGCCACGGGTGCCCCCTGGCACAAGCGTGCCATCTCGTGCGGTGTCCCAGTTGCCAGTACGAGTTCCCCGAGCGGCCCAAGCGCCAGTCGTGGCTGGGACGGCTCTTTCAACGAGCCGAGCGGGCGGGGCGACCGGGCAACGGGGTGCTGACCATCGGAGAGTTGGAGGTTGACGCGACCGCGCGTATCGTGTGCGTGGGGGGCCACCCGAGCCGCCAGAATCGTCTCGCGGTGTTCGGCTTGGTCCCGGGCGCCACGATCCGGCACCTGCAGCGGAGCCCCGAGCACGTCATCAAGATCGGGGAAACGGAATTGGCGTTGGAGTCAGCGATCGCGGACGATATCGTGGTGACTCGAGAGCTGGACGCCAGCTGAGTTACGGCGGCGCGTTGCGCGCGCGTCGCCCCCCAACACAAAACGCGACACCGACGTCAAACGCCCCCTCCCAACGAGGGAGGGGGCGTTGCCAGTCCCGGGGAAGGCGTGTGCCTAGGGCAAGCGCGCGCTTGCCTGCTCGAGGTACAGCACCAGTTCCTGGATTTGGTCGTGGGTCAGAATGTCGTTGAGCAGCTCTTCCATGTGCGTACTCATCCGGGTGACGACCGTCGCCCAGTCGCTCGGTGTGTGTTGCCGAGGATCGGGCAGCGCGTGACAGCGTGCGCACTGCCGTTCGAACGAATCGCGGCCCCGGATGTTCGGCAAGTCGGTATCCGAGACGACCAACGCGTTGCTCAGCATGTAGCGGGTCATCGTCATGCGTTGCGCCGCATCGGGGACCGGGACCTGAAAGTCCCGGGCCACGATCTCCGTGCGGAGCCACATGCGTCGCATAACCACCGGCCAATCCGTCGCGGAATGGCTCGTGGGGTGCGGCATCGCATGACACGCGCTGCAGTATTGGGCGACGAGCTGAGCGCCGTCGGACGTCGGATCCGGCATGGCGTCGAGCGACGTACCCTGCGGGGGCATCGCCGCCATGGCCGCCGCAAGCACCAGCTGGGCGTCGGCGGACTGTGCGGGCTCCGCCGCTGGCTGCGGGGTGTCACACGCGACCCCAAACGCGACCACCAGAAGCACATGCCTGAACTTGCGAATGTGAAACGCCATTGCTCCTCCTTCGGAGCCGCCAGATGGATGCCCGTCCGACAAACCACCGGACGGGAATCTCGGTCGATCGTGGCAGTCAGTCAACGGCGCACGCCCGCCCGCGGGCGGGTGTCGCTACCTTCGCCGCCGTCCACCAACCACGATGCCCGCCAATCCCACAAGAATCCCCACGAGACCAGCGACGCCGAGCATCCGTTGCATAAGACGCAATCCCGCGCCCGCGCCACCGAACAGCTGCAGCACCCACAACAGGGCAGAGACCGTCACCACCACGACCCCTAACCCGAACACGCGAATCCACTTGAGTCGCTGGGCATGCCGACCGAGGGGGAATTGGCATTCGGGGCACACCAACCCGCTCGTGGGCCGCCACACGAACGACCACCGTCCGTCGGGTTCGGGGGCAGGCTGCATTCCCTCCGGGGCATCCAGAAACGCGGGGATCACGTGCTTCAGACAACCCGGGCACTCGACCCCGGACATCGCACTGGAGATGCGTTCGCTGAGTTTACTCATCCCTCTCCTCCCAGACCGTGCACGAGTGACCCATCGTTCTCACTGGTTCGGATTGGCCGTGTATCCCAAGTACGTCAGGATCAGGATGTATGCGATGATCCCGACGGCAAACCACGTCATCGCTCGGCTCGACTCGCTCCGTTGCGCCCGACGGTCGAGGAACGGCACCACCAGGACCGCGAAGCCGCCAACCGCGAAACCGAGAATGCCAACTACCTCTCCCTCGATGCCCAGAAAGTGCGCGGGGAGGTACTTGAGGGTCTGGAACATGAACATGAAGTACCACTCGGGCTTGATCCCGGCCGGCGCCGAGGCGAACGGATCGGCCTTCTCACCCAAGTGCGCCGGGAAGTAGGCTGCGAGCGCCGACAGGACGGCCAGCGCCGCCAGCCACCCCACAAGATCCCGGAGGAGAAAGTTGGGGAAGAACGGCATCTTGGGCGTCTCGATCCCGTCTCGCTCGTGTTCGATCGGGACACTCATGCCGTGCTTCTGCACCAAGAAGAGATGCAGACCGAGCAAACCCAGGGCCATAGCCGGCAGCACCGCCACATGGATCGCGTAGAATCGGGTGAGGGTGGCACCCGTCACGTCGGTCCCGCCGCGCAACACTCGCAGCAAGAACTCCCCAACCACGGGCACCACTGCGACGATCTCCGTGCCCACGCGCGTCGCGAAGTACGCAAGTTCATTCCACGGTAACAAGTACCCGGTGAAGCCGAATCCCAGCGCCAGCGCAAAAAGCAGAAATCCCGACAGCCATGTCAGTTCCCGCGGCCGTCGATAGGACTTCACCAGCATCACGCTGAACATGTGCAGGAACAGCGCGAAGATCATGAGGTTGGCGGACCAGGAGTGAATCGATCGAATCAGCCACCCGAACTGGACTTCGGCCATGAGGAACTGCACCGACTCAAACGCTTCGTCGGCCGACGGTCGGTAGTAGAACAGGAGGAGAACGCCCGTGGCGATCTGCACCATGAAGAGGAAGAGGGTCATCCCGCCCAGGTAGTACCAGATCGTGTGGCGGTGCACCGGGACAGCCTTCTTCCTGGCCAGTCGCTGGAGATCCGCGAGGCCTACGCGCGCGTCGAGCCACGACCACACCACACGGAGGCGATCGGGCAAGGGCATCTTCAGGCTCCTTTGCTCACGACGATCTGGTCCTCACGGACGTTGACCTCGAACTCCTCCAACGGCCCCGGTGGGGGGCCCTCGATATTCCGTCCAGCAGTATCGAAGTGGCCGTTGTGGCACGCGCACCAAATGTGACTGATGTCGCTGCGGTACTGCACGATGCACCCCAAGTGCGTGCACTGGGCCGTGAACGCGCGGAGGTCGCCCGCGGCGGTCCGGATGAGGATCCCCGCGCGGCTGCCCATCTTGAATATTTGCCCGCTATTCGGTGCCACGTCGTCCGGCCCGAACGGCAACGTGACGGACGCCGCCGCCGATTCAGACGAGGCCGGCGGCACCAGATACCGGCCCGCGGGATAGAGCACCGCGAGCAGCAGTCCCCCGACGCTCGTACTCAACAGCCACGTGGTGAGGGTGCGGCTCAAGATCCAATCCAAGAACCCCCGCCGCGACCGCGTCGCCGGATCGAGCCCTTCAGCCATCGCTCGTCTTCCTCTATGACCTAGTTCGTGAATGGTCTAGTGTCGGGTCCCAGGAGTTCCTCGCAGACGACGAGTCCGGGCGGGACCCACCGGGACTCGCGATCCGGCCGACGAACTCCGGGGACACACCACTAGATGGTGGTTCCGCGACGATCGAGTTCGCGGATCTTCAGCACCAAGCCGCCGACCAACGCCAAAATGATCATGACAGACACCGCCAGCCCCAAGCGGCGGAATCTCAGCTCGCTCAGCGCGTCTTCTCCGGCGACGATTCCGGCACTGGTCACTTCGAGCCCCGCGGCCACCTCGGTCTCAACCGCCACAAGCCCAAACGAATGTACCGCGGCGCGGGCGCCGATCCGGGCGTTGTTGGCCCCTTCGAGCTCAAACAGCGCCTGGCTCACCTCGATGCCCGCTCGCTCAGCCTCCTCCAAGAGAGCGTGCGCCGAATCGAACCGGGATTCCAGCGAGTCCAGCAGCTGCCGCATGTTGGCCGCAATCACGCCGCCGGCATCACCCGCGCCATGGCACTGCGAGCACACCGTCCCCTCCGTGACGCCGAGCATCTCGGTGGTCGCCTCGCCGATCGCGTGATTCCCGTGGCAGGTCGCGCATCCCGGAACACCGAGCATGACGAACGTTTGAGCATGGCGGCTTTCGCGAAAGAGCTGCCCCATGGTGGCGTGACATTGGGAGCAGACATTTCCCACCCACGAGATCCCCGGAGGTGCCGCTCCGTGGTTGCCATGGCAGTCGTTGCACGTTGGCGCGGACAGGTCATTCTCCTCGACCAGCATGCGTCGATGGATGCTCGTGCGATAATCCTGCATCTGATCCGTCGGGAGTCCGTACGTTTCCATGCGGGCTGCATCCGCATGGCACGCTCCGCACGTGGTCTCCACGTTCAACGGATGGACGCTCGATAGTGGATCGGAGGGCGGCCGGATCCGATGGGGCGTATGGCAGCTGGAACACGTGGCAACGAGCGAGTCGTTCAGCTGCATCAGGCGCTGACCGTGCACCGAGGTGAGGTACTCGACGACCTGATCGACTCTCAGCGCCGGGTTATAGCGACGCATGAAGCTGGCGCTCGAGTGACACCGGCCGCACACGTCGAGCAACATCCGACCCTGCGGACGCCCCAAGAACCCCTTCGCGGGATCCATGGCCTCGAAACCGGCGGCCGTCTCATCGCCTCCATGACACGCCACACAGCCGAAGCCGCGCTCCGCGTGGATATCCGCCGGGAAGCTCCGCGCCGGGGCGCCCAGTGGTCCGTCGCCGAGCGCCGCGTGGCACGCGACGCAGCTCCCTCCTCCCCCTTGCGCAGCCGCAGTTTGCGGCGCGAGCACGAGTATCCCGATGGCTGCACCCCCCAGCGACCATCTGCGCCATCGGTGGTTGCGCTCACCGCTCACCGCCGTCCTCCCACCGCCAGGAGGTACGCCGCAATGTCGGCCGCGTCCTCTGCCGAGAGTCGCGGCCATGCTCCGGACTGCTGGCCCAACGGCACTTCCCTCAGGATGTGATTCCACAGGGACGCAAGCACGCTGGCAGGAGACGCCAGGCCGCGCGGTCCAGGCAGATCGACCGTACGATGACACCCTCCACATCTCCCCGAGTTCACCAGCTGCCGGCCACGATCCGACCGGCCGCCATCGCCGAAATACCGCCCGGCGTAGAAGAAGCCCACGAGATCTGCCATTTCCTGCGGTGACAGAGACGGTGGCACGATGCCCTGTCGACGCATGGCCGTGATCATCTCGGGACCCTTGTTCCAGAGTGCGGCAGCAAAGTCGAGCACGCTTGCATAGACGACGTCTCGTCCGAGATCGGGGCCGACGTCTCCGCCGATCCCCCGCACCCGGTGACACGCCCCGCACCGCTTCTCATCGAATACCCGCCGTCCACGGTCGGCCTGCCCAGCCGTGACGAAGAGCGCGTCCCGCGGTAACTCCCGTTCGGGGCCTTCGATGTGGGCAATGACATCGCGGAACTCGGAGGCCGTGAAGCCGGAGTGCCGCAGTCCCTGTGCGGCGCGCTGCTCCATCATCACGGGCAGGTGATTCCACATTGCCGCCGCCAACATGACCGGTGAACCCACAGCATGCTGATCCAGGTCGGGACCAAAGACGCCTCCAACCCCCCGCACTTGGTGACAACGAACGCAGGCCTTCGCCACAAACAACTCGGCGCCGCGCTTCGCGTCCCCCGGCGCGTCGAAATACTCCAGCCAGAACAGGTACGCAACCAAGTCGCCCGCTTCGCTCGGCTTCAACTCCGGGATCGCAACGCCGCGGCTCATCATGGAGGCCTGCATCTGCGGCAGGTGGTTCCACAAAGTCGCCGCGAACCCGTAGAACGACGCAGCACTCTGCAAGCGGCGCAGGTCGGGTCCGGTCCCCCGGCCATCCGCGGCATGGCAGCTGAGACATCCCTTGCTAAGAAACAGGCGAGCCCCAGCCTGGACATTCTGGGCTGAAGTGACCGCGTCCTGTCCCTGGGCTCGAGGGACGCCACCAACCACCGCCACACCCATCATCGCCCACGCGAATCGCCGGACGTGGTCCGTCGCCCGAGGAGAGCGCCCGCGCCACCAGGAAGCCAACCCCCGACGGCGAGCTCGGATCGCCGCGATCCCACTCCTCTCCTCTGCCCTTCCCCCCCCCGTCACAGCCAACCCCCCGCCTGACTCGACGAAGGGGAGGTCACACGCAGCAGCACCGAACCCGCGACCCACTCTGTCATCTTGTCGCATGATCTTGCTCCGTGAATGAGTGAGGCAGGCGTGCGGACGACACTCGCAACTATGCTACCGAATCGTAGTGAAAAGACCATGAAGGCCAGTTGAGCAAGGCGGGCGCCCCACGCGGGCAAGCCAAAGGGCGATTCGTGTCCGTCGGTGCGTGAGGCGGGCGTTACGCCGCAACCCGGCGCCCGCAGGTCGCGCAGAATGTGGCCTGGTGGGGCAACTCCGAACCGCACTCGGCGCAGCGCGGCCGCCCACCGGCCTGGACCAGCGACCGGCCGCATGACGAGCAAAAAACGGCGTCATCCTCCGGGCGCGGCCCGCAGGCCGGGCAAACGGCCGCGTGCGCTCCCGCCGCCGCGATCGCCCTCTCAGCCGGATCGGCCTGACTGCCTTCCTCCACCGACCGCTCCGCCTTGATGGCCTCGACGGCAGCACGAGCATAGCGCCGTTTGCCTCGTTCATAGTCTTCGTCGGAGAGCTTGCCGGTCGCCTGATCGAACTCCAGCTCGCGGAGCGCCAGCAGCGCCTTGATCTTGGGTGACTCTGAGTCCTCCGGATCCACGAACTCCGGCTCTTCGACCGGCCGCAGGATGGACCCGGGCCGCCGCCACAGCGGCTCGAGCACCAGCGCCACTGCCGCACCCGCCACCAGGACCCCCGCGATTAGCTCTAGCATGTCACCGTACCAAGTGCTCGAGCTCTTCGTCGATCAATGACTGCTCCTCGTCGCTGAGGATCTCCCGTTCGTCACTGCCCGCAACCACCGCCGCCCTGCGAGTCCGACGCAGCAACACCCACGCGAGCACCGCCCCGCCCAGCGAGATTGCCGCGCCCGGTACGACGTACCCCGCCCAGTTGAACCCTTCCTTCCTGGGCGCCATCAGAACGGTCTCACCATACTTCGCCACGAACGCCTCGAGGATATCCTCACCAGTCATGCCATCCTCTACCAAGCCAACGACTTCGCGGTGCATGGCCGGCGAGACGCCACACGTAAAGTCCGTCGTGCGGCACGTGTACACATCCAGATTGCACCCGCAGGTGCAGCGCAGTTTCCCCTCGATCCCGACGATAAACGGGTCGTTCTCGTAATCCGTAATGCGCTCCCGCGGTCTCCCGGCGAGATCGGGACGGTACAACTCGGGTGCTTCCTGGTTGTCCTGCGGCTGGGGCGCCAGGAAGCCGGGGAGCGCAAGCGCGGCCGCCCGCCCAAGCGCTTGTCGCCGCGACATCACGAGAGCCTGGTTGCTCACGCTTGCCCCACGAGCTCAGCCGCGTACCCGGCGCGCACCGCCCGTCGTTCCGCCACGAGCGTGCTGCTGGGCCAGAGCGTCACGACGCCACCCGCGACCAACACGATGGCGCCGTACCACAACCACCACACCAGCGGGTTCAGCGTAAATCGATACACCGCCTCCTCGGTTCCCTCGACAGAACCAGCGTAGACGACGTAGATGTCCTCGCGCAGATCGCTGCGAATCCCGGCCTCAGTGGACGGCTCGAACGACGGGCGCAACAATTCAGGCGGACAGGGCTCCACAACGGCGGCGCAGGTGAAGTGCTGCCGCTTTTCACTCACGATCCGCCCGATGGAGACCCCATCGCGGAATACCTCGACGGTGGCCGCCGAAACGAACCGATTGAGCTGGCGGTACTGCGACACGCCAAGGTGGGTGAAGGTGTACGTGTGCCCATAAGGAGACACGAGCTCCGCCGACTCCAGCGGCATCAGCGAGGCCTCCATGTCCTTCTTGAAGGCCATCCCCGCGAAGGCCACGAAGTACGTCACGATTCCCAGATGCACGATGTATCCGCCATAGCGCCGCCGGTTCCGTGCAACCAACCGTCCCAGCGCCAGCGGGTAGGACTCCCCATGCAACCGGTGTCGCGCGCCGACGCCCCGCTGGAATTCTTGCAGGATGCCGGCCACAACGAAGCCACCGAGCGAAAACGCCACGATCGCGTAGAAGTCTCGCATGCCGAGCCCCACCAGCGCCGCGGCGACCACCGTGCCGGCGATTACCGGGATCGTGAACTGACGCTGCAGGTTGCCGGCGCTCGCATGCCGCCAGGCAATGAGCGGCCCGATACCTGTGAGGGCCAGCAGCGCCAGCCCAATCGGAATGTTGACCTGATTGAAGAACGGCGGCCCAACAGTCACCTGCGTGCCCCGCACCAGCTCGGAAATGATCGGGAACAGCGTACCCCAAAGCACGGAGAACGCGACGCCAACGAGCAACAGATTGTTGAACAAGAAACTCGCTTCACGAGAAACCAGACTCTCCAAGCGCGTGTCGCTCTGCATGACGGGCAGCCGCAACCACAGGAGTAGCGCCACGGCCACCACGATGAAGATCAAAAACGCGAGGAAGAAGTAGCCGACACTCGATTGGGTGAAGGAGTGCACACTGGAGATGATGCCGCTCCGCGTGATGAACGTCCCGAAGATCGAGAGCACGAAGCTCAACGCGATCAGGGTGACGTTCCACTTCTTCAACATGCCGCGCTTTTCCTGAATCATCACCGAATGCAGGAACGCCGTCATCGTGAGCCACGGCAGGAAGCTCGCGTTCTCCACCGGATCCCAGGCCCAGTAGCCGCCCCACCCCAGCTCGACATAAGCCCACCACATGCCCAGCGTGATCCCGATGGACAGAAACAACCACGACACGATCGTCCAGCGCCGGATCGCGTGCAGCCATCCCGCGTCGACGCGCCTCGCCACGAGGGCCGCCACCGCGAACGCGAAGGGGATCGTGATGCTGATGTACCCCAGGTACAGCATCGGCGGATGCACCACCATGCCGGGGTTCTGGAGTTGCGGGTTGAGTCCGTTCCCATCCGTCGGCGTGAACGCGAGTCGTTCGAACGGATTGGCCGAGAAGAGCGTCACGCACACGAAGAACAGAATGACTGCGGAGGTGACGCCCGCGACGTACGGGAGCAGGTGATCGTACTTGCGGGGCGTCAACCACTGCGCAAGAGTCGCGAAGATGGAAAGGACCACGGCCCAGAACAACAGGCTCCCCGCCTGCCCACCCCAGAATGCAGACACCGTGTAGATCAGCGGCAGATCACGACTGGTGTAACTCGCGACGTAGGCGATATTGAAGTCGTGGTTGATGAGCGCGGTGAGCAGGGAGACCGACGCCACCGCGAGCACGCCCGCCTGCGCATAGACGCTGCGCCGGGCGCTGACAACGAGTTCAGGACGTCGCTGGAGCCCGCCGACGAAGCCGACCAGCGTTCCCCACACCGCCAGCAGCAGCGCAATCCACAGCGCAAGTTGTCCGAGTACGGTCATGGCTACGTCGTCGGCACGGCTTCGTACCGCGACCCGCACTTGGCGAGCAGCGTCGTCGCCCGGAACGTGCCGTCCGGGCCGAGTCGTCCCTCCACCACCACGTCCACATCGTCGGTGAACGTGTCGGGGGCCAGGCCGCGGTACACCACCGGGTACGTCTGCTCCCCGTCCGTCACCACGAACGTGATGGTCTGGGTCCCCACGTCGCGCTCGATGGTGCCGCTGACGACGCGCGCGCCCATCTTGACACCGACGTTGTGGAACGATGGATCTTCGGACACACGTGCCGCGAGTTCCGAAGGTGTGACGAAGTAGACGCCCGTATCCTTGATCCCGGTGGCCATCAGGTAGCCCACGGTCACCACGACCAGGCCAGCGCCGAGCAGGAATTTCGATTTAGCAGTCATGGCCAGAATATACGCTACAAGCGGGCTCCCCTAAAGGTGATTAAAGGCTCCTTCAGTCAAAGCTGAAGACTCGACCACACCTACTGCCGCCGAGCCCAGAACAGGGCCGCGTCGACCGCCCGGCGCCATCCTACAAACCCAGTGGGGCTCGATGGTTCCGGCTCGAAAGTACGATACTCCCTCGTGGCGCGGAATTCCTCGGCGGTCCGCCAGACGCCGGTGGCCAAGCCCGCCAGCCCCGCGGCGCCCAGCGCTGTTGATTCGACCACGTCCGGCCGGCTGACCGGGACACCGAGGGCATCCGACTGAAACTGCATCAGCCAATCGTTAGCCGCGGCCCCGCCGTCAACCTTGAGCGCAGCCAGTTCGACGCCCGAGACCGCCACCATTCGCTCCAACAGTTCCCGAGTTCCGTAGGCCATGGACTCCAGCGCGGCCCGCACCAGGTGCGCGCGCCCCGTGCCCCGGGTGAGCCCCACGATGGTCCCGCGCGCGTTCGCCTCCCAGTGCGGCGCGCCCAGGCCCACCAGCGCCGGGACGAAGTACACCCCTCCGGTATCCTCGATCGAGCGGGCCAGCGCCTCGGTCTCGGCCGCGCTACCAATGAGACCCAGCCCGTCCCGCAACCACTGCACCGCCGCGCCGGCGATGAAGATCGAGCCTTCCAACGCATAGCCGAGACCGCCGTCGGCCGTGCAAGCTGCCGTGGTCAGCACCCCCGATGGTGCGGGCGGGCCCGACAGGGTGTCGCCGACCATGAGCAGCAGAAACGCACCTGTGCCATACGTGCATTTGGCTTCGCCCTGCACCCAACACCCCTGCCCGAACAGTGCGGCCTGCTGGTCGCCGGCGATCCCGGCGATGGGCGCCTCGAATCCCACGATGGACGCCGCGGTTGTCGCCACGATCCCGCTGGACCGTTTCACGGCAGGCAGCGCCTCGCGCGGCACACCGAACAGCGCCAGGAGGTCGGGATCCCAGTCCTTGCCCTGCAGGCCGTATAGCAGTGTGCGCGATGCATTGGAGGGATCGGTCACGAAGGCAGCTCCTCCGGTAAGTCGAAACACCAGCCAGGCGTCGACCGTCCCCAGCGCGAGCCTACCCCCGCGGGCGGCGGCCGCCACGTCGGGTACGTGGGCGAGGAGCCATTCGGCCTTGGTCGCCGAGAAGTACGGATCCCACACGAGACCCGTCTTGCCCGTGATGAACGCGTCGCCCAACTCCGCCCGCAGCGCGCGGCATCGCTCCGTCGTGCGGCGATCCTGCCATACCAGCGCGCGGTACAGCGGCTCGCCGGTCTCCCGATCCCACGCGACAACGGTCTCCCGTTGATTCGTGATCCCCACGGCCGCGGGCGTTTCGCCCGCCGAACGGACCGCTTGCCGCGCCACCGCAAGCGTGACCTGCCAGAGTTCGGCCGGATCGTGCTCGACCCATCCGGGTTGCGGGAAGTGCTGCGTGAACTCGGAGTACGCGCGTCCGCGGACCTGGCCGTCGTCCGCGACGACCAGCGCGGTGGTCCCTGTCGTTCCCTGATCGATACTGAGTACGGTGGACATCACGATTCCCGGCCGAGAGCAAGGTTGTAGATGAGCGCGAGGCTCACCGTCCATGATAGCGCGTTCACGTCGGCTTCACGCCCCACAATATCGCTGTCCACGAGCTTGTGTGGCACGCTGAGATCCAACTCCGCCACCGGGATCACGCCATGTCTTTCCAAACCGCGCGCATCGCGCCAAACGTCGCATCCGACCGCGCTGCAGCGGACGTTCGCCGCCAACTGCAGGCGCACCGCACGTGCGCCTTCGATTTCGTGGCAACGACCGCGGCGGGCACAACGTCACTGCTCGAACGTGTTCTGCGCCGCCTGAGTGACCGGTTGGCCATCGGTGTGCTTTGTGGAATCCGCGAAGACGCCGAACGGCTCGGACGCTGCGGGGCATGTGTGATTCATGTTCCGGTGCAGGATCCCGATCGCTTCCGTGCCGGCGACGTCCTTGCCGCGCTGGAGCGGATCGACCTCGCACGCACCGATCTCGTCTTCATCGAGCGAGGCAGTCGGCATCACGGGCGCGCGGCCGCCGATCTCGGGGTCGACTCGACCGTGGCGGTGGTGGGGGCCGACGCCCTACCGGAGACCGGAGCCGTGCGCGACCTGCTCGGCGGCGCCGACTACGCGATCGTGACCAAAGTGGACGTCGCAGGGACCGGGCAACGGGTCGCTGACGCACGCGCGCGCTGGCGCGGTGCCTTCCCCGCCCTGCGCGTCTTCGCCTGCTCCGCCGAAACCGGGGAGGGCCTGGACGACTGGTGCACGTTGCTGGAGGCGAGAGTCGGGGACGCCGTCATCGCCTGAGGGCACCCTCACTTGCGAGCGTCGCGATACTCGCGGCCAGTGGGGCCCGCCATACGCCGCGGTCCGTGATCAGGGCGGAAACGAGTTCCGCAGGGGTCACATCGAACGCCGGGTTCCAAACGGTCGCCGTCGGCGCCGGATCGAGTTCGCTCGCACCCCGTTCCTCGATGGGGATCGCCGACCCGTCGGCAGCGGCGAGATCCACCGTGGACGTGGGAGCGGCCACGTAGAACGGGACGCCGTGGCGTGCCGCCAACACGGCAAGCGGGTAGGTCCCCACCTTGTTGGCGACGTCCCCGTTCCGCGCGATTCGATCGGCTCCCGTGATGACGGCATCGACACTCCCAGCCGCCAGCGCAGCGCCAGCCGCCGAATCGGCCAGTGTCGTGACCCGAATCCCCGCGCGCCCCAACTCCCACGCGGTGAGACGGGCGCCTTGACGCAGCGGCCGCGTCTCCGTGGACAACACCTCAATCGCTCGTCCCCGCTCGTGCGCCACGTAGATACCGGCGAGCGCCGTCCCGATCCCGCCGGTCGCCAGCGCACCTGCATTACAGTGCGTGAGGACCGTTGCCGGCTCCGGCAAGAGTTCCGCGCTGTGTGTCCCAATAGCTCGGCACATCGCGGCGTCTTCATCCCAGATCCGCTGTGCTTCAACCCGCATCGCATGGGCGACGGACCGGGCGTCCATCGCTCGTGAGAACGCGACATCCGCGATCCGGAGCATGCGTGCGAGCGCCCACGCCAGATTGACCGCCGTGGGCCGTGCAGCGCCCAACCGCGCGGCCACGTCGCGCACGTACTCGGGGTTCAACGCACCGTCGCGCGCCGCCCGGACTGCTTCGGCCGCGAGTCCCATCGCCGCGGCGATGCCGATCAGCGGCGCCCCGCGCACACACAGGCGACGTATGGCGTCCACGACCTCCGGGGTCGACGCGAGTTCGACGTAACGCTCCTCGCCCGGCAACAACGTCTGATCCAGGATGGTGATGCCGCGATCGCTCCAGTCGATCGGCCGAAACGGGATACTCACGGGTTCTCCGCGGGCTGCGCAGCTTGGCCGAGCGCGGACAGCACGAACCGCACGTGGACAATCACCGCGTCGAAGGGGGCCAACGACTTCTGCGCTCGCACCTGCATCAGTCCGCCCTCCAGAGACGCCAACAGAAACCCTGCCAGCGCGTCGAAATCGGTCTCCTCCCGCAGTCGCGGGGCGGCTTCGACGAGCCACAACTTGATCCACCCCTGCACTCGACGCCACGCGACCGCGATCGCCGCCTGCGCCATGGGACTCGCGTCGGCCATCTCGACGGAGAGGTTACCGAGAAAGCTCCCGCGCGTGAATCCCTGTGCGGCGACATCCGCTCGGTGCCGGGCGAACAGGTGCACGAGGCGGTCGACCGGATCGCGCTCCGCATCGAACGCCGGTTCGAGCATGTCCCGCCAATACCGGTCCGGATAACTCTCGACCGCCGCCACGAGCAGTTCCGTCTTGCCGCGGAAGAAGTAGTAGAGGCTGCCGCTGTTCACGCCTGACCGGCGCAGAATCTGCGCAACGGACGTCGCCCGGAACCCTTGGGTCCAGAACAGGTCCGTGGCCGCCTCAACGAGTCGCGACTTCGTGTCTTGATTGGTCACTCAACTAACTTGAGATCATCCATCCGTCCTGTCAACCTGGCCCCTGGCCGCGGCGGCCGACTCAGTCTACTCGCGCAGCAACTCCTTGAACCTCGAACCTCGCGCCCAGCAGCAGCGGCCCGGAGCCGATGAACGCACGCGCCGGCCGATGGTCCGTGAAGTACGTCGCGTACACCGCGTTGAACTGCTCGTACAAGCTGAGATCGGGACAGAACACCTGGACCGTTACGAGATCGTCCATCGACATCCCGGCCAACTCGAGCACCCGCTTCATCCCATCGAGCACGAGCCGCACCTCGGTCTCGACGTCTTCCGGCGGCTGGCCGGTCGTCGGATCGAGCCCGATGCGTCCCGCGAGGTACAGCGTGTTTCCGACGCGTACCGCGTGACTGAAGGGCACGGAGTCGGTCCGCCCGGGAAGGTTGATGTCCTCGCGAGTCACCGGCGTGGGAGCGGACGCCTGACAGCCGGCGGCAAGCATCGCGAGCACTGCGGGGATCATGATACGCATTTGCGAACTCCTCCTCGTGATGTTGAGATGTGGCGGTGCAGCGGCCACGACCCGGCCCGTGCACCCTGCACTTCACTTCATCCAGTCATCCACGTGTTCCCGCACAAACTCGTCGTCGGCAAGGTGCGGGTAGGCCGCACGGACACGATCGATCTCCTCGGATTGTCCCGGCGACAAATCCACGCCGGCATCGAGACACCAACGCCCGGCGAGCAACCCCTGACGCCGAAGCACCTCGTGGATACCCGGCAAGCACCCCGCGAAGTCGTTCGCTCGATCGAAGATGGCGCCGTTGGCATCCGTGAGCTGCGTGCCGAGACGCAGGAGTTCGTGCGCATTGCCGTCACCACTCGTGACCGCACGCCGGCATCGCGCGTGCAGCTCCACCGCCCGGCGGGTCCACACGCCCCACTGCCCGAGCAATCCACCCACGAAGTGCACGGCCGGCTGGTTTGGAGCACTTGGGTACGGCGTGAGCAGGTCGCCCACAATGTGGTCATCGTTGCCCGTGTAGAGTGCTACCTCATCCGCCCGCGCCGACTGCGCGACCGCCCGAACAACCTCGCCCGTACGGTATCGATCGAACGGCGCGACCTTGACGGCGATCAGCGTCTCGACGTCGACGAGCGCGCGCCAGAACTCGAAGGGCAGCTCGCGGCCTCCCACAGCCGGCTGCAAATAGAAAGCCATGACGGGGAGGACCGATCCCACCGCCGCCACATGGCGTACCAGCGCTTCTTGGTTCTTCTCCCCGAGGCCCGCGAACGACACCAGTGCCACATGAAACCCGAGCCGTCGCGCAAGATCGGCCTCCGCCACCGCGCGGCGCGTGTCGCCAACGACCCCGGCCACCCTTACGATTGGGTGACCGCCACCCGCCTCCCACGCATCCACCTCCTCGGCCGCCAAGGTCAAGACAGGCTCGAGCAGCCCGACCGCCGGCTCGTGAATGGCGAACTCCGTACTGTGGACTCCAACCGCGATCCCGCCGGCGCCGGCAGCGACGTAGTAGCGGGTCAGGGCTCGCTGGCGTCGCTCGTCGAGCTTCCGATCCTCGGTCAGGGCCAATGGGTGGGCCGGAATCACGAGTCCCTCGCGCAGCCGCGTCGCGGAATCCCCGATCTTCAGAACTCACCCCCGCGTTCCTCGAACCGAGTGGGCTTGCCGAGTGATGGACCGCCCTGGCCGTGCCAGGCGATCGCCCACTCCAACACCGTGGCCGCGTCGACCGCGGGTGCTCCGAACCGCTCCCAACAACAACCGGCATCGCTCAGCAGAGCCGTTGGAGCCTCCGTCCCTACAAACGTTGGAGAGCGCCCGAGCCGCAATCCGATGGTCTCCGCCACCTGTCGCACGGCGAGCCGCTCGGCCCCGGTGACGTTGAGCACCAGCGGAGGAATCTGACACGCATCCAAACTCCGCAGCGCCACCGAGTTGGCGTCACGCTGCCACAGGACGTTGACATATCCCATCGTGAGATCGATCGGGGCACCCGCCGCGACCCGTGCGACGAGATCGTGGAGCACACCGTAGCGCAGTTCGACCGCATAATTGAACCGGAGGATCGCGAGAGGAGTATCGTATCGCCGCGCAAAGAACGTCGCGATGCGCTCGCGCGCTAGCGCGGACTGCGCGTACTCCCCCTGGGGTCCCACCGGGTCCGTTTCGCGCGAGCCACGCGTGGCCACGTCCGCGAGGGGGTAGACGTTGCCCGTCGAGAACACCACCGTCCGGGCGCGCCGGTACCGCTGACCCAGGAGGCCTGGGAGGAACGCGTTCAAGGCCCAGGTCGATTCCGGATCAGCAGCCGTGCCGAACTTCTGGCCCGCGAGGAGGATCACATTCGGTGCGTCGGGAAGTTCGGCCAGCGCCGCCGGATCCAACAGGTCGCAGGCCACCGTATGCACCCCCGCGGCTTCCAAGCCGTCTCGCACGCCGTGCGCACGATACCGCGACACCGCGATCACGCGCCACGGCACCCGAGCCTCCGCACACGCTCGCTGGACGAGTCGCGTCAACGTCGGCCCCATCTTTCCCCCCGCACCCAGCACCAGCACGTCACCATCCAAGCGGCGTGCCGCTTCGATGTCCTGAGGGGAGGGTGTCGACAAGCGATCCTCGAGCTCCCGCTCGTCGCGCGGTGGGCCGATCACGCCCCGACCATCCACCATCCGTCGGTCACCGCCGCCGCCGCCCACGGGCTATTGCCGCAGGTAGCGATCCCGCAGGATCGTGCGATGATGGAGTTCATGGCCCGCGATGATCCACGCCAGCGCCCGCACGGAAAACTCCACACCGTTGGCTGTCCCGTGCGAAGACCACTGCTTTTCGGAGCACGACCGAAACAAATGCACG
The DNA here is from genome assembly GCA_036397755.1 of Gemmatimonadales bacterium. Lineage (GTDB taxonomy): Bacteria > Gemmatimonadota > Gemmatimonadetes > Gemmatimonadales > GWC2-71-9 > CAMYLY01. Next base: position 19,333 of record DASWII010000011.1, on the reverse strand, counting down.
GTCGCGTCACGAATCGCCCTCAGCTCGGCCAACAGGTCCTCCAGCGGCCGACGATCGAACTCTCCGTGCGGCACGTAGTCGTCCTGCTCGAACCCCGGCAAGGATCCCTCTTCCCCTCTCGCGAAGCTCATGGCGCGATAGGACAGCACGCGCTCGGTATCGCAGAGGTGACCGACCACTTCCTTGATGCTCCACTTGCCCTCCGCGTACCGGAACCGGGCCTGGTCCTCCGAGAGATCCGCGAGCATGCCGACCGTTTCATCGAGCTGGCGTTGGAGTTGGTCCACGACCTCGCCGTCCGGCACGAGGCTGAGATAGCCCCGGTAGTATGCCGGCACTTCGGTTTCGTGCGGTCGCATGTTGGTGGGGGTGGCCATGTACGCTCCTCGGCCCGGGAGTCGGGCCCTACCGGAAAGTGACGATCTCCTCGAGCGGCTTGCGGCCGATATCGGGTACCGTGGCCGCCGCGGCCGGGTAGCCCACCACCAGCAACAAGAACGGCCGTTCGCTGGTGGGCCGCTCCAAGACCTCGTTCAAGAAGCCCATCGGACTCGGGGTGTGAGTGAGCATCGCGAGTCCGGCGTGGTGGAGCGCGGCGATGAGGATTCCCGTCGCCAGGCCAACCGACTCGGTGACGTAGTAGCCTGGGGCGCGTGTGCCCGCGGCACTCCGATAGTACTTCCGTCCAAAGACCGCGATCAGATACGGTGCGGTCTCGAGATACGGCTTGTGCTCGTCGGTGCCGAGGGGCGTGAGGGCCGCCAACCACTCCGCTGACGCGCGCTCGCGATAGAAGGCTCGCTCCTCTTTCTCCGCAGATTCCCTGATACGCCGCTTGATCGAAGGATCGGTCACCACCACGAAGTGCCAGGGCTGGAGATTTGCGCCGCTGGGGGCCGCGCCCGCCGCGCGAAGGCATGCTTCAATGATATCGCGCGGCACCGGACGCGCATCGAACTCGCGTACGGTACGCCGGCGTCGTATGTCTTCGTAGAACGCCTGGGCGCGCCGCCGCATCTCGTCCACGGGGTATTCGCGATACGCGGGAAGCGGGATGAACTTCGCGGGCATCAGGGCCGGTGTGCCGACGTGATCAGGATCGGTTCGATGGGGACGTCCTGCATGCCCGCCTTGGGCCCGGTTGCCACCGCCGCCATGCGGTCCACGGTCTCCATACCATTGGTAACTCTGCCGAACACGGCGTAACCGAAATCGCGCGCGCCATGGTCGAGGAACGCGTTGTCCGCGAGATTGATGAAGAACTGCGCCGTCGCGCTGTGGATGGCTTGCGTGCGAGCCATGGCCAACGTCCCTCGCGTGTTCTTCAGACCGTTGTCGGCCTCGTTCTGAATCGGATCACGCGTGGCCTTCTGGCGCATGTCGTCGGTGAACCCCCCACCCTGGACCATGAATCCCGGAATGACGCGGTGGAAGATCGTGCCGTCGAAATGCCCGTCGTCGACGTACTGGAGGAAGTTCTCGACTGTCTTTGGTGCTTCGTCGACGAACAGTTCTATCGTGATGTCCCCGAGCGTCGTGGCAAGCGTGACCATGGGCTTCCTCTGGAATGGGAGCGGTAGGAACGTGGGACCGTGGAAACGCGACCGCAAGGTGGGCATCCGTGACCCCTTGCGAACGCCGAGGCGACACCGAGACCGCCGGTCCGAACACTCTCTCCGGAACCCGCCGGGGGCTCACGATCCAGCCAACGAACTCCTCGGACACGATCCTCGGTGCCGGGCACGGTCATGTCGCGCGACCCGGTTCGACGTCACTTGAGAACCGACAGGTACTCGATCCATCGTCCCACGTCCTCGCGATAGCGCTTGGCCATGACTCGTGTGATCTGGACCAGATGGGTGAGGTCGTGGACCACCCATGTCGCCAGCAGCTGCCCGAGATTCACCCGGCCAAACTCCGGATGCAATCCGGGGCGCTTCCAATCGGTCTCCTGGAGATTCCACGCCCGCAACTGCGCGATGCTCTGCCGGCGCAGCTCCGCGAACTCGTCCAGCAACTCTGCCACGGACTGACGCCCACGTTGGAGGTGACCAAAGCGGTCGAACGGTTCGAACACCGCGGCGTCGCCACGCTCGAGTACTTGACGGGCGCGGGGAATCCAGTCCGTGCGCTCTCCGAGCACGAGATGCCCAATCACTTCCACCGGGCTCCAGGTACCCTTCGCCTCTCGAGCATCCGGCCAGGATTGTGCAAACCGTCGAGCCAGGCGCGGAGTACGGCCGGAGTCCGCTCGAGCACCGCGATCGCTTCCTCGAGGTCAAACGTCATCATGCCCCTTCCGAGTTTTCGGACGTCGGGGGAGCCATCCGAAATCCGCCAGCTTGATACGGCCAGCACCATCGAACGTCACGCCCTCCCGCTCCAGCAGGACGCGCTGTGTGAACTCCCACCCCGGAACGGATCGCATGCTGACCTCGCCACGCGCGTTCACCACTCGATGCCACGGGACCGCGGTTTCCCCTGGCAGTGCGGCAAGGGCGTATCCGACCTGCCGGGCACGGCCAGGGAGTCCCGCCACCTTGGCCACCTGTCCGTAGGTGGCGACCCGGCCGCGCGGGATGCGCCGCACCACCTGATAAACGCGGTGGTACGTGGAGATCGATCGGCCGCTGACCATGCGCACGAATATGCGGGGCCCAGACGGGGATCGACCAGTGGACGCGACCGACCAAAAAACAACGGGGGGCCACATCGGTCCCCCCGCGTCAGCAACCACCAGCGTACCGCTCAGCGCCGTTCGTATACCACGGCGTTTCCGCCTGCATCGAACGTGTACACGTTATACGGCTGGGGGGGGCCCTCCATTCCGGGTGACCCGCTGGGCATGCCTGGGACCGCGATCCCCCTCACCGCCGGGCGTTCATCGAGCAACCGCCGGATTACGTCAGCGGGCACATGGCCTTCCACCACGTACCCGTCCACAACGGCCGTGTGGCATGCCTCCAACTCTCGTGGCACCCCGTGCTCGGCCTTGACCGGCGCCAAGTACTCCGCGTCCACCGCTTCCACTTCAAATCCATTCGCTTGCAGGTGACCCACCCACTGTTCGCAACAGCCTCACGTAGGGCTCCGATACACCGTCACCTGCGGCGACGCCGCGGACGCGGGGCGAAGGGCCACAAAGCCCGCCACCGCTACGACCGCCGTCGCGGCCACCGCGGCCATCAGCTTCACGCTGCTGTTCCCTTGCATAATCATCTCCCTCGGTTCGCCGGTGCCCTCGCGCAGTCAATCGCGACACGCTCCCCCGCGAAGTCTCATTGCCGTTCGCCACCTCGCCCGTGTGATCGTCGCGCCCGTCGTGTGGCACCTCGAACGGAATCTCCCGCGCGTTACGGCGCCCGTCAACATGCGAGACCGAGACGGCTTGATGCGCGACTACGGGCGGTTGCCACCCCCCGTATCGATCGATGATCGGGCGAGTCGCCGCAGGTAGAGGGCAAGATCTCGCATTTCGTCACCCTCGAACAAGGGCCAATCCATGCGCTGCAGGAGCGCTCGGTCGTACATCGCGGGAGCGTGATCCCACATGGCCGTGGCGAGTCCCAGTGGGGTGAGCACGGCGCTCGATCTCGACAGATCCGGTCCCGTGGTCTCCGAGCCGTCCCGCGAATGGCACGTGACGCAGCCCTTCGTGACGAAGAGCTGCTCGCCCGTTTCCGCGTTCCCCTCGAGATCATAGAAACGAAGGTAGTACAGAAACGCGATCACGTCGGCCATCTCGGCGCCGGCAAACTGCGGAAAGGCAACGCCACGAGCCTGCATGGCGGACATCATCCTGGACGAGTGGTTCCACAGCGTGCCAGCGATCTCCGAGACGCGTAGGCGCTGCGTGGCGGTGCGCAAATCGGGGCCAAACACCGTCCCGCGTCCAGCCGGTCCGTGACATCGCGCACAGGCCTTCGCGGCGAACAGTCGCTGTCCGCGATTGGGGTCGGGCGGCGTCAGCAGTTCGATTTCGCGGGGCTGCAGGCTGGACTCGCGGCGGATGAACGCCTGGATGTCGGCGATCTCTCGGCCGAGGAACGTGGGCAGTGCTACACCCTGTCGCGCCTGCGCCGCCTGCATGGTCGGCCCGTCGTTCCACATGCCCTGCGCCAGCGCGATCGGCGCGCGATAGCGCGCGTAGTCGTCGAGCGTGCCCCCAATGCGCCCACCATTCCCACCAACCGAGTGGCATTCGCGACAGTGTTTTTCCTGAAACCACCGCTCGCCCAGGTCGGGATCGCCTGGTTCATCGAACAGCTTGACGTAGTAGATGTAGCTGATGAGGTTCGCCAGTTCGTCTTCGGTGAATTGAGGCCAGTCGAGCCCTCGGTCGCGCACGGTTTCGATCATCCGTGGCGTATGATTCCAGAACATGCCCGCGAGTTGATGGAGACTGCGGCCGGCGCCCACGAGCGCGAAATCCGGCCCCAAGCGCCCTCCATTGCCCCAGATCGAGTGACAGCGTGCGCAGTCTCGCTCCAGGAACGCGCGCCGGCCCTCAATGGGATCTCCAGGGAACGAGGCGGTCGCCTGAGCCTGGGCGAGGGACACCCCGACGACGAACGCCCATGCGAGCGTGCCCACCATGCCGGCGAGCGATGCGAAACGCATCCGTCTTGCGACAGTCATCGTACCCCTCGCATTGCTCAAGTCGTGATGGCTCCGCTGTACCGTGCAACCCGCTCCGCAACGTCCTTGACCTTCTCGCGGCCCTCTTTGACCTCCCAAATCGACACGATCGGAACGAACTTCGTCGCCACCATATAGAGGAGGATGAAGCCCGAGAACGTCGCAGCCATGATCGACAGCTCGATCCACGACGGTACGTAATGCCCGACTGCCTCGAGTTCCCATCGCGGATTCACCGACGTCGGCACGACGATGTTGAATCGCTCGAGCCACATCCCGATCACCACCGCAATGCCGGCGATCATCGTACCGTTGGGTGTGCGCGTGCGCTGGCGCGCCATGAGCGCCATGGGGATCACCGTGCACCCCAGTACCATGATCCAGAAGGGGACCGCGAAGGGACCGGTGAGTTTCGCCCAGAACGTCCGCATTTCACCCGGTTCGCCACCGTAGAATGCCGTGAGGTACTCCGCAAACGTGAAGTAGAACCACAGAAGGCTGAACACGAGCAGCAGCCGCCCCAGATAGTCGAAATGCACGTCTCGGAAGTAGTCCTGGAGCCGGTAGACTTTTCGCAGGATCGTCATGGCGATCAAGATGGCTGCAATCCCCGAATAGATCGCACCCATCACGAAGTAGGGCCCGAAAATCGTGCTGTGCCACATCGGACGCAGCGTCATCGCGAAGATCCAGCCGATCACCGTGTGGACGGAGACGGCGATCGGGATTACGACGATCGCCAACACGCCAATCACGCGCTCGAGGTAGTACTTCTGAACAAAGGTCCCCCGGTATCCGAGGGCCAACACGCGGTACAGGCCGGGTGCCTTGATGGCCGCGTCGCGAATGATGGCCAGATCGGGAATCAACGGGAGGTACAGATAAAGCGTGCAGGAAAAGAAGTAGAGTCCGATACTCATCACGTCCCACAGAAGCGGCGATCGCAACTGCGCGTGGAAGAGCACGTTGAGCACCCGGTCAGGGCGGCCCAGGTCCACGATCGGCTGGATTGCGCCAAACCCGATCACCAGCACCGTGATGAGTTCGGCTGATCTCGTGATCGAGCGCCGCCACTCTGCCTGGCTTACCCGCAGGATGGCGGATATGAGGGTTCCCGCATGACTGATCCCGATGAAGAACACGAAGCAAATGATGTAGATGCCCCAATACTCCGGTCGATTGAGTCCCGTGCGCCCAAGCCCGTACTTGACTTGGAGCACGTACGCCACGAGCCCCCAGAGTGTCACGCCCGCGAGGACGGCGGCCACGACGTAGAACGTGCGTGAGGTTTGCACGAGGGGTCGCAGCAGGACCCGTTCGTCGGGCGGCAGAGCATCCAGCTTCTTCTGCACGTCGGCACGCATGTCAGGCCCTCTGCCGCAGGTAGTACACCTTAGGTGCGGTGCCCAGGTCCTCCATCAGCCTGAAGGCTCGAGCATCTTCCTTGAGGGCGTGGACTCGGTGCGTTGGGTTGTCCAAATCGCCGAAAACGATGGCGCCCGTGGGACACACGTCGACACACGCCGGTTGGTAATCCTCCTCCCGCAGATCGCGGTCCTCGGCCCGGGCATCCTCACGCGCCTTCTGCAAACGGTGATGGCAGAACGTGCATTTTTCGATCACGCCCTTGGGCCGCACTGAGACGTCCGGATTCAGGTGTTGCCGTTCGGAATCCGCCCACTCCGGTCCGTACCAATTGAAGTACTTCACCGTATAGGGGCATGCGTTGGCGCAATAGCGACAACCGATGCACCGAGGATAGATCTGCCCGACGATACCTTCATCATCGATGTAGGTCGCGCTGACCGGACACACCCTGATGCACGGCGGATTGTCACAGTGCATGCAGGGTCGCGGGTAGAACTCGAACGTGTTGGTGGGGAACTCCCCTACGACCCCCGCCATCACTTTCATCCAGCTCATGGCCCGTCCCATATCGGCCTGTTGCGGCGACACCGTTGCGATGTTGTTCTCGCTCTTGCACGCCACCTCGCACGCCGCACACCCCGTACAGCGGTCGAGATCGATGACCATGCCCCAGCGGCTCATCGACCTCCTCCCTGCGCAGGCTCGACACGGATGAAGGTCGTGAACCAACTGCGACGGCCCGTCAGTGGATCACGGGATCCCTCCAACAACTGGAGCGGATTGGCCAGCTCGCCACTTGGATGTTTCAGGCCGTATGGTGCGCCGACGTTGTCACGAGCCATGCCGGGATACCATCTGAGGCGCGCGCGATAGCGACCGCGCGGCGACACCACCCACACGTCGGTGCCGTCGGCGATCCCCAGGTCTCGCGCCGTCTCGGGATGCACCTCAACCCACGGGTACCACTGCACGTCGGGCAACGGCGTGGGCTGCTCGGCAAGCCACGTTTCCAGCGCGAGTGTGCCCGGCGACAGCGCGGATACCCGGTACGGCAGCAACCGCAGTGGAAATTCCTCGCTCGACGGGGGGACCGCTGGCCGGACGTCGAGATACAACTGGCGATCGGTGACGACTCTGCGCACCGGCGCCGGCATGAGATCGATGCGGCCGCCCGGAAGCCGTGAGAGGCGAGCGGGATCCGTTTCGTCGTAGACGAGATCTGCCCATCCACCCCGGTCCACCAACTCCTCCCAGAAGGGGTCGAAGGCGGCGTGCCCTGGTAGCCACCATCCCCGCTCTTCCATCTGCCGGTGGTGGCGTTGTTCGAACGCGTCGCCCAATGTCATGCCGTGTCTGGCCGCATAGAGGCCGCGGGCGCGCACCTTGAGAAGACTCTCGAAGTTCTTGTACGGGAGGCTCTGCGCGACTGAGTCGCCCACCGACCGTGCGAGCTCGAGAATCGCGTCACCGGAGTGGATCGCATGTGAGTGCGGGGTCACCAATGGGCGCGAGATGCCCCACACGGGATACGGGTAGCTCGGCGGAGCCGGGGCATCCTGCCATCGCTCGTACGGCAGGAGATCCGGTAGCACCACGTCCGCATGCTGGGTCGTTTCGTCCAAGAATGGTGAGAAGCTCACCACGAACGGCACCTTGGCGAGAACGGTCCGCCACGTGTCCGGCCGCGGTGATGCTGCCAGCGGGTTCGCGTAGTACAGAAGCAGCGTGTCGATCTGCGAGGTTGTCCCGCGGGCTATACTGCTCGCAAACCGCAGCGCTTCCTCACCCACGCCGAATGGTGGCGGGGCATCCTGCACCGAGGCGCGGCCAACACCCTGCTGGCTGACGCGATCGAGCACGGGCTCGACCAGCGGGTCGAGAGGGATGCTCTCCTGCGTCACCACGCCCCCCTCCCGGTTGATCCTGCCCATGATGACGTTGAGACTGTGCACCGCCAACCCGCACTCGAGACCATTCGGCGCGTTCATCACGTCGGGTCCGCACACGGCAACGGGCGACCGACTGTCGGCGAACGCGCGGGCCAGCGCGGTGATTCGTTCGACCGGTACGCCGGTGACCGCCGATACCTCTTCCGTCCGGTAGTGACGCATCACGATCGATCGGTAGCCTTCGACCTCGCGCCCTCGATCATCACGAAAGTCCTCGAACCCCGTGACATGCTCCGCGACGAACGACTCGTCGTACAACTCGTCCCGCACCAGCACGTAGGCGAGTCCCAGGGCCAGGACACCGTGGGTTCCCGGGCGGATACCCACCCACTCGTGCGCGCGGGCGGCCGTGCGCGAGAACCGCGTATCGACCTGGACCAGCCTCGACGACACCTCGTCGATCCCATCCGGACTCGCAAATGCCACATACGCCTGCACGGGAGACCACCACGACTCGAACAGCGGTGCACCAACCGACAGGATGAAGTCCGATCGTTCGAGATCGTAGCCCGGACGGACGGTCATGCCGTGCATCAGCGCCATGAGCAACGCCGTGCCATCGTCGGGCCCTTCGCTCACGACGTTGGGCGACCCGAACGCCCGGAAGAAGTGTTGCCAGAGGTCCTCCATGGTCCCGGCGCAGTACCCCTTCACCAGCGCCAACTCATCGGTACGGCCCTCCGCCCGAAGCGTGCTAAGACGTTCGCCGACGACCTCAAGGGCCTCGGCGATCGTCGCCTCACGCCATTCACCACCACCGCGCGAGCCGCTGCGAATGAGTGGCCCACGGATGCGCCGAGGATGGTAGAGCACTTGCACCCCCGCAATGCCCCCTGGGCAGACGCCGCCACGACTCATCGGATGGAGCGGATTGCCGGCGATGCGTACGAGCTTCCCGTCCACGACACGTCCCTGGATACCGCATCGAGAGGGACAGAGCAGGCAGGTCGAGACCCGGCGCTCCTCCAACTCGGGAGCCCAACCCGGTGACTCTTGGAGGTCCTCTGGCCATAGGACCTCCTGTCCTTGCTTGAGTCCAAGCACCGCCGCGGCGGTCCCGACGGTCCAGAGAAAATCGCGCCTGCTCGGTCTCATGCCCGGCTCCTATCGGTGACAGGCATTACAGTCGGTCGTCTGATTCTGCTCGCGATGGCAGTCGATGCAGAAGGCCATCGTCACCTTTACCAAGGGTCGTTCCGGTGGCCGGGTGGTCTCCGCAATCGTTCCGTGGCAGTTCACACACTCGAGCTTGGCGATCTCCACGTGACGCCGGTGGGTATAGAAGACGTGTTCGGGCATGCGAAAGAGCTTGTTGAAGCGCAGTGGATCGCCGCTCTCCAGTAGCTTGGTGACGCGCGCCGCTTCCGGCGACGTTCCCTGAGCTACTCCGTGGCAGATCGAACAGGTTTCCGCGCCCGGCAGCCCCGCGTGGGCGCCTTGACCGACGTAGACGTGGCAGAACACGCATTCGAGTCCCAACTCCGACGTATGCTTGAGATGGTTGAAGGCCACGGGCTGGGCGACCGGCGGACCCCGGAGTGCCACGACCGGCACCGTGATCAGCACGGATACCGCCAGAACGACGATCACGATGCGTCGCCCCCGGTGCGGTGCGTCCCACGCTTTTTGAATCAGTGCTTCCAAGGCGTTCATCCGCCGCCACCCCAGCGCTCATGCGGTACGAGTGAAAAGGGGCCCCGCTGGGCTCATCCGTCGGAGTCGACTCCGACCGGAGGAACTCTGGTGGACACACTACCGCGGGCGCGTGCGTTCGGGCTAGAAGCTGTGGTGAAGGACCCTTAATCTCGCCCAGGGGTTGCGCGCGCAGGCGCGCGAGGGCGGCGTCGGCCGCACCGGCGCACGGCGCGTGTGGCGACACCGTGAATCTATCCAAGCCACCGTCCAATCCCACCGGCCGGCACCCCCGGCGGTGGGGTGGGACGGTGGGGTATCGGCGTTGGTGGCGGCGGAACAGGAGACGAAACGTGAACGGGGAGGCGTCTGGCAGCCTCCCCGTCGCTCCAAGCTCACTTGGTCGTCGAGCCTCGCTCGTTCAGCCGTACACGACCACCTGGCCGACAGCCCCTGCGATCAGCGAGGGGTCTCCCACGCTTCCGCCGGCCAGTCGCACGCTACCCCTTCGTGTGACACATCGTGCACCACTTCACATCGCGGCCTTCATGGCTGGCTGGTGCGTCTGGTACGGCCTCCATCGTCCCCGCTTTGTGACACATCATGCAATTGGCTCGGCCCTCGAGCGCATGCGACACAGCCGGCACGGCTTTGGTCTGTACCTCAGCGTCCGCGGCATGGCACCACTTGCACGTCTCGTTCGTCCGACCTTCATGGGAAGCCGGCACGCCCGCGACGTTGGGCATGCTCCCCGAGTGGCACATCAGGCAATTGTCCCGCCCAGCTGCCGTATGAGTCATCACTGGGGGTTTTGCCGCCGCCTGTGCCTGCACAGGTGCATTCACCACGACAGCAAGAACCGCAGCTCCGACGACCCCGATGACATTCACGTAGCGCATCGCACAGCCTCCCCTGTGGTCCAACGTTGGACTTGAAGCTCCCATGATCGATTGTACCCGCGACTTCGACGGCGTTCCAGACCGGGCCCCCATCTATGGAACAGGTACGTTGTTACCATGACACACCGTACAGGCACTCCGGGCCGCCCGGGCCTGTTCTTCCGCGTTGAAGGTCGGGCCGTGCGGGTTGAGTACGACATGACATTTCACGCAGTCACGCTCGGCGTGACACGCCACGCAACTCCCGAGACTCTGTCTGGCCGCCTGACCGTGACCGACGGTAAACGCCCCTGTTCCGTCGTGGAAGACCCCACTGGCCGGCCCCCCGGTGACCAGTCCCGCTGCCAGATGGCAACTCTGGCAGAACTGGCCAGGGTTGTGGCAACTCGCGCACCCAAACTCCTGCGAATAGGCGGCGCCGGGGTGGTTCGCCAGGAAGTCAGCCGGGTGGAATCCCCCGCTGGGCGACGCCGCGCCTGGCCTGTGACAGTCCAGGCAGTCCGACCTCACATGGCACGTGGCGCACGTCTCCGGCGTGGCCGCTGCCTCCGATGCATGCGCCATCCGCCAGGGTCCCTCGTGGGATTGTGGTGCAGGCGGTTGTACGTGGCACAGCGTGCAGGCCGACGCCTCGCCACGAGGATGATTCGTCAAGCCGTGGCAACTCATGCATTGTGCGACCGCTGCACGCACGACGCCGCCATCCCGCACATGGCACAGGTCGCACTGATCGACCGCAACATGGTTGTCGTGCCGGAAGCGAAGATTCCACTGCGAGCCCACCGCCGCGGGCCGCCAGGATACCTCCGGCTGCACCCTCCCGTCGTGGCACTGCGCGCAGAACGTCGGTTCGGGGTATACCTGCCCCGCCGCCACGTTCGCGTGGCATGTCGTGCACGCCCCGAGGAACGCGTGCTTTGCGTGGTCGAAGTCCTCCAAGTACACCGCCGCGGTCACGGTCGGCGTCCACGCGAGGGTTTCGATTGTCGGTCGGTTCCCGAACGCCGCCAGCGTCACGGCACCCGATGCGAGCATCAGGAGGGACTTCATTGGGGCCTCCGATCGGGAATGCGGAGAATGGCCGGGTGGAGACTCGGACGATCCGCTCCGGAGCCGTACAGCAACGTCAGGCCGACATTGAACCGCCACTGGTCGAACTGGATCGTATTGTTGTCCGCTCGCCAGCGCTCTTCATCGTACCGCCGCGCCTCAGCGGTGACGGCGATGGCGTGAATCGGCCGGAAGTCGACGCGGAGCCCGTAGTTCCACACCCGCGCCAAGTTGATGCGGTATTCCAACGGCCGACGGCGGAACCCGCCAGCCGCCGACACCGCCAGCATCGAGAACGGCTCGTAGATCACGCGGCCGTCGAATCCCACCGACGGAGCGCCGTGCGTTCCTTCCATGTGATACGCCCCACCGAAGGTCAGTGGCTCCCATGTCGAGACGGTCGCGCCAAGCGACCACCGCCACCCGTCGTCATCCACCACGGCGATCGGCGCGGGCACCTCTGCGTCCTCGAACTGGTAGCGCTCACCCGACGCCCACACCTGCACACCCTCGAGCGGCATGAACTCCGCCGAGCCGAATCCCGCCCGGTACGGGGTTGGGCTGAACACACCCCAAATGGTCCACAGGTCGAAATAGGCGTTGTAATAGCGCCCACCGATGGACGCACTCACGCGGCCCGACGGATGCCGAAACCGCACGCGGACATCAGCGGTGTTGAACTGCTTTCGGGCAAAGTCGTACGACCCGCCACCGGTCACCAGCCAGCCGCGCGCGGGCCGAATGACGAGATCCGCCGCCCCGCGATCACCCGCCAGCATAGACGGCGCGCTACCGTTGGGAAGCACGTCGCGCTGGTACGTCAGCGTGCCCTCGAAAAGGCGCCACGACCACCCGAGCGTCCCCCCCACGAGGATCTGGCGTTCCGTGGGAATGAAGTCACTCAGGGGGTTGATCTCGGGGCTCGTGACGGTGAGCGGCGTGCCGCGGGCCATGCCCCACCCGCCGAAGACCGATGCGCGGAGGCTGGCGAAGCCGGGGTTGAGGTCTACGCGGGCGCCGTCGAACCCCGTGTACCCCAGCCGGGAGACCACATGCGTGCGGCCCGCCTGCACACGCCCCCACCGACGTTCGTACTCGGCGTAAGCCTCCAGCAACTGCATGTTCGGCTCCGCACCCGGCCAGAACGACGTGGCCCCAAGGTCGCCGCCCACCCGAGCCCGCGTCCGCACACTCAGCCCCGCGAGACCGAACCCCCACAGCGTAGCGTCGAGCGTGCTCACCAAGGGCGCACCCTTCAGCTCGACGTCATTGACGTCCAGGAAGGACACCGACTGGAACCGCGTATCCAAGCGCAGCTGGTAGCCTTGGGCCACCAGCCCCTGCACCGGCACCGCCGCCCCTCCCAAAACCCCGAGCACCGCACACACGTACGCTCTCATGTCCCCTCCCCTCATTCGGACCGCCGGGCGCTAGTTTGAGGGAACATTCGCCCCGTCCCTGTCACGCCGGACAAAATACATCGTGAGGGCTTCTTCATCCACGTTCTTCGCGCCCGTGGGTGCTCTCATCGGTATCCAAACAGCATGGAGTAGAGAATGAGCCCGATCAGGGTCAGGCCGACTGCCAACGCCGCAAATGCAAATACCCGGACCAGCCGCTCCACCTTCTTCGGAACCGGTGCCACCAATCGCTGGTCCAGAGCGCCACTCGCGACGAGCTCCTGATACTCCCGCGGCTTGTCGCGCTTGAGTTCCTCCACCGGCACGTGACCCGTGAAGATCACCGGATCCATCGGAAACTTGTCCGGCCGGAAATGCGTGTTGAAGAAGTGGACCGTGAAGATGAACGCCACGGCGAGCAGCGCTTCGTCGCTGTGGAGGATCGTCGCCACGTTCACCGACCACCCTGGGAACACGAGCGCGAACGTCTCGGGAAACCACAGGAGCAGACCGGTCGAGCCGATGATGAACATCCCCCAGAACACCGCGAAGTAGTCGAATTTCTCCCAGTAGGTATAGCGCCCGTACTGCGGCCGGGGTCCCTTGCCGAGAAACCACTTGATGGACTGCAGGAACTCGCGCAGGTCACGGCGGTTGAAGATCAGCGAATTGGACGCCGAGACGAACTGCCGCCACGACAATCCGGCACGCTTCTTTTGCTGCCGTACGTCCCACAAGTGTACCAGGAATACCGTGATCAGCGTGACCGCCCCAAAGCGGTGCAACACGCCCGTCGTGATGAATCCGCCGGCGACACGAGCGACATACTGCGCCCAACCCATGTGTGAGAATTTCAGTACCATCCCGGTTAGCGCGAGGGTGAAGAAGCTCAGCAGCATCACCAAATGCAGCGTCCGATGAAATCGCGTGAACCGCTCGTACACCTTCTCGCCCGGGCTCGGGCGATGTCGCTTCCAAACACCGGGCGAACGTGACAGACGATACAGCCAAGCTACCGTATGCGTCGTGGCGAAGAGCAACGTCCCCACGAGGAGGGCCGTCATGCCCCAGAACGCCCAGAAGAGGAATGGGTATTTCTCGGGATCGTGGTGCGTGGCGTGTGTGAGGTACCCGGTGAACCGCAAGTTCGCCCGCTCGTGGCACTGCGAGCAGGTCGCGACGATGTTTCTGCGGCTCAGCGTGGACGCCGGTTCGGCGACCGGGAGAATGCCGTGGGTGCCGTGACAGTCGTAGCACTTGGCGGCGGCCGCATCGCCGAGCCGCGAGACCTTACCATGGAACGTGTCGAAGAAGGTGTCCGCCTCATCCTCGTGGCAGCGACCGCACTGACTCATCATACGCATTCTGAAGTCGGCACGATCAGTGCGGCTGATATCGTGAGACGTGTGGCAATCCTCGCAAGTGGGGAGCTGCCGGCCCTCCTCCGTGTAGCCGTTCTCGCCCCAGTGAATGCTGGTGCGGAAGGTCTCCTCGATCCCGTGGTGACACGTCCCGCACGTGCCGGCGAGATTGCGGCGGTTCACTGACGAAAGGGGGTCGCTCGCGGGTCGTTCTCCGTGCGCCGAGTGGCAATTGCTGCACGTCGCGGTAACGACGAGTCCACTCTCGAACAGCCCCTTGCCGTGAATGCTCATCTCGTAACTGCGCACGGGTGTCCGGACCGTCGACACAATGCGCACGGCGGCGCGTTCGCCTTCTCGGTGGCACTGAGCACAGAGTGCCGGCACGTTCTGCGGGAACGTCGATGACGTCGGTACGTGCTGACCCAGCGTGGCGTGCTGGTCGTGACAATCCAGGCAGCCCGGCGCGTCCTCATCCCCTTGGGCCGCCAGCACGCCATGGATGCCGCCCTGGTACTCTGTGACTTCGGCATCGTGACAGCCAGCACAGTCCACCGGACTGCTGATGGTCAAGCAGGCACGCCGCAGTCCGGGCGTGACATCCGTGTGGCATTGTGCACATGCAGTACTACCGTGCATCCCGGCGCGGAAGGCGGCTTCGTCGACGTAGAGCGACATCGTGTCGCCGTGCGCGACCCCCGTCAGTGTCGAGTCCGAGTGGCAGGACAAACAGTCGCGGTCGGCCGCACCAAGATCGTAAAACACGCGCCGGATCTTGTGCGGCTGATGACAATCGACGCAGGCGGGTATTCGATTGGGTGCCTCCTCCCAGCGTCGCCCTTCGATCACCTGACGGTGCACCTGCTCGATCTGCGCGTGGCACTGCATGCACGTCGCCGCCACGTTGGTGGCGTGGATGCTCGAGCGGGGATCGGTGTGCGGGAGGATCTGGTGCGACGTGTGGCACGACGTACAAACCGCCGTGACCGACAGTCCCTGCTGAAACAGCCCTGCTCCGTGAATGGACAGCGAGTAGTTCTCGAGGATCCGGTCCTGCGGAATGTCACGCTGGCGCGAGACCGGGCTGCCCTCGTGGTGGCACTCACCGCAGAGAGCGGGGATGTTCAGCACAGCGGTCGGGGCTCTCGGGTCCAAGTGGGAGCGAATACCATGCGTGCCATGGCAGGTCGTGCACCCAGGCGCCAGCGGATCCCCGCGCGATGCCGCCTGCCCGTGGAGTGACTCGGCGTGTTGCGCCGCCTGGGTCGAGTGGCACAGGTCGCATCCGACCGCGGGCGCCGGGCTGGGGTGCGGGAAGCTCATCCCCTGATGGCACATCTGGCAGGCGAGCCCCGGCGGGCCGTGAACGGAGCGCGCCAGAACACCCTGATCGACGACGAGTCTGGTGCTGTCGGCCGATCCCGTGAACACGGAGCCCGAGCCGTGGCACACGACACACTCGTCGCTCGTCTGCGCCCCGGCCGGCCGGCCGCCGACCACCACAAACAGCGCACTCAGCACGATCAGGGTCCTCGTCACGGCACGCCCGCTTCCCCGCAAGTCAACCAACCTACGCCGAACCGCACCACTGTGGGAAGATCACGGTAGACAATGTAGTCCGACGATGCAGTGCGCCACACAGCCTAAAGGCATGCTCATGGACGATTTGGAATCCGGATCCGCGTGCTCGATATTTTACCCAAGCGCGTTTGCCGTCTTGCGGTTTCGGAGAGGTCGGAAAGGAGGGGCGCGAGTGCTTCGGCTGTCGGTGCAACCCGACCTACGGTTGGCGCCGCACCGCGTTCGTCGCGGCGGGGCCCTCCTGGTCATCCTGACGGTGTGCCTGTCACTGGCGCCGCGCGCCGCGCACGCTCAAGACGAGTGCCTAGCCTGTCATGGCAATGCGGCCTTCCTTACCGACTTGACGGCTGACAGTGCGCGGGGCAAACAACTGGCGGTGGACCAGGAGGCGTTCGCCGTGTCCGTGCATGGGCGAATGCAGTTCTCATGCACGCTCTGCCATGCGAGCATCACCGGGTACCCACACGAGGTGGTCGAACCCGTCGCGTGCGGCGGCTGCCACAGCAGCGAACACGACGAGCTGGCGAACAATGTGCATGGGCGTTCCCACCCGGCCACCGGTACCCCACCGGCGACGTGCGCCGACTGCCATACCAACCATCACATTCTCGGCGCGGACGACCCGGAATCCTCCGTGTACCATCTCACGCAGTTCCTGGTGTGCGCACGGTGCCACTCGGACGCGGCCACCATGGCGCGTTTCGGCCATCGAGCCACGGAATCGGTTCGCACGTATCTCAATTCGGTGCACGGTCGCGGACTGATCGCCAAGGGACTCGTGGCGGCCCCCTCGTGCACGGACTGTCACGGCGGCGACGGGGCGCACGACATCGAGACCGTCGAGAGTAATGAGTCGCCGGTGCGCCGCGATCACGTAGCGGCCACGTGTGGACGCTGCCACGTCGGGATTCTGCGACAGTACAGCGGCGGGATTCACGGCACGACATTCGCGGATGGTAACACCGACGCCCCAACATGTACCGATTGCCATTTGGAGCACGGGGTGCAGCCGATCACAAGCCCCTCATCCTCGGTGTATCCAACGCACATCGCCCAGACCTGTACGGCGTGTCACGACCGCGAGGACCTCAACGTTCGGTACGACATCCCCTCGTCCCGCGGCAGCACGTTTTCGAAGTCGTTTCACGGGATCGCGCTGGAAAGCGGACAGCTCACCGTGGCGAATTGTGAGAGCTGTCACGGCGCCCATGGTATCCTTCCATCATCGGACCCTCGATCCAAGGTCCATTCGGCGAACCTGGTGGAGACCTGCGGCACCTGCCATTCGGGCATCGGTGAAGGTGTCGTCACCGGCAAGATCCACGTCAGATCCCTGCGCGAGGACGTCAACACGCTGGCGTGGGCCGTGCAGTGGTTCTACTACGTTCTCATCGCAGGCATCATCGTGTACGCGGCCGGCATGATCTTCCTGGATCAGTATCGGCGGCGTGTGGTCGACAAACGGAAGGATCGCCAGCATGAGTGAGTGGACCGCCTACGAGCACGATCTCGACCAGACGGTCGTCCGATTCACGCTCGCACAGCGGGTGCAGCACATCGTGCTCATCGTAGTGTTCACGATCCTGATCGTGACGGGCCTCCCTCTGCTGATCCCCCACGTTGGCACGCGGCTGGTGGGCGGGGTGTTTGCTGCACGCACCGTACTGCATCACTTTGCCGGCGTCGCGCTCTTGCTGCTCGGAGTGTTCCACGTCGTCTACGTGGCGGTGACGGCGGACGGACGCGAAGCATTCCGGCGGTTGCTCCCACGCTTGCAAGACGTCCGCGACGTCGCGCACCACGTGCGATACCAGCTCGGACGCACGGACGTCGCGCCGCCATTCGACAAGTTCGATCCGTTCGAGAAGTTCGAGTATCTCGCCGTGGTGTGGGGGTCGCTGGTGATGGTGATCAGCGGCTTCATGATGTGGTTCTTTGAGACGACGCTGCGCCTGTTTCCCAAGTGGGTGTACGATCTGATTCTGGCCATCCACGGCTACGAAGCGGTCCTGGCGTTTCTGGCGATCATCCTGTGGCACCTGTACAGCGTCCATCTGCGCCCGGGCGTTTTCCCGATGAGCCGGGTTTGGTTGGACGGCAAGATCACGCTGCGTGAGTTGAAGCAGCACCACCCCAGAGAATACGAACGCTGGGTGCAGGCTCAACGCATGCGCGCGTCCGAACCAAAGGACGTTGCCTAGCGCTCTACCGTTCCCCCCGTTCCTTGGAGCGTTATGCGATTCCGCGCTCGATCATCGGCCAGCACGCGGAGCAGAACCCGGATTCCTTGACGTCCACGCCCTCAACATCGCTCGACGCGTGCATGACGCAGCGGTAGTCAAGGCAGTGCACCAGACCGAACGCATGACCCAGTTCGTGGACCGCCTCCTTGATCGTGCGCTCCACGAGCAACCCCTCGTCGGGCTCGAGCCCGTAGAACGTGTTCTGAAGACGGAACGTCGAGATGACTGCGGCGGGACCGTCGAGCTGCGACTGCCCGAAAACAAACGTCAGGACCGGGATGAACAAATCTACGGCGGTGACCCCGAGAATCTTCTCATGCGGAGGCCTTGGCGTCCGCAGCAAGCCGCCGAGCAGGAACGTGGCGTGGTATTGATGGCGATCGGGCGCAAAGGCTTGGTCGAAGTCGATGTCAGCCGGTGCACATCGCACCGGGATGTGGATGGCGTCGGCAACACCTTCGGCGAGCGCCCCCGCCCACTGGAGCCCATAGCCATTCAGCGGCGCGACGTGGATCATCGCGACCCTCGTCACCGCCGAATGCCGTAACGTTTCACCTTGTTATAGAGGGTCGCGCGATCGATGCCCAGCACCCGTGCGGATCGCGTCATGTTCCCTCCCATCTCCTGGAGCACGCGCTCGATATGGTCTTTCTCCATCGCAGCGAGCGATGTCTCCACGGGAACGACTTTCTCTTCGACCTGGAGCGGGAGATCCGCCGGCACGATCATGGCTTCCTTCCCAATCACCATGGCACGCTCGATCGCATTCTCCAGCTCCCGGACATTCCCCGGCCACCGGTACTGCTCGAGGATCGCCATCGCTTCCGCCGAGCATGGCTTGGCCGGTCGCCCCATGGCCCGTGCGTACTTCTCGATGCAGAACCTGGTCAGCAACGGAACGTCATCTTTCCGTTCGCGCAGCGGCGGCACCTCGATGTTAAACACGTGTCGAAGAACTCACCGGTGCTCGGGTCGACACGTGTCGCTGAGTCTGGGAAGCCCAAGCCCCGCAAGGAGAAGTGACTTACGTAGAGATTATCGACGGACGGTGTCGAGGGATTCAGCAGTCGGCGGCGGTGAAGCGTCGCATGGCTCCACAGAGGGGTGTGGCGGATGCCGACGCGGGGACGCTCAGTTTCCCGAGTCTGGAGGGGTGAGCGGGGGAATGTCATGACAGAGGACACAGTCCGCCGGCGCGTTGTGGTCGACCTT
>DASWII010000010.1:0-6958 GCA_036397755.1 Gemmatimonadales bacterium | reverse complement strand
CGGAAAGACCATCGGTGTCGGTGGCGGTCGGGCCGAAGAACCCTTCACTCACCCACCGGTCCAGGGATGCACCAGCGGCACGCTCCCACTCACCCTCAACGCGTCGCTCCAGCCCAAGCAGACACCACGAGTACCGTACGGCCTGGCCGCTGGCGTTTGTCAACGTCACAACGGCCTCCTGCCCGATGGCGTACGCCGACCTGTCAGTGGACAGGGACACCCGCTCCCAATCAACCCCAGTCGGGCTGGCACAGGCGCCGATCACAAGCAGGGGCAACAGTACGGTCAAGCTGCATTTCGCTATGGAATCACTCCCGCCAACCCGCACCCTGCGGGCCGCGTGTGACAACCCTTCACTGCTGCACGAGCTCTGGCTGGCCCCGACGCGACGAGACAACATCACCTCTCAGCGGCCTCCACCCTGAGATACCCCAGGCGGGTCGTGACCGTCACCCCCCCGCCGTCGCCGCCGCCGCTGTCCGCGACGAAGGTCATGGCATCCTCGCCGTCCAACGCCTGGATGATGTTACCGATCGGATTCACCAGCAACGCCGGACAACGGTACTGGGCCCTCCGAATGCGGACCGCAGCCGTGTCGAGTCACCATGCATGCCCCTTGATCGCCAATCCTGTATGTGACACGCATGTACATGATGCGCGCGGAGCGCTCCAGGTTACATCCGGTGTTAGCGCTGAACCTAGGTCTCAAGAGACGGCAGCCGGCTCAAGAACCTGGGAAGCTCCTCACATCCCAGCAGCAGAAGACTCATCACAGCGATGCCCGCGAGACTCGATGTCATACCGACCCCCAGTCCCGCTCGCCCGCTCGGAGGTACGGCGAGTAGCCGACCGCGCACCAAGATGACTCCTGTCTGGACCCTCGGTGATGAAGTGGGGATGATCCCTGGATTAAACCGCTTCAGAGTCGGGATTACGTTGGGGCCGCTCGTGCTGGTGCGCGGGGGGCAGGTGCTCACCCGCCGCGGCAGGAGTTTTCCGAGACCTGGGATACAGTAACCAGCCAGGGCAGGCTTCGCCGATGGCTGGACTCACGGCGTGCACGTCGTGGCGATCGCCATGGCGGAATCCGACGCCGACCGACTCCTCGACGCGGTTGGGCGCGCACCACACGTCGGCATCGGGGGGCCGACCCTCGTCGAGGCCGCGATCGTTCTGTCCGCCCCACTGCGTCGCGACGCGCGTGCGCTGCTGAGCCGATTCATCCTCGGTCGATGATCGCTCCAGATCACGGCGCTCCGCGCAGCACATAGAGTCGACCACCGCCATGGTGATCCTCGCTACACTCTCTTGATCCCGTACCCCGTCCGCGAATAGAGCGCCGCGATCGCGAGCGACCCGATCGTCCCTCCGTAGCAGAACACCGCCCACGGCAGGTAGCTGATGGTCGGTACGCCCAGCGTCGTCGCCATGAACACCGCGGTGACGGTCCACGGCATGATGGGCTCGACCACCGTCACGGAATCCTCCAGCGACCGCGACAGGTTCTCGGGCGCCAGGCCGCGCTCCGCATAGGCCTTTTGATAGAGCTCACCGACAACAAGGGCGGTGACGCCGGCGTGGCTCGTGAGCGCGATCGTGACGGCGCCGGACGCCATGGTGGCCGATATCAAGCCGAAGACGCCGCGCACGGTGCGCAGCAGCCGGCCGATGATGAGATCCAGCGCGCCCGAGGCATCCAGGGCCCCCGCCAGGAGGAAGGCGGCGATCACCACGATGAGCGTGTTGGCCATGGAATAGAGACCGCCGCGCTCGACGAGCGTGGTGAATCCGGAGCTCAGCGCCGCCACGTCGCCCCCGACGGTGGGAATCATGTCGGCTCGGAACCCGGCGACGGCCGAGATGATCGCGCTCTGCAGCGAGAACCCCTGGAACCCCATCCCGATCAGCGCGGCGATCGCCGACGCCCCGGCCATGGCCAGGGCGGGCGGGACGCGTCGGACGATGCTCGCCACGACCAGCACCGGCGGGATCAACACGATCCAATGCAGGCGGAAATGGTCCTCGAGGTTGCCGAGCAGTCCCTGAGCGCTTGCGGGCATGCCATCGGTCGCGATCGGACTCAACCGCGCGGCGACCGTGTACACGATCAGCGCGGCGATGAAGGACGGCACGGCGGTGTACAGCATGTGCCGCACGTGATCGTACAGCTGCGCCCCCGCACCGATCGCGCAAATGTTCGTGGTATCGGAGAGCGGCGACATTTTGTCACCGAAATACGCTCCGGATACGACCGCGCCCGCCGTCGCCGCCAACGGCGCGTTCAGCGCGGCGGCCGTACCCATCAGCGCGACGCCGATGGTGCCCGCCGAGCCCCACGACGTGCCCGTCGTCACGGACATGACCGAGGTCGCGAGGAACGCCGTCACGAGGAGGTAGCGCGGGTTCACGAGCTTCACGCCCCAATACACGAGGTAGGGGATCGTGCCGCTGAACACCCAGGTTGCGATGAGCATCCCGATGCAGAGCAAGATGAGAATCATCGGCAGCACGCCCGCGAGCTTCTCCGCCGTGGCGCGCTGGATCGCGTCCCATCCGTGACCGTGGCGGGCGGCGATCGCTCCCGCAACCGCGGAAGCGCCGAGCATCACCGCGATGAGCAACTCGGTCCCCATCTCGAGGATCGCCATGCCGGCGACAAACAGCACGAGCATGACGAGCAGCGGCAGCACCGCCTCGAACAGCGTGAGCGGCGTCACCGCACGCGTGGGCTCCGACATGGCAGCCAAAGATGGACTGGGTCGTTACAAAACGCGAGCGCAACCGAGCAAACCGCAGCCGGTCTCGGCGGTCACGTTAGATTGCGTGACACCCATACGGAGGCCGCCCCGGACCATGGATCGCATCCGCGTTGCGTCGATGCAGTATTTCATCAGGCCCGTCAAGACGTTCGACGACTTTCAGGGGCAGGTGGAGGCGCTCATCGAGACGGCCGCCGACTACAAGTGCCATCTCGCCGTATTTCCCGAGTACTTCACGGTGCAGCTGCTGACCCTGGGAGACGTGCGCCGGCCGATCGAGCTACAAGTGCGCGCGCTTGCCGCCCAGCGCGACCGCTACCTCGAGTTGCTCTCCGGTCTCGCCCGCCGGCACGGAATCTACGTGGTCGGCGGCACGATTCCCGTGATGGATGACGGCGACGACAGCGCGATCTACAACGAGTGCTACGTGTTCGGACCCAATGGGTCGATCGGCGTGCAGGGCAAGCTCCACATGACTCGGTTCGAAACGGAGGACTGGAAGGTGTCGCCGCGGTCGAAGCTGCGTGTGTTCGAGACCACGTTCGGCCGGATCGGCGTCGCCATCTGCTATGACGTGGAGTTCCCGGAGATCGCGCGAGCGGCCGCCCGGCTCGATGCGCATATCCTCGCGGTGCCGAGCTGTACCGATGAGCGGCAGGGGTTCATGCGGGTGAAGTACTGCGCGCACGCGCGGGCGATCGAGAACCAGATGTATGTCATTCAATCGCACACCGTCGGGTCGCTGCCGATGGTTCCCGCGGTGCACCTCAACTACGGGCAGGCCGCCATCCTCACCCCCAGCGACTTCCCGTTCTCGCGAGACGGGATACTGGCGGAGGGCAACCCGAACCAGGAATCGATGGTCATCGGGGAGCTCAACCTGCAGACGATCGCCGACACCCGCTCCAGCGGGACGGTGCTGCCGCTCCAAGATTCCAAACGCACCGCCGCCATCGTGGCCGACCCGGAGATCGTCACGCTGTGAGTCGGGCTCCGCTCCCCGTCGTCGTCCGCGAGACCACCAGGCGCGACTTCCAGCAGATCATCGCGCTGTGTGGCGCGGTTTACCCGGACTCGCCGCCATGGAACGAGGAGCAACTGGCGTCGCATCTCGCCGTGTTTCCGGAAGGCCAGCTGGTCGCCGTCGCGCCCGAGTCGGGCCGCGTCGTCGGGATGGCGTCGAGTCTGATCGTGCGGTGGGACGACTACGACCTCGACGCGAGCTGGCGGGCCATGACCGATCGCGGCCTCTTCACGAACCACGACCCGAACGGCCACACGCTGTACGGCGCGGAAGTCATGGCGGATACGACGCTCCGCCGCCGGGGGATCGGCAAAGCGCTCTATGCGGCGCGGCGCGAGCTCACACGTCGGCTGGGTCTCCTCCGGATTCGCGCGGGTGCCCGCTTGCGCGGATACCACCGGGTCGCGCACACCATGTCGGCCGACGACTACGTGGCGGCTCTGGTCCGAGGAGAACTCGTGGACCAGACGCTCACCTTCCAGCTGCGCCAACGGTTCCAGGTCATCGGGGTCGTGCAAGACTACCTAGGTCATGACCCCGAGAGCCTCGGCTGGGCCGCGATCATCGAATGGGTGAACCACACGGTGGCCCGACGACGCGACTACGCGAGACGAAACCCGCGGTTCCTCAAACGCCGCGGAGCCCCACACCGGCCCGGCGCGACGTCCTAGGTTACTGTCGCAGACATTGTTTTAGACGGCGGGCCAACGCGTCCCCTCTGGGCGCTGCGCCCGGGCGGACTCGACGCCGGTCATCCCCGGCGTCCGAGCGTTCCGCTGCGATGACGCCGTGACCGCCGGGCTACGCGCCCTCCCGTGGCCGCGTTTGGCCCGCCGTCAATGCGGCAACGAACTTCTGCGACGCTACACTAGCCCGGAGCGACTCGCGCCGCGCGTCTCGGTGAGCGTACTCGTATCCATGCCACGCGCATCGATCCACAACTTCCTTTCGAGCGTACGCACTCGTCAGGCTCCGCGTGGTTAGGACGCCGCGTCATGGGCGCCCCAACATCTGCAACATCTGTGTGGCATGCCGAGATTGTTTATCGAGGGTCAGAGCCCGGCGATAGTTGTCGACCGCGTTGGTCGTGTCCGCGAGCGAGAGATATGCCTCGGCCAGCCAGTTCCAGACGAGAGGGGCTTCGGGGTACATCTCTGCGTTGAGGCGGAAGGCGGCCAAGGCATCCAGGGGTCGTCGGTCTTCCAGCAGCAGGCGGCCCAACGAGTTCAGTGATCCCACTCCTCCGAAGTCGTACTCGTCCGCGTGATTCTGCCTCAGGTCGGCGTAAACCCTGCGGGCTGCTTCCTCGCCCTCGTTCAGCAGAGCGAGGCCCACCATCCTCATCCCGTCTCGCTTCGGAAGGTCGGGCTCCTCGCCGCGCAGGATTCGGAGCACACCCTGATTCACGCCTGCCCACAAGTACAGGCCGCCGGTGGTCAGAATGATTACGGTGTTCTCCTGCTCCAGCGCGCGGTAGATCCACACTCCGAAGCCCGCCGCGTAACCGTCGTGCGATACGGTCCCCTCCCCGAGGAACCACCCGAACCCGGTCCGGGTTGGCCGCCCGTCGGTCAATACCGCCGGCGCGAGCGCCTCTCGAAGGCTCGACCGGGACACCATCTGGTCAGTGTAAAGAGCACGATCCCACCGGTACAGGTCCCGCAGTGTGGAGTAGATACCGCTGGATCCCTCCAAAGCATCGACGTATCGGAGGTCGGCGGAGATCAGCCCCGGTCCGTCCAGAGCCAGCCTCATGCCGTGGACCCGATTCGTCAGAGGGTCTTCCCGGAGAGGACTAACGGCGTACGTGTTGCGCATCCCAGCCGGCACGAAGACGTTGTCCCTCATGTAGCGGTGGTAGGGCACGCCCGAAACGCGCTCCAGAATCAACGCGAGAAGCAGATAGCCTGTGTCGCTGTACCCAAATTCCGAACCGGATTCGAAGTACGGCTCGGGCCGGTACTCGGTGAACAGGTCGATCAACTGATCGCTGTTTTCGACGATCCGCTTCGGGTTGTCCATGCGGAGTTCGGGCTTCCAATGTCGATCGGTGATCTCACGGTAGTCCGGGATCCCTGACGTGTGGTTGAGCAGATTGCGAATGGTGGCCCCGCGATAGGGCCACTCAGGGATGTACTTCTCCACCGGATCCTCGTAGGCGATCAGTCCCGCCTCTTTGAGTTGCATGATCGCAAGCGCCGTGAATGGCTTACTCGCCGACGCGAGTCGGAACTGGCTGTCGAGATCGAGCGAGTCGCCAGGGAGCGTGGATCGGAGTCCGATCGACCTCTCATAGATGACTTCACCCCGCGCAGCGACGAGGATGTTCCCATTGAATTGGCCTCGCGCCGCCAGCTCCGTGATGAAGGTGTCGAGGACCGCGGCCCTTGGGTCTTGCGCGCGCGCAGGATGACAGACGGCGTTCGCGGAGACAAGAACTACGACGGCCACCGACACACGGCCAGGCGCCTTCAGGCTCCGGGTGAAAAACGGCTGGCTTCCTGCTTGGCGACCCCTTTTCAGGGTCGAGTGCGACACCAAAGGCATGACGGCCTCCAATCGGCATCCTAACGCGATGGCCATAAGTTGTGAGCGCCCTCTCGCCAGGCGGGCGGAGCACCGAAAGTGCCTGATCTGCCAACGCGCTCAATCATTCAGCCATCCGCAGCGCTCGTCAACTTCACGGCGAGCCTGTGTGAAAACTCGTGACGATCACGGCTTGGTAGAAAACCGACGCTCGGATTTCGCCCAGAAACGACGATCGAGACTCTGCGAGGCATCGGAGGACCCCCTTTTTCTCCACATCAACGAGTTTTGACACAGGCTCAGGTCGGGTTAGGCGGTGCGCCGTGCAACGAAGGCCACCCGAGTTGGTTCTGTGGCGTGAGCGATCGCGACGAAGGGCAAGGCCAACCGGATCGCGCAGTCGGAATCCTCGGGAACATTCTCCGGTGCAAGCGGCCGGAGGCCCGAAACCCAGAATAGCTGGCGGACCTCGCCGCCTTCCGCGAACCGCTCCAGCCGTGTAACCACATCGGCGAAGGAGAGCGCACGCTTGAGCGAAGCTTCGGACGCGTCGGGCATGGTTATGAACTCGATGTACTCGCTCTCTGGATTGACCTCGACCCGGACGATCGGCAACTCAGGGCCTTCCCAGTGCTCGCCCAGTGGCTCC
>DASWII010000009.1:0-155084 GCA_036397755.1 Gemmatimonadales bacterium | reverse complement strand
CGTCGCGAATATCGGCATCGAACTGGCGCCCGCCTGAGCAACCGCCCCGGCCTCGCTTCCCCACCTGATCGAGCGCATCAGCGAAGGACGGACTTTACGCGGGCGGGCTTTCCGGCTTGACTGCGGTCAGCATCACCGCCTTGACCCCGTAGGCCTCGGCGGCGTCCCGAGTCGAATCCTTTCGGAATCGGAATCCCTCTACCACCGCCGACCGGACGCGCTTAAAGCCGGCGCCTTCGAGCAGCCCGAACATGTCTCCCTCCGGGAGAGCGCCGCCGATTCAGCTAGCCCAAAGCTTGGGGTCGTTGACGATCGACTGCGAAAGCTGCTTGGCGCTCACGATGTCCGTGAGGGACATGCGCCCTCCCGGTTTGAGCACGCGCAAGATCTCCCGAATCACCCGACGCTTGCGGAAGGACAGGTTGATCACGCCGTTGGAGATCACGATGTCCACCGAGCCGTCCGGGAGCGGGATATCCTCCATCCGGCCTTCGTGACACTCCATGGCCGTGCCCGTGGCGGCGGCGTGCGCCTGCGCCTTCAGGCACATCGACGGATTGAGATCGACACCCACCACCCTGCCGGTGGGACCTGCCCGCCATGACGAGATGATAGCGTCCAGCCCCGCCCCGCTCCCCAGGTCGAGAACGCTCTCGCCGGGCCGCACGTCACTTCGGAGGTGCGGATTCCCCACGCCGGCGAACGACGCCACCGCCCCGGCCGGGGCGCGATCGAGCCATTCGGTCTCATAGCCGAACATCTCGGCGGCCTGGCGACCGTGGTAGAAATGGAACTCCCCCTCCGGATGATCGGCGACCTCCTGGTACATACGGAGGACTTCCCCCTTGATCACGGATTCGAGCGGTTCCTGCTCGTCGGCTAGGGATGCGGGCTGCTCGGTCATGTCGTCCCTTCACAGACGAATGCGGAGTTTGTAGGCAACGGTGGCCAAACCTGGCACGACTGAGGACGAAGATGCAAGGTCCGACTCGGCGAACCCGGTCCGTGAAACCGACCTCGCCACGCGACCGTAGGTCCAGCAGCCACTCGAAACGGGGTCACCCACGTGCTCGCAGCCCTGCGACAGCTCATCAACCTCATCCTCAAGGATGGGTTCTACGCGTTCCTGCTTCGGGTAGGCTGGAGATGGGCCCTCGGGTTGTTGGTCACGGTGGCGCTGCTCGCCATGCTTCTCACGCTGGTACTCGTGGCGCTGATCGCGTTCTTCCTGTAGGCCAACACCCTCAGACATCCCCAGAACGCGACGTCGGCACCCCGGGCTTGCGAAGTCGCCAATACCCCCCAAAACTGTGTTGAACGGACCAACGATCTCCGGTCGCCGGTCGTAGTACACTCAGAAGCCCTTCATCCTCACATCTGGGACCGCGTTATGCCCATCACACGCCGCGACTTGATCAGAGCGGGCGCCGGAGCCGGCGTCAGCCTCACCCTCGGTTGGGACTCCGTCCTGGCCCAGACGGGAGACCTGAACACGAAACCCATCCCGTCCACCGGGGAGCGAGTCCCGGTCGTGGGAATCGGCACCCGCAACTACCGCGTCGGCGCGAATTGGGAGCCGGACACGTCGGGCCTGCGGGCGGCGGTCCGCGCGTTCCACGAACTCGGCGGCCGGGTGCTGGATACGTCGCCGAACTACGGGGAGTCGGAGACCATCGTGGGCGGGATTCTCGCCGATCTGGGCGTGCGTGACGACCTCTTTGTGGCCACCAAGGTGGACCGCGAGGATCGCGACGGCGGTATCCAACGGATGGAGAGCTCGCTCACGCGACTTCGCACCGATCGGGTGGAGTTGATGCAGGTGCACAACCTGCGGGGATGGGAGACGCAGCTGCCGACCATGCGCGAATGGAAGGCCGCGGGTCGGATCAAGTACGTCGGTGTCACGACCTCCAGCGATCGGCAGTACGACGCGCTCGAGTCGATCATGAACCGCGAGACGCTCGACTTCATTCAAGTGGACTACGCGCTGGACAACCGATCGGCGGCCGATAGGATCCTGCCCTTAGCGCTCGATCGCGGCATGGCCGTGTTGATCAACCTCCCGTTCGGACGCGGCCGGCTGTTTCGTCGAGTGGGTGGCCGGCCGCTGCCCGAGTGGGCGGCGGAGATCGACTGTACGACGTGGGCGCAGCTGTTCCTCAAGTACGTGGTCTCCCATCCCGCGGTGACCGTCGCGATCCCCGGCACGACGAGCCCGGAGCACGCGATCGACAACAACACCGCTGCGCGAGGCCGGATGCCGTCGCCGGAGCTCCGTACCCGCATGGAGAGCCTCATCGACGCGATTCCCGACCCCGGCAGGTAAACGCGCGGGACACTGGGGGTGGCGGGTCACAGGTCCCGCGTCCCTGAAGCCGTTGTCCGGATCGCGACTCCCGGTAGGGTCCTCGTGGGAGCGTTCGGACCGGCGGTCTCGGCGCTGACGCTGGCTCCGGGAGCGGCCCGCGCTCGCTCACAAGCCGTCGCACCACCTGATCGCGACGCTACCCCAAGCACGCCCGCACCAGGTTCCGCTTCGAGAAGTGGTACATCGTCAGGAGCGACATCGCAGTCTCCCGCCCTAGCAGCGTCCGCGTGATCCGCGCGATCGAGTGTCCGCGATCGTGGAGGTCCCGCACCTGGTCCCGCAGGGACACGAGGTAGTCGAGCTTGGCTTCGATAGCCCGCCGCCCTTCGACCACGACACCGCGGTGCGCACAGAACACGGTGGCGAAATCCAGTGCGAGCACCGAGCGCAGACTCGCTATCTGGTCGTCCACCGTCTCATCCGCGCGCATGAATCTGGGTTTGCTCGCGATGTAGAGATCCCCGGCAAACAGCCAACCGCGTTCGGGCTCGAGGTAGCAGGTCATGTCGGGAGAGTGGCCCGGCGCCGGAATCGCTCGCAGCCGGACGCCGTCCCCCGCGTCCGTCTGCCGCGGAACGGGTTCGGGTTCGAATCGGCGCGGCGCGCCCCAGAGCACCCGCTGATACGCTCGCAGGGGGAACCCGTCCATGGCCGGACGGAGGCCCGCCTCCGGCAGGTATACCCGCGCGCCGAGTTCCGCCAGGCACCTCGCCCCGTTGCCCGCGTGGTCTTCGTGGTGATGGGTGATCAAGACGCGGGCGACACGGCGCTCACGCAGGAAGCGGCGAACGACTCTCCACTGATTGGGCGGGCCGGTGTCGATCACGGTCGAGCCCACACGATAGAGGATGCACGCCGCGCTGATGCCGAGGTCGAAGCGCCCCACCCGCAACCCCTCGATCCCCTGATGCTCGAGCAGCATGCCGATCCCGGAGCGTCCTCACCGCCGCGACGGCGCAAGCGAGCGAAGCATCACGAGATCACCAGGGGCGATTTGGACCGCCGCATCGCTCACGACCGTCACGCGCCCCGTCGCCAGCGCCTGCTCGGTACTCACGGTCTCGATGGCCGCCAACACGGTCTTCTGCCACCCGATGCGGTTGCCCGTCACCGGGTGCTTCAACTCGTCGCCCTTGCGGAAAACGATGAACGTATCGCCGGCCTTGACCCCCTGCCCTTCGCCGACGTCGATCATGATGTCGAACCCGTTGACCGCGATCACGAACCCGATGAGCGGAACCGCCGTCGACACGAGACGCGACACGCTGTCGAGCGCCGCCACAGTCGCATCGAGATAGAGGGGGTCGTAATCCGCGGGCCCGCTCACGATCGTCCCGTCCGCCGTCGTGATGACCTTCGCCTCCGCCGCTCCTTCCGCCGACTGCGAGATCACAACGCGTCCGGTCCCGGTCTCGACGGCCCGGATATCGACCCCCACCTCCACGCGCACGAGGTCATAGGCGAACTTGTCGATCTTCTGTTCGGCCGCCTTGGTCACCAGCCCGTGCACCACGAGCTGCGCGCCGAGAATCTTGCCGACCTCGACCGCGGTGGACGGATCGATGAACCCGCCCTCCTGCAACTCCTGCTCCTGGAGGACCGCGTCCAGCCGGTCGCGCTCGACGACCACGAACCGGCCGGCCTGCACCAAATCAGTCACCAGCATGTCGGACATGCTGAAGCGAAGATGCGATTCCAGCAGGCCACCGCCGCTAAAGTTCACGACGGCTACGACGGTTTTCGGATTGAGGCCCTCCTCCAGGCGTTCGAAGAACGCGTCGTTCCAGCCGGGCGGGAGTCGCAGCGACGGATCAACGGTCTGGGCGTCCGCCGGACGCGCCCCCGCAAGCAACACGGTCGCGATGAGGATCGCAGACGGCCGGTTACGCGCGGTCAACCGCCGCTCACCATGCTCAGGCCGTGCGACAGTACCGTGAGTTCCTCGACCAGCTTGGTGGCCGAACTCGGAATGTCGGCGATACGGTCGGCGCTCCGCTGCACGTTACGCGCGGCGCCGGTTGCGCCGCGCAACCCAAAGGCCGAGCGCGCGCCGCTCACGAGTCCCGGCGCGATGCCCGAAAGCTCGGCCGAGGACTCGATAGCCGCCTTCAAGACGGGCAGCGTCGCCGCAATCCGCAGCGCCGTCGCCGCCATGTATTCGCGTTCATCCGCCGAGAGCTGGTCTTTCGCCTCGGCTGCCTGGAGCACCGCGATGGACTGCTCGGTGGTCCAGTCGTCGGGATCCGCCCCCTCGGTAATCTCGGCGATCTCCGCTTCGAGCTCGGCGATGGCCGCCTTGTTACGGGCGTACCCCTTGAGGTTGGTCGTGGCGTCGTTGGTCAGCCCCTGCCCCACGACGAAACCGCCGTACGCGATGGCCGACTCGCGGTAGAAGCGGTCGTAGTCCGCCTTGCCGGTCACACCATACTCGATGTTCGCCTTCGCCACGAAATCGAGGTCCGTGTTGCCGATGAGACTATTCAGCGCGGGGCTCACATCGGACAGGGTGAGGACACGGTCCTGGGCGGCGGCGGCCGCGGTCAACCAGACGAGACCGGTCAACGTCGAGAGCGTGAGGCGAGGGATGCTGGTCATGGGTTCGGCCCTCCTTCCTGGATAGGGGCCCGCCGGTCCGCAATGGCCTTTACTGTCCGGAGAACGGCCTCGGGATCGAGCGGCTTGCTGAGACAGAGCCGGCCGGTTTCGGTCGCCACGGCGCGAGGGTCGGAGGATCCGGTGACGAACACCACGCGTTCGGCCAGCGCCGGGAACTCCTCGGAAAGCTGGTGATAGAAGTTGGTGCCCTCCACGTAGGGCATCCGCACGTCCGAGACGACGACATGCACCGGGCGGACCCGGAGTTCCATGAACGCCTCGAACGCGTTTGCAGCCACGAAGACGTTATACCCCGCCTTGCGCAACACCGCCTCGAGCGTCTCTCGCGCCACCGGATCATCGTCCACAACCAGGACATCAGTCATCGGGTCTCCACTCTCCACCCATGAGAATCGCCGCTACGGGCACAACTCACAATGCGTTCTGAACGACATCGGGACAAGTGGACGCGTCCCATACCCGCCTCGATGCGCACCAGCGCGAGAGCGTCCGGCGCCCATCCCCTTGGAGATCCCCAGCCCGCGCGGTAGTGTCATCCAACATGACTGCCGCCCTCATCCACAAGGAACCCCGATCAGGTGCGGATGCGAGGGGGCCCTTTCCCACTGCGACTGTGTATGCGCTGTTCGCCCTTTCGGGCCTGGCGGGGCTCATCTACGAGTCGGTGTGGGCACGCTACCTGGGGCTGCTTGTGGGGCACACCGCGTACGCCCAGGTGCTCGTGCTCGCGATCTTCATGGGCGGTCTGGCCGCTGGCGCCGCGGCGGCCGGCACTCGCTCGTCGCGATTCACCGACCCCCTGAACACGTACGGGGCAATCGAGATCGCGATCGGCGCGCTCGGCATGGTGTTCCACCCAGCGTTCGTCGCGAGCACCGCGTGGGCATACGACTCGCTCTTTCCCGCGTTAGCGTCGGACGCCGCACGCACCGCCGTGAAGTGGATGCTGGCCGGCGCACTCATCCTCCCGCAGGCAGTCCTCCTCGGCGCCACGTTCCCCCTGATGGCGACAGGCGTGTTGCGGCGGCTCCCGGACAAGCCGGGACGCGTGCTCTCCTATCTCTATTTCACCAACAGCATGGGTGGAGCGATCGGAGTGCTGCTGGCTGGGTTCCTGCTGGTCGCGATCGCCGGCCTGCCCGGAACGGTGGCAACCGCGGCCATCGTCAACGTCGCGGTCGGGATGCTGGCCCTGGCGATTGCGCGACGGCATCCGCTCGCCGCGCGTTCGGCCGGCGCTGTCAGGCCGGCCGCGAGCGACGCGGCCACGCCCCCTCCGGCGCCACGACTCTCCAACGCGCTGCTGATCGTGGCGTTCGGCACCGCGGTGGCGTCGTTCATCTATGAGATCGGATGGCTGCGCATGCTGGCGCTTGTACTGGGGAGCGCCACGCATTCGTTCGAGATCATGCTGTCGGCGTTCATTCTCGGGCTGGCGTGCGGCGCGTTCTGGGTGCGACGCAGAACGGATCGCTGGCGGACGCCCATCGTGGCCTTGGGCGTCGTGCAATGCGCGATGGGTCTGGGCGCCCTGGCCACCCTTCCGGTGTACGAGCAGTCCTTCAAATGGGCTGCGTGGCTCCTCGGCAAGCTCGATCAATCGCCGGCAAGCTACGCGTGGTTCAGCGCGGCGAAGTATGTCCTCAGTCTTGCGGTCATGTTCCCGGCCACCTTCTGCGCCGGCATGACCCTGCCGTTGCTCACCCGCACGCTGCTCGCTCGCGGCCATGGAGAGCACGTCGTGGGCGAGGTGTATGCCTCCAACACGCTGGGGGCCATTTTCGGAGCGATCGTGGCCGGACTGTTTCTCCTCCCGATGCTCGGCCTGCACCGCATGCTCGTCACCGGTGCGGCACTCGACATGGCGATCGGGGTGGCACTCCTCGCCGTCGCGGCGCGGGCTCACCCGCGCGTTCGCAAGCTCGCCACCGCGTTCGCCGTCGTTTCGTCCGGCGCACTGGCGCTCGCGCTCGGCCTGGGCCAACTCGACCCCCGCATCCTCACCACCGGCGTCTTCCGCACACGCTCCGTCGCTTCCGCGCGGGGCGCGCAGGTGTTCTTCTACCGGGACGGACGCACCGCGACGGTATCCGTGCACTCGCACGGCTTGGAACCGGTCGTGATCGCGACCAACGGCAAGGCCGACGGCTCGCTCCCGCGCAGTTGGCTGACCCCGTGCGGAATGGCGCCTGTCAGCACGCGGCTCGAAGTCGACGTGTCGACCCAGGTCCTCATGCCCCTGGTGGCCGCGGGTCACGCGCCCAACGCGCGTTGGGCGGCGGTGATCGGGCATGGCACGGGCATATCGGCGCACACGCTGCTCGGCATCCCCACACTCGAGCGCGTCACCACCATCGAGATCGAACCGGCCATGATCTTCGGGTCCCAGATGTACTACCCCGCGAACGCCCGCGTCTTTGACGACCCGCGATCGGAGTTCGCGATGGACGATGCGCGCAGCTTCTTTGCCGCGCGCGGACCGCAGTTCGACTTGATCATCTCGGAACCGTCCAATCCGTGGGTCAGCGGCGTGGCCAGCCTCTTCACGGTCCAGTTCTACCGCCAGGTGGCGCGGTCGCTCAACGCGGGCGGGGTGTTCGGGCAATGGCTCCAGTTGTACGAGAGCAACGACGAGCTCGTGCTCACCATTCTGTCGGCCGTGCATCGCGTGTTCCCGGACTACGTGCTGTTTCAAACGAGCTCGTCCGACCTGTTGATCGTCGCGTCTCTCACACCGTTGCCGGATCCCGACTGGAGGCTGCTGCGCCTTCCCGCGTTCGGCGACGCGCAGTGTCGCATGCCGCGCCTCGATCCGCACGATCTCGAGGCGTTGCGCGTCACGGGCCGCCCCGCGTTCGACGCCCTGCTCTCCCGCGCGGTCACACCGAACTCCGACTTTCATCCGGTGCTCGACCTGGGCGCCGAGCGTGCGCGGTTCGCCGCACGCTTCGCGCAAGGGTTCCAGGACCTCGGTGCCGAGCGGTTCGGCATCGGCACCATGCTGGCGGGTCGGCGGCTCGACGTTCCGGAGCAGGATGCCGTGCCGGTGACCGACGTGCCCCGCGCACTCGCGTTGGCGCGGTCCGCCGCGGTGCGGGCCGCGGTCCGCGGTGCCCAGGGCTTGGGCAATGACCAACGGGCTTTGGGCAGAGACTCGCGCGACGCGGCGCTCGCGCTGTTCGAAGCCGCGTGGCGGAGTCGGCTCGCGCCCGAGTGGGCGCTGCCGGACTGGCGGCAGTGGATTCGGGAACTGCGGGAGATCGACGCCGCGCGGTCAGGAGGCGCCGCCGGCGTGGACGATCCGGATCTGTACGGCGCCGTCGAGACCTACTTGGCGTCGCAGTCCCCCCCGCCCATCGTGCCCCACGTCGTGCGCCACCTCATCGCGACCGCCCGGTGGGATTTTCAGGCCCTGGTTGACGCGACCGACTCGATTCTCGAGCACCCGGACGCGCAGGACTGGGTCCCGAACGCGCTGCTCGTCGAGTCGGCGGTCGTGGCGCACAGCCTGCTGGGCGACCGCGTGGGCGCGCGCCGCGTCTGGGCGGCCTTGGCCGCGCAGTACCCGCGGCCGCGCACCGACGTGCGCCGGCGCATCGTCGAGGCGCTGGTCGCCGACTGATGCGCCGTCACGCGGCGGGCAGTGAATGATTGCGTTTGTCCGCGATGCGCGTCCGGTTCACGGCGCGACCGCGAGGTGACAACGTGGCCGGCTCACTTGATCCTCACGAGATAGCTCCCGCCACCCACGCCCGCCGTAAACTCCGACACGTATGGGGCGAGGCTCGTCTCCAACATCTTCCGCACCAGAGGCGCCAGCACCGGCCGGCCGGCCGACCCCTTCCCTTTCCCCGTCACGACGCGAACCGCCTGTCCTGACACCGTACGCACGCAGGTGATGATGAAATCCCGCACCTTGAGTTCTGCCTCGGCGGCCGTGAGACCGTGGAGGTCCAGCTCTTTGACCGGATACGCGCTGAGCAGCGTGTTCGGCACGGGGTCCGGGGTCATGTTGGCGAGGCGGCGTTTACGGGCCATGGGTCCCCTGCCTCGGTGCCAGCGCAGCTGCCACGGCCATATCCGCGGTCACGTTCGTCGCTGTGAGGAACATGTCGGGCACGAGGTCCAGCCCGATGAGCAGTGCGATCCCTTCGAGCGGCAGGTTGAACGCCAGGTACAGCGGCGCGATCACGAGCAGACCGCCGCTAGGAATGCCCGGCGAGTAGAACGACAGCGCGGCGATCGCGGCCGCCATCGCGCCGATCTCCACTGGCCCGAGCCCGATGCCGTAGAGCTGGGCGACGAACAGCGTGCCGGCAAGCCGCACCATGGGCGAGCCGAACTTGAACACGGCCACCGCCACCGGCAGCACCACGCCTGACACCGTGGTGGGGAGGCGCAGCTCCCGCTCGGCGCCGGCCAGCAGCGCGGGCAGCGACGCCAGCGACGAGCGCGTGCTGAAGCCCACCGCCTGTGCGTCAGCACAGGCGCGCGCGAACTTTCGGATGGGCACGCGGGCCACCACGAACACCAGCGGGTAGAGGGCGGCCAACGCCGTCACGAGCAGCAGACAGGTCACCAGCACGAAGTAGCCCATCCACCCGGCGAGCGCCGCGCCCGAGCGCGCCGTGAGCGGCAGCGCGATACAGAACACGCCGATCGGTCCGACCGCGAGAATCCACTCGACGATCCGCAGCACCGCGCCCGCCACCCCTTCGAAGAACTCCACGAGCGGCCGCCGCCGCGCGGCGGGGATCCTGGCGACCCCGAACGCGAACAGCCCCGTGAACACGATCAGCGGCAGCATCTCGCCTTGCGCGGCCGCCTGGACGGGGTTGGCGGGCACCAGCGCCAGCAGCCAATCGCGAAACGGGGGCAGCGCTACCCCCGGCATTTCACCAGCGAGCGATTGCACGGCGGCGGCGTCCGCCGGGACCGGCGACAGGAGTATGGGTGCCAGCAGCGCACCGAACACCGCCGACGCCGACGCCATCACGGCAAAGAACAGCAACGCGTGACCACCCACGCTGGCGACGCCCCGCGTGGTGCCCGAGGCGATGCCCGTGATCAAGAGCGAGATCACGAGGGGAATCACCGTCATTTGAATCGCGCGCACCCACGCGGTGCCGATCGGCTCCACCGTCTCCGCGGCGGCGAGCAGGCGGGGGCTGCCACTGATCGACACGATCACGCCGAGCGTTACGGCTGCAACGAGTGCCACGAGAATACGGGTGGCGACAGAGATGCGCATGGGCTCCGAACCAACAGCGCCGAACAGGGTGCGTCCAGGGGTGTCGCCCTCAGGCCCCCCCGGGCATTTAGATCCTCACCACCCGCTCGGGTCATGGGCGGGAGCCGGCCTTCAGGAAGTCGCGTCGTACGATTCCAGCGCGGCTTGGGCGGATGCGATACGTACTCCGATGGCGTCGTTCACCGGTTCGTTGCGATGGCGCGGAGCCGGTGTAGGATATGGGGGTGTGGTGACCGGGGTGATCTGAAGTTTTGGCCGTCACGAGAAAGGTCGGGACACAGGGATGGCGCGCGCGCCGCGGTGGGTGTGGTCTCAGATTACTTGGCTCTTTCACCCCCGGCTGGCTTGGATTCGCGGCCCAGGCACTGGAGGACGCTAATGTCCACATGCACCAGACGAGACTTCGTAGCTGCCGCAGTCGCCGGCAGCGCGGCTGTGAGCGGCGCACACGTCGGCGTGACAGCGGGCCGGCGGCGGGCCCGTCTCGCCGACTCGCGCATCGACGTGCTCCTCGACGAACCCATCGGCACGATCGCGCCCGAGATCTACGGCCATTTTGTCGAGCACCTTGGGGGGGTGGTGTACGACGGCATCTGGGTCGGCGAGACTTCCCGCATCCCGAACGTCGGGGGGATTCGCAAGGCGCTCATCGATGCCCTCGCACCGATCCGGCCGAGCGTCATCCGCTGGCCCGGTGGCTGCTTCGCGGACTCGTATGACTGGCGGGACGGTATCGGCCCACGGCACGAGCGTCCGAGGCGCACTAACTTCTGGATCAATGACACGGCGCTGCGCGACCTGGGCAACGTACCGGCCAAGTTCGAACCGAACCACTTCGGCACGAACGAGTTCATCCGATTCTGCCGGCTGGTAGGCGCAGCGCCGTATCTCGCGGTGAACGTCCGCTCGCTACCAGCGCGGGCGTTCTTCGAATGGCTGGAGTACTGCAACTCGCCGCCGGGGAGCACGACGCTCGCGGAGCTGCGCGAGGCGGCGGGCGAGCGCGATCCGTTCGGCGTCAAGTTTTGGGGGATCGGCAACGAGTCGTGGGGCTGCGGCGGCAACTTCACGCCGGAAGGGTACGCCGACGAGTACCGCCGGTTCGCGACGTGGGCCGTGCCGGAATACGGCGTGGCACTCAAGTTCATCGGCGCCGGGCCGAGCGGGCGTGACCTGGAGTGGACACGGCGGTTCTTTCGTCAGCTCAACGAACGCCGAGACCTGGGCCGCATGTGGGCGTGGGCGCTGCACCATTACTCCAGTGCCCCGAACGGCGAGGCCATCGCGTTCGACGACACCGCGTGGTACGACCTGCTGGCGAGCGCCAATCGCATGGAGTCCCTCATCACGGCGCAATGGCAGGTGATGGGAGAGCTGGACCGCGAGCACCGCATCAAGCTCGTGGTTGACGAATGGGGCGCCTGGCATCGGATGACGACGAACGTCGATCCGGCACACCTGTTCGGACAGCAATCCACCATCCGCGACGCGCTGGTCGCGGCGCTCACGCTCGACACGTTCAACCGGCACGCCGACAAAGTCGCGATGGCGAATATCGCACAGCTCGTCAACTGCATTCAATCGTTGTTCCTCGCCCGCGAGGATCAGTTCGTGGTCACACCGACCTACCACGTCTTCGCCATGTTCGCCGCCCACCAGGGCGGCCGCGCCGTGCGCGTCGTCTCCTCGGCGCCGGCGGTGGGTTGGCGGGACCAGCAGGATCGTGAGCAGTCGCTCTGGGGCCTGAACGGTTCGGCGTCGACACGCGACGATACCCTCGTGCTGACGGTGACCAACCCGCACTCCAGCGAGGCGCGCGACACGGAAATCGCGGTCCGCGGAGCAACGGTCGCCGCCGTGACCGCCACGACCCTCGCAGCGCGCAACGTGCAGGACCACAACACGTTCGACCGTCCGCGGGTCGTGGCGCCAACGACCCGGCTCGTGCCTGGTGCCCGCTCGCCCTTCGTCTACCGGTTCCCCGCAGCGTCGGTGACGAAGCTCGAGGTGACCCTCGGCGTGTAGCGCGCGCCGAGCGCCGAGCCCGACACGCCAGCCGGCGTGCGTGCAGCCCACTGGTCCGGCTGCACGCCCGTCCACCCGCCACCCACGACCAAGTGCCGCCACGTGCCGGCAGGTCACCCAACCGTCACGACCGAGCACCAGGTCTTCCTCATCGAGGAACCGCCGAAGCGCGTCGAGTCCCAGACGAAGGTCATCCCCGATTGAGCGGTACGTCCCACGGTGTCTCGTCCTCGGCTCGCATGGCCCACTCCGATCAAGATCGCGCTTTCGAAATGCCCGGCAGGTTCACTTAAGCTTCTCCAGCCCGTACAGCCGCACGTGCTCCACATCCCACTCGTCGCGCCACACACCGAGGACCCAGGTGTCCGCGACCTCGAGCACCGCGAACCGGTCGGGCATTTCGACGTCCCCCAACAGTCGGCCGTCGTCCGAGAACACGGTCCACTCACGTCGAACCGCCGGATAGCGCGTGTACCCACCGACCCAGATGTTGCCAAGCCGGTCGACGAGGATCGATCCGTACGCCGGGCGCGTCGCCGGAGTATCCATCGCCACCAGGCGGGCGCGCGTCGCGATCTGCCGGTCGGGCGACTCGCGCGCCACGGTAAGGTCGATCGCCCCCGCGGCGTCACGGTCGGTGAGCTGCAGATCGCGATCGAGCACGCGGATGACACGCCGCACGGCACCCGTGGTGGAGTAGACCGCAACTTCCAAGTCGGTTTGATCACCGAGAATCAGCTCCGCACCCCTGATCGCCACCGAGCTGTTGTGCGCGAACAGTGGCGCGCCGCCCCGATGTCGAGCGTGGGTTGCTCGGATAGCCTCCAGCCCCGCCCGTCGGACCACGCCGGCACCCTGCTCTCCACGATGACCACGCCCGCGCTGTCGCGAACGGTCGAATTGGCTTCTGGCGTCTCTGTCGCACACGACAGGGTGAGACCAGGGAAAAGAGCCGCCAGGGGGATGTATCTGGAGAACGCCACGCCTCACCTCGTTCGCGGTCCGCGCCTCAATGTAGTGTTCGTTCCTCCGCGGGGCCTCAGCCGGCCGCGCGCGCGGGTTCGCCACGCCGCGCGTTCGTTGGATACTCGGCCGAGCCGGCGTAGATTGTATCGTGAGGTGACCACACGGGCGGACTCACCTCATGCCGATCACGGCGAAATTCTCACAGGAGTTCTACGACAAGCTCGGGCACGGCGTGGCCGACGAGCTGGTCGACTGGTTCAATCAAGTGGACGTCACGTACCGATCCGAGTTCCGCGAGTTATTCGCGCTGCATTTCGCGCAGTTCGACGCGAAACTGGAGCAGCGCGTTGCAGAGCTGCGGGCGGAGTTTCGAACCGAACTGCGAGACAGCACGACACCGCTCGAGACCCGCCTCATCCGCTGGATGTTCGCATTCTGGACCGGGACAACGGTGATGGTGATCGGCGTGATGTTCGCGCTGCTGAAGCTGTAGCCGCAGGTCGACGCGGATTAGCGCAGATCTGCCCGAAATCTCGACGGGCGCGCAATCCGGAGCGGAGCGTCACGCCACGATCCTCCTGAACAGTTCCAGACCGATATTCCGGCCGCACACCACCAACACGACCTTCTTGCCCCTGAATCGCTCGGGTGACCTGCAAAGCGCCGCGACGCCCAAGGCCGCGGACCCTTCGGCCACCAAGCGGTGCTCCTCGAACAGCAGACGGATGCCGCGCGCGATTTCGTCCTCGGTGAGGAGCACGAAATCATCCACGTACTCCTGACATAGGGCGAGGGTGATGCTGTCGAGATCGAGGTTGCCCGCACAGGTGTCGGCAAGCGTGGGCGCGGTCGCCGACTCGACCACGTGGCCGGCCTTCAGCGACTCGTACATGACGGGTGAGTTGGCGGGTGAGACGGCAATAATCTCGACATCCGGGCTGTGGAACTTCAGCCACCCAGCGGATCCCGCGATCAGCCCTCCGCCCCCGCAGGCAACCACGACGCTCTCGACGTTCGGAAGCTGCCGCGCGATCTCGAGGCCGCAGGTGCCCTGCCCGCCGACCACGAGCGGATCGTTGTACGGCGAGACGTAGATCCTGCCTTCCTCCTCCGCCGCCTGACGCGCCCGCTTTTCGGCGACACCCGCTTCATCGCCGTCGATGACGACGTGGAGACCGCGTGCTCGCAGCAGCTCCAGGCGCTCAGGATCGATGTCCCGAGCAACATAGATCGTGGCGCTGCGCCCACGCAGTCGCATCGCTTCCGCCACGGCCAGGGCATAGTTGCCGGTGGACGCCGTGACGATGCCGCGATCCAACTGCTCCTCCGATAGCGACATGATCTTGGAGACGGCGCCGCGGAACTTGAACGAGCCGGTCCGCTGCATGAGATCCAGTTTGAGCCACACCTCGCCATCGACGAGCGCACTCAGATACGGCGAGTACTCGAGCGGTGTTGTGACCAGATACGTCCGCGAGCGCTCCTCGGCGTCCAGCACGAGCTGCCGCACGTCGAGTCGCTTCGTTTGCCCACCGGTCATCGCGTCTCTCTTCGGTAGAACGCGCGGCTCACCATCGCGGCAATCTGAATATCCTGAATCGCGACACCAGTCAGATCGGCGA
This sequence comes from Gemmatimonadales bacterium, assembly GCA_036397755.1. Lineage (GTDB taxonomy): Bacteria > Gemmatimonadota > Gemmatimonadetes > Gemmatimonadales > GWC2-71-9 > CAMYLY01. The sequence continues at coordinate 140,236 of DASWII010000009.1, read as the reverse complement.
CGGTGATCTGGCGGTCATCCGTCCTTCCCAAGGTCGGATTGTCGATCACCGCACCCAACTCGCGAATGGCGCCCTCGTCCAGCACGCCTGCTCGCACGGCATGGAAGCACTCGCCGTGGTCGACGCACTGGGCGACGCTGTCGGCAACCACGACGTCAGCCTTGCCCAACAGCGCCGCTTCCAGCTCCTGTTTCCCGTGATCGTCCGAACCCACCGCGGTGATATGCGTGCCCGGTCGTATCTGGTCGGCGCGAATGAGAGGAGTGCGCGCCGACGTCGTCGTGACGATGAGTTCGCACTGGGACGTCAGGGCCCCGAGATCGGGCGCCGCCTGCAGCTCCAGGTCCCAAGCTCGGAAGTGCGGCTTCGCGTGCAGCCGCTCGATCAGTGCACAAACCTTGGCGCTGTCGCGTCCCCAGATGATGCAGCTCCGGCAGTCCACCACGTGCCGTAGCAGCTCCAGTTGCAGTGCCGCTTGCACGCCCGTCCCCACAATGCCGATGTGACTGACGATCGATGGCGCCAGATGCCTTGCCACCACGGCCCCTGCCGCCGCGGTCCGGAGGTCGGTGAGCCAGCCCTCGTCCAACAGCACCAAGTCCAACGCACCGGTCGTCTGACTGAAGACGAGAATCACGCCGTTGCCGACCGGGAGCCCACGTGTCTCGTTGTCGGGAAACGCCGACGCCATCTTCATGACGTAGAACTCGCCACCTGTGACGGATCCGTACTTGATGTGCACGTCGCCCGGCGGATCGTCGAAATGCAGGAACCCCACGGGCGGGACCTGCACCCGGCCCTGTGAGTAGAGGACGAAGCCCGCCGCGATGTCCTCGATCAACTGCGGCACATCGACCAGTTCTTTGATCCGGTCAAGCGGTAAGACGGTGTTCACTCGTGCGTCTCCGATCGCGGAAGGCGTTCACGACCTCAATATGAGCGCCGGGCGAGTCCGGAGCACCTTCTGGTTGCGCGGTCCCGAATGGAGGGCATCTTTCTGCGATCACGAGTGACTGATTAGGGAACACTCGGCTGCGGAGCGCTCACGAGGAGAAACGATGACCAAGGTGCGGGTGCTCGTTGGCACGCGAAAGGGCGCGTTCGTGCTCACGGCGGACGGCAAACGCGACACGTGGGATATCGCCGGCCCGCATTTCGGCGGCTGGGAGATCTTCCACGTGCGGGGATCACCCGCCGACCCCGATCGCGTGTACGCGTCGCAATGCAGCGACTGGTTCGGGCAAGTGATCCAGCGCTCGAGCGACGGCGGCAGCACGTGGGAGACGGTGGGCAACGAGTTCGCGTACGACGGCGTGCCGGGCACGCACCAGTGGTACGACGGCAAGCCACACCCGTGGGAGTTCAAGCGGGTGTGGCACTTCGAGCCGTCGCGCACCGATCCCGATATCGTCTATGCCGGGGTGGAGGATGCGGCTCTGTTCCGCTCGTCCGATGGTGGTCAGACGTGGCAAGAGGTCTCCGGACTGCGCAAGCACAACACCGGATCGGCCTGGCAGCCCGGCGCCGGCGGAATGTGCCTGCACACTATCCTGTTCGACCCTACGAACGACCAGCGCGTGTTCGTTGCCATCTCGGCGGCCGGAGCGTTTCGGACCGACGACGGCGGCGCGAGCTGGAAACCGATCAATCGGGGCTTGGTGTCGCAGTACATCCCGGACCCCACCGCCGAGGTGGGCCATTGCGTGCATCGGATCGCCCTGCACCGTGAGCGGCCCAACGTGCTGTTCATGCAGAAGCACTGGGACGTGATGCGCAGTGACGACGCGGGCGATTCGTGGACTGAGGTGAGCGGCGACCTACCGTCCGACTTCGGCTTCGTGATCGACGTGCACGCGCATGAGCCCGACACGGTCTACGTCGTGCCGATCAAGAGTGACTCGGAGCACTACCCGCCCGACGGGAAGCTCCGGGTCTACCGCAGCCGCAGCGGCGGCAACGAGTGGGAAGCGCTCACGCACGGGCTCCCGCAGCGCGACTGCTATGTCAACGTGCTGCGAGACGCCATGGCGATCGACGCGCTCGATCCGTGTGGCGTGTACTTCGGCACCACGGGCGGACAGGTGTACGCGTCATCGGACGCCGGCGACAGTTGGACGCCGATCGTGCGGGATCTCCCGGCGGTGCTCTCCGTCGAGGTGCAAACGCTGCCGTGATCCGGGTCGTCCTGCCACCGCACCTTCAGATCCTGGCTCGCGTCGATCGTGAGATAAGGCTGGAGGTCGAAGGCCCCGCGACGACGGCGTCCGTGCTCGACGCGCTCGAGATCCAACATCCCACGCTGCGGGGGACGATCCGCGACGCGGCTTCGCGGGAACGGCGGCCGTTCATTCGCTACTTCGCGTGCGGCCAGGATGTATCGCACCAACCGCCGGAGGCGGCGTTGCCCGCGGCGGTGGCGTCGGGAGAGGAGCCGTTGCTGGTGGTGGGCGCGCTGGCCGGCGGGTAGGTGGAGGCCAGCCAGCCCCGTTAGGGCATGGCGCCGCGCGGCGTTGCTTCACCGGTTCCGATCAAGCGTCCGAACGAATCGCCTGTACCTCGATGCGGATGCGAACCTCGTTCCCGACGAGGATCCCACCCGCCTCGAGCGCCTGATTCCATGTCAAGCCGAAATCGCGCCGATCGATCGTGGTCTTGGCGGCGAAGCCGATGCGCTCGTTGCCCCAGGGGTCGATTCCCTCGCCAGTCTCCTCGACCTCGAGTTCCACCTCACGCGTTACGTCGCGAATCGTCAATGCGCCGGGAATGACGAGGTGGTCGCCATCACGGATTACCGCGCGACTCTCGAACGTCAGCTCGGGAAAACGCTCCGCGTCGAAGAAATCGGGGGAACGGAGGTGCTCGTCACGCTGGGTCTGACCGGTGTCGATGCTGCCGGCACGGATCACCACCGACGCGCGGGATAGTGCGTTCTCGCCCTCGGGGCCGATGGCGAGCGAACCCGCCACGTCGGTGAACCGGCCTCGTACCTTCGCGAACATCATGTGCTTCACCTCGAACTCCACCTGGGTGTGCGCGGGGTCCACCTCCCACGTGGTCGCGACCGTGCTCGGCGCACCCGTGATTGTCGTCGTCATGTCATCCTCCTTAGGTGTTGTATCTCTGTGTGGTATAACACTTATCAATCGAAAAAAAACCCTCTCTATCCAGTCCGCCGTGCCTTGGTGAGCAGCCTGCTCAACTGGCGCAGCTCCGGGGCGGTCAAGTGACCCAGCTGCCGTTCGTGAAGCACCGCAAGCGCCTCATCCATGCTGTCCAGCAGATCGAGCCCGGCCCGGGTGATACGGGCTGTGACAAACCGCCTGTCCGCCCCTTCCCTCTTTCGCTCCACGTACCCGGCGTCTTCGAGTCGATCGAGCAGCCGTGTGGCATCCGGAACTTGGGTGATCATCCGGTCTCTCACTTCGTTGCGGCAGAGTCCGTCCCGACCCGCCCCCCGCAGGATCCTCAAGACGTTGTACTGGGTCGGTGTAACCCCGTATGGCTTGATGCCCTCCGCGAACGCGTGGTCAAGTATTGCGGAGGTCCTCATGAGGTTCAGAAATGCCTCCTGGGAGACACTGCCAAATGGCCTCCCCTGCTTGATCTCGGCTCGAAGCTCATCGCTCATGACTAGCATTATAAATGTTGTAACACGCAATGTCAAGAAGAGGGGATCGTGGGTGACGACGTATCTGCTGCCAGCCCGGCGGACTGGCAGAGCTTGTCGCCGCGTTTCCGGTGACCGCAGTTCCGAGGCGTGAGAGCGCCGGCTCGCCTGCTATGTCAGCGGTGCGGATCCACTGCCCCGCACGCTCAGCCCGCGAGAGAGCGCCGCGATGGCCTGACGCCCATCGTGCGTCCAAAACTCCAACGGCTCGCCCTCCGCCTCGGCCGCAAGAACCTCGGCGGTCGCCACGTGAATCGCGTCGAGGGCGCGAACGTTGACCGCGAACGAGCCCTTCGCGCGCGCAAGCACGGCGGCATCCACCGGCGCAAGGTCGAGCATCCCGAGGAACTCGGATAGCTCTTTGCGCTTGATCGCCGTCTGCGCATCGTCGAGGTTGCCCAGCAACCGCTCCCGATCCACGGCCCGGAACGCCTCGACCTCGACGATCTGCGAGGAAACGACCCGGTCCTCGGCCGCAAGGGGGACGGTTGGGCCCGGCTCCAGGAACACCACCCTCAGTATGGCGCTAGCGTCCACGTACTTCATGCGGATCCTCTCGCACGGCACGAAGGGACGCCTGGATGTCCACCGAGCGGGGGAGCGGCGAGATCTCCAGCTCGTCCCACCGCTGGGAGCCCAGGCGCAGGCGGCCCTCCCGGGCCAGGCGCTCGCGCCAAGACCGGGGGACGGGGTCCGGCGGCCCGATCTGCGCGATCGGATCGTCACGGTCCTTGACCACGATCCGCGATCCACCCGAGGCCAGGCGCAGGTACCGGCTCAAGTGGGCCTTGAGCTCGCTCACATTGATGGCCTTCATGGTCTCATTATAGGACCATGGTGGTCTTCAGGCAAGTGATCAGGCCCGACACGTGTCCGATCCCTCCGACCCGCTCACGCAGGTCCAACGCTCCCGGTACAGCACGGAACGGTACCAGATATCATGCAGTATTGCGTATGGTATTCGCGGGCGCCGACAGGAGCCATATCGCCGACGGGACCGAGATTCGCACGCTGCCGGCGCACGCGGTCGACGAGGCCATCGCCTTCGTTCAGAAGCACACGCTCCACGGCGCCGACATCGGCCCGGTGCGGCGCATGCAGCGCTGGAGCCCCTCCCGCTGCGGTCCCCAGAGCGATCATCAACGCGATCGCGCATGCCGACTACGCCCAGCGGGGCGCCCCGATCCGCCTGGCGACCTTCGACGACCGCCTGGAAGTCGAGAACCCGGGCCTCCTCCCCTTCGGCCTCACTCTCGGCGATCTCCCGCGTGGCGTCTCGTGACCGTCGATTCGGCGAGCCAACGGATACTTGAGCCCTTGAGCCGCTTGCCCCGGCCGGCTAAGGTTCACCGGCCGCGGACGGCCTGCGGCATTCGCGTGCATCTGCGCAATCTGCGGCATGGGACAGGTGGCCGAGCGGCTGAAGGCACACGCCTGGAGAGCGTGTGAACCTCGCAAGGGTTCCGTGGGTTCGAATCCCACCCTGTCCGTGTCAGCACCCGCCTGAACTTTTCTTCACCTCCCCTTTCCTTTGGCCTCCCGGGTCGCTCGCTACCCTAAGAATCGAATCGAAGTTCAGGAATCGGCGGCCGGGTGGCTGCCGATGGGTGGAGCGCTAAGAAGTCACCCGAAGTCCGGGACCAACAGGGTTCGTGTGCCGTCCACTGGCGCTTCTCCCGGTGTGCACTTACGCAGACCGAGTGGGAGTGCCTTGCATGCCTGTTTCGCCTCCGATCACCACCCCGCGAGCGGCGGCCGTTGCTACCCCGGCCCCGACCATCCTCCGCGTACCCGAGCATACGGTCGAGATCGTCTCCGATTCCGGTGAAGGCGCCCAAAAGTGCGGGCAGATCTTCGGCCGGGTCTCGGCGCGCATGGGCAACGGGGTCTGGACGGTCGAGATCATCCCCGCGGAGATCCAACCGCCCGCCCGCACGCCCGGCTCGGCGAGCGGCAACCGGATCCGGATCGGCACGGAACCCGTCACGAACGGGGGGGACGCCGCGGACCTGGTGGTCGCATTCAACGAGCAAGTACTGCTGTCCCGCCACCGGCTCGATGCGCTGGCCGACGACGCGATCATCCTCATCGAAGACATGTGGGCCGACCACACGAATCCGGAAATCCGGACGGCGTGGACCGAGGCGATGGCCGAGATGGGCAACCGGCACTACCGGTTCATCCGCGTCCCGATGGAGGAACAATGCCTCCAGATCGTGGACGACGCACGGCGCGGCAAGAACATGTTCGCCCTCGGTCTCCTGGCCTACGTGTACGATCGCGATCCCGAGAAGATCATCGAGCTGATCGCCGACGCGTTCCGTAAGAAGTCCGAGGAAGTTTTCAAGAGTAATGTCGACCTGTTCGAGGCCGGACTCCATTGGGCCGAGGACAATATGGACATCCGGATCGACGTCCCCAGCCATGCAGATGCGACGCCCAAGGTGGTGATGAACGGGAACCAGGCGGTGGCCATGGGCGCCATCGCGTCGGGCATGGAACTCTGCGCGATGTATCCCATCACGCCCGCGACCTCGGTCTCCCACTACCTCGGAGACATCTTCGAGCGGCACGGCGGCATCGTCCACCAAGCGGAAGACGAGATCGCCGCCGCGGGCGTCGCCATCGGCGCCTCGTACGCCGGTAAGACGGCGTTCACCATCACGTCGGGCCCGGGACTCGCCTTGAAGACGGAGTTCATCGGGCTCGCGGTGATGATGGAGATCCCGCTCGTGCTGGTGGACGTGCAGCGTGGCGGGCCGAGCACCGGACTGCCCACCAAGGTGGAGCAGGCCGACCTGCTGGCGGCGATCTTCGGCCAGCCGGGAGACGCGCCTCACGTTGTGGTCGCACCCGCGACGATCGAGGAGTGCTTCCACGTGATGATCGCCGCGCGCCGGATCGCGGAAGCGTTCCGCACGGTGGTCATCGTCCTGTCCGACGCCAATCTCGCGACGGGCGTCCAGCCGTTTGCCCGCCCGCAACTCAACGAGCGCTGGCAGGCGGCCCCAATCGATTTGTCGCCCGTGGACAACGGGACGCGCCCCTACGAGTGGGACGTGGAGACCGGGCTGTCGAAACGTATCATGCCCGGCCGGGCCGACGGCATGTATACCGCGACGGGCCTGGCGCACGACGAAGAGAGTCACGTGGCGCACCACCCGGACGTGAACCAGCGCGGGTCGGCCATGCGGAGCCGCAAGCTGGCGGCGCTGCAGCAGATGCTCCAGCGACCCTCCGTGTACGGTGACGAGACCGGCGATTTGCTGGTCGTCGGCTGGGGCAGCACCAAGGGGGCGATCGAGGAAGCCGTGGATCGCGCGCGCGCGGCTGGAGCGTCCGTCTCCTCGTTGCACCTCCGATTCATGTCACCGATGGAACCCGGGCTGCGCGAGATCTTCGCCGGGTTCAAACGGGTCATGACGATCGAGATCAACTTCAGCGACGAACCGTTCGACCCGATGATCACCGATGAGAACCGCCGGCGTGGCCAGCTGGCCTGGCTGCTCCGCGCCAACACACTGGTGGACATCGATTGCTGGACGCGTGTGCCGGGCGAACCGCTTCGACCCGGCCGGATTCTCGCGGCCATCCATGACCGGCTCGCCTGGGGGGTGTAATCATGACCTCATGCTGCTCCCTGCTCACGTACGTGGAGGACGACGAGCGGTCGTTCACAATGGAAGACTACGCCGGTGCGGTCGCCCGCTGGTGTCCCGGATGCGGCGACCACGGCATCCTGACGTCGGTGGAGCGGCTGCTGGAAGCGAAGCAGCTGCCCCCCGAGCGAACGATGTTCGTGTCGGGCATCGGGTGCTCGTCCCGGTTCCCGCACTACCTGGAGACGTACGGCTTCCACGGGATCCACGGGCGGGCACTGCCGGTCGCCACCGGCATCAAGCTGCGTCGTCCGGACCTGCACGTGTTTGCCGTGATGGGTGACGGCGACTGCTGCTCCATCGGCGCCGCGCACTGGGTCCACGCGATTCGCTACAACACGAACATGGTCGCCCTCTTGCTCGACAACGAGATTTATGGGCTCACCAAGAACCAGACGTCCCCCACGACGCCGATCGGCCACCCGAGCAACACGCAACCGCGCGGAACGTTGCTTCGCGCGCTCAATCCGTTGACGGTCACGCTCGGGGTGACCAACGCGTCGTTCGTGGCCCAGACGGCCGACTGGATCCCAGCGCACATGTACGCCACCATCGAGGCGGCCTACGAGCACAAGGGGTTTGCGTTCGTCCGCATTCTCCAGCGCTGCCCGGCCTACACCGACTCGCTCTTCGTGGACGCCGTGCGGAATCCCGCGAAGAACCAGCTGCTGGAACATCCGCGGGGCATCACGGTGCCGGAACTCGACGCGATCTACAAGAACCGGATGCCGCACGACCCGCGCGACCTGGATCGGGCCCGCGCGCTCGCCGAGCAAACCGACGACGTGCTGCGGCTGGGCGTGTTCTACCGCAACGAGGCGCTGCCCTGCTACGACGAGGTACGTGCCATTCCGGCGCTCACGATGGGTGAGCGGATCACCCGGCTGAACGAGGAGTTCGACCGCTATGCCGTCTGACGACCGCAGTCACGCCGCCCTCAAGGCCCTCGCCCGACGCCGCCGGGCGTTCGAGGAGGCGCTCGCCGCCACCGCGGACGAGATCCGGCATCATCTCGCGGAAGGGCAGACCACCGCGCAAGATCGCCTGAATCGGCTCACCACCGAACTCGGCGAGTTCGGCGCGACGTACCTCGATCCCGCGCGGTTCGCCGCGCTGTTCGATCATGAACCGTCCGTGGCGGCGGCGGCGCTCGAGACGGTCGAGACCGCGCTCGCCACCATCAACGAGCTGCGCGGGCGTGAAGCGCATCTCTTCCTGACCGGTGTGGACGGACAGAGCCTGTACGACGCCACCGACCACGCCCTGGCGCGCATCGGCAGGGCCTTCGGCGCCGCTCGGGTGGTGAACGCCATTCGCGCGGGCCGGTACCGGCTGTCGGAGCACGCCCGTTCGCTCGGGTCATTCCCGTTCGCACGCTGGAATCGCGCCGAGCGACATCTGGCGCCGCCGCTCGTGGTCGAAGTGGATGGCCGCGACGTGCGCGCCGGCGCGCTCGTGGAGTTCCTCGATGGCCACGTCACCTTGGTGCTGGTGGTACGCGGCCCCTGCTCGCCGGCGCCCCTGGCGCGCCTGATCAGTCCCGCCGTGTACGTGGCGCAGCACTACGATGCCACGGCGCTTGAGCGACTGGCCGACTTTGCCGGACCAGCGATCGTCGCCCTGGTACCAGAGGGGTGCGCGGCGTTCGTGCATGATCCGCGCGCCGGCGACGCCGGCCCGGCCCTGACGGCGGACTTTGTGCCGCCCGAGGAACGGCGCGCGGCGGTCGGCGGACTCAGTCCGGCGCAGCAGCTCGACGAAATCCGCCTGCTCAAGCGTCTCGCCCAGGCGAGTGTGGCGCAAGCAAGCACGGCGGTGGACATCGCGCAGGACCGGCCGCCTGATCCGGCGGACAAGCTGGCGGCGTGGCTGCTCAACCAGGCGGACCTGGAAGGGCTGGGCTAGACGATGAGCTTCGGGGCGCTCGCGCTACCCGCGCTCATTCTCGGCGGCGTGGGACTCACGTTCGGCACGCTCATCGCGATCGTGCATCGGAAGTTCCGTGTGGACGAGGATCCGCGGATCGACGTGCTCTCCGGCTTGCTGCCCGGCACCAACTGCGGCGCGTGCGGTCAGGCGGGATGCCGCGCATTCGCGGAGGCGCTCGTCACGGGCGGCGTGAAGCCGGCGGAGTGCACCGTGATGGGCGCGGCCGACGTCGCCGACGTCGCGGAGTACCTCGGCGTGGAGGCGGGCGATCCCAACCGTCGCGTGGCGCGACTCCTGTGCGCGGGTGGATGTGATGTCGCCCCGCAAACCGGCGCCTACCTCGGGCTCGAGACGTGCGCCGCGGCCGCGGCGGTGGCCGGAGGAGGCAAGGCCTGCCCCTGGGGATGCCTCGGCCTTGCCGACTGCCGCGACGTGTGCGACTTCGACGCGATCTTCATGAACGCGCAGGAGTTGCCGGTGGTGATTCCGGAGCTGTGCACCGCATGCGGCGACTGCGTGGACGCCTGCCCCAAGGATCTGTTCACGATCATGCCGCTGGAGCGGAAGCTCCTCGTGCAATGCAAGAACCTGCTCGATGGCCCCCGAGCCGACGCCGTGTGCGCCGTGGCCTGCAACGGGTGCGGCAAGTGCGCGCTCGACGCGGCGCCGGGTGTCATCAGCATCATCGACGGCCTGGCCGTCATCGACTATTCGAAGAATGACCTCGCGTCGCCCGACGCGATCGCCCGCTGCCCCACCGGGGCGATCGTTTGGGTGGAGGGCGCCCAGTTCCGGGCGACGCGTTCCTCGACCCGCGAAGAGGCGTTGGTATGATCTTCCGCAAGCGAGAGCCCGAACCTCCCGGCCCCAAATACCCGGGCACGCCGACCGCCGTGGATGGGAGCACGGCCGTCGTGGAAATGGAAACCGCCGCGAGCGAAGCGGCCGGCGCGTATCCGATCACTCCATCCACGCAAATGGGCGAAGGGTGGGCCCTGGCGGTGGCCGCCGGGAAGACCAACGTCAACGGTCGCCGCCTGCTGTTCTTCGAGCCGGAAGGCGAGCACGCCGCCGCCGCGGTGACCGCGGGGATGAGCATGGTCGGCCTCCGCGCCACCAACTTCTCGAGCGGCCAGGGCATCGCGTACATGCACGAGTCGCTCTACGCCGCAGTCGGCAAGCGGCTCACGTACGTGCTCAACATGGCGTGCCGCGCGATGACCAAGCACGCGCTCAACGTGCACGCGGGGCACGACGACTATCACGCCGTCGACGACACCGGCTTCTTCCAACTGTTCGCCAAGGACGCGCAGGAAGCCGCCGACCTGAACCTGATCGCGCACCGCGTCGCCGAGCTGTCGCTCACACCCGGGATCTGCGCGCAAGACGGATTCCTCACGAGTCACGTGATCGAATCGGTGCGCATGCCGGAACGCGCGCTGGTCAAGGAATACCTGGGCGACCCATCCGACCGCATCGAGTCCCCCACCCCGGCCCAGCGCCTGGTGTTCGGCGAAACGCGCCGCCGGATCCCGGAGCTGTTCGACCTGGACTATCCGGCCATGCTCGGCGTGGTGCAGAATCAGGACAGTTACGCCCAGGGCGTCGCGGCGCAGCGGCCCTTCTACTTCGACCACGTGCAGAGCCTCACCGACCACGCCCTCGACGAGTTCGCCCGACTCACGGGCCGCCGGTACGCGCGCGCCACCGGCTATCGGATCGAGGACGCGGAGTACGTGCTCGTGGGCCAGGGCTCCATCGTGGCCAATGCCGAAGCGGTGTGCGACTACCTGCGGGACCAGCGCCACCTGCGGGTGGGTGTGCTCAATATCACCATGTTCCGGCCGTTCCCGACGGACCTCGTGAGCCGGCTGCTTCGCGGCAAACGCGCGGTCACCGTCCTGGAGCGACTCGACCAGCCGCTGGCGGTCGACCCGCCGCTGCTGCGCGAGATCCGCGCGGCTATGGCGAAGGCGGTGGAGAACGGTCGCGCGCGCGGCTACGTGCCCCATGCCGGCATCGACGGGTGCGCGGCCGATCAGGTGCCGGACTTCTATTCCGCGGCGTTCGGGATGGGAAGCCGCGACGTGCAGCCCGGCGACCTCGTGGCCGCCGTCGACAACATGCTCGACCCCGCCAGGGGTCGCCGCCAGGCGTACCTCGGATTGGACTTTGTTCGTCAAGGAACGCGGCTGCCCAAACTCCAGATTTGGCAGGAGCAGCTGCTCGAGAGCTATCCCGACCTGGCCACGCTCTCGCTCCCGAGCGCGGGCAACTTCGACCTGCTGCCCCGGGGCTCCACGGCGATCCGGATCCACTCGGTCGGCGGGTGGGGCGCGATCACGATGGGGAAGAACCTGGCCATGACCGCGGCGGAGCTGGCCGGGCTCTACATCAAGGCCAATCCCAAGTACGGCTCCGAAAAGAAGGGCCAGCCGACGACGTTCTACGCGGTGCTGGCGCATGAGCCGATCCGGCTCAACTGTGAGCTCAAGCACGTCACCGTCGTGCTGTCGCCCGACGCCAACGTGTTCCGCCACTCCAACCCCATCGCCGGTCTGGCCGACGGGGGCGTGTTCATCATCCAGAGCGACCTCGCGCCCGCGGACCTGTGGGCGACGCTGCCGGCGACCGCGCAGCGCGAGATTCACGCCAGGCACATTCGCCTGTACAGCGTCGACGGCTTCGCCATCGCCGCCGCGGAGGCGTCCGACGCCGAACTGCGGTACCGCATGCAGGGTGCGGCGTTCATGGGCGCGTTCTTCCGTTCCGCCGACCTGTGCGAACAGGAGAACCTGTCCGAGGCGACGCTGTTCGAAGGCATCGAGAAGCAGCTCGCCAAGAAGTTCGGCCACCTGGGGACCCGAGTGGTCGAGGACAACGTGCGGGTCATTCGCCGCGGATACGACGAAGTGCGGCCGCTCGACTTCGGCACGCTGACCGACAAGGAGACCGAACGCGGCAGCCTGCCGGTCATGCCGTCCGCCATGGACTCGCCACTGGCGTGTCCCGGCATCGGCGACGCGGGACGGTTCTGGGAACAGGTGGGGTTCCTCTACAAGACGGGGGACGACGGGATCGCGGACCCGTTCGCGGCGCTGAGCGCGATCCCCGCGGGGACGAGCACGATGCGGGACATGACCGACGTGCGGTTCGAGGTGCCGGACTTCATCGCGGCGAACTGCACGGGGTGCAGCCAGTGCTGGGTGCAGTGCCCCGACGCCGCGATTCCGGGCATCGTGACCGACATCCCCGATCTGCTCGAGGCGGGCATTCGCGCGGCACAGAACGGCCGCTCGCTCGACCGCATACGACAACTCGTGAAACCGCTGGCCAGCGAGATCCGCAAGACGCTCAACGCCGTCCCGTTCACGACCTTCGCGGACGTGCTCTCGCGCTCCTATGCGACCGTCGTGGAGAAGGTGAACGCCGATCCCGAGCGCCGTGCGCAACTCGACGAACAATTCTCCGCGCTGTACTCGGCGCTCGCTGAGTTCCCCCTGGCGCGCACGCAACCATTCTTCGACGCCCCCGAGGCGCGGCAGAAGAACACCGGCGGACTGTTGTCGGTGACGATCAACCCCGAAGCGTGCAAGGGCTGCAATATCTGCGTGGAAGTCTGCCCGGACGACGCGCTCGTCACGATCAAGCAGGACGACGCGGTGGTCGAACGCCTGCGGCACAATTGGCGCGTGTGGCAGCATCTGCCCGACACGCCCGACCGCTACATCAACGTGTCGGACGTCGAGGAAGGCATCGGCGTGCTGTCGTCACTGCTCCTCAAGAAGGACAACTACCGCACCATGCTGGGTGGGGACGGCGCGTGCATGGGATGCGGCGAGAAGACCGCCGTGCACCTCGTGCTCTCGGCAGTGAACGCGTTGATGATCCCGCGGGTCGAGCGGCGCGTCAAGCACCTCGACACGCTGATCGAGGGACTGGACCGGAAGGCGCGCGCCTTGCTCGCGCAAGACGCGGACCTCGAGGCCGCCGCGGCGACGGATGGGTCGGCGGTGAGTGTGGATCTAGCGCCCGAGCAACAGCAGCGACTGGAACGCTTGACCGGTGCAATCCGGGACTTGAAGGATCTCCGGTGGCGCTATGTGGAAGGGCCGTCCGGACGCGGGCGCTCCTCCCTGGGCATCACCAATGCCACCGGGTGCTCGTCGGTGTGGGGTTCGACGTACCCGTACAACCCCTACCCCTTCCCGTGGGTCAACCATCTCTTCCAGGATGCCCCGTCCATCGCCATCGGGATCTTCGAGGGCCACATGCGGAAGATGGCGGACGGGTTCACGGCGGTGCGTCGCGCCGAGTTGGAGCTGGACGATCGCTATGATCCGGCGGAGCACGACGTGTACTTCGAGCGGTTCGATTGGCTGGAGTTCACCGATGAGGAGTTCGCGCTGTGTCCGCCGATCTTCGCGATCGGCGGCGACGGCGCCATGCTCGATATCGGATTCCAGAACCTGTCCCGCCTGCTCGCGTCCGGCAAACCCGTGCGCGTGATGATCCTGGATACGCAGGTGTATTCCAACACGGGAGGGCAGGCCTGCACCAGCGGGTTCCTGGGTCAGGTGTCCGACATGGCGGCGTTCGGCGCCTCGCAGCACGGCAAGACCGAGGTGCGCAAGGAGATCTCGCTCCTCGCCATCGCGCACCGGAACGTGTTCGTGCACCAGTCCTCGCAGGCCAACCCGTCGCATCTCATGAGCGGCGTGCTCCGCGGCCTGCGGGCGCGCCAGCCGGCGGTGTTCGTCCTGCACTGTCCCTGCCCGCCGGAGCATGGGCTGGGAGACGACGCGGCGACGCGCGCGGCGCGGCTGGCGCTCGAGAGCCGCGCCTTCCCGCTGCTGACCTACGATCCCAACGAGGGCCCGTCGATGGCCGACTGCCTGTCGTTGGACGGCAACCCGTCGGTGAACGATCCGTGGCCCGCGTACGATCTGTCGTACGTGGACGACGACGGCAACGCGCGGTCGATGGCGCTGCCGCTCACGATCGCCGACTGGACCGCGACCGAGGCGCGCTTCAAGAAGCACTTCCGCATCATCAAGCCCGATGTGGCGCCTGACGACCTCGTTCCGTTCCATGAGTACCTCGATGCGGGCGCCGAGGACCGCGAAGGCAAGACACCGTACATCTACGCCATCGATGCCGCCCGCAAACTGCGGCGTCTCGCGGTGAGCCCCGAGATGGTGAAGCTGGCCGCCGATCGCCAGTCATTCTGGCAGCAGCTGCGCTATCTCGCCGGGTTGCAGACGTCGGACACGGTCCGCGACCAGGTGCAGGGCGAGCTGGAGCAGGCATTCGAGGTCAAGCTGCAGGCGCTACGGGCCGAGTACGAGGCGAAGCTGGCCGACCTCCGCGCCACGTTCCCACAGGCCATTGCCCGGCGGATGGCCGAAGGGCTCATCCGCGCGGGCAACGGTCAACGCACCATCGAGGATCTGCTCTCGAGCATCGAGCGGATGCCGCTCAAGCCCATTCCCAAGCTGTCGACTGCCGTTACGGATTCGGTGCCCCTGGATAGCGCTCCGCCGGCGCCTGCTGCACCGGGTGGTTCAACCGGGGTGGCGTCCGTAGCGGCAGTCGACTCTTCCGCGGTCGCCGTGGCGGAAGCGGAAGACGAGGGCCTGGCGATGGAGCCGTACATCGAGACCGCGCGTTGCACGACCTGCGACGAGTGCACGCGGCTCAACAACCAGATGTTCGCCTACGACACCAACAAGCAGGCGTACATCAAGGACGCGCGGGCGGGGACCTTCAAGGAGATCGTGCAGGCCGCCGAACGGTGCCCCGTCGCGATCATTCATCCCGGAACGCCGCTCAACCCGAAGGAGAAGAACCTCGACAAGTGGGTGAAGCGCGCGGAGCAGTTCAACTGATGAGGCTGCCTGGGTGCGCGGGCGCGGAGGGAAGCGGCGTACCCCGGTACTTGCGCGCCACCGTACCTCCACACCTTCATGGTTGACGCGCCATGCCGCAGCCGAATTCCTCTTTTCGCCACGGGGTGCACCCGCCGGAACTCAAGAAGCTGACCGAGCGCGTCGGCATCCGGCGCATGCCCTTCCCCACCGAGGTCGTCCTGCCGCTGAGCCAGCACACCGGCAAACCGGCACGCCTCATCGCCAAGGTCGGCGATCGCGTGGAGCGGGGCGACAAATTGGCGGAGGCGGACGGCTTCATGTCATCGCCCGTCCATGCGTCGGCCGCGGGGACGATCACGGAGATTGGGCTCTGGCCCCATCCGGACGGCACGTTCAAGACCGCCGTCCGCATCGCGGTCGAACGGCACTCGCCGCACGCGTTGCGCCCCCGGATCATCCCGAAGTGGGAAGGCCTCACCTCCCGGCAGCTCGTCGCCGCGGTGCAGGACGCCGGCGTCGTCGGACTCGGCGGCGCGGCGTTCCCGGCGCACGTCAAGCTGTCACCCCCGCCCGACGTGACGATCGACACGCTGCTGGTCAACGGATGTGAGTGCGAGCCGTACCTGACCACCGATCATCGCACAATGGTAGAATATCCGGAGCGCGTGCAGCTCGGCATCCGCATCATGATGCGGGCGCTGGGGGTGTCGCGCGCGATGATCGGGATCGAGCAGAACAAGCCCGACGCGGTCGAGGCGCTGACCCGAACGCTGCCGGCCGACCTCGACGTGGCGGTGCATGCGCTGCGCGTGCAGTATCCGCAAGGCGCCGAGAAGATGCTGATCACGGCGCTCACCGGCCGCGAGGTGCCATCCGGCAAGCTGCCGATGCACGTCGGGGTGCTCGTGCAAAACGTGGCGTCGGTCGGCACCATCGCGGAGGTCTTCGAAACCGGTCTGCCGTTGGTCGAGCGGATCGTGACCGTGACGGGGCCGGGCGTGCGGAAGCCCAGCAACCTGATCGTGCCTGTCGGAACGAAGCTCGTCGATCTGCTCGACGCGTGTGGCGGGGTCACGGACGACGCGCGCGAGGTGATCCTGGGCGGACCGATGATGGGGAGTGCCGTGGCGGATCTCAACGCTCCGGTGCTCAAAGGCACCACGGGCGTCGTCGTGCTCACGGCGCGGGACGTGAAGCCGCCCGTGTCGTTCCCGTGCATTCGCTGCGGGCATTGTGTGGGCGCGTGCCCCGTGTTCCTCAACCCACAGCTGTTGGGCAGCCTGGCACAGGCCGGACGGTACGAAGACATGGTGGCCGCCCATCTCAACGATTGCATGCTGTGCGGCTGCTGCTCCTACGTCTGTCCGTCGAACATCCCGCTGGCACAGCAGTTCCGGGCGGCCAAGGTGCAGCTCCAGCGCATGAAGGCCGCGTGACGGCGCCTCGCTGGCTCATCACGGCGTCGCCCCATCTCGCCGCGGCCGACTCGACGCCCCGCATCATGTGGTCGGTGGTGGCGAGTCTCGTACCGATTGTCGCCGTCGCCACCTACTTTTTCGGCCCGAGCGCCTTGCTGGTCATCGCGGCGGCGACGCTCGGCGCGGTGCTGACGGAGCGTGTGTTCGGACGGAGCGGCACCCTGCTCGACGGGTCAGCCACGATCACGGGCCTGCTGCTCGGACTCACCCTGCCCGCGGGGCTCCCGCTGTGGATGGCCTTGGTCGGCGGCGTGTTCGGCATCGGGTTCGGCAAGCTGGTCTTCGGCGGCCTGGGGCAGAACATCTTCAACCCGGCTCTGCTCGGCCGGGCGTTTCTGCAAGCCGCCTTTCCGGTGGCACTCACCACCTGGCCCACGCGCACGGGCGAATGGTGGAGTCTTGCGGGCGACAATCTCGCGGTGCCCCTCATGAGCGGGACCGTGGTGGACGCGATGACGGGCGCCACGCCACTGGGCCTCATGAAGTTCGAGCGACAGACGACCGCCCTGGCCGATCTCGCGTTGGGAAGCACGGGGGGCTCGCTGGGAGAGACGGGTGCCATCGTCATCCTCCTCTGCGGGATGTACCTCGCGCTGCGCAAGCACCTCAACTGGCGGATTCCCGCTTCCATCCTGCTGACGGTCGCGGTGCTGGCCACGCCGCTCCACATGGTCGATGCGACCCGGTACCCCGGCGCGGCGTTCATGCTGCTCTCGGGCGGACTCATGCTGGGCGCCGTGTATATGGCGACCGATATGGTCACCTCACCGGTCACCGATGCCGGCTGCTGGGTGTTCGGCGTGGGCATCGGTGCGCTCGTGGTCATCATCCGCCTGTGGGGCGGGCTGGCCGAAGGCGTGATGTATGCCATCCTGCTGATGAATGCGCTCGTGCCGTTCATCAATCGAGCCACACAGCCGCGCGTGTTCGGTTCCAAGCGCCCAGCGCCAGGTGTGACATGACCGGTCCCGGCCCGGCCCCGCGCCAGCCGGACGTCCCGGCCGCGCGCCTGCTGCTGACGTTGGCGACCGCCGGCGCGATCGCAGGGCTCCTCATCGTGGTCGTGTTCCAGCGCACGCAGCCGACCATTCAGGCCTACAAGGCGGAGCAGCTGCGGCTCGCGGTGTTCGAGGTGCTGGGCGGGCCGGATCGATTCGACACGCTCTACGTCGTGGGCGCGACGCTCGAACGCCAGGTACCCGCCGGCGGGTCCCCCGAGAGCCACGAGCAGGTGTACGCGGGCTACGCGGGTGACCGGTTCGTGGGGTATGCGATCAGTGCCGGCCAGCCCGGCTTTCAGGACATGGTGCGCCTCATCTTCGGCTACGATCCCGCACGCGGCACCATCATCGGCATGAAGGTGCTGGAGAGCAAGGAGACGCCGGGACTGGGGGACAAGATTGAAAAAGACTCGTCCTTCGTCGCGCAATTCGGAAACGTGACGGCGCCGCTCGTCGGGATCAAGTCACGCGATGCCACCGGCGACCCGCATGAGGTCGACATGATCACCGGAGCAACGATCTCGTCCAAGACCGTCATCAATACGATCAACGGGGCGCTCGCACGCCTGGGACCCTTGCTCGCGGCCCGCATGGCGGGGGTGCCGTGATGCGCGCGACGACGCCCCGGCAGGACCTGCTTCGCGGCATGTGGAACGAGAACCCCGTGCTGATTCAGATGCTGGGGCTCTGCCCGGCGCTGGCCGTCACGAACTCGGTTGAGAACAGCATCGCGATGGGCCTCGCGACCTTCTTCGTCCTGATCGGCTCGAGCCTGCTCGTGTCGACCTTCAAGCGGTTCGTGCCACATGAGGTGCGGATCTCGACCTACATCCTGATCATCGCGACGTTCGTGACGATCGCGGACATGCTTCTCGAGGCCATCGTGCCGACCGTGCACAAGGCCCTAGGGGCCTTCGTGGCGCTCATCGTGGTCAATTGCATGATCCTCGGACGGCAAGAGGCGTTTGCCTCCAAGCGCCCCGTCGGTCGATCGCTGCTGGACGCCGCCGGCACCGGCGTCGGGTTCATCATCGCGCTGTTGATGATGGGAGCCATCCGTGAGGTGCTGGGGGCCGGCACGTTCCTCGGCATCAGCGTCCTGGGGCCGCACTTCGAACCGTGGGTCATCATGATCCTGCCTCCGGGCGGATTCCTCACACTGGGAGTGATTCTCCTGTTCCTGAGTTGGATCGAGAAGCGCCGTGCGGTGCGTCCCGGCGTACGCGACTGGCCCGAGGGCGTTGCATCGGGGCAGAAGGCGGCATGATGGGCGAGCTGATCTGGATCCTGCTCTCCGCGATGGTCGTGAACAACTTCACGCTCGCGTTGTTTCTTGGCCTGTGCCCGTTCATGGGCGTGTCGGCGCGCGTGGAAACCGCCTTGCGCATGGGCGCGGCGAACATCTTCGTGCTCACGATCACGTCGCTGTGCGCATGGTTCCTCAATTCCTTCGTGCTGCCCTACACGCCCTATCTCCGCCTGATTGCGTTCATCGTCGTCATCGCGTCCCTGGTCCAGATCGTCGAGATGGTCATCAAGAAGCTGAGCCCCACGCTGTTCCGGCAACTGGGCATCTACCTGCCGCTCATCACGACCAACTGCGCGATCCTCGGGCTCGCGATCTTCCAAACCAATCGGGGCTACGACCTGTTGGAGGGCTTGTCCTTCGCGATCGGCGCCGGACTCGGCCTCACGCTGGCGCTGGTTCTGATGGCATCCATCCGGGAGAACACGGAGTTGGCCAGCGTGCCCGAGCTCGCCAAGGGCATGGCCCTCGTACTGATCATTGCCGGCAGCCTGTCGCTCGCGTTCATGGGCTTTGCCGGACTGCTGAGCGCCTCGTGATGACCGCCGTGATCGCTGTCGTCGCGGGCGCGTTGCTCTTCGCCACGTTCGGCGTCGCGGCTCGGGCAAGCCGTCGAGGCGATGTCACGAGCTGCGCGCGCTCTCCGGGCGACGCGACCTGTGCCGCCTGCCCCAACCGTCAGGATTGCGAATATGACTGACCGACCTTCCCGCTCCCGCCGCCCCACCCGACGCGACATCCTCGCGCTGGGAGCCGGCGCGTTCGTCCTCAGCACCCTTCCACTGATGCGGCGGCGGCGGTCCCTGGTGCGACGCACCGTCCCCATCATGGGCACGGTCGGTGAGATCGTCGTCGTGCACGGCGACCGCCCGTACGCGCAGGCCGCCATTGGCGCCGCCTTCGACGAGCTCCGGCGGGTCGAACGGCTCATGACGCGATTCACCAGCCACTCCGACGTCGGCCGGATCAATCGCGCGCCTACCCTGGGCGTCGTCGTGGCCGACGACACGGCAGGAGTGATCGAACGTGCCCTGCACTGGGCTCACGCGACCGGCGGTCGGTTCGATCCGTGTTTAGGACGCGCGGCGGCACTGTGGGACGTGACCGAGAGGTCCGCCCCGCCCGCCCAGTCCGAGTACGCCCGCTTCGCGGGACAGGCCTTCTACCGCTCCATCGACCTCGACCGACACAATGGGTCCGCCGTCGTTCGGCTCGGCCATCCCGATGCCGCCGTGGATCTCGGCGGCATCGCCAAGGGATACGGGGTGGACCGTGCCGTCGCGGTCCTGCGCGACTGGGCCATCCGCGATGCGATCGTGAACGTCGGGGGCGATCTGTACGGGATGGGGTCGTCCGCGGAGGGCGATCCGTGGCACGTCGGGGTGCGATCGCCGCTCGACCCGAACCGCGTGCTCCGTCGCATCGACGTGGAGGACCTCGCCATGGCCACCTCGGGAGACTACCTGCAGTATTTCGACTACCGCGGGCACCGCTACCATCACATTCTCGACGCCCGGAGCGCCGCGCCGCGCGTGGTCGAGTGGCATAGCCTGACGGTGTCAGCCGGGTCGTGCGTGGAGGCGGATGCCGCCGCGACCGCGGCGTTCGGTTTGGCGGGCCCGGAAGCACAGGAGCTGGTTGGGACGGCGGTGACCGTCGCGGTAGCCGCGTGAGGGCTTGGCGAGGGCTGGACGCCGGGCAAGCAATTGCTGATGAAGTGCAACAACTACTGTACGCATGAGCAGCACGCCAGCGACACGGCCGGCTCAGAATATCGACTGAAACGGTTCAAGCGATTGGGGGAGAGGATGCGAACGAAGCAATGGGCAGCCGGTGCGGTGGTGATCGCGCTGTCGGCGGCATGCGCACCGGACACGGCATGGCAAGGAACCATCACGGACTCCGCCGGCGTCACCATCGTGGCCAACACGCACCAGGGTCTGTGGGCGGAGGGTGAGCGCTGGACGCTCCAGGAGGATCTCCGGATCGGCGTGCAGGACGGTGATCCAGACTACATGTTCGGGCAAATCGGGTGGCTGGCCGTCGGAGCCGGGTCGATTTACGTGCTCGACGCCCAGGCGCAGAACATCAAGCGCTACGCCATGGACGGCACGTACATGAGCACGTTCGGCGGGCCGGGGGGTGGACCCGGTGAGCTGGGAGCCGGTGCCGTGTTCATGCTGCTGGGCGCTGGGGACACGCTCATTGTGCCGGACATGCAGAATCAGCGGCTCAACTTCTACTCGGCGGACGGTGCGGCGCTCGGAAGCAGTCCGCTCCTGTTGACCGAAGGGCTGCCGCTCGCGTGGCGGGGCACGGCGGGGGGCGTGTTGGCCAAGCAGGTCCGTCCGCTCGATCTCCCGAACCAACCGGCGCGCGACTCGATGGATGCTGTCCTGGCGCTGGGCGGGGACGGATCCGTGCAAGACACCCTGCTGCGGATTCCGTCCGGCGGGACCTTGTCGTTCGGCGGCGCCACACCCCGCATCGAGATCTACGCGGCCGAGCCGGTCTGGAACATCACCAACGACCTGGACTTGCTCTACGGCATGAACAATGACTACCGGATCGGACGGTACCACGAAGGCCGGCTCACGCGGGTGTTCACGATGCCGTTCATCCCGCGCCCGGTGAGCGAGGCCGACCGCAACGCGGTCATGGACTTTCTGCGGACCGCCTGGCGTGACGCCGGTCTTCCGCCCGCCGCGATACAGCAGGCGCAGAGTCTGGTGCACTTCGGCGAGTGGATCCAAGCGTTCGCGAACCTCCAGGAAGGGCCGGACGGCACGATTTGGGTGCAGCATGTCCAGTCGATCTCCGACCTGAGTGAGGAGGAGCGCGCGACCTTCAATCTCCTCGAGGACAGCGGAGCGCCGAACTGGGACGTGTTCGAAGCCGACGGACGCTACCTGGGCATCGTCACCATGCCGGCCCGATTCTCCCCACGCACGTTCGTGGGCGACGACGTCTACGGCGTATGGCGCGACGATCTCGACGTGCAGTACGTGGTGCGGATGCGGGTGATGCGGGGCGTGGGATAGGCGCGGCACCGGGGGCAGGCTCGCGAGCCGTCGGCCAGAGCCGGCGGTTTGCGTCTCGATCCGCAACGACCCCGCGGTCCGCCGAATTGTGGGATCAAGTGTCCCAAACTCGTAGGGTAGCGCCCCAATAGTGGACTACCCTTGCGAGCTGGACGACCCCACCTTGGAGGTGGAGCGGTGTCCGACCTTGGTGTAGCTCCAATTCCACGTTGAATGTGGCGTCAATGCAGCAGTGGAAAACGGGCCACCGTCGCTGGGTGGGGGTGGAACAAAGGTCGGTTCCCGAACATACGGAAGGAGTATCCAGAATCTGCCCTTCGGATCGTCGATACACATGACCGATACGATACCTCAGGGTGTTGAGGAGCTGTCGCGCTTCTTCACGCTCTCGTGCAGCATGCTATGCGTCGCCGGGTTCGATGGGCGCTTCAAGCGCCTGAATCCGGCGTGGGTGGCCGTATTGGGTTATCCGATGGACGAACTGCTGTCCAGACCCTGGTTGGACTTTGTGCACCCTGAAGACCAGGAGGCCACCATTGCGCAGGGACAAGAGTTGTTTTCGGGCACCGTGGAAGCGATCGAGTTCGAGAATCGCTACGTCTGCAAGGACGGTTCAGTGCGGTGGCTTTCGTGGAACGCGGTCTCCGTCCCGGAAGAGGAGCGGATCTATGCCGTCGTGCAGGATGTGACCGCCCGCAAAAGCGCGGAGGAAGCGCGGCGCATGACCGAGGAACGCGCACGCACGCTCCTGGAGGCGGCGCCGGACGCCATGCTCGCCGTGAACGGAGCTGGCGAGATCGCCTTCGTGAATGCGCAGGTGACGGCTGTGTTTGGCTATGAGGCGGACGAGCTCCTCGGCAGATCTGTCGAGATGCTTTTGCCGGAGCATATGCGTGAGCTGCACCGAGGGCACCGCCGAGACTTCATGGTCGAGCCGCGACGCCGCGACATGGGTGTCGGCACGAGACTCATGGGGTTGCATCGGGACGGGCATGAACTACCGGTGGAAGTGAGCCTCAGTCCCTCGGGGAACGGGGATCAGCCCTTGGTGATCGCGGCCGTGCGCGACGTGTCCGGGCGCATCAGACTGGAAGACCAACTCCGGCAGGCGCAGAAACTGGAAGCTGTGGGTCAGCTCACGAGCGGCATCGCGCACGACTTCAACAATTTGCTCACCGTCATCATGAGTCACACCAGTCTGGCGCTCGATACTCTCGCACCGGATGCAAGTGAGCGCGGGGACCTGTACGAAACCCTCAATGCGGCGGGGCGTGGGGCGGATATGATCAAGAAGCTCTTGAGCTTCGGTAGGCGGGACCGACTCCTGCTGCGCCCCGTAGACCTTGCACGCTTGGCTCGTGAGGCCGCGACGGTAATAGACAGGATGCTGCCAGATCATATCGAGGTCGCGATCAAGGCCGATGACAACCTCCCCTCCGTTCGAGCAGATCCCGTCGCGTTCGAACAGATGCTCTTCAACCTTGCCACGAATGCCCGTGACGCCATGCCGTCGGGAGGGCGACTGCGGTTCGAAGTTCGGCGAACTGAGGTCGACGAAGGCTATCACACGACGCATCCCTGGGTCGGCCCGGGCGAGTACGTGTGCGTGTCCGCTAGCGACACAGGCAGCGGGATGGATGAGGAGACCGCACAGCGGATCTTCGAACCGTTCTTCACGACCAAAGGCCCGGGCGATGGAACCGGCTTGGGGCTGCCCATGATCTACGGGCTCATGAAGGAGCATGGCGGTTTCGTCCACGTCTACAGCGAGCCCGGTCAGGGCACGACGATGAAGCTCTATTTCCCCGCGACGCCCGATCCGGCACAGGATGTGGAGGTGTTTGAGACACGCACGACCGCGCGAGGGGGGTCGGAGACCATCTTGGTGGTCGATGACGAGGCGGCGATTCGCCGTGCCACCAAACGTGCGTTGGAGCGGCATGGGTATAGGGTGCTGCTCGCCGCGGACGGGGAGGAGGCGCTCGAACTTGTTCGAGAACGCGGGTCCGAGATCGATCTGGTTCTCACCGACGTGGTCATGCCGAAACTGGGCGGACGTCAACTCTCCGAGGCGCTTCAGCAAGAAGGCAGAGACGTGCGCATGCTGTTCACGAGCGGCTACGCGACTGAAGATATTCAACAAGGCGGCACGTTCGATCCGGGCGTGGTGCTCCCGAAGCCGTGGACGCTGACGGACCTCCTCGCGACCGTGCGCGCTACCCTGGATCGGCGGGGGAAACCGTGACGCATCAACCCGAAACGCGACGGTGGCACCCAATGGCTCGATCCGGGGACGTGGACTACATGACCGCTCCAACCAGCTCGGCAACGACGACGTCGGCACGACTGCTGGTGGTAGACGACGACGCCAGCCTGCGGGCCGCCCTCCAACGGCTGTTACGTGCGGAGGGGTTCGAGGTGTGGACGGCCGCCAACGGGCGCGAAGCGCTCGAGTTCTTCCGGGAGGGTCTCGCGCCGGACGTGGTCCTCCTCGATGTGGTCATGCCGGAGGTGGACGGCTTCGAGGTCTGCAAGAGACTCAAACAGGACCCGGAGACGCGCCTGACGCCGGTGGTCATGCTTACGGGTCTCCACGCGGTGGAGGATCGCGTTCGCGGCATCGAGGCCGGTGCGGACGACTTGCTCACCAAACCCTTCGAGCGCACCGAGCTCCTGGCGCGCGTGCGATCGCTGGTCCGCCTCAAGAGCTACACCGATGAACTGGAGCGTGCCGAGTCCGTGGTCTTCGCACTCGCGCTGAGTATCGAGGGGAAGGACCCCTACACCCAGGGGCACTGCGAGCGCCTCTCGCGGCTCGCGGGGCGGCTCGGGGCGCGAGTCGGCCTTCCCGAGGATTCGGTGGTGGCGCTGGAGCGCGGCGGCATCGTGCACGACCTCGGCAAAATCGCCGTGCCGGACGCGATTCTCCTCAAGCCCGGGCGGCTCACCCAGGAGGACTGGGCCATTCTCCGGGAACATCCGGTCAAGGGCGAGGAAATCTGCAGCGGACTCAAGTCATTCCAGCAGGTGCTGCCGATCATCCGGCACCATCATGAAAAGCGGGATGGCTCCGGGTATCCGGATGGACTCGCCGGCGATGACGTGCCGATGACGGCCCGCGTCCTCCAGGTCGTGGACGTCTATGACGCCCTGACCACAGAGCGACCCTACAAGCGTGCGCTCGGACACGTGGAGGCGCTCGGGGTGATGCAAGAAGAGGTCGAGCGCGGGTGGTGGGATCCCAACGTGTATGACGCGTTCCGCGACATGAGCGCTGAAGGGTTGCGCACGTGAGCGCGACGACCGGTCGGACCGACGGGGACCGGCAATCGCTCCGGGCCGGGGCCTCGCCCGAGGGCTTGGCGGACAGGTCACCGGAACGGTTCGAGGCGCTTGCGAGGATGGCCCGAACCTTCGCGCACGACTTCAACAACACGCTCGCCGCCGTGCAGCTCCATGCCCAGTTGCTCGCCGATCTGGTCGACGGCGACGCACGAGAGGATACCGAAGCCATTCTGGGGTCGGTCCGTGCCGCCGGCCAGATCACCGCGCGGCTCGGCCAGCTGGGGCAACGGACCGTGAACGAGCGCACGGTCGTCGATCTCAACCAGCTGCTCGCGGACCACGAGGGCGATGTCCGTCAACTGGCCGGCCCGGGCATTCGAGTGGTGGTGGAGCCGACACGGGTTGCGGCACCGGTCCTCCTCGTGGAGGGACGTGGCTGGGACCTGCTGACGGCATTGGTGACGAATGCCGTCGAGGCGATGACGGCGGGCGGTGGGACGCTGACGGTGGGTGTCGTCTCGTTCGACGCGAGCGACCACGACGCTGGAGCGAGGGGAACCCTGCCAGCGGGCCTCTATCACGGCCTGCGGGTGAGCGACACGGGGTCGGGTCTGGAACGTTCGGTCGAGGAACGCCTGTTCGAACCTTTCGTAACGACAAAGCGGGACCGTCGCGGTCGCGGTCTGAGCCTCGCGCTCGCTTACTGGCGCGTACTCGAATGTGATGGCTTTATTGACGTGTCCACGGCTCCTCAGGGCGGGGCCCAGTTCACCATCTACTTCCCCGCCGAGGATCGCCCTGGGCGGCAGGAGCAGGCCACCTGAGATCCGGACTTGGGTTCGAGACGCCATGGCGAGAGTTCTGATCGTTGACGACGACGCCGAGTTTCGCGGGGCCCTGTTGCAGGTGATGCGGCGTCTGGGTCATGAGGCCGAAGCGGTCGCTGACGGACAAGCGGCGATGACCGCACAACGGTCCTCGCCCGCGGATGTCGTGTTCATGGACATGTTCATGCCCGAGCACGACGGCCTCGAGAGCATCCGGCAGTTTCGCCGTGCGTTTCCCGAGGCGGCGATCATCGGGATGTCAGGGGGAGGCTTGATGGATCGGGGAACAGTCTTGGACATCGCGCGACAACTCGGAGCGGCGCGTACGCTGGAAAAGCCGTTCGGGCGCGAGGAGGCGCGTGCCGCGCTTGCCGCCGTATTGGGTGAGCGAGGCACACCATAGGGATGGCGAGCGGGGTGGCAACGTGCGATGACGGAACTGACCGTGTTCGGGCGATGACGCGATGGCGGTGATCCTGGTCGTTGATGACGATCGCGAGTTTTCCGACGTGCTCGTACGCATGCTGCGAAGTCTGGGGCATGAGGCGCTGATCGCCCATGACGGGAGCTCGGCCGTGCAGCGCTACGGTAGTACCCGGCCGGATCTGGTATTGATGGACGTGGTGATGCCGGAGACCGACGGGCTGGGAGCGACGAAAGCGCTGCGCCAACGGTGGCCCGACGCCAGGATCATCGGCATGACCGGGGGTGGCGCGTTCGACGTTGACCTCTTGCTCTCCGTCATGGGCTGGCTCGGCGCGCAACGCACGCTCCAGAAGCCTTTCACGGTCGACGAATTGAAAGAAGCGATCGCGGCGGTACTCCCCGGAGGCGAAAAGCCCTCGGCGGACTAGGCGACCTCGAGACTGCCGAGCTTTTGCTCCGCCTGGGCGAAGGCGGCATCCGACACGGCCGCCGAGGCGTGACGCACCGTTGCGATCGCGACGCACGCCTACCGCCTGAGCAACACGCACTTGCAACTCACGGCGCCTTCCGCCTTCCGGAACTCGGAGATATCCACGCTGCGAACGTCACGCCCGGTGGAAGACAAGAGCGAGGCCGCCTGCGGGAAGCCCGCGGCGAGCACGATGGTCCCGTGGACCGGAAGGGTGTTGGCTGCTGGCCATTCGTCGCCGGGGACGGCCAGGTACTCGAGGTCGCGAAACTGCGTGACGTCCACACGTCGTGGATCGAGGAACACGGTCTCGGAGTCGAGCGCCGTGCACACGCTCTTCAGGTGTAGCGCGCCACCGAACTCGACGGGTATCGCGGTATACCCGTAGGGCGCCACCGCCGCGTGCAATTGATCGATCCCGCTGTCGTTGGTGCGCGACGACCGCCCCACGTAGACCGCGCAGCCAGCGATCACGACGTCGCCGCCGTCGAGCGTGCCCGGCTCCTCGATCCACACGCACTGGCGGTACCGCATCAGACACTCGGCGACCCCATCGATCTCCGCCACCCGGGAACGCGCGCCCGGCCGAGCGATGACGGCCACTTCGTCGACGACGACGGCGCAGTCCTCGACGAAGACCGAGTCCGGAAGATCGGGTGCGGCCGGAACGCGCACGACCTCGGCCCCGAGGTCCTCGAGGAGCCGCTCGTACGCCTCGTGCTGCCGGCGCGCGCGGTCCACGTCGATCGGTTCGCGCGCCACGTGCGTGACCAGACAACGGTCCAAGTGGGGACTCACCGCGCGCGTGAGCGCCACGAGATCCGACAACGACGCCCGCGAACCCCGCTCACTCATCTCGCCTCACACCGTCCGTCTCACGCTGCACGCTGCACGTTGCACGCTGCACGTTGCACGTTGCACGCTGCACGGTGCACGCCGCAAGCCGCACGCCGCACGTCTCGCGACTAGCGCTTCTCGCGAAAGAACGCCGCCAGCAACTCGGCGCATTCCTCCTCCATGGCGCCGCCGATGACCTCGGGGCGGTGGTTCAGCTTGGGATGCCTGAGCAGATCCTCCACGCTGCCCGCCATGCCGGCCTTGAGGTCGTACGCCCCAAACACCACCCGCGCGACGCGCGAAAGAACGATGGCTCCGGCGCACTGCGCGCAGGGCTCGAGCGTCACGCAGAGCGTCGCCCCGTCGAGGCGATCCGTCTCCAGGACGGACAGCGCTCGCTGGATCGCGATCAGCTCCGCGTGTTGGGTCAGGTCGCGTCTGGTGACGGTCTCGTTGTGGGTCTGGGCCATCACCCGCCCGCCCGCAACTACCGCGGCTCCCACGGGAACTTCGCCCAGCGTCTGCGCCAAGCGAGCCTCGGCCAGGGCCCAAGTCATCCCCAGGCGATCGGAATCGGTGAGTGCGACCACGCGCGCCGGCATGCCGCAAACTAGCGGGCAGGCGAGCGAGCTGGCAGGCGGGCGGGAATTTCGGCGGCGCGTCTCCATACTCCGCGGACTTGCGACTACTGTTGCTCGGGACGCGCCGCACCCTTCCGCCCGCCAGCTTCCACCCTCACGAACTCGAGGTCTTTGCCGTCGGTCGTTCTGTACACCCGCACCGTGTCGCCTTCGCCATACTCCCCTTCCAACAGCGCCAGCGCGATGTGATTCTGGATGCGGCGTTGGATGACCCGCTTGAGCGGCCGCGCGCCGAAACCCGGGTCGTACCCTTCGTCCAACAGCAACTTCTTGGCATCGGGCTCCACCTGGAGATGGAGACCCCGATCCTCGAGCAGATCGCCGACCCTGGCGAGCTGGAGATCGACGATCGACAGCAGATCCTCACGCGAGAGCGGCCGGAACACCACCACGTCATCGACACGATTGAGGAACTCCGGCTTGAACGCCTCGCGCAAGGCCTCGAGGACACGCCGTTCGGCTTCGGCCCACGCGGTCGCGCCAAGCTCCAGGATCCACTGGCTCCCGAGATTGGACGTCATGATGACGACCACGTTGCGGAAATCCACCGTGCGGCCCTGGCCGTCGGTCAGCCGCCCGTCGTCCATCATCTGTAGCAGGACGTTGAACACGTCGGGGTGCGCCTTCTCGATCTCGTCGAACAAGACCACCGAGTACGGACGCCGCCGCACGGCTTCGGTCAGCTGCCCGCCCTCTTCATACCCGACGTATCCAGGCGGCGCACCGATCATCCGAGCAACCGTGTGCTTGTCCATGTACTCCGACATGTCGAGCCGCACCATGGCCCGCTCGTCGTCGAACAGGAACTCGGCGAGCGCCCGGGCCGTTTCGGTCTTGCCGACGCCTGTAGGACCAAGGAAGATGAAGCTCCCGATGGGACGGTTCGGGTCCTGTAGACCGGCACGCGAACGACGCACGGCGTTGGCGACCGCGGACACGGCCTCGTGCTGCCCGATGATGCGCCGGTGCAACTCGTCCTCCAGCCGCGTCAGCCGCTCCCGCTCCGATTCGAGCATTCGGCTGACCGGAATCCCGGTCCATCGCGCGACAATCCCAGCCACGTCCTCGGCATCGACCTCTTCCTTGAGGTACTTCGCGGCAGCCTGAATCTCGCCCAGGCGCGCCTGCTGATCTTCGATCCGTCGCTCGAGTTCGGGAATCGTGCCGTAACGCATCTCCGCCGCGCGCTGCAGGTCGCCGTCGCGAGTCGCCTTTTCCGCCCGCACCCGGACCTCCTCCAACTGCGCCTTGCTGTCCCGCAGCGCGGCGATAGCGTCCTTCTCCGCCTGCCACTGCGCCTTCATCGCCTGAGCGCGCTCGTCCAGCTCCGCCAAGTCCTTGCGCAGGGCGGCGAGTCGCTCGCGACTGGCCTTGTCGCGTTCTCGGTCCAGCGCCTGCTCCTCGATCTGCAGCTGGATCTTCCGCCGCTCTACCTCGTCGATCTCCTGCGGCAGACTATCGATCTCGATCCGCAGGCGGCTCGCGGCCTCGTCGATCAGGTCGATGGCCTTGTCCGGCAGGTGGCGGTCGCCGACGTAGCGATCGGACAAGGTCGCCGCCGCCACCAGTGCGTTGTCGGTGATCCGAACTCCGTGATGCACCTCATACCGCTCTTTCAGACCGCGGAGGATGGCAATCGTATCCTCCACCGTCGGCTCGCCGACGAACACGGGCTGGAATCGGCGTTCCAGCGCCTTGTCCTTCTCGATGTGCTTGCGGTACTCGTCCAGCGTGGTGGCGCCCACAACATGCAGCTCCCCGCGCGACAACGGCGGTTTGAGCATGTTCGCCGCGTCCACCGCTCCCTCCGCGGCACCCGCGCCGACGATGGTGTGGAGTTCGTCGATAAACACCACGAACCGCCCTTCCTCCTGCGTTATCTCCTTGAGCACAGCCTTCAGTCGCTCTTCGAACTCCCCGCGGTACTTGGCACCCGCCACCATCTGCGCGATGTCGAGCACGAGGATACGCTTGCCGCGCAGCGACTCGGGCACGTCGCCATCGATGATCCGTTGGGCCAGCCCCTCGGCAATGGCGGTTTTCCCCACACCCGGCTCACCGATGAGAACTGGATTGTTCTTCGTCCGCCGAGACAGTACCTGGATCACCCGCCGGATCTCCTCGTCGCGGCCAATGACGGGATCGAGCTTGCCTTGGCGGGCCAACTCCGTGAGGTCCCGAGTGAAGCGCTCGAGCGCACGGTATTTCCCCTCGGGATCGACATCGGTTACCCGATGGCTTCCGCGGACGGCCGCGAGCGCCTCCAGCAGCGTGTCCTTGGTGACCCCCTGCGCCAACAACATCTCGCGGGCCGTCGTGCCTTTCGTGTCGATCAACCCCAGCAGGATATGCTCGGTCGACACGTAGGCGTCGCCCAGCTCCTTGGCAATGGCGTCCGCGCGATCGAGCGCCCCGCTCAACTCGCGCGCCGGGGTTGGAGCGTTCCCGCCGGTTTGCGTCGGCAGCCTCTCGAGTTCTCGCTCCGTCTCCGCCCTCAATTGCGTCACGCTGAGCCCGGACTTCTGCAACACGGGTACGACGATCCCCTCCTCCTGGTCGAGGAGGGCGAGAAAGAGGTGCGCATCGTTCAGCACGGGATTGCCACGGGTACCGGCCGTGGCCATCGCCGTTTGCAGCGCCTCACCGGCTTTGACTGTCAGACGTTCGGGACGAATCATGGTCTTCCTCGAAAGCTCGATTACACGCTACGGATCACGGATCACGGATCACGGATCACGGCCGATCCCGATACTCCCCCATTCACCGAGTCAATCTCCATACCGCAAAAACGTGCCAAAAAGACAGACGCGCCGGCTCGGATGCCGACGCGC
Source organism: Gemmatimonadales bacterium (assembly GCA_036397755.1). Lineage (GTDB taxonomy): Bacteria > Gemmatimonadota > Gemmatimonadetes > Gemmatimonadales > GWC2-71-9 > CAMYLY01. The sequence goes on along the minus strand of DASWII010000009.1, from coordinate 108,969 downwards.
CTGCGCTTCCTGCGCTGAGGGGGACGACCAGCGCAACATGGGCTACTTCACGATCGCCATCTTCCTGGAGATCGCCTGCCCGTTCACGATCAGTTGATAGATGTAGACGCCCGATGCCGCTTCCCGATCCGTGTTGAGGATCTTCCCATCCCAATAGGCGGAGTACTGCCCCGTGCCATTCCACTGGAGAGACACATTCTCGAGACGCTCACCGGATCCCTGGAGGATCGGGATCGCGACCAACTGCGCAAGAATGTTGTAGATCCGAAGGCTAACGACCGGCTGCCCCCCCGCATCGCTCCATAGCGACTGCGGCAGAGAAAACGGGATCGTCGTCTCCGGATTGAACGGGTTCGGGTAGTTCCTGTGTAGCTGCACCCCCGGAATACGAGAACCCTCCTGGGCGCGTCCGGAACTTGGCACAACCACCAGGAGCCCAAGCGCAACTGCCGCCCAGGCAACGTACTTCATGACTTGCTCCCGTCTGACAAAAAGGTTCGGACTGATACCCTCTCGTTGAGGTGCCGCCTAAATTCCCAACTGCAAGTTAGGCCTGACTCGAAAAAACGTCAATCGTCCGGCCGGTCGGCCTTGGGGCCGAGCTTTCGCTCGTCACCCTCCCGCCTCGTGTACCCTCGAGCGTCCATCCACTCGAGAATCGGAATGAGGTACTTTCTTGTAAGTCCGGTAACCACACGGAGTTCCGAAGGCGCACCTCGACCAGACTCTCGGATGTGGTGGAGGATCTGATCGCGAACGTGAGCGAGGGAGTCAGTGGCGTAATACCGGTCTCCACCGATCCGAACGAGCTTCCCGTCCCGCACGAGGAACTCCGCCACGCGCTGCGCTCCTGTGACTTCGGCCTCCAGCTCGCCCACGGTTGAGCCCTGCCCACCCTGCTTCCCCACGATGCCTTCGATCCGGGCAACGGCCGCCGCCTGACCGGCATCCAGCTGGACCCGGAACGCCGCCGACCGGACCGTCCCCCCGTCGTACGCGAGTTCGCCCGCAGCCACCAGCATGTCCGGCACGGCGGCGCCGAGCTGGAGGTCGTCCAGGCTGGCGCGCAACAGCTCCCGTGGCATGCCGGGCTCCAGCGGGTGCTGTTTGTGATATCCCTCCAGCGTGGCGATCATAGTACGCCGGGCGTCGTCGATCACCTTCCCCGCGTACAACCGGCCGCTCACCTCGTGCGCTCCGCCAGCGATCATGTCCTCCACAAGCGGACCGACGTCATCCGGTGGGATTCCCAACCGCACTGGAAGTTCCCGAACGCCGATTCCACCGCGGCCGGCCACTTCCACCGCCGCAGCCAAACGGGCGCGCGGATCCGCCACCGCTCGATCTTCCAGCCGCACCGGCCGTCGAGGTCGAGGCAGCGGGTGGGGATCGACCACCACACACCCCCCGACGGTCGTCACCGGCGAGTAGGAGCGGACGATCCCGCGGTCCCCACACCGTGCCACGAGCGGCTGCTCCAGGCGGAGTCTCGCTGCGCCCGTTCCGCCTGGCGGAATCTCCGCCGCCGTCGGCGTCACCCTGGCAAAGACCTCAGCCGTGCCGATGTGCACGCGAATGCGGGAGCGCTGCGTTACGGACCGCGACCCGGGCAGCAGCGTGAGCAGAACGTCCATCGCTCGCGTGGGCTCCCAATGTGGTGACGTCACGGCGACCGATCCTCGCGGCGCGTCGTCCTTCGAGAGACCTGCCAGGGCAAGCGCCGTGCGGCGGCCCGGCTCGGCGCGGTCGCGGGGTTCCCCATGCACTTGTATGCCCCGCACCCGCGCGCGCGCGTTGCCGGGCAGCACCCGCACCTCCTCACCGACGGCGACGGCGCCCGACCATGCCGTACCCGTCACCACCGTGCCGGCACCGGGCATACTGAAACTTCGATCCACCGGGAGGCGAAACAGGTCGCGCTCGCTCCGCTCCCCCGCCTGCCGCGCCACCTCCAGAAGCGAGGCGGTGACGTCTTCGACCCCGGTGCCGTTCACCACGGAGACTCGAACCGGGGTGTGCCAATGCACGGGCGACGTGGCAAGCCGCTGTTGCAGCTCTTCTTCCACCAGATCGATCCATTCGGAGTCCACGAGGTCGGTCTTCGTAATGGCCACGGCGCCCGCATGCACCCCCAGGAATTCGAGAATCGCCAGGTGCTCCCTGGTCTGAGGCATGATCCCCTCGTCAGCGGCGACCACGAGCAGTGCGACGTCGATGCCGGTGGCGCCCGCGACCATGTTGCGGACGAAATCCTCGTGCCCTGGTACGTCGACGACGCTGGCCGACCATCCATCGCCGAGTCCGAACGACGCGAATCCAAGATCGATGGTGATCCCCCGACGCTTCTCTTCCTCCCAGCGGTCGGTGTCCACCCCGGTGAGCGCTTTCACCAACGCCGTCTTGCCGTGATCGACGTGCCCGGCGGTCCCGATGGTGACGTGTCGTGTCACGCGCTGGCACTCCACAATCTGAGGGCCTGGAGATCGCGTCCCTCGGCCACGTGCCGCTCAACGAATTGCTCGAGTAGACGCCGGTGTGCCGCCAGCCGCTTGCCACCGATAGCGGCTTCGCTGGGACTACCGTTCACGAACCCGGCCAGCGTGAGCCGATCTTGACGCGGCATGGCACGGCGATGCGCACCTCGGGCGCAGGACGAGCACAACAGACCACCATCGCTCACGGAAAACACGGCGCCGTCCGGCGGAAGCACCGCACCGTCCCGCGCACACACGTCCAGACTCGGCGCGAACCCGAGTGCGGCCACGACACCCCAGAGCGCGGCGAGGGCGTGCCATTCCACGTCAGGTTCGCGGCACGCGCCGAGCGAATCGAGCGACGCCGTCACCGCGGCGTAGATCTCGGGATGGGGCTCGGTCGGGGCGAACCGGATCACCAGTTCCGCCAGTGCGGAAGCGGCGGTGAAGCGACGCATGTGGCTGGCAAGTTCCGAGCGCTGCCGATACACGTCGAAGCCGGCCAATGTGTGCAGGTCACGCTGACGCTTGAAGTAGAACCTCAGGGCACCTTCATTGAACACTTGGAGCACGGATCCCATGCGGCTCTTTGGCCGCATGGCACCCTTGGCCACCACGCTCTGGACCCCGTGCTCGAGCGTCAGGAGGCGGGCAATGCGTGACGTTTCCCCGTAGGGAAACGTGTGGAGGACCACTGCGTCGGTCGTGATCGGCGCCATGGGTGCAAGATAGCAACCGGTTTGCGGACATCGGAGCATTCAGTTCCCGATGCGCACCCCAATCAGCACCGTGCGTCCCCGCGCCGGAAACCCGCGCACCTCTTCGTAACGCACCCCGAACACGTTCTCGCCACGAACGGTCAGGGCGATGTCGGCCCAAGGAGTGGGCCTCACCTCCGCACCCAGGTCAACGAGCGTACGTCCAGGCAGCGTCACCCTGCGAAACGGGAATGACGAGAAGTCGAGATCGTCACGGCTCCCTGCGTATCGAGCGGACACGACCCCGGACACGACGTTGCCCGCGTGGGCATGCACCATCATTCCCATCGTGTACGTCGGCCGTCGCAGCAGACGACGACCATCCACGAACTCCGCGTTCGGTCCATCGGCAAACCCGGCGTTCGTGACCTCACTCGCGAGGTACGCGTAATGGGCCTGCAATCGCGCCCAAGGCCGTACCAGCCACGTCGCCTCCAACTCCACTCCTCTCACGGTCGCGGCGGCGACGTTGAAGTAGTTAGGATCGCCCGCCTGGGCTGGGGCGGCGTTGTACTGCACGATATCGCGGAACCGCTGGTCGAAGTACGTTACCGCCAGCGCCATCCCGTTCCGGGTCACCCATTGTTCGACCCCCACCTCCCAGCTCAAAGACCTCTCGGGATTCAGGGCCGCGTTGCCGACGACGAAACCGCCTCCGAACGTCTCGATGAACGTCGGCTCCTTGAAGGAATTGCCGACAGCCGCGTAGATCCTGGTCGCGAGCGCCGGTCGAACGACGACGCCCGCGCGGGCCGTGAGGAACGATCCGAAGCGCTCGTTGCGATCATAGCGGGCTCCGACCTGGAGGTGCGCCTTGTCCCACCCAATGATCCCCTGCCCATAGAGGCCGGCGTTCCAGCGGCTCGCCTCGACGGCCCCTCCGAAGGGGCCGAACGAACTCTGAAACTGTGAGAGGCTGCTCTCACGCTCGTCCTCCACCACGGCTCCGAGGGTCAGGATCGAGGCACCGGAGGGGCGGGCGTTCACGCGCGCGTCAACGGAGCGACGCTGGCGTTCCGATTGCGAGCGGGACGCGAAGACCCCAAGGGAGTCACCAGGGTGGTCGGGGTCATCCGCGCCCGCGCCTGCGGTTCGGTTCAGGCCCAGCGTGATCTGCACATCCGTGTCGGGACCGATCCGACGCTCCAGGTCCAGCGACAATGAGGTCATCCGATTGGCGAGGAACTGATTGCTGTCCACCAAACTGCCTGCACCGTCGGTGGGGAAATGAAACACCGCATCCGTGTGCCGCAGCGCGAACGCGACGCTGGTTTCGTCGAGTTGTACGGCGAGCCGGCCGCTCGCCGTAGTGTTGCGATACTCGTTGTTGAAGGGGAGCGTGCCGTCGCTGGCCACGTGACGCAGTGACACCGCCAGGGCCGCCTGCCCGTGCCCGCCCTGCGCGGTCATTGACGCGTCTCTGGTCCCGAACGAGCCTGCCCGCACCTGTCCGGATACGCGCTCGGGGCCGGCGCCGCGCCGCGTGAAGATCTGCACGACGCCGGTCACGGCATCCGAGCCGTACAGCACGCTCGCGGGCCCGCGGACGATCTCGATGCGCTCGACATTGTCCACGGTGAGGTCGGCCAGGTCGATCCTGCCGCCGGGATCGTTCGCAGGTATGCCGTCGATCAGGACTTGCACGTAATCGCTTTCCCCACCCCGCAGGAACATGGAGGCCACGGCGCCGAACGACCCACTCTGCACAACGTGCACACCAGCAACCTGGCGCAGCGCGTCGGCCACAAAGGTCACACCGTCGCGTTGCAGCTCCTCCCCGCGGATTACCTGCACGCGGGCGGGGACGGACCGGCGTTCGACGGGAAAACGGGTTCCGCTGACGACGATCTCCTCCAACAGGACGGTGTCCCGCTCCTGGGCCGCGACGGGTCCTGAACCGACGATCGCGCAGACCACGAGCCACCGGGCTGCAATCATGTTCGCTCCTCTCCGATTCTGAGGGGCGTGAGCTGGGGAATCCCCCGCCACGCGTGCACCTCCATGGGCCATTCGAACACCTCCTCCACGACCTCCCGCGTGAGCACGTCGCCGGGCGCGCCGATGGCGCGCGCCCGCCCGCGATGCATCACCACCAGAACGTCGGCAAACCGCGCGGCGAGGTTCACGTGGTGCGTCACCACGAGGGCGCCCAAGCCCTGCTCTCGCACGAGCGACACGATCAACTCGAACACATCCATCTCATGCCGCACGTCGAGGTTGGCGGTGGGCTCGTCCAGCACGAGGGCCGCGGGGGCTTGGGCGAGCGCTCGCGCCACGCGGACGCGCTGCCACTCGCCGCCCGACAGGGTGCTCATCCATCTGGTCGCCAGGTGCGTGACATCGCAGCGCGCCAGCGCCCCGTGCACGGCAGCGTGATCGGCAGACCCCGGCCCTCGTAAGGCACCCAGCCGTGCGTAGCGCCCGTGCATGACGGCCTCGTGCACCCGCAACGGGAAGACCGGCTCCTCGCGCTGCGCCACCACCCCCACCGTGCGGGCGAAGTCTTTGCGGCGCCACGTGTGCGCCGGCCGACCCTGAAGCAACGCAACGCCACGATCCGGGCGGACCAAGCCCAGCAGCAGCCGCAGCAGCGTGGTTTTCCCGCTCCCGTTCGGCCCAACCACCACCACGACCTGGCCCGCGCCGACGTTCAGTGAGACATCGCGCACCACCTCCTCCGCCGCCCTCGGGTAGGCATAGCCAAGTCCGTCCGCCGAGAAGATCACTCCTGCCACCCCCGGAGCAGGGTGACGAACACCGGAACGCCGATCACGGCGGTCACGACGCCGACGGGCAGCTCCAACGGCGCGAACGCCGTTCGCGCCAACGCATCGGCGACGACCAGCAGGCAACCGCCGACGAGGAACGCGGCAGGCAACAACCGTCTATGGGTGTGGCCCCACGTGAGGCGGATCGCGTGCGGCACTACGAGGCCCACGAATCCAATGATCCCGGCCACCGCAACGGCGGCGGCGGTGAGCAGCGAGGCTGCCACGTACAGGGTGCGCTTGACCCGCTCCACGTCGGCCCCGAGGAGGCGTGCCGGTTCTTCGCCCAACGCGAGCAAGTCGAGCGAGCGACCAACGGCAAACAGCAACGCAAGGGGGGTGACGGCGTACAGGGCGAACACGGCCAACGTCGTCCACGACGCACCGGAGAACCCGCCAAGCAGCCAGAGCATGGCACCGCGCACTTCCGCCGCGGGAGACAGCGCGATGAACGCGCCCATCAGCGACGCCGCAAACGCGCCCACCACAACGCCGCCCAGCAACAAAACGCGGGGGTCTATCGCCTGGCCGGCGACGATCGCGAGTCGATACACGACGACGATCGCGAGCAACGATCCGACGAACGCGGTCATCGGGAGCGCCCATGCCCCGGTGAGTCCCAGCGACACGGCAACCACGGCTCCCAGGCCCGCGCCGCCGGACAACCCGAGGAGGTACGGATCGGCCAGCGGATTGCGCACGAGCGCCTGGAGCGCGGCGCCGGTCACCGCGAGGCTACCGCCGACCGCAAAGGCGAGGAGCGCCCGGGTCAGCCGCAGATCCCGCACGATGCCCACCGTGGCGTGATCGCCCCGGCCGGCGATCGCCTGCCACACCTCACCCACCGAGATCGCCGTCGGGCCGATGAGCACGCCCCCCACAAGCACCAGGAGGCAGACGACGCCGAGCACCCACCAGCGCATCAGCGTGCCACCTGTTCGACCAGCGCGCGGAGTTCACGAATCGCCGCCGGCGCGCGGAACGATGGGTGACTGAAGTGGGTGCCGTGCACCACCACGATCCGGCCCTCGCGCACGGCATCGATCGCGTGCCACTGGGGCCGTTGGCGCACCGACTCCGCCGATCCCCGCCCGAGAATCAGGAAGCCCGGTCTCCGCGCGGCGAGCGTCTCGATGCTGACCGTCGCCGAGGCCCGCGCGACGTCGTCGAAGACGTTGTCCAGCCCGGCGTACCCCGCGATCTCGCTGAGGAAGCTCGCGCGGCCAATCACGATCGGCGGTTCCGTCCACGCGAGGAGTGCGGCCGAGTCCACGGCGCGATTCGCTTGCGACGCGGCGTCAAGACCAACGCGCAGATCGTCGATCAGCGAATCGGACCGGTCGCGGGCCCCCAGGATACTTCCCAGCAGCCGGGTCGCGCGGACGAGGTCGTCGAGCCCGTCGAGCCGCAACCCGACCACGCGCGTACCCGTTTGCTCGATCCGTTCGATCGCTGGCGTATTGGCCACCGCCTCGTAGAAGACCACGAGGTCCGGCCTCGTCGCCAGCACCACCTCGACGTTCGGTTGCAGCCCATCGCCCACGCTGGGAATCGCCAGCGCGGCCGCGGGGTCCTCGTCGAAACGCGTTCGTCCGACCAGGCGGTCGCCGGCCCCCAGCGCGAAGAGCAGTTCGGTCGTCGCCGGCGACAATGAGACAATGCGTTCCGGGGGGCGGGCGACCACGATTGGCCGGCCGCCATCATCCTGGAGCGGCGCCGCCCGTTCGCCTCCCGCGCACGCGCTCGTCATGAGGATGGCGCTGACGGCGAGCCATCTGATCATGACGACTTGACCAGAGCGCACCGCTCGAGGAGCCGGGCGCGATGTGTGACGTGGAGTCTCTGCGACACTCCACCTCCCTCCCGCGAGGGGTGTTGGTGGCGCAGGCGGGTGCGTCTCCTGACTTCGGGCCTCGACGTGCCTTCCCAGACCGTGTCCAGTGGCGTGGCGTCGAGCGTGCAGCGCCCGTTACAGTGGCGGGGCCGTGCCGGATTCTCACCGGCTTCCGTTCACCGCCTGCGTGTGATGCTTCGGTTGTCGTGGGGGAACTTAGCGATCGCCATCCGGTGGCGCCAGGGCGTCCGTCAGCCGCGCCTTGAGCTCGGCGCGCAGCTGGCGATAGGCGTCGGTCTCCTTCCCGGCAAACGCGCGATCGAGCGCCGCAATCTCGGCGGCGAGCGCGTGCGGACCCTCAGGCGTCACCGGTGCCCTACGACCCCGCACGACGTAGATGCCGAGCCCGAGCACGAGCGCCGCCGCCACCACCGACACGAGCACCGCGAGCCCCAGACCCACGAATCTCGACGGCACGGGAAACTCGACCGCAATCGACACCCCTGAGCCAACGAGGGCCGCCGTGTACCGTCGATACGCGACCCCTTCGAGCATTTCCTGACCGGTCAGCGCAAGACCCGTCGGGGGCACGACCGCCGCCGAATCGCCCACCAGCAGATTGAGCACGGAGACATCCCGACCAACCGGCAGCACCACCGTGCGACTTCCCGGCGGAATGACGTAACCGATCACCACTTGCCGCTCCCCGGGCGGTATCGGGGCCGCCACCGCCACGCGATTGCCCCGGCGATACACGGCCTCGGCGCTCATGTCCGCCGCACCCACCTCGAAGTCGACGATGCCTTCCGCCAACGGACCCTCCCATATCGGATGGGCCGTATCCGGCGCCACGCGCGTCTTGGTGCCACCATTCACCAGCACGAGCAGTTCGATCACACGATGGGCACCGTTCGCCTCCGGCGGCCGGATCACGACATGTCGCTCGGTCGCGGCAATCGCCGGCGCGACTGATGACGTGTCGAACACGAACAGTGTCGCCACCGTGTCGGACCCCTCACGCAACGTGAACGGTTCGGAGAAGTACGCGATCCCGTGGTAGCGGGTGCTCACGAGGTAGGTCGCCGCCGTGTCCGGTCTGGCGACCGCCATCGCGTAGCGCCCGCGGGGGTCAGTGGTGATGGAATCGACGGGCCCGCCGCCGGCCATGGTGACACGATGGAGCACGGCCCACTGTCCCGCCGCGGGCACCGAGTCCGCATCCACCATCCGCAGGATGCGGCCCTGAATTCGGGATTGTGGCGCGTGCGCGGGGGCGCTCAGCACCATGAGCGCGCCGCAGACCAGCCACGGCCTAGGGAACAAACTTGCCGAAGTCTTCGGGATCGAGACCTTCCAGGTACTTCCGGAGCGACTCGGCATCGACCGGCCCACCCTCGCCGGGGCGGACGGGCTCAATCGTGTCGACGGTCGTCAACTCCAGCAGCGCCTCGTCGGTGAAGATGGGCGCGCTCAGGCGGAGCGCGACCGCGATGCTGTCCGACGGGCGGGCATCGATCTGAATCACCTGGCTGTCGCGGAGCAAGTGCAGCTCCGCGAAATACGTGTTGTCTTTGACCTGCGTGATCACCACACGCTGGAGTGTGGCATTGAGCCCGAGGATCACCTGTTTGACGAGATCGTGCGTCAGGGGGCGGGCGAACTTAACGCCGGCGAGTTCCATGGCGATCGCACTGGCCTCGGCGGGTCCGATCCATATCGGTAACACCCGATCGCCGCCCTTCTCCTGCAACACCACCACCGGCGTGTTCGTCGCGCGATCCAGCCCCAAGTGCGCCACCTGCAGTTCGATCACTCGTTCCCCCGTCCTACGCGTTGGTCCGGCAATCTCACGCGCCTTGCGGCGGCGGTTCCTCGAACTCGCCGCACGGTCGCGGCTCAAGCGATCTGCTTGACCGCCGCCTCCAATGCCGCGACGCGCGCGACCGCCTCCCAGGAGAATAACGTAGCCGACCCCGAGTCCATGTCGACCACCTCGGGCTCGCGGCCAAAATGACCGTACGCGGCCGTGGCTTGGTAAATCGGCTTGCGCAGGTCGAGCGCCGCGATGATGCCACGTGGGGTCAGATCGAACACCGACCGCACAGCGTCCTGGAGGATCGCCTCGCTCACAACGCCCGTCCCGAACGTGTCGACCATCACTGACACGGGATCCGGGACGCCGATGGCATAGGCAAGCTGCACCTCGCAGCGCTGAGCGAGCTTCGCGGCTACGACGTTCTTGGCCACCCACCGCGCGGCATACGTCGCCGAGCGGTCGACTTTCGAGGGGTCTTTGCCGCTGAACGCCCCACCACCATGGCGGGCCGAGCCTCCGTACGTGTCCACGATGATCTTCCGACCCGTGAGGCCCGCGTCCCCTTGGGGACCACCGGTCACGAAGCGTCCAGTCGGGTTAATCCACAACGTGACCCCATCCAGGCCGAATCCGTACTCGCTCATCACCGGCGCGATCACGTGCGTTGTCACGGCGTCCCGGAGCTCATCCTGGCGCACGGCGGGATCGTGCTGGGTGGAGACCACGACCGTCTCGATGCCGACTGGCTGTCCCTCCTCATAGCGGGTCGTCACCTGAGCTTTCCCGTCGGGGCGAAGCCACGGCAGCGTACCGTCGCGCCGCGTCGTCGCGAGTCGCCGGGTCAGGCCGTGAGCGAGCGTGATGGGTAGCGGCATGAGCTGCGGCGTTTCGTTGCACGCGTACCCGAACATCATGCCCTGATCCCCCGCCCCCCCTGTGTCGACTCCCAGCGCGATGTCTCCGGACTGCGGATCGATGGACGTCAGGACCGCGCAGGTATCGGCATCGAGTCCAAAGGCACTCTTGGTGTACCCGATGCCGCGGACCGTTTCACGCACCACGTCGACGAGATGCACGCGCGCGCGGGACGTGATCTCGCCGGCCAGCATCACCATCCCGGTGGTGACAAGCGTCTCGCACGCCACCCGCGACGCGGGATCGCCCGCGAGCATCGCGTCGAGCACCGCGTCGGAAATCTGATCCGCGATCTTGTCGGGGTGCCCCTCCGTTACCGACTCGGAGGAGAAGATGTAAGTGTGATCGTTCATGAGAAGGTGACGCCGCGTGGACGAGGAATCGGAGCTTACAAACTAGCGGAGAGCGAAAGCCCCGGCAACTCGCCTCCGTCGAGCATCTTCAGGTCTACGCGACTCGCCAGCGCCTTCAACAAGTGTTCGCGCACTTCACGACCCGTCGAGGCGGTCAACACCTGGGTGGCGCATTCCGCGCACTCGGTGCCGTGCAACTGCCGCACGACCCAACCGACCACCGGCAACGCGGCGGTGGCCACACTGAAGACGCGGTAGCCGAGTCCAATCAACAGGAAGACGCTCACAGGATCCGAGGCCATAAGTCCACAAACGCTCGCCTCGATCCCGTGCCGCTGGCCGGCCGTCACGATCTCGTGGAGCAGCCGGACCACCGCCGGATGCAGCGGGTCGAATCGCTCGGCCATTCTGGCATTCCCGCGATCGACCGCCAACGTGTACTGCGTGAGGTCGCTCGTGCCGACGCTCAGAAAGTCGCAGCGCGCGCTGATCTGCTCGACGAGCAGCGCGGCCGCCGGGGTCTCGATCATCACCCCCAACGGCATGGATTCCGCCGCCGCGACACCGGCTTCGGCCAACGCCTCGCGCTCTTCGGCCAGGATCTCTTTGACGCGCTCCAGTTCCTCGACGGCCGTCACCAGCGGGAGCATCACGCGGATATCGCCATGGCGCCGCGCCCGCAGCAGCGCGCGCAACTGGATGCGGAAGAACTGGGGCTCGTCGAGGCTCACCCGGATGGCGCGCCACCCCAGGAACGGGTTGGGCTCCGGCTCGGGGCTGAACATGGCCGGGTACTTGTCCCCGCCGAGATCGTAACTTCGAATGACGACGGGAAAGTCGGCAAATGCGCGGGCCGCGCGTTCGAACACCGCGACCTGTTCCTCTTCGCTGGGCATCCCCGTCCGCCCCATCAGCAGGAACTCGGTGCGCAAGAGCCCGATTCCCGCTGCGCCGTGGCGCAGCGCCAAGTCGATGTCGTCCGGCAGATCCACCGTGGCTCGGATGTCGACGGCGTCGCCGTCGAGGGTCACGTTCGGCGCCCCCCGATCGGCCTCCAATCGCTGCTCGATGTCGAGACGCACGCGCTCGGTCTCGCGGGCGGCGTCGAGTTCCGCCGGAGTCGGCGCGACGAGTACCGCGCCGTGCGACCCATCCAACACCACTTGCACACCGGACTCGATGCGGTTCATCGCGCCCACGAGTCCCATGACGCACGGAATGCCGAGGCTGCGTGCCAGAATGGCCGCGTGCGCTGTGCGTGTCCCCTGCTCGGTTGCGAACCCAGCTACCCGATCACGCTCGAATTGGATCATCAGTCCAGGCGTGAGCTCCCGCATGAACACGATCACCGGCTGATCGCCTTCACTCTGGAGCACGTGCTCGAAGGACTTGCCCAGGAGGCGGTTCAGGACGCGCAGTTGCACGCCCGCGAGATCCGCGACCCGCTGGCGGAGCCGAGGGCTGGAGGACTGGGCCCACAACGCCCGCATCTCGAGCGTCTTGAACTCAAAAGCGCGCTCGGCGCTCAACTGGTTGTCGTGGATCAGCGCCTCGACCTCACGCAGGAACTCGGGGTCTTCCAGCATGAGGATCTGTGCGTCGAAGATCTTGGCCTCTTCGGCACCCGCACGCTCTTGCGTGTGCACCCGCAGCTGATCCAGCAACGAGCGTACTTCGTCAACGGCTTCGTGAAGCCGCGCGACCTCCGCGTCGACCCGGTCGCTGGCTACCAGCCGTCGCGTCACCCGCGGCAATTCCCAGTGCACGAACCGCGCCGGACCGATGGCGATCCCGGGCGAGACGCCTACGCCGCGCAGCAACCGTTCTTTCACCATTCCTCCCACTTCTTCCCCGCGCATTCGGCGAGCGCGTCGACGGCCGCCTGCGCGTCATCCCCTTCGGCACGAATCGTCAGCTCGCTGCCCTGTTCCGCCGCCAGCGTCATCACCCCCATGATGCTCTTCCCGTTGACCCACTGTGCGTCTTTGGCCAGCTGAATCATACAGCTGAATCGCGCCGCGACCTTCACGATCTCCGCAGCCGGACGCGCGTGAATGCCCAGCCGGTTCTCCACGCGGACCGTGCGCTCGGCTACGGCCACAGGGCCCCTCCGAGCAGCGCCGCGCCCCCCGCCAGCAACGCCAGGCGCATGCCGCCGAGCGTTGGCGCCAGCCACCTGCCCGCAACGGTCACGGCGAGCGCGACGGCAAGCGCACCGCCGACCAAGGAACCCGTGTAGGGCCGCAGGAGCGTCGCCGCCACGATCGGCACCGCCATGCCCACGGTCAGGGCGGCCAAGCGCTGAGCCCAGACGACCGCCCCCCGCAGCACGAACCCACTCAGCGCGCGGCTGACCGACGCCCCCTCCCGCCATCCGGCGGCAATCGCCCAGCGCCGAACGAACAGATGGGGGATGTTGTAGCTCAGCAGGAACACCGCCACCGCCCAGGGCGCGGAGGCCAGCGCGGCGACGATGAGACCGAGTCCCGATGCCGCACGCAGGAGGCCGCCCCAGAACAACCGATCGCCGATCGAACCGAGCGGACCGCTCAGCGCCGCCCGCAAGCGCGCGAGCTGCTCGCTGCCAACACCGTCAACCTCCGCGCGGCTCAGCGCGCCGACAGCCACGCCCGCGAGATACGGATGAGCATTGAAGAACCCGGCCGATCGCGCTATGACGTCCGGCGACGCCGCCCCCGTGGACGGATCCGTGGGCAATAGCGGCCGCATGGCATACGCCATTCCGATGCCGATCATCCGGTCATAGCCCCATGAGGCCTGAATCAGTAGGGTGCGCCAGAACGCGGCACGCAGGCCGGCGCTCATGCGATCATCACCACGAGCAAGCCCGCCGCGACGCCCGCCGCCAACCATCCGACGTGTTCCCGCCGCCCGGTCACACGCAAGGCGCCGGTCGCAGCGGTCCCGATCGCGCATCCCACCATGACCGCGCCCAAGAGCACGGCGGCCCGCGCGCCCATCAGGGCCGTCGAGCGCACGACCGCCGCGAGCGCAAGTCCGAGGCCGCACACGATGAGGGCGCGCGCACCGTCGCGCAGCAAGCCGCCGCCGTGCAATCGAGTCACGGTCCTCGCGTCCCCGGCGGCGAGCGCCGGCTCCTGCGTCATGGTAGCCGCGGCGTTGGCCTCGCGGACCAGGTGGCTGCCGAACTCTCCGGCCATGGCCACGACCAGTCCCAGCACGACACCGAGCCCGAGCGCGAGTTCGGCTGGGGCGCCGGCCGCCACCGCAGTGGCGGCAATGGCGCCCAGCCCGTAATCCGGATAGCGCACGGCTCCGACGGGCATTACGTCGAGCGCGAACAGTTCGAGTACGAGGCCGACCGCGACACCGGCACCCGGGTCTCCCACCAGCAGGCCCGCCACCGTCCCCGCGACGAGTGGGCGCGCGATCATGAACTGTCCAATCGAGACCAGGTCCAGCCCGACGACGAGACCCCACAACAGCAGCGCGAGTGCATTAGACACTAAAGCAGCTCCCCAAGTGACACGCCCTTCGATGACGGCACCGCCTGGGCGGAGATCTCGACTCCCGTGTCCCCCAGTGCTTGGAGTTGCCGCGCTTCCTCGTCCGACAGAAACATGTACGCGAGCCGCTCCGTGCGTCCGGGCGCGTGGTGGATACCACCCAGGTTCAGCCGGCCCACCGGGGCGCCTTCACACAGGCGCACCGCGTGATCGACATCCCCGACCAGGACCAGCACTTGTTCGCTCGAGCCACTCCATTCCTGATACCGGTCCCACGCCTCGTGCACCGAAGCGAATTCGACCCGGATGCCCGGCGGCACGCCCAGCCGACAGATGTCTTGCTCCCACGTGTCGTCGCGCAAGCGATCGTCCACGAGCGCGATCCGGCTCACTCCCAGCGGCTGCACCCACCCGATCACGACCTGCCCATGGACCAGGCGGTCGTCGAGCCGCACCAGAGCCACCGTCACGGCCGAAACGACTGGATCGCGTCTCTGCCCTTGTCCACCAACCGACTCGCGGCGCGCTCGGCACTCAGGTCGCGATGGTACACGAAGTCAAGCAGCATCGGCAGGTTGACGCCGGCCACGACCGCCAGATCGGTCCGTGTGCGGAGCTCCATCAAGACCGCCTGGAGGCAGCTCCCAGCCGGCATATCAACGAACACGATCGCTGGGCCCCGCCCCACAGCCTCATCCACTCGGCGACACAGCTCTTCCCGCGTCGAGCCGGCATTACTCACGGCCCGGAGCCCGTCCCGTTCGCCCGTGATGCTCGCCACCGCCTCCACAAGCGTTTCCGCGACTCCGCCATGCGAGACGATCACGCCCTGCAGCCGATCACTCATCGTCTTCGGCGAGGTACTCCCGCAGTTCCGCCTGCGCCGCCATCTGCTCGATCAACCGATCGTTGAACTGCTTGGCGCTGTCGACTCCGCTATACCGTAACAAGTGATTCATGGCGACGACCTCACAGATCACCGTGAGGTTCTTTCCCGGATTCAGCGGGATCTCGACCATGGGTACGTCCACGCCCAAGAAGGTCTCCGACTTGCGATCCAACCCGGTGCGATCGACGTCCTGCTGGCTCTCCTCCCAATCGGTGAGCTTCACCACCACCTCGATGCGTTTCTGCTGCCGGACGGCCCGCACGCCAAACAGCGCGGAGACATCCACGAGGCCCACGCCGCGGATCTCCATGTACTTGTGCGAGAATTCGTGCGCGCGGCCGATCAGCACATCGGCCCCGCGGCGCCACACCCGTACGACGTCGTCCGCCACGAGCCGATGACCGCGTTCGACGAGATCCAGCACGCATTCGCTCTTCCCGATCCCCGAGCGACCCACGAACAGCAACCCGACACCGTACACGTCGGCAAGCGATCCGTGCACCGTGTCCGTGGGGGCGAACGTCTCCGCCAGGAACGGGTTGATTCGGCGGTAGAACTCCGCCGTCTTCAACTGCGAAACCAGGACCGGGATCGCGCGCTCCTCGGACAGCGCGACCAGCTCCTCGGGCACCGGCTGGGCCTTCATGACGAACACACACGGGAGGTCGTAGCTCATCAAGGCGCTCAGGGCCTCGCGCCGGCGGTCGACGTCCAGGGACTCCAGGTACGCGATCTCCGTCTCCCCCAACGCGTGCAGGCGCTTGCTGTTGAATCGAGCGGTGAACCCGGCCAGCACGAGTCCAGGGCTCGATACTTCCGCCACCGTGATGGGCCGATCCAGTCCCTCGGCCCCGGAGACGAGCGCCAATTGCAGGGACGCCCCTTTGTGCGCGAGCACGTCGCGCACGGTGAGGGTATTGGGCTTCATGCGACCGGGCGCCGCGACCGTTCGGGGAGCTTGTCCAACTGGCTTCGCAGCTTGTCCGCGGCCCGGTCGAGGGCGGATCGAAAGTCGTCGGCCTCCGCCGTCGCGATCTTCACGACACCGCGGGGCATCGCGAGCTGGATTTCCACGATCTTCTTCCCATGGTCGTGATCGAAGACTACCTCTGCATGCTGCGGGCGATGCGCCAGCTTGGCAACTCGTGCCATCTGGTCGTGCGCTCGCGCTCTGAGTTCATCGGGAATGTCGCTGTGGCGTGCCGTCACCGTGATCCGCATCCGCCGTCTCTCCTATGGTTATCGTGGCGCCCCCGCCTCGAGGGCTTCCTCGAGATGCCGCTCCGTCCGCCGCGCCGCGGCATCCCACGAGAACGTCTCCGCAAACCGCCGCGCGCCTCGGCCCAGGATCTCGACGAACTGGCGATCCGTCGCCAGCCTGAGCATGGCGTCCAGCATGGCCGCCGGGTCACCGTGGGGGACGAGCAACCCCGTTTCGCCGTGCCGCACCGACTCGCGCAATCCCGGCGCGTCCGACGCGATCGCCGGCGTGCCACAGGCCGCCGCCTCGACGTTGCTCATGCCCCACCCTTCCTTGGGCGACGGGAACAGCACGGCCCACGACGTCCGCAGCAACTCGCGCTTCCGGTCCTCGGACACGAACCCGAGGAACTCCACCCGGTCTCCGAGCGCCAGGCGCGCGGTCAGGCGCTCGAGCCGAGCGCGATCCCCCCCCTGCCCCGCTACCAACAGGCGCAACAGCACGCCGCGGTCGCGCGCCAATGCGACGGCCCGCAGTGCGGTCTCCACCCCTTTATAACGCTTCAATCTACCAACGTACAGGAACGTTGGCTCGCCGGGCCGGTCGGTCGGATCACCGGGGGTGAACGCGACGGCATCGACCCCCGGATAGATCACTCGAATCGCCTCCGCGGCGATCCCTCGCCCGATCAAGTCTTCTCGTGTGCTTTCGCTGATGGCATGAAACGTCGATCGGCGGTACACCAACGGAATGACCCGCTCCGCCAACCATACGATGCCGGCCACCGGCAACACCGCCTCGCGAAACGCCGTGGCCCCGAACAAGTGGGGGACAATCACGTAGACGGGCAGCTGCGTAAGGGTCGGCAGGCACAGCGGGAGCTTGTTGATGTCTTCGACGACGATGTCATAGGCCTGGCCGGCCAGTGCCTTGCGGACGGCAGCGCGCCCTCGCACGGCGAACGAGTGGCGCCCGCCGACGCGGCGGACCCTAATGCCGTCGAGCTGCACCTCCGAGTCGGCACCAGGCCATCCCGAGGCAACCAGGGTGATCTGATGCCCGCGCCCCACGAGCCGGCGCAGCAGCTCGAACAAGTGCACTTCGGCGCCACCGGCCTGCGGATTGTCCCGATCCTGCCAATTGACGGCCAGGATCTTCATAGACGTCCGGCGGCGCGCGCCGCGGCATCGAGAACGCCGTTCACGAATCCTGGAGCCGTCCCACCCGCAAAGCGGTGCGCGAGTTCCACCGCTTCGTTGATCACCACGCGCGGCGGCACCACGGCGTGCTCCATCTCGAACAACGCCATCCGCAGGATGTTGCGCTCCACCATGCCCAGGCGTTCGAACCGCCAGTGCTCCACGGCCCGCGCCAGCGTGCGATCGAGGTCCTCGATCGTCGCGACGACGCCCCGCGCGAGTTCCTCCGCCGCCTCGATGTCCGACCGGCAACGCGGCAACTGCTGCAGCAGTCGACGGATCGTGTCGTCCAGCGCGGGACGTCCCTGGGCCTCCCACGCGTAGAGCACCTGGAGGGCGCGGGCGCGCCGTTTCTGCGGTCGCTTACTCACCGCCGTCGAACGCCTCGAGCGCCGCTCGGGTGTCGAGGGCCGCCTGGGCTGCCTCCTCACCCTTGTTGCCGCGCGCGCCACCCGCGCGATCGAGCGCCTGCGTCAGCGAGTCACACGTGAGAAGCCCGAACCCCACCGGGATGTCGGCCTGGAGGCTGGCCTCCGCAATGCCGCGAGACGCGTTGTCGACGACGACATCGAAGTGCGGCGTCTCGCCCCGGATGACTGCGCCAAGGGCCACGGCCACGCCGTAGCGCCCGGTCGCGAGACCGCGCCTCAACGCGAGGGGCAACTCGAGGGCTCCCGGCACCCACACGACGTCCACGTCGCTCGCCGGATACCCGCCGGCGGCCAGCGCTTGCAGGGCACCGGCCAGCAACTTGCGCGTGACTCCTTCGTTGAAACGGCTCACGACCGCGAGTGCACGCGATCGCGCGGCCGACGGCGGCAGGGTCATGATCAGTGTGACAAGAGGTGACCGAGCTTGTCCCGCTTCACCTCGAGATAGGTCCGGTTGTCGTCGGTCGGCGCCCGCTGCAAGGGCACGCGCTCGACGATCTCCAAGCCGTAACCCTCCAACCCCACCATCTTCCGCGGGTTGTTGGTCATTACCTTGATCTCGCTCAGGCCGAGATCGACGAGAATCTGCGCTCCAATACCATAGTTGCGGAGGTCGGGCGCGAATCCCAGCGCTTCGTTCGCCTCCACCGTGTCGCGGCCCGCATCCTGAAGCTCGTACGCCTTGAGCTTGTTGAGCAATCCGATGCCGCGTCCCTCTTGATCCAAGTAGACGATGACGCCGGCGCCGTCGTCCGCGATCTGACGCATCGCGCTGCGGAGCTGCCATCCACAATCGCAGCGAGCGGAATCGAACACGTCACCCGTGAGGCACTTGGAGTGCATCCGGACCAATACTCCACCACGGTCCTGGATGTCGCCGTACACCAGCGCGAGGTGCTCGGCGTCGTCCACGTCGTTCCGATAGCCGATCACCCGGAACTCGCCAAAAGGCGTCGGCAGGCGCGCCTCGGCCACGCGGTGCACCAGGCGTTCGTTCCGCAAGCGGTAGGCAACGAGCTGCGCGACCGTCACAAACTGCAAGCCGTGCAGCCGCGCGAACTCCACCAGCTGCGGGCGCCGCATCATCGTCCCGTCGTCCGCCAGCACTTCGCAGATGACGCCGGCCGGATACACGCCGGCCAGGCGAGCGAGATCAACGCTCGCCTCCGTGTGCCCGACCCGCTGCAGTACTCCCCCAGGTCGCGCCCGGAGGGGAAACACGTGCCCCGGACGTCGCAAGTCCGACGGATCGGTTGACGGGTCGATGGCCACACTGATGGTCCGCGCACGGTCGGCGGCCGAAATACCCGTGGTGACGCCGAATCTGGCGGCGGCGTCGATGCTGACGGTAAATGCGGTGTCGTACGACTCGGAATTGGCTTCGGCCATCTGCGGCAGGCCAAGTGCGCGGCAGCGTTCCGGCAGCAGCGTCAGACAGATGAGGCCGCGGCCATACCTGGCCATGAAATTGACCATCTCAGGGGTCACGTGCTGCGCCGCCCCCACCAGGTCGCCCTCGCTCTCCCGATCCTCGTCGTCCGCCACCAGCACGAGCTTGCCAGCGCGAACATCCGCGATTGCTTGTTCGATACTCACTCCGAAACCTCCACGCTGCCGCGCTCCCACGGCTGCAGTAGCCTGCGAACGTACTTGCCGATCAGATCTCCCTCCACGTTCACCCGATCGCCGACGCGCCATGCCCCCAGCGTCGTTTCGGCAAGCGTGTACGGAATCAGCGACACCTGCACCACACCGGCGCTCGGCAACCCGTTCACCGTGAGACTCACCCCGTCGAGCGCGATCGATCCGTGCAGCACCGTCACCTCGACGATCTCCGACGGCACTCGCACGTCCACCAGCACGGCATCATCGCGACGCTCGACGGCGACGATGGTTCCGACCCCATCGACATGGCCCTGCACGAGGTGACCACCAAACCGCCCGTCCGCCCCTAGCGATCGCTCGAGGTTCACCGCGGCCCCTTCGGTCAGGTCACCCAGCGTCGTACGCCCTCGCGTCGTCACCACCGCATCGACCCGAAACCACGAGCCCCCAGCCTCCACCACCGTGAGGCACGCGCCATTGACCGCGATGCTCTCGCCAGGCACCATCCCGGCGATGTCGGACTCGATCGTCAACGCCAGGTGCCCGGCGCTCCGATCCACCCGTGCCACACGGCCGCGGCCCACTACGATCCCGGTGAACATGCGCGTCGATCGATCACCAGTAATGTATCGTCCCCCAGAGCCCTCCGCTCGACCACCGTCCAGCGGTGCGCAGACTCCAGCGGCGTCGGCACGCCACGGAATCCTGGGAGTCCATCCCCCAGCCAGAGCGGCGCTTGAATCCAATACACCCGGTCCACGAGGTCCGCGGCCAGCAGCGATCCCGCGAGTCCTGCGCCTCCTTCGACCAGCAATGTTCGGACACCCGTCCGCGTGAGCGCGCCAAGCGCCGCCTCGGCATCGCCGGCAGGAAGTACCTCGATTCCGAACCCTCGGAGGCGGCGGGCCACCTCCGAGGCTGCCTCCGGCCGCACGGTCAGCGTCGTGGGAACATCCCGGGCCGTGCGCGTCACGGTCCGGTCGCCGCCCAACGCACCGCTCCGGCTGAAGACCACCCGCCGCGGGGGACGTCGCGGCTGCACGCTGCCGCGCACCGTAAGTTGCGGGTCGTCGGCATCCACGGTGCCACGGCCGACGCCGATCGCATCGAAGCCGGCGCGCAACCAGTGCACATACTCCCGCGCCACCGACCCGGAAACCCAACGCGACCGTCCGCCGGTGTCCGCCACGAATCCGTCCAGGGACGTGGCGAGCTTGAGCGCGACCCACGGCCGCGAACGCGGCTGCACGTGCCAAAAGAAGGGCGCGTTGAGGGTCGCGGCCGTTTGGCCGAGCGGCCCACGTTCGGCGACGATCCCCGCCTGGCGCAGCCGGTGCGCCCCGCCGCCGGCGTGGGTGGGATCCGCGGTCGCGTACACGACTCGGCGCACGCCTGCGGCAACGAGCGCGTCGGCACAGGGCGGTGTCTTTCCGTGGTGGGCGCATGGTTCGAGCGTGACGACGCACGTCGTATCGCGTGCATCCCCGGCGGACTGGAGTGCGTGGATTTCAGCGTGCGGACCGCCGAACTCGAGATGGGCACCCTCGCCGACGATCTCGCCGTCCCGCAGCAGCACCGCGCCCACCAGCGGGTTCGGGTGCACCCGGCCCCACCCCCGGAGCGCGAGGGTCAGGGCCCGCGCCATCGCTCCACGCTCGTCCATCGCTCACACGAGCCGGACTCCGGCCCCCACCTCGATCTCGCCGATCACCCACGTGTCCACGCCCACACCCCGGCAGGAGGCGCGCAAGGCGTCGACCCCGATCGGTGGCACGACCGCGATCATCCCGATCCCCATGTTGAACACGTCGTACATCTCGTCCGTCGTGACGCCTCCGCTCGCCTGAAGCCAGCGAAAGATGGGAGGTACGTCCCACCGCGCGCGCTCGATGCGGGCGGCACATCCCTCCGGCAGCACGCGCACCAGATTGCCGGCGATCCCGCCACCGGTCACGTGCGCCAGGGCATGCACGTCGCGCAACACCGGTGCCAACGCCTCCCAATAGCTCCGATGCACCTCCAGCAGTTCGTCCCCCACCGTCCGCCCGAGGTCCGGCACGTGATCGTCGATGTCGAGCCCGAGGTCGTGAAAGACGATCCGCCGGGCGAGCGTGTACCCGTTGGTGTGCAAGCCCGATGATGCGCACCCGATCACCACGTCGCCGGGCCGGACGTCGCTGCCGTGCAGGCCGGCACGCTCGTCGACCACGCCGACGATCGTCCCGGCGAGATCATAGTGGCCGGGCTGGTACAACTCGGGCAGCTGAGCCGTCTCTCCACCGATGAGCGCCATCGTGTGCCTCCGGCACCCGCGGGCCACCCCCTCAACGAGCGCGGCGATCACGTCCGTCGTGACGCCGGCGACGGCGACGTAGTCCAGGAACGCTAGCGGCCGGGCCGCGTGCACCAGCACGTCGTTAACCGAGTGGTTCACGAGATCCTCGCCGACCGTGTCATGGCGGTCCGCTCGGATGGACACCAGGACCTTGGTCCCGACGCTATCAGTGCTGCACACCAACACGGGGCTCTCGAGGTCCTCCGGCACACGCACCATTCCACCGAACGCCCCGATGGCTCCCCGGGTAAACGGCGTACGCGTGGACGCAACCAACTCCGCGATCTTCAACTTGGCGGCCTCGGCCGCTTCCAGGTCGACGCCCGCGGCTCGATACCGCTCGGCCTGGCTCATGCACTCAACTCCGGCACGTGGACCGTCGCCTCGATGTCACACCGTACCAGGTCACCGAACGAGCGCACGCGCGCCGTCACTTCCGCCGGCCCGATTTCGTCGAACCGGTGAATCGAGAAGCGTTCGACGGCGAACGAACCCATGGCGGACCCGTACACCATGGCACGCCGCAGATTGTCGGGCGTGAGATCGTCGCTCCGCGCCAAGTGGGCCATGAACCCTCCCGCGAACGCGTCGCCGGCGCCCGTCGGATCGAATACCTCCTCGAGGGGAAACGCCGGCACGTAGAAGATGCTCTCGTCGTTCACCAGCACTGCGCCGTACACCCCCTGCTTGATCACGACCGAGGACGGCCCTCGCTCGAGGATCCACCGCGCCGCGCGGTACACATTCCAGTCGCCCGACAGTTCACGCGCCTCACTGTCGTTGACCATGAGCACGTCGATCCGCCCGAGGAGCTCCAGGAGCACGTCTCGCTTGCCGTGGATCCAGTAGTTCATGGTGTCGCAGGCCACGAGCCGCGGCGCCTCCACCTGATCCAGAACGCCCAACTGCAGTTCCGGATCGATGTTGCCCAAAAACACGTACCGTGCGTCGCCGTACCCCGCCGGCAGGCGCGGTTGGAACTGCGCGAACACGCCGAGCCGTGTCTCGAGCGTCTCTCGGCTCTGTAGATCGTAGGAGTACTTGCCCCGCCACCGGAAACTTTCCCCCTCCGCCTGCTCCACCCCGCTGATGTCCACTCCGCGCCGCGCCAACCGTCGCAGAGCGTCCATCGGGTAGTCACTCCCGACGACCCCCACCACCTCGACCGGATGCAGCAACGCGGCGGCATAGCTGAAGAACACCGCTGAGCCTCCGAGCGCATCAGCCGTGCTTCCAAAGGGCGTTTCAACCGAGTCCAATGCGATGCTGCCGACCACCAGGAGCGACATCGTCACATCCGTTCCGGGGCTGAGACCCCAAGCAACGTGAGCGCATTGCGGAGCACGATCTGCGCCCCGCGTGCCAGAACGAGCCGTGCCCGGCTCACGTCGTCGGGCACCCCCAGCACGCGGTGGTGGTGGTACCACTGATTCACCAGACGGGCAACCTCCTCGGCATAGGCCGTCACCCGATGTGGTTCCAGCGCCTCCGCCGCCCGCGCCACCACCATGGGATAATCGCCGAGCTGCTTGATCAGCTCCTGCTCGGCCGGCTCCCGGAGCAGCTCGAGATTGCCGAAGGCACCCGTCACGGTGGCGGGATCGACCGCCGCGTTGCGGGAGATCCCGGCCATGCGCGTGTGGGCGTACTGCACGTAGTACACCGGATTCTCGTCGGTCTGCCGGGTCGCCAGTTCGATGTCGAACGTGAACTGGGCATCACCGCGGCGCATCAGGAAGAAGTAACGGGCGGCGTCCGCACCCGTCTCCTCGAACAGATCCCGCAGCGCGACGAATTCCCCGCTGCGCTTTGAGAAGCGCACCTCCGTTGCTCCACGCACGAGGCGCACGAGCTGCACGACCACCGCCGTGAAAAACGACTCGGGGCGCCCCAGCGCCTGCATCGCGGCCCGCATGCGGGGCACGTACCCGTGGTGGTCCGCGCCCCACACATCGATCGCCCAATCGAACCCGCGCTCCGCCTTGCTGCGATGGTACGCGATGTCGGGGAGGAAGTACGTGTAAGTTCCGTCCCCTTTCCGCAGCACGCGGTCCTTGGCGTCGCCAAACTGGGTCGTGGCCAACCACAACGCGCCGTCACGTTCGTACGTCAGCCCCGCCGACGCGAGCGCCTCGATGGTGGCGACCAGATGTCCCCCATCATAGAGCTTGGACTCGAGGAAATACTCGTCCATCGCCACGCCAAAGTCACGGAGGTCGCGCTCCTGTTCCTCACGTTGCGTACGGACCGCGATCTCCCGGCACCGCGCGATCCCCTCCGCGTGGTCGAGGTCGGCAAACGCACGACCTTCATCCGCGACCACGCGCTCCGCGAGCTCAACGAGATAGGCCCCGTGATACCCACCCTCCGGAACCTCCGCCGCCCGGCCCGCGGCTTCCTGCACGCGTGCCCAGAGCGAGCACGCCAACTTCTCGATCTGCACCCCGGCGTCGTTGACGTAAAACTCGCGCGACACTGTATAGCCCGTCGCCGCCAGCAGCGATGCGATGGCGTCCCCGAGCGCCGCCCCACGACCATGGCCAACGTGCAGCGGACCCGTCGGGTTGGCCGAGACGAATTCGACGTTCACGCGCCGTCCTGCCCCCACCACCGATCGTCCGTATCCATCCGGATCGTCGAGGATGCGGTGAAGCACGGTGGTCAGGGCCTCCGTCGCGAGGCGGAAGTTGATGAACCCTGGACCGGCGATCTCGACGGCTGTGACGACGCTCTGCAGCGGATCCAGCGCTTCGACGATTGCTTCCGCAATGGCCCGCGGCGGCCGCCGTAACGGCTTGGCGAGCGTCATGGCAATGTTCGTCGCGAGGTCCCCGTGGGAGGGATCGCGAGGCCGCTCGAGCTGCACGTCGGCGTCCGCGACGCCGAGGGTGGCGACCGCCCGACTGAGTGCCGCCTTCAACAGCGTGGTACCGTCAGTCAGGACGCGTCTCCCTTCGTGCTCGTGGGCGTCTTTTTGGATCCGTCGCTCCGGCTGTCGCCCGACTCGCTCTTGCCCGACTCGCTCTTGCCTGACTCGCTCTTGCCCGACTCGCTCGTGGTGCCACCTCCCTCGGAATCCACCTTCTTGCCTGCATTCTTGTAGTCGGTGATATAGAACCCGGAGCCCTTGAAGACGAGCCCCGCGCCACCGCTGATCAGGCGCTCCCCGCGCGTTCCGCACTGCGGACATTTCGCGCGGGTCCGGTCACTCATCTTCTGCAACCTGTCGTACTCGTGCTTGCACTTCGGGCACACGTAGGCGTACGTCGGCATCTCGTAAGTTCCTTATTTACAACAGAATAGGTAAGCTAGGATCGCCCCGGAGGCGGGTCAAGCAGCGGGCTGAAACCTACCCCACTCCACCCGCAGGGCCTCGGAGATCTCCCCAACGGACGCTCGGGCGCGTATGGCTTCGACGATCGCCGGCATTAACAGCCCGCTCCCAGCTGCCGCCTCGGAGACGGCGCGCAGCGCAGTGTCCCACCTCGCGGAGTCCCTCCGTGATCGCGCCTCGCGCAAGCGGGCCACCTGGAGAGCCGCCAACGCTGAGTAGTCAGGCGCGGGCACGGCGGGCACGGGGTCCCCGTCCGTGAACCGATTGACGCCGACGACCGTGGTGACCTGAGCCTCGATTTCCCGCTGTTGCCGGTAGGCCGACCGCGCGATGGCGTCTTGGAAGAACCCGAGGTCGATCGCGCGCGCCGCGCCCCCGAGGGCGTCGACCTCCGCGAGCAGGGCGCGTGCCCGTTGCTCGATCTTGTCGGTAAGGTACTCGACGTAGTACGACCCGCCGAGCGGATCGGCCGTATGGGTCGTGCCCGACTCGTACGCCAGCACCTGCTGCGTGCGAAGGGCCAGCCGGGCAGCCTCCGCGGTCGGAAGGGACAGGGCTTCGTCGTAGCTGTTCGTGTGCAGTGACTGCGTCCCGCCCAGCGCGGCCGCCAGCGCCTGCACGGCCACGCGCACCACGTTGGTGAGCGGCTGCTGCGCGGTGAGGGTTGAACCGCCGGTCTGCGTGTGAAACCGGAGCCGGCACGCCTCGTCACCCAACCCATACCGCTCCCGCACCACGGTGGCCCAGAGGCGCCGAGCCGCGCGGAATTTGGCCACCTCCTCGAACAAATCGTTGTGCGCCGCGAAGAAGAAGGACACGCCCGAGGCGATGGCCTCGAGGTCGAGGCCGGCGTCGCGCGCGTGATCGAGGTACTCGATGCCGTCCGCGAATGTGAACGCCACCTCCTGCACCGCGGTGGCACCCGCCTCACGCATATGGTACCCACTGATCGAGATCGGGTTGAAGCGCATCCCCTGATCGACCACGAAGCGCATGATGTCGGTAACGAGACGGAGGGACGGTTCGACGGGGTAGATGTAGGTGCCGCGCGCGATGTACTCCTTGAGCACGTCGTTCTGCACCGTACCGCGAAGATCGGCACGCGCCACGCCGCGTTCCTCCGCGACGACGACGTACATCGCGAGGAGGATGCCCGCGGTGGCGTTGATCGTCATGGACGTGGATACGTGCTCGAGGGGGATATCCCGGAACAGCACGGCGAGATCGTCAACCGTGTCGATCGCGACGCCCGCGCGCCCCACCTCACCTTCCGACATGGGAGCGTCGGAATCCAGACCCATCTGGGTCGGGAGGTCGAACGCCACCGACAGCCCCGTCTGCCCAGCGGCCAGCAGCTCCCGGAACCGGCGGTTGGTCTCCTCCGCCGTTCCGAATCCCGCGTACTGCCGCATCGTCCACACCCGCCCGCGATACATGTCCGGATAGATGCCCCGCGTAAAGGGGAAGCTCCCCGGTCCGGGGTCCTCCGTTCCGTGCACCGCCTCGATGGGAATCCCGGCGGGCGAGCGGTGCTCCTCACTCACGCAGGCGCAGCCCCGTCGATTCTCTGGATCGTATCCTGGACGAACGCGACGTCGTCGCGGCTCCCGATCAACAGCGGCGTGCGTTGGTGGAGTTCGGTGGGCTCGATAGCGAGAATGCGCCGGTAGCCATCGCTCGCGGTCCCCCCCGCATGTTCGGCGATGAACGCGAGCGGCGCCGCTTCGTACAGCAGACGCAGCTTCCCTTGGGGCGACTTCGTGTCCGCCGGATACATGAACACGCCGCCCGCGAGCAGATTGCGGTGAAAATCCGCGACCAGCGACCCGATGTACCGCGCGTTCTTCCGGTGTGAGCCGTCATCACCGTCACCCTTGAAGGCACGCACGACCGCGCGGTATCCGTTCGACCACCTGCTGTAATAGCTCTCGTTGATCGAGTAGAACCTCCCGATCTCCGGCGTGCAGATGTTGGTCTGATGCAGCCGATACTCCCCGATCGTCGGGTCGAGCGTGAACAAGTGCACGCCATGGCCCGCGCAATACACCAGCACCGTACTCGACCCGTAGATGATGTAGCCGGCGGCCACCTGCCGCAAACCCGGCTGCAGGAGGTCCTGGAGCGTTCCGGGCCCATCGGCGGTCAGGCGGCGATGGACGGAAAAGATCGTCCCGATCGACACGTTGACGTCGATGTTGGACGACCCATCCAACGGATCGTAAAGCAGCACGTACTTCCCGTGTCCGAACGACCCATCGACGGGAACCGGGTCGTCTTCCTCCTCGGACGCCATCACGCAGACGCGACCCGTGTGCGCGATGGCCTGCCTCATCGTCTCATTGGCCAGCACGTCCAGCTTTT
This sequence comes from Gemmatimonadales bacterium, assembly GCA_036397755.1. GTDB lineage: Bacteria > Gemmatimonadota > Gemmatimonadetes > Gemmatimonadales > GWC2-71-9 > CAMYLY01. The sequence goes on along the minus strand of DASWII010000009.1, from coordinate 81,208 downwards.
GCTGCAGCTCCCCCTGCACGTTGGTTCTGCCGGCCGAGCCCAGGACATCGACCAGGCCGGCGCGCCGCACGTTGCCGGATATCACCTTGGACGCGAGGGCGATGTCGTAGAGCAGATTGGTAAGTTCACCCGTGGCCTCCTCGTGCATCCGCTCCTGCTCGAGGATGAATCGCTCGATCGTAACCAGTGTTGGAGACACGTCAGCCACCCCCCCGTTGTAAGCCGCTGGCTCGCATCGACCTCAAGATAGCGACCGTCCGTGCGGATCGTCACCGCGCCGTCCCGGTCGGTGCGGAGCACGTGCGCGCCGCTTGCCTCCAGGCGCGCCACGACGGGAGCCGACGGGTGGCCATAGCGGTTGGTCCCGACGCTGATGAGCGCGACCTGCGGACGCACGCGCCGGAGGAAGGCTTTCCCCGTCGCGGTCCGGGAGCCGTGATGCCCGACCTTCAACACCTCGACGACTTCCCAGCCGTCGCCGACGGCGTCCTCCACGGGGAGCCCGGCGTCACCGGTCAACAGGGCGTCGAAGCACCCGAAGCGCACGTGCATCACCAGCGACCCCTCGTTGGGACGGGCCTCCCGCCGCAGCCAGGCCTCCGTTGGATGCAACAATGTCATCGCCACGCCGTCGATCATCAGGGAGTCGCCCCGCCGGCCGGGCTGCCACCGCATACCGCCGGCATCGACCGCGGCAAGGAACTCCCGGTAGATCGGGCTCGGCAGCGGCACGCCGGGTTCGACCACCAGGTCCGCCGGGATTTCGCGCAACACCGCCGGTGCGCCACCCACGTGGTCCGCGTCGCCGTGCGAGACGAACATCGCCGCGAGGCGTGTCACACCGCGCCGCCTGAAGAACGGCACGACGACGCGCCGGCCAGCGTCCGCCGCCCCGATGCGTGGTCCCGCATCCACGAGCACCCACTTCCCCGCCGGTGTGCGCAGTGCGATCGCGTCACCCTGACCCACATCCAGCAGGTGGATGGCGAGCGGCGCAGATTCCACGTCCCGCCGCGCCAGCACCAATCCGACCGGCACCCAGGCAGCCAGCGCACCCAACCCCAGAATGAGTCGAGCGATCCGCACGACGCGCTCGCGCACCATCCACACCGCGCCGACAAGAAGCGCCGCCCACGGAAGCGCGAACGACACGCCGGCCACACCCGTCACCGCTCCCCCCGGCACACGCGCCATCAGCTCGACCCATCGTTCGAGCCCAGTGAGCAGCACGGCCACGCCGGCCGCGAACGTCCTGCCGACTACCAGACTCACGAGCACCCCGGGAACCGCCATGGCGGCAAGCGGGACGCCCACGATGTTGGCCAGGATTCCCACGGGCGCGACTTGGCCGAACACGAGCGCGGAGACCGGCGCCGTCGCGAGCGTGGCGCCCACCGACGCCGCGAACAAGCGCACGAGGTCCTGCGCGCGGCCCCGATAGCCACGGCAGGTGCGGGCGGCCGCCGCCACACCCCAGACCGCCGACACGGACAGCCACGCGCCCACCGACCGCACCGCGTCGGGGTCGATCGTGGCGACCGCGGCGACGCCGAGCGCCAGGATCGCCGAGGGAGGCGGGTGGCGCTGCAGGCGCCTTGCGAGCGCTAGCGCCGTGACGAATGCAGCCGCGCGGGTAGCGGGCGCCGGAAACCCCAGCAGCACCACGTAGCCCCACACGACCGGGATCCCGACGATGGGGGCGGCCGTGCCCAACCCCAACGTTCGCCCCGCCAGGGTGACCCAAACGGCGAAGATCCCAACATGGAGCCCGGAGATCGCGAGGAGGTGGGCGAGGCCGGCGGCGGCGAATGCCTGCCGCGACTCGCTGGCGAGATCGTCACGCCTGCCGATGACCATGGCCTCGATGAGCGGCGCCCGCGCCCCATACAAGTGTCGAATCCGGCGCGCCACGCCCTCGCGCACGCGGAACCGCCAATGGCGCGGCGCACCGAGTACCCGCACCCGGAGGACGCGCACGACCCCGTTTGCCTGGTGGTCTCCCACCACAATGGCGCGCGCCCCGGCCGGGATCGAGTCCACCAGCCGCAGGCGGATCTGCCCGTCGCAGCCCTCGCGCGCATGCCACACGGAGGCGGTCGTGGTCGGCCGGAGCGCGGGCGCGTCGTGCACGTCGGCGATGAAACTCACCCGCGCACCCTCCGGCCACCGTATCGCGCACGACCGCGCCCGCGCGGTCCCGCTGACGGATCCCCCGACCACACCCACCAGGACGGCCGCCGGGAGGATCAGCGAAGTTCGGTGCCAGGCGAGTGCGGCGCACCCGCAGGCAGCGGCCAGCAACATCAACGACGCGGAGTCGAGCGACTGACCCGCCACCAGCCCGCCGACATATCCAAGAACCAGAAGGGGAAAGCGCGGGACGGTGCGCACGCGGCTCACCCGTCCCGCCGGCGATCGCGCCTGTTACAACACCACAGCCAAGGTGCGGACCGGCCGATCGGGAACTCCGGTGAACGTGGCCCCCGTGGTTCCCGTGAGACGCACGGTGAGGTAGGTGCCGATCCACACGCGCGGTCCATCCACCAGGACGATCTTGTTCGTGCGCGTACGGGTCTGCAACAGCCCGCCCCGCCGCGCGACCTTTTCCACCAGCACTTCACACTGCTGTCCCACCAGCCCCACATTGCGCCGCCGGGCGCCGTCCCGCACCACCTCGATGAGCCGATCGAGCCGTTCCGCCGCCACGTCGTCGGGGACGGGGTCCGGGAGCCGCAGCGCTCCGGTGCCTTCGCGAGGCGAGAACCGGAACGTATAGGCGTCGTCGTACGCCACGGCGCGGACCAGCGCGATCGTGTCTTCGAAGTCTTGATCGGTCTCGCCCGGAAACCCGACAATGATGTCGGTCGTGATCGCGAGGTCCGGCACGGCCGCGCGCAAACGATCGACGCAGCCGAGGTATTCCTCTCTGGTGTAGCGGCGGCCCATGCGCCTGAGCAAGCCCGTGGAGCCGCTTTGGACCGGCAGGTGCACGTGCTCGCACACGGCGGGGACCTCCGCCATCGCCGCGATGACCCCGTCCGAGAAGTCGGTGGGATATGGGCTCGTGAAGCGCACGCGGCGGATGCCGTCGACGGCCCCGACGGCGCGGAGTAGATCACCGAAATCGTGCTCACCTTCGCGGTAGCTGTTCACCGTCTGCCCGAGCAACGTCACTTCGGTAACGCCCTTCCCGGCGAGTGCCCGCACCTCTCGGACGACGTCGTCCAAACTGCGACTCCGCTCGCGCCCGCGTGTCATCGGAACAACGCAGAAGGTGCACCGATAATCGCAGCCGCGTTGCACCGTCACGAAGGCGCTCGCACCTCCCCCCGTACGCTCGGCTGGGATGTCCTCGTAGTGCTCCCAACTCTTGAAGTCCACTGCGGCGGCGCGCACACCCTGGGTCGCCCGGTCGATCAGGTCGGGCAGACCCCGATACCCATCGGGCCCCACCACCAGATCGACCTGGGGGACTTGCGACAGCAAACGCGCGCCCAGGCGCTGGGCCATACACCCAAGGACACCCAGCACCACGCCCGGGCGCTTGTGACGTTTGAGTTCACCCATCCGCCCGATCACGCGTTGCTCCGCATTCTCCCGCACAGCACACGTGTTCACGAGCAGGACGTCCGCGTGCTCGGGCAGGTCGGCGCGCTCGTACCCCTCAGTCCGGAGCACGCCCAGGACGGTTTCCGAATCCGCCACGTTCATCTGGCACCCGTACGTCTCCAGATAGACGCGTTTCATGCGGCGGCTCCACCGGGGATCGTCGCGCGGAGCCGACCCAACTCGTCGACGGCGAGTACCGCCTGGGCCCGCTTTGGGAGGTCGGTCGCCGGGGGGAGATAGACGGTGAGATAGTCCTCCGTCAGGCCCTCGACGTACCCCCCACGCTGGGTGAGCACGACCACGTCCGCCGTCTCCCCCGCACGGGCGCGTCGGCGCTCCACCTCGAGCGTGGCCGCGATGGTCCGCAGTTGCCGCGACCGATCGGCGACCGTTTCCGGCGATACCACGGCGCCGAGCCTGCGCGCCGGCGCATCGGGACGCGGAGAATACGGGAACACATGGAGGTAGGTGAACGGCAGCGCTCGGAGGAGCGCGACAGTCGCCTCATGGTCTTCCGCGCGCTCGTCCGGAAACCCGACAATCACGTCCGCGCCGAGCCCCATCACCGGGAGACCGGCCGCGAGCTGCTCGACGCGCCTGCGGTAGGTCCCCGCGTCGTACCAGTGCCGGCCCATCCGACGCAATACCCGATCCGACCCCGACTGCAGCGGCGCGTGCACATGCGGAGCGAGCCGGCGCGGCGCGTCACGCATGAGGGTGGCAAGCCGCTCGCACACCTCGGTGGCCTCGACCGACGACAGACGGAACCGCACGGTCTCCACCCGCCCAACCAGCATTTCCACCAGCCGCCCCAACGACCAAGGAGGCCGGTCTATCCCGTAGGACCCGATATGCACGCCGGTCAACACGATCTCCGCATGCCGCTCCGCCAGCGCGCGCGCTTCCTCGACGATCTCCTCGACCGGGCGGGATCGATTCCCACCCCGGGCGACCCGCGTCGCACAGAACGTGCAGTGTTCGTCGCAGCCATCCTGGATCTTCAACCACGCCCGCGTACCGAACGTGCAGGCGCGCAGGATCGGATCGACGGCCGCGTCCCCAATGCCCAACGCCGCGAGTACCGGTCGAGGGTCGGCACCGGGCACGACATCGACGACCCCGGGCAGGGCGCGCAGGGCGCCGCGGTCGACCGCGGCCGCGCAACCCATCAACACGGTCTTGATCCGCGGCCCGCGGCGCGCAACGCGGCGGACGAAGCTGCGCAACTTCGTCTCACTCACGTGGGTCACCGTGCAGGTATTGATTACGGCGCCATCCGCAACGGCGGGATCGTCGGTGACCATCACACCCGCGCCCTCGAGGGCCTGACGGACGACCTCGCTGTCGTACTGGTTAGCCTTACAACCGAACGTGTGGATGAAAACCCGTTTCACGGGCGGACGCGCAGCTCCACCTGCCATTGCCAGGCCCGTTCTGCCGCGCCCGCCCCGTCGCGCGCGACGCGCTCGAGGGTCAGGTCCATGGTCGCCCGACCGGCGGCGAAATCGAATCCTGTTCCACCCGCGAACACGATTTCCCGCGGCTGGTCCGTGGCCGGACTGAACGGTAGCTGGGTGTAGCGGAATCCCAGCCGCAGCGGCAAGACGGATCCGACCAAGGGGGGCAGCTCGACGCCCGTGCCGACTTCCCAGGTGTCGAACGCCTGTACTCCCGGCGCGAAGAGGCCGCCGGATGCACGAGACCACGTGCGGTGCGCAACCGCACCGCTCACGCGGACCGTCCGTGCGGGCGCCAGCGTCAGTCCGAAGTTGATCTCTCGCGGCATGGGGCTGGTCGCAATGTCGGCGGCGCGCGTCGACGCGCTCAGGCTTCCCGCCGCGCGAACACTCACGCCGGTCTGCAGCCACGACGCCGGCGAGGCCATGACCCCCGCCGAAAACCCGATGCCGCGGTACGCGATGTCTCCCGTTCGGATCATGTTCGCATAGAGATCGGTGTCGTAGGTCCGGGCCTGAATCTCTCGGGTGGAACCGGAAAGCAGATGCAGCCCCGCACCGATCCACAGTCGATCCGACAGATACCACCCCACCGCACCACGCACGTCGGCAATCCCGCCGTCGGAAATGCGGCGGTCCGCAATACCCACGCTGTCGCCGCGCAACACGATCGTGTCCGTCGTGGCAACATCGTAGGTCCGATCGAGATACGACGCGAAGCTCAGCGAGAATGCGATCGGCGACCCGCCCATCGGGCCCCCGAGAATGGCCAGCGAGATCCTGGTGGAGCGCAGTCCCTCGACCGAAGTTCCGTCAATCTCGTAGCTGCGGAATTGAGAACCCCCCGCGAGCGACATACCGAGGACGCGGAACCCCGCCGCGCTGGCCGGATTCACCGCGGACGTTTGGTCCAACACCCCCGTACTGCCACCCAGGGCACGCGAGCGCGCGCTCCATGCACTGGACGGATACCCCAACCCCGAGACGCCATACACCGAGGTTTGCGCCTCCACCAGCGGCGCGAACGTCATCGCCATCAATGACACTGCCGCAACGATCCTCATTGTCCCGACCTCACCGGTGGTATATACGTCAGCCGCAGACCAGGTGCGCTCAGGCCCTGGCTCGACCAGAACCGCACCTGGAGCGTGCCCGACGCCTCCGGGCTTACCCACAGCACGAGGGTGCGGGGCAGCTCCGGCGCCACGCGCCACTGACGGAGAATCTCGGTGATCTCCAGAAACACCGAGTCGGCCGATCCGGCATCCAACGCAAGCTGGCCCAACCGGGTCGCCAGCTGATCGATGGCCGGCGACTTTCGCCCGACATCGGTGAAGACCGGTGCAGCACGCAGCTCGATGCTGTCGGACAGGACACCGTCGATAGGCTCACTGGGCACGAGAATCAGTGTCGCCCGCGAGATCTCGGCCGAATCGATGATGGAACGGGGCAGGTCCATGCGAAGCACGGCGCGCGCCGATGGGACACCACCGATCGTCAACACGTCGGCTGTCAACGCCGGCGGATCGTCGATCACAAACGTATCGAAGGTTGCCGTCGCGCCGTCCACGATCGCGCTGGTCGAATCGGACTCGACGTACCGTGCCAGCGTTGCGGTACTCGCCGCCTCGATCGATCCAACGTTCAAGAAAGTCTCGCCCGGCGCGCGCAGGGCCAGACCCAGAACCGGCGCCTGCCTGGCTCGGATCTCCGGAAGCAGCGCGAGCGAGTCCATCGTCACATGGAGGTTCTGGCCATCCGACAGGGTGTCCGGCACCGCGGCTACCGCGAGCAACGTGCTGTCGTCGAACCACGGAAGCAGCTGGGTAAGCGTGACCGTGGAGTCCGCCCAATCGGGAAGGCGATAGACCGCGAGCTCCAAGCCCGTCGCGCCCGGCGCCCGCCGCCGCACGGTCACGGTGAGTCCGAACGAGTCCTGCACCAAGACCGTGTCACCATTGCCATCGAGGCGGGCAAGAAACGTCGAGAATCGCACGACACCAACGGCCTGGTGGGGCGTGCCAATGGGAACCAGATGCAGCGACCCCGCCGCGAACTGATTGCGGTACCCTCGAAACGAGCTGTCACCAACCACCACGGACGTCAGCACCGTGTCGATCGCCACGATGTCTTCGGCGGGGCAATAGTCCGGACAGGCGCCGGGCGCCGTGATCCTCTCGACGCACGCCGCCACCGCGAGCACGATCCACGCCCCACGGCGCACCGCCCGCCAGCGCGAGCTACTTCCCTGCCAGATCTTGTGGTCCGAAACCATCAGGCAACAATTCTCCGATCCGCCAACGTTGTCTTCCCTCCCTCCCCACCGATTCCACCACGAGCCCGTCTCCAAACTCCGCAAGCACCTGGCGGCACCCCCCGCAGGGAGGGACAGGATTGGCGGTGTCGGTGACCACGACAAGCCGGCGAAACCTGGTCGCGCCCGCCGCCACCGCGGCCCCCACGGCCACCCGCTCCGCACACATAGTCAAACCGTACGAGGCGTTCTCGACATTCGCGCCGACAAACACGCGCCCGTCCTCCGCCTCGAGCGCCGCACCGACGCGGAACGTGCTGTACGGCGCGTACGCCTGCCCCCGCGCATCCCGTGCCGCCTGGATCAACCCGTCCAGGGCGCGATCTCCCCAAGAAACGACCGACCGGCATCCAAGGCACAGTCAAAATAGTCGGCCACCGTCGCGCCGATGTCCGCGAAGGTCTCGCGCTCCCCCAACGGCGCCGGCCGGATCTCCGGGCCGACACAGAGAACCGGTACCGCCTCCCGCGAGTGATCCGTCGACGCCGTTGTGGGGTCGTTCCCGTGATCCGCGGTGAGGATCATCAGATCCGGACCCCGCAACCGCTCAACGAGGTCCTGGAGACGCCGATCCAACATCTCCAGCCCCGAGTAGAACCCCGCAACGTCGTTACGGTGCCCCCACGATTGATCGAACTCAATGACGTTCGCGAACAGCAATCCTGTCTCCAACTGGTCCAGCTCCCGCTCGATGGCGTCGTAGGCAGCCGCGTTGTCGGGTGGATGGGTGCTCCGGATGCCCCGCCCAGCGAACAGATCGTCGACCTTGCCCACCCCCACTCGAGGAACGCCATGCGCCTCGAGCCGATCGAGCAAGGTCGCACCGGGCGGATCGATCGAAAAGTCCCGTCGGTTCGCCGTGCGCCGAAATGTACCGGGTCGCCCGGAAAACGGCCTGGCGATCACACGCGCGACGGCGTGCTCCCCGACCAGGACCTCGTCGCGGGCTACCTCGCACGCTCGGTACAGCTCCTCGAGCGGCACGGTGTCCTCATGCGCCGCCACCTGGAAAACGCTGTCGGCCGAGGTGTACAGAATCCAATCGCCGGTCGCGCGGTGCTGCACGGCGTATTGCTCGATGATCCTGGTACCGGACGCGACGACGTTGCCCAACACGCCTCTCCCCGTGCGCTCGGCGAACCCCTGCACGACCGCCGGGGGGAACCCCTCCGCATAGGTCGGAAACGGTCGCGGAAGCAGGAGGCCGCACATCTCCCAGTGTCCGGTCGTGCTGTCCTTACCCGCCGAGGCGGGCAGCGCGACCCCGTGCGCGGCCGCGGGCTCGCGGCACGCCACGCCCTGCAGTGGCCGGCAGCAACCGAGCCCCAACGCCTCGAGGAACGGTAGCCGAAACCCGCCCACGGCCCGCGCCACATTCCCCAACGTGTCGCTGCCGGCATCACCGTAACGGCGCTGATCGGGAGCGTCGCCGATACCGACACCATCGAGGACGATCAGCGCCACCCGCCCGCGGACACGGCCCGTCATGGGTCGTCGTACCGCCGCGGGAGGCGATTCCCGAGCCGCGTGAGAACTTCGTAACTGTTCGTCGACCCCCACGCCGCGAACTGGTCCAAGGTGATGGCCTCCCTACCCTCCAGGCCTATCACCGTCGCGACGTCGCCCAGCCGCACCCGGTCGTCCGGCTGGAGCGCGACCATGATGAAGTCCATGGTCACCCTGCCGATGATCGGGCGGGGCCGACCACCGAGCAGCACGTGCGCGCCACTTCCACCGAGGGTACGGGGAACGCCGTCCGCGTATCCAATCCCCAGCGTTGCCACCGTCGTCTCGCGCTCGGCGGTCCACTCGCCGCCGTAGCTCACGCTGTCACCCGGGGGCACCACTCGCAAGCTGACCACACGCGCTCGCACCTGCGCCACGGGCAGGGGCGCGGGCAGATCGGGCGCGTGCCGTCCCCCGTAGAGAAAGATGCCGGGTCGGACGAGATCGAGGCGCCGTTGCAGCCGCCACGCGCCCGCGCTGTTGGCTGCATGCACCAGCGACGGCCGGACGGGCAGCGCGGCAAGCGCCGTTGCAAACCGCTTCCACTGCAACGCGACGCTCTCCGGATCCTTGTCCGCCGAGTGGAAATGAGTGAACGCGCCTTCGAGTTGCGGCATCGCGCAGGCCGCCAGCGTCTCTCGATCGTCCCAGCGCACCCCGCAGCGGCCCATTCCGGTATCCACCTCGATATGAAACGGCGCGTCCCATGTGGCCGCCACGACGGGCTGCTCGAGCACCGCCCGCAGGCGGTGCTCGCGGAACGCGTCCTGGAGATCGGCGCTCGCCGGCGTGAACACCAGAATAGGCCACTCAGCCACCGTCCGGCGGAGCTCGACCCCCTCGTCGAGCGTCGCAACGCCGTGCCCCCACGGCTCGAGTGTCTGGAGCGCTTCCGCCACACGGGCGGCACCGAGCCCGTACGCGTTGGCTTTCACCATGGGTAACAGGGAGGCACCACGAGCGACCGACAGGATCGTCCGGGCGTTGGCAAGCAGGTGGCCCAGGTGGACGTCCACCCACGCGCGTTGGTCAGGCAGGCTCGTTGACACCGTCACGAAAGGACGGGTATTGTACCGGCCACATGACGCAAATGCAAGAACCATCAGCGCTTGGACGCATCGTCGACCTCGTGCGCGATCTCCGCGCGCGTTGCCCCTGGGACGCGGCACAGACACCCGCGTCGCTCCGACCGTACCTCGTGGAAGAAGTGATGGAACTCGACCACGCCATCGGGCAAGACGACGATCGTGCGCTCCTCGTGGAACTGGGGGACGTGCTCCTCCACGTCGCCTTTCAGGTGGTGCTCGCCGAGGAGGCCGGCCGCTTTGGCGCCGAGGACCTCGCACGGGCAGTCGAGCAGAAGATGTGGCGTCGGCATCCCCACCTCTTCCCCGATCAAGCGCCCGCCACCGCGGCGGGTCCGCAGTCGTGGGAACGCACCAAGCTCCGCGAGCCGCTGTCGGGACGCAGTGTCCTCGCCGGCCTCCCGCCCGGACTCCCCGCGTTGGTGCACGCGTTGCGGCTGCAGGAACGCGCGGCCGGCGTCGGATTCGATTGGCCGGACGCGTCCGGGCCTCGCCGCAAGATCACCGAGGAGCTCGAAGAACTGGATACCGCCATCGCGCAGGGGGACGGGCGGGTGCTGGAGGAGGTCGGCGACGCCCTCTTCGCGTTGGTCAATCTCGCTCGCAAGCTCGCCGTGGATCCCCGCAGCGCGCTGGAACGCGCCAACGTGAAGTTCGAGACCCGGTTCCGCATGCTCGAGGCACTCGCCGAGGCACGTGGCATTCCACTGGGGAGCGCCGATCTCGAGACGCTCGATGCGTTGTGGGACGAGGTGAAGCTGCGGGGCGACGTGCTGCCGCCCGGCTCGCCAACTCAGGGATAGAGTTTCGTCATCATGCGCGGGAAGGCGATGGCCTCCCGGATGTGGCTGAGTCCGCAAACCCAGGCGACCGTACGCTCCACACCGAGCCCGAAGCCAGAGTGCGTGAACGTGCCGTAGCGCCGCAGGTCCAGATACCACTCGTAGGCGTCTTCCGGAAGATCGTTCTCCCGAATGCGGCGCACCAGCCGGTCATAGTCATCCTCGCGCTGGCTGCCACCAATGATCTCGCCATACCCCTCCGGCGCGAGCAGATCGTTGTTGAGAACGAGTTCCGGATGCTCGGGATGCTCCTTCATGTAGAACGCCCGAACCGCCTTGGGATAGTTGTACACGAACACGGGTCGGTCGTGTGACGCCGCGATCTCAGTCTCTTCGTCCGCGCCCAGATCGCTCCCCCATTTGACATCCTTGCCCCGCCCCCGCAAAAACTCGATAGCGTCCCCGTAGGTCAACCGGTCAAACGGGGGCGTCACGCGTTCGAGCAGTTTGGTGTCGCGTTCAAGCTCCTTCAGGTCCTCCGCGCGGCGATCCAAACAGCGTTCGACGACGTACGCGATGAGCGTCTCCTGCAACCGCATGTTGTCGTCCGAGTCGAACCACGCCATCTCGGGTTCGATCATCCAGAACTCCGCCAGGTGACGTCGCGTCTTGGACTTCTCCGCGCGGAACGTCGGGCCAAAGCAATACACCCGCCCGAGTGCCGCCGCCGCCGCTTCGAGATAGAGCTGGCCCGTCTGCGCGAGGTACGCCGCGCCGAAGTCGAAGTATTCGGTCGAGAAGAGCGTGCCCGCGGATTCCCCGATGGAGCCGGTCAGGATCGGGGTGTCCACCAACACGAAGCGGCGCTCGTAAAGAAAGTCCCGAATGGACTGGATCACCTCGTGCCGCACGCGCATCACGGCGACCTGCCGCCGGCTCCGCAGCCACAGGTGGCGGTGTGCGAACAGGAACCCCGTTCCATGCTCCTTTGGGGTGATCGGGAACTCGTCGCTCGGTCCGACGACGTCAAGACCCGTCACCCCCAACTCGACGCCACCCGGCGAGCGCGGGTCGTCCCGCACGGTTCCCGTCACGGCGACGGACGTTTCCTGGGTGAGACTCCGTGCGCGCTCCCACACCTCCGTGGACGCGTCTTGCCGCCCGAGCACGCACTGCACGTACCCGGTTCCATCGCGCACCACGACGAACGCGATCTTGCCGCTCGAGCGCGTCGTCATGACCCACCCGCGCACGGTCACGTCCTTGCCGATGCATGCGGGAAGGTCCTCGATATACGCGAAGGCTGTCATGGGGCGGGAATCGTAGCCGAGCGCTCGAAGGGTGTCAACGCGATTCTCGTCACGGGCAGATCGCCACTAGATTGCGATGGCAGCATCCGGACACCACCTCCCGCACACGGCGAGCGACACGATGACGAGTGAACTGGCACAGCGACACTGCGTACCCTGTCGGGGAGGCGTGCCTCCCCTGCGCGGCGAAGCCCTGGCCGCGGTGGCCCGGCAGCTCGGCGGCGACTGGCAGATCGTCGACGAGCATCACTTGGCCAAAGCGTTTGCGTTTCCCGATTTCGCGGGGGCACTCGCCTTCACGAATGCGATCGGATCGATCGCGGAAGCAGAGGGACACCACCCGAATATCGCACTGGCCTGGGGCAGCGTGGAGGTGAGCATCTGGACGCACAAGATCGACGGGCTGACGGAGAGTGATTTCGTCTTGGCGGCGAAGATCGACGCCGCCAACACCGCCGCCGCTTAGCCCACTCGGAACAGCTCCATGCCGCGCTCGTAGCGCCGCTCGAGCCGGCGCCGGAGCGGGAGATGTACCGCGGATTCGAGGAGGGGGTCCTCCTCGATCATGCGCATGGCCTCTCGACGAGCCAAGATGACCAGGTCCGCGTCCGCGGCGAGGTCAGCAAACCGCAAATAGAAGCCCCCGGACTGCCTGGTGCCGACGAGTTCTCCCATGCCGCGCTCGCGGAGGTCGAGTTCCGCAATCTTGAAGCCATCCGAAGTTTTCGCGAACGCTTCGAGTCTGGCGTACGACCCCCCCGTGCCCTCGGTCACCAGAATACATTGACTGGGCTGGTCGCCCCGACCCACGCGACCACGGAGCTGGTGCAACTGGGCCAGTCCGAATCGTTCGGGATGCTCGATCACCATGACCGTCGCATTGGGGACGTCGATGCCCACCTCGATGACCGTCGTGGCGACCAACACGCCGGTCTTGCCATCGCGAAACGACCGCATGACGCGGTCTCGCTCCTCCGGTTTCATCCGACCATGCACGAGCCCAACCGAAACGGGGACAAGCCGCTTCGCCAACTCCGCCGCCATGGTCGTGGCCGCCTTGAGATCGACGCGTTCCGATTCTTCGATCACGGGGTACACCACGTATGCCTGCTGTCCGGCCGCGCATCGGTCGCGTAGCAACGCGTACAGGGCCCGGCGCTCACTCCCAGCCCGGAACGAGGTCTCCACGTTTCCACGACCCGCCGGCCGCTCGGTCAGCGTGGAAATGTCCAAGTCCCCGTACAAGGTCAGCGCCAGCGTTCTGGGAATCGGCGTTGCGGACAACAACAGTACGTCGGGCTGCTCGCCTTTCGCGATCAGGGCCGCGCGCTGTTCCACCCCGAACCGATGCTGTTCGTCAATCACGACCAACCCCAGTCGCTCGAACGCGGTCGTCTCCTGTATCAGCGCGTGCGTCCCCACGACGATCGGGGAATTCCCCTGCGCGAGACGGCGGCGAATCGCCGATTTCTCCCCAGCCGACAACCTCCCCAGCAAGACCTCCGGCATCTGCCCGAGCGGCGCGAGCAACGCACTGATCGTTCGCGCGTGTTGCTCGGCCAACAGTTCGGTTGGCGCCATGAATACGGCCTGATAGTCGTTCTCGACCGCGAGCAGCATGGCAAAGAGCGCGACGACCGTCTTGCCGGTGCCGACGTCACCCATCAGCAGGCGGTGCATGCGGTCCTCGCCCGTCATGTCGGCCATGATTTCCCGAATCGCCTGTCGCTGTCCCGCGGTGAGCCGAAACGGCAGCCCGTCCTTCAATCTGGTGGTTAGCTCACGCCGTACCGTGAACGTGATGCCACTCCGCCGGTGCTTCGCCAGATGACGCGCCCGGGCAACGACCAATTGCAAGTCCAACAACTCGTCGAGCGCGAGTCGGCGGCGCCCCGTCGTTTGCTCGCGTCGCGTCTCCGGACGATGGACCATCCGTAGCGCCACGGCCAGCGTCGGCACACCTGCTTCCTCGCGTAGCCGCGCGGGCATGTCGTCCTCCACCCGTGCCACCAGCGCGTCGAGGTGATCCGCGACGATACGCCGGATGACGCGATGGCTCAGCCCTTCCGTCGCGGGATAGACGGGGAGGATCAGACCCTCGGCTCCGTCGTGCTCCGGCTCATCGCCCTCGTCCGCCAGAATCACGTACTCCCGCGGCACGAGTTGGCGACCGTGGTAGAACCGTACGGGTCCTGTGACCAACAGCTGCTGACCCTGCCGGATCGTGCGGTCGAGGAATGCCTGCCCCGGCCAGGCGCACTCCACCACGCCGCTGTCGTCGCGCAACACCGCACGAAAGATCCGCAACCGTCGTCGCGTGGGGACGACCGCCTTGGACACCACGCGGCCCACGACCGTGACCTCCGCCCCTACCGTGGCGCGCGCGATCGGCGTTACGGTCGTCGCGTCCAGGTAGCGGTGTGGCACATGGTAGAGCAGATCCTCCGCCGTGCGCACGCCCATGCGACCGAACGCCTCGGCGCGCCGCGGTCCGACGCCACGGAGAAACTGTACGGCAGTGTCAAGGGCGAGCGGCATCAGTCGCCCAGCAACGTGCGCACGAACGCCCGCGAGTCGAACGGCTCCAGGTCGCCCACCTGCTCTCCGGTGCCGACAAACCGAATCGGTAACGCCAGCTCGCGGCGTAAGCGCACGACGGCCCCCCCCTTGGCTGTTCCGTCGAGCTTGGTCACGACGATCCCCGTGATCGGCACCGCCGCCGCGAACATCTTGCCTTGCTGCAACGCGTTCTGGCCCACCGTTCCGTCGAGGACCAGGAGACTCTCGTGCGGCGCGCCGGCGCTCCGCCGCGCCGCGACCCGGACCACCTTGCGCAGTTCGTCCATCAGATCGCCGTGCGTATGCAGGCGACCAGCCGTATCGACGATCACCGCGTCGGTACCTCGCGCACGCACTGCTTCGATCGCGTCGAACGTCACGGCGGCGGGATCGGCGCCGGCACTGCCGGTGAAGCACGGCACCCCAAGGCGGGCCGCCCACTGGGCGAGCTGCTCCGCCGCTCCGGCGCGGTAGGTATCCGCCGCGGCCAGGGCCACCGACGTTCCCTCCGCCTGGAGCTTCGCCGCGATCTTGGCGACGGTCGTCGTCTTGCCCACACCGTTCACTCCGAAAAGGAGCAGCACGCCCGGGCCGTCACCCTGCCCGAGCCGCAACTCGCCCGCCCCCCGGCCGTCGCTCGCGTCCGCGAGGTACTCGAGCAGGGTTGCTTCGAGCCAGTCACGGAGCGCCATTTCAGAGCGCAAGCGACGCCGCCGCAACTCGTCTTCCAGCCGTTCCGTCAGTTCGAGAGCGACCGACCCAAAATCGGCCTCCACAAGCACGCGCTCGACCTGCCCGAGCGCGCGCTCGTCCACTCCTCGCATGAGCACCCGCACGTCGGTAAAGGCGACACGCTTGAGCCGACCCCAGAGTCCACGCTGCAACGTCACGCTCTCACGACAAGCCGTGACGCTTGCGCCACGCCCATTCACCCACCAACGCACCTCCGGCGAGCAAGAACCATCCCCATCGCGCACGGGCGGGGATCTCCGTCCCGCGTTCCAGCGGTGTGCCATCGTCGGACCGCAGCGTCGTGTGGCCCGGCAGGAACTCCGGCGAGAACGGCTCGACCGCCAGCGTCCCCGACGCTGCGTACTGCGGCGCCTCCCACCGGTATACCCCCGTATCGAGCGGGACGAGCGCCCGAGACGCTGCGTCGAATCGCACGGTTCGTTGAAAGGCCGTATCCCCCCACGCAAAATGTAGGAGCAACGAGTCGGGCCGGACGGTACCGTGCCACGCGAATAGGACCGGAACGCCGCGGGGTGTGACCGGGTCCGCTGAGAGCGGCGCGTCCCGCTCGAGGGGCCCGTCGGCCAGCAGCCAGTCGGCACCGGCCGCCACGAGTGTGCGATACGCTTCGAGAGCCGCGCCACCCCGCAGCGCCCAACGCCACAATCCGGTGGCCCGCGTCGTGAGCCGCCGGGCACCTGCCGAGTCAGCGAGCACCAACAGCGGCCGCGCCGGGCCACGACGGCTCCGCCGCGCTTCCAGCGCCACCCAGGATCCCGCGGCCATTGAATCCTCTGTTGGTCCGAACTGCAACCCTGTCGCGGGTGGCATGCTGGCCCAGCCCGTCCGCGCCAGGGCTCCAGCGATCGGCGACGTGGGAAGCTCGGGCGCGACATACCAGTCGCCGGTGCTGAAGGCCGGATCGTCATCGGTCCCCGCCGGCCAAATCCATCGCCGAGGCGTGGTGACGTGCATGCCCCCACCACCCCGTATCACGACCGCGGCGGCGCGCGCGGCAGCGCTCGCAACGTGCTCGGTGGTGACCGCCCGCTGGCTCGCGAGTTCGACCCAGCGTTCCGAAGCCACACGGGCGAACGCCAGAACGGGCGCTTGGACGACCTCCGCAATCGTCGCGGCCAGGAACCGCCCCTCCCAATCGACGGGGTCGATCAGCACGACCACCGCGGGTTGCTCGGTCACCGTCGTGATGCGCACCCGCTCGTCATCCGCCGGTTCGCGATCTCCGGCAGCAACCACGCGAATTCGCAGCACATGGTCGCCTACAGGGACCTCCCGCAACACGACGGGCACGGTCACCGACACCATGCCGGGCGGCGGCGCGAGCCTGATCCGTTGGCGTGCCAACAACCGCGCAGCGCCCGTCACCTCGAGGACCGCCTCCCGAGCCTCGATGGGACCCCACGTGCCGACTGATACCACCAACTGCACTGTGTCGCGACGCATAGCACGCGTCGGAACCTCAACGCTCACCAGAGCCGCATTGGCGACCGTGTCGCGCGGCAGCACGATGAGCCGCACACCCGACGGCTGGCCACCCGAGGGCGCATCCGCGATTTCGCCATCCGTCACGATGACGGTCGGCCCGCGAGCCGCGTGAGCGGCGGCAAGCGCGGCATCTATGCGGGATACGCCGCCCTGCGGCGGCTGGGAATCCCAGGGCGCCACGTCCGGGGCGAACCGGCGGATCGTACCACCGTCGCGGGTCAACGCGCGCGCGGTATCGAGCGCGCGGCTCCATGCCCCACCGGCCACGCCCATGCTCAGCGAGGCATCGACGAGGACCAGGGGCGTTCCCCCTTCCACCGGCGTCGTGATCCGGGGATTCACGATGAGCAGCACGAGCGCGGCAAGCGCAAGCGTCCGCAGCGCAATGGGTACTGTGGCGCCGCGACCGAGCCGCTCGCGCCAGTAGTACACGACGGACGCGCCCACGGCGCCAACGCTCCCAGCCACGATCACCCACAACATGCGAGGGCCTCTCGCAGGGTGAACGCTCCATCCAGCAGCGCCCGACCGACGATGACTCCGGCAAACCCCATGGCCCGCGCCTGCGCCAGCTCGTCCAGCGTCGCCGTCCCTCCGGCCACGATCACGGAAACACCGGCGCCGAGCACGGCGCTGGCGCCGGTGAGATCCAGACCGCCGAGTTGACCGTCACGGCCCAGGTGTCGATACACGACCCGCGGGATCCCCAGCGACGTCACGTTTTCGATCGCTTCCGACAGCGTGAGCGGAAGGTCCGTCCCCGATCGCGAGATCAGCCGGCCATCCTGGACCTCGAGGGCCACGGCGCTGCGATGTCGCGCGACGGCGGCGAGGCAGGCCGCCGCTCGATCCGGATCGCACACGACACCTGCACCCAATACCACGCGCCGAGCTCCGGCCGTGGCGTACCGACCCACGAGCTCAGGGTCGATGGGGTTCCCGCCGACCTGGACGGCGACGTCGTCGATCGCACACAGGCGGCACACGAGATCGGTGTTGTCACCTCCGGTCTGAAGCGCGCGGTCCATATCGACGACGTGAATCCATGCCGCACCCTGGGTGGCAAGCGCCTGCGCCGCCGCCATCGGATCCGTCGCGTGCGAGTCCGTCGCGCGCGCCAAACGCCCGCGCTGGATGTCAAGAGCGGGGAAGAGGTCCACCCAGAAGGTCCCGGGGGGTCAGTCGCCGTCGGCGGCTGCCGTTTCCTGCGCGGGCGTCGTCAGCATGGCGAGGTATCGGTCGCGGAGCTCGTCGAATTCGTCTCGGCGAGCGCGTGGCACGGGATCCCCCATGCCGTACTGCACGGCGGTGGACGGATTCACGTGCCGCCCGTTCTGGAGGAACTCGTAGTGAACGTGCGGACCACTCGCGAGTCCCGTCATGCCCGAGTACCCGATCACCTGGCCCTGCACGACGCGCACGCCCGCCCGAATACCACGCGCCACACGGCTCATGTGCGCGTACCGGGTCTCGACGCCGCGCGCGTGACGGATTCCCACGGCGATGCCATACGTGCCCCACGACCCCGCGCGGCTCACCGTGCCGTCGGCGGTGGCCAAGATGGGTGTCCCGGTCGGCGCGGAGAAGTCGACGCCCCGATGCGCGCGATACCGCTGCAGCACCGGATGCAGACGCCGGCGAGAGAACCCCGACGTGATTCTGTCATATTCCACGGGATACCGACGGAAGGCTCGGCGAAGGGACTGCCCTTGCTCGTCGTAGTAGAACTGACGTCCCGCACCGTCCTCGAGCAGAAACGCCTGGTTGGCACGGCCGCGACTCTCGAGCTGGACCGCAAGCACCCTCCCCACGCGTACGTCGCCGGCGGAGGATTCCTCCCGCTCGAACACGACGGCGATCCGATCGTCGGGATAGATGTCGCGGGTGAAATCGATTACCCAGCCGAACACACCGTCCGCGATATTCAACGTCAATCGTGTGCGCTCGCGCTCCGGCAGCATCGAGTCTGGGATCATCTGGCGCACGGTCGCTTCGAGCGTCGACTGAATCGTACCCGACGCCCGCGCTACCTGTGGCGACCACACGACCTCCTCGGCAGCGGCATCCCACGCGCCGAGGCTGTCGCGGGACGCCAGGAGGATCACATCGCCGAGTCGCACCCGGACGCGATCCGCGCGGTCGGCGAACAGCGGGCTGCGGAACTCGAAGACCTGTCCGGCTCTGGTACGCCGAGGATCGAGCACCTCGGCCGTGCCGAGGAAATCAAGGAGATCCTGTCCACTGATGCCGTGACGGGCGAACAGGTGCGACAGGGTCTCGTCGCGGCGCAGCGTGTCCAGCTGAAACGCGTACGCTTGCGACACGACGATCGGTGGCGCAATGGGAATGCGTTGGCTGAACCACAGTGAGCGGGCCGCCAGCCACGCTCCCACCATGGTCGCGGCGACGGCCGCGACACGGGCCGCGCGGAGGCCCGCCATCAGTCCATTTGGCGCCGGATGAAGGTCGGGATCTCCATCTCAGGCATGTCGGCAAGCTCAGCGGGCTTAGGGGGCGCGGCGGGCCGCGGGGCCGTCGTGGAGGACGATCGGGCCGCCCCCGACGCGCGACCTGCGCGCTGGGGGAACGGCAATACCCCCGCGGCCGCCGAGCGCCCGAATGGACTCTCATGGGTCATCGTCTGCTTGTCGAACCCGGTCGCAATGACGGTGATGCGAATCTCGCCGTCGAGCGCGGGGTCATGCACGGTGCCGAAGATGATCTCGGCCTGATCACCCGCGGCCTCGTGGATGATCTCACTCACCTGGGTCACGTCTCCCATGGTGAGGTCCTGACCGCCGGCGATGTTCACGAGCACACCGGTCGATCCCGCGATAGAGATGTCGTCGAGCAACGGGCTGGCGATGGCCTGCTGGGCCGCGGCAACCGCCCGGTCCTCCCCACGCCCGACGCCCGTACCCATGAGCGCCGATCCGCCATTCTGCATCACCGTCCGCACATCGGCGAAGTCGACATTGACCAACCCGGTCACGCTGATCAGCGTCGAGATGCCCTGCGTGGCGTGGAGCAACACTTCGTCCGCCTTCTTCAACGCGTCTTGGAACGGAACTTCGCGTCCCACCACGGCGAGCAAGCGCTCATTCGGCACGATGATCATCGTGTCGACCTGCTTGCGCAGTTCAGCGATTCCGATATCCGCCTGGCGCATCCGCTTGCGGCCCTCGAAGAGAAACGGCCGGGTCACGATCCCGACCGTCAGGGCGCCCACGTCCCGTGCAAGCTGGGCGATGATGGGTGCGGCCCCGGTTCCCGTCCCTCCGCCCATGCCACAGGTCACGAATACGAGGTCGGATCCTTCGAGTACACGCAGCACGTCGTCGCGGTTCTCTTCGATCGCCTGCCGGCCGATTTCGGGACGCGCGCCCGCGCCGAGCCCGCGCGTCAGCCGCTTGCCGATCTGCACCTTGACGTCCGCGTTGTTGTGCACGAGTGCCTGCGCGTCGGTGTTCACCGACACGAACTCGACGCCGCTCAGCCGTTCGGCGATCATGCGGTTGACGGCGTTGCCCCCACCGCCGCCAACGCCGACCACCCTCATGCGTGCGCTCTGTGACACCGCTTCTTCGAGCTCGAAGACCATGGCCCCCTCGTACGCTCCGCTAGAAGAAATCCTGCAACCACCGCTTGACCGGCGCAACCCACCGTCCCGCACCCGTCCCACCGAACAGCTCGCCATGCGCCCGCCGTCGAGCTCCGTACAACACGAGTCCTACAGGCACCGCGAACCGTGGCTCTTGGACGCTGTCCACCAACCCCGTGATGCCGCGTCCCGGCACACCAGTACGCACCGGCATCGCGAATACCTCGCGGCCAAGCTCCACGATGTTCGTCAACTGGGCACCGCCGCCGGTGAGGATGATACCGGACGGAAGGCGACCGACATATCCCGCTGCTTCTACGTGTTCGAGGACGAGACCGAAGATCTCGTCGAGGCGCTCCTGTATAATATGTGTCAGAAGCTCCCGTTTTGCCTGCCTCGCTTGGTGACCTGGGGGCGCCGGGAGCTCCACCAGCTCCTCCGGATTCACGTTCTCCGTGTTGTAGGCGACCCCCCAACGCTCCTTGAGACGCTCCGCGTCGGCCTGCGTCACCCCCAATCCTTGCACGAGATCGTTCGTCACGTGAGACCCGGCGTAGGGCAGCGACGCGAGATGCCGGAGCTTGCCGTCGTGGAACACGGCCACCGTCGTGGAGCCACCACCCAGGTCCACCAACGCGCAGCCGAGCTCGCGCTCCTCGTCCGTCAGCACGGCAAGCGCCCCCGCAAGGGGCTCGAGCACCAGTTCACCGACCCCGTAGCCCCCACGCTGCACCGCCTTGCGGAGATTCTGGGCAGCCTGGGCCTGCGTGGCGATCAAGCACATCTCGACCTCCAGGCGCAACCCCGTCATCCCCACCGGATCACTGATTCCCCGCTGGCTGTCGACCTTGTACTCCTGAGGAATCGAGTGCAGGAGTTCGTATCCATCGCCCAAGCTGACCGCCCGGGCGACATCGTCGACGCGATCCGTATCCTGGCGACGAATCTCGTCCCCGGTGACCGACGCCAGCCCAGTGGACATCTGCGTGCGGACGTGATCGCCGGCGATGCCGCAGAACACGGCCGAGACCTTCACGCCCGCCATCCGCTCGGCGTCCCGGATCGCCCGCACCACCGACTGCGTGGTCTCCTCGATGTCTCGTACGAGGCCGCGCTTGACCCCCGTCGCGCGCGCCGTGCCGACCCCCAGCACCCGCACCCTGAGGTCACCGGTCTCGGCCCTCACCTCACCGATGACGGCACACGTCTTGGTGCTTCCCAAGTCGAGCCCCGCGATGAGCGCCCCGCGCTTCATGTGCCTTCCCGTCGCACCACAACCCACCCGTCGAAGCGTGTGTCGATTTCCTCGAACGACTCGGCCCGCTCGGTCAAGTCGCGTCGTACCGCCTGGAGACCGACGAAGTCACTCGATCCGAGGTCGGCATGCAGCGTCACCCGGCGGGATCCCGCCGTCAGCACGACCGCACGACCCGCTGGCTCCGCCGCGTCGATCATCGTGAACAGCGTGGAGTCCAGCGCCCGCACGAGCGACAGGACGCGCAGCACGGTCGTATCGGCCACCACCACCAGCGGCAGCGACAAGCCGCTCACGAGCGGGTCGAACGGCAGCGTCGCGGCGTCGGCGGCCAGCGGCACGAGACCGTCGGCCCCGGCGAGCAGCGCCACGGGGACACGCTCGCGTATCACGAAGCTCAGCGTACCCGGCAACCTGCGCCGCACCTCGGCACTTGCGACACCGGGAAGCGCCACCGCTCGCGCTTGCAGAGCACCGAGCGGGGCAAACAGGTTCCGGTTGGGTTCGATGCCGAGGGACTCGACGACCGCGAGCGGATCGAGATACCGGAGCCCGTGCACCTCCACCCGTCGCACCTCGAAGAACGGAACGAACCGAATACCGTAAACCGTGAAGGCTCCAGCCAGCAACGCCGCCGCAAACCAGAATGCCCGGCGCCGTCGCGTCATGCGGCGGCTCCCCGCATCCGCGCGGTCAGCGCGTGGCCAACCTCCGTGACGTCTCCCGCTCCCATCACGACCACCACATCGCCACCAATCACCAGGTCAAACACGTGGGCGGCCAGCGCGTCGCGGTCGGGCACCCAATCGACGGTTGCACCCGCCTGACGTGCCGCCGCGGCAACCTGTTCCCCCGAAACGCCGGGTACAGGTGCCTCCCGAGCAGGGTAGATCTCCGTCACCACCACGTGGTCCGCCACCGAGAGCGTGATGCCGAACTGCTGCGCGAGAGCTTTGGTGCGCGAGTAGAGGTGGGGCTGAAATACCGCGACGATGCGACCTTTGGGATACCGCTGCCGGGCCGCACCGATCGTCGCCGCGATCTCCGATGGATGGTGGGCGTAATCATCCACGACCGTGACCCCGCGGAACGTGCCGAGCACGTCGAACCTCCGCCCGACCCCGCCGAACGCGGCCAGGCCCTTGGCCGCGGACGTCACGTCCAGGTCCAGCGCGCGGGCTGCCGCAAGCGCCATGGCGGCGTTACGCACGTTGTGCACTCCGGGAACGGCCACGACGAACTTCACCGTCTCCCCATCGGGAAAACGGGCTCGCGCCCTCGTCCCGCGCGGTGTGGCACGCAGTCCCGATACGCAGACCTGCGCGGCGGGGTTCGTCCCAACCCGCCATACGCGACTCCCAATCGCGTCCCCAATCCGCACCGCACCGCGATCGTCCGCACCAACGAGGACTCGCTCCGCGTGCGATGCGAAGGTCACGAACGCTTCCTCCAGGTGCTCGAGTGAGCCGTAGCACTCGAGGTGATCAGCCTCGACGTTGTTCACAATCGCAACCGTCGGCCGCAACGACAGGAACGCTCGGTCGAACTCGTCCGCCTCGACCACATATAGATCGTTCCCACCGAGTCGCGCGTTCCCGTTCCAACTCGCCACGCGCCCTCCGACAAGAGCCGTCGGATCGCTGCCAGCCGCCACAAACGCCTCGGTGACCATGGCGGTGGTGGTGGTCTTGCCATGCGTCCCCGCAACGGCCACGAGCGTGCGTCCGTTCACAAGCGATCCCAATGCATCGGCCCGGCGCACGACCGGGATCCCGGCCCGGCGGGCCGCTTCGAGTTCCGGATGCTCAGGTGGCACGGCGGCCGTATACACCACGGCGCGTGCTCCTTCCACGTGGTCCTGTGAATGGCCCTCGAAGATCGTGGCGCCGGCCTCCAACACGTCGGCCGCCGCCTGGGGGTGGGTGTCACATCCGGTTACGCGCAGCCCTCGCCGCGTGGCCATGAGCGCCAACGCACTCATTCCAGCGCCGGCTACCCCCATGAAATGGATGGGTCGAGGATCCTCGGGGGTGAACAGGAGCATTGGTGGGCAGACAATATAAAGACATCAGGGAAGTTGCGAAAGGCTTTAGACTTAGGCCACTAACGTGAGAACGGTTCTAGCTATGCTTTCGGCTGCTTTCGGGTGTCCACGCGATGCCGCTGCCGCCCCCATCGATTCCAGCCGATTCCCAGAAGCGAACAAATCCCGAACCAACGCCCCGAGGGACTCAGGCCGCAATTCCACCTCAGGGACGAGCATCGCCGCGCCACCGTCCGCCAAGGCACGCGCGTTCGCCGTCTGATGGTCGCCCGCGGCGGTTGGCAGCGGCACGTAGACCGCCGGCCGACCCCACACACACACTTCGGCAGTCGTCATGGCACCGGACCGGGACAGCACCAGATCGGCGGCCGCGTAGGCCTCGGCGATGGGGTCCCAGAACGCTCGGATCACCCGCGCGGGCGGAGCGTGTAAGTGTCGATACCGGTCAAACGCCGCGGGTCCGGTACCCCACAGCAGGGCAACATGGTCGAACAGCCGCTGCGCGACAGCTGCCGACACCACCGCGTTGAGTGCGCGGGCTCCTTGGCTGCCACCGAACACGAGCAGCGCCGGCCGGGCTGGATCGATTCCCAGTGCCGTCTTGGCCTGCGTGGGGGTGGGCCTCGGATCCGGCGGTGGCACGACGGGGTTGCCGAACATGTGCACCGCCGTGCCCGGGGCTACCCGCAGGTGTTGGCGAGCTTCGGGAAAGCCCAGGTGGACCTGCGCTGCCCGGGGCGACAACCTGCGGGTCGTGAATCCCGGATAGGCGTTCTGCTCTTGAAGCACGAGGGGAACTCGGGCGCGTGCTGCCGCGACGAGCGGCGGTCCCGCGGCATACCCACCGGTCCCGACCGCCACGACGGGCTGCTCCCAACGGACGATCTCGCGCGCGAGCGACAGCACACGAGCCGCCAGGACCGGCCACCGCAGGTTGCGCCACCACTGCGTCCGGTAGATGGGCTCGGTCGGGAGGAGGTAATACCGGTACGGTCGAGTCGGAAGGATCCGTGCCTCCACCCCTCTGCGGGCGCCGACCAACACCGGCTCGACGTCTGCGTCGAGGCGCACGAGCGCGTCAGCGATGGCGAGGGCCGGCATGAGATGACCACCGGTCCCCCCGCCTGCAATAAGAATGGACCTCATCGCGCAGACCCGCGGCGCGACCCGATGCCGATGAGCACGCCGGTGGCCAGCAGCGACACGAGGAGACTCGAGCGTCCATAGGAGATGAACGGCAAGCTGATACCCGTCGTCGGCACGAGGTGCAGGGTGACCGCCATGTGCAGGATGGCCGCGATGCCGATTGCCGACGTCAGCCCGGTCGCGAGCAGCGTGCCGAACAGATCCGGCGCCGTCCGCGCGATGCGAAACCCGAGGATGAGGTAGACGGCAAACAGCCCCACGAGCACCACCACGCCCAAGAACCCCCACTCCTCGCCGATGGTGCTGAAGATGAAGTCCGAATACGCGTACGGCAGATAGCCGAGCTTTTGTAATCCCTGGCCGAACCCCGTCCCAAGGAACTCCCCAGCGCCGAATCCCACGAGGGACTGCTGGATCTGCCAACTCGCCTCGGCCAGGTCGTCCCCGGAACTCAAGAAGCTGACCATGCGTTGCAACCGGTATTGCACCGTGGCCACTTCGTGCCACACCAGGGGCAGCGCCATGACACCGATCACGAGAAAATGACCGATCTTGGCGCCGGCCGTGAACACCACGATGCCGGCCAGCAGGAGCACCACGGTGCCGGAGGACAGGTCGGGCTCCAGGACGATCAGCCCAACGACCGGCAGAGTCACGATCAGGAAGGGGAGCAGGCCGCGCTTGAACTCGCGGACCAGGTCTCCCTTTTTGGCCGCGAGCATCGCCACCCACACCACAACGGTGAACTTCGCGAACTCAGATGGTTGGATCGACGCTGGACCGAGCTGCACCCACCGTCGCGCTCCGTTGATCTCCGGGGCGATCCCACGCGCGAACGGGAGTAGCGGGATAAGCAGGAGCACGACGGTGAGCCCCAGGAGCGGCCAGGCAAGCCGACGCCACCACTGGTAATCCACCCGGGCGGCGACCACGAGCAGCAGAACGCCAGCGACGGCCCCACCCAGCTGGCGCAGCGCGAAGAACTGGCCCGGCTGGCCGCTCTGTACCGCCCAAACGGACGACGCGCCGTAGACGGCCGCGACACCAAAGGCCACGAGCACGGCCGTGACCACACCCAACAACCGCCCCTCCCACTCGAGCGGCGTACCGTTCGCCGGGGTCATGGCGCGCCCGCGAGATGCCGGAACCGCAGCCCGCGCTCCTCATAGTTGCTGAATTGATCGAAGCTCGCGCAGGCCGGCGACAGGAGCAGGGCGTCACCCGACCGGGCCGCTCCCTCCGCCGTGCGCACGGCCGCATCGAAGAGCTCCACGACGTCCACCTTCACGCGCGACCGTATCGCCGCCGCCACCGCCGCGCCCGCCTCACCATACGCCACCGCGCGCCGACATCTCTCCAGGGCGCTGTTGAGTTTGGCAAAATCGTCTCCCTTGTCGCGCCCGCCGAGCACGAGCACGTACGGCCGGTTCATCGCTCGCAACGCCACGATGGCCGAGGCGACGTTGGTCGCCTTCGAATCATTGATCCACAGGATGCCATCCCGTTCCGTGACGGGCTCGAGGCGGTGCGGCAGCGGTCGGAAGGAGCGTAGGCCCTCGGTCAATTGCTCGGGTCCGACGCCCACGGCCTGCGCGGCGAGCGCTGCCGCGAGCACGTTCGCCACATTGTGATCTCCGAAGAGCTGGAGTTCCGCCCGTCGCAGCACCGCCGTCGCGCCCACGACAAGTTCCCCGCGTTCGCGGTCGTACCAAGCGTCGCTCGGCTTCGCGGTGCTGAACCGCTTGCGCGAGCCCGGCCGACCCTCACAGAGAGTCTCCACCACCGCGTCATCGGCGTTGAGCACCCAGATGGACTGTGGCGTCGCATTGCGAAAGAGCAAGCGCTTGTCTTCGTAGTACGCCTCGAGCGTCGGATAGCGATCGAGGTGATCGGCCGCGAGGTTGGTGACAACCCCAACCGCGGGATCAAGGTGGGGTGCATCATGCAATTGGAACGATGACGTCTCGACCACCACCCATTCGGGCCGCTGCGGATCGGTGGCGACGTCCACCAACGGACGACCGATATTGCCACCCGCAACAGCCCGGACGCCGGCCGCCACGAGGAGGTGCGCGATGCATGCCGTGGTTGTCGTCTTGCCGTTGGTCCCGGTGACGGCCACCACGGGCACGCCATCCAGGGCCAGCACTCCGAGATCCAGCTCGGCGAGCACCTCGACCCCCGCGGCGCGTGCCGCCGCGACGGGCGGCGCATCCGGCGCGACTCCCGGCGACACGATGGCGACGACCGCCCGGGCGACGCGGTTCGTGTCGTGGGATCCCGTATCGACGACGCACCCGACGGCGCGGAGCGCCGCCGCGCCGGCGCGCACAGCCTCATCGTCGGACCGGTCCGAGGCATAGACCGCACAACCGTGCGCCGCCAGCCACGCGGAGGCCGCCCGGCCGCTCCGACCCAACCCAATCACTGCCACCTCCCCGTCACGCCACCGGGCTGGGATCATCTGATCTTCAGGGTGGAGAGGGCGAACAACGCGCACAGAATGCCGATGATATAGAACCGCGTCACGATACGCGACTCGGGCCAGCCGAGTTGCTCGAAATGATGATGGAGCGGTGCCATCCGAAAGAGCCGATGCTGGTCGGCATAGCTCTTCCCACGGCGGCGTTTGCGCCACCGATACACGGACGTCTGCAGAATCACCGACGCGGCCTCGGCGACGAACACTCCGGCAACGATGAGAAGGAGAAACTCCGACTTGAGCAGGATCGCGACCGTTCCGAATGCGCCGCCGATCGCGAGACTGCCCGTGTCACCCATGAAGACCTGCGCCGGGTGCGCGTTGTACCACAGAAAACCGAGGGCCGCCCCCGCAAGACTGACGCAAAACACGGTGAGTTCCCCCGCACCGGCCAGGTACGGGACCAGGAGATACTCCGCAGTATCCACCCGGCCGAACAAGTACGCGAAGATCCCCAGGGTGGCCGCGGCGATCGCCGTAAGCCCCGTTGCGAGTCCGTCGAGTCCGTCCGTCAGATTGACGGCGTTGCTCGCTCCCGCCGTCACGAACGTGACGAACGCCAGGTACAGCACCGGCGGCAAAGGGATCAAGACGTATTTGAAGAACGGCAGTGTGACCGTGTTGGCCGCGACCGTCGGCGCGAGGGGCCAGACCAGCAGGTACATGGCCAGTCCCAGCCCAAAGGTGAGCTGACCGACCAGCTTGTACTTCGCCACGAGCCCGCGGGACTTGCCCTCGACGAACTTGAGGTAGTCGTCGAGGAATCCGATGCACCCCATCCAGAGCGTCGCCAGAGCCGCCACGATCACGTAGCGATTGGAGAGCTGCGCCCACAACAGCGTCGGCACCAGGGTGCAGATCAGCACGATGATACCACCCATGGTCGGCGTGCCCTGCTTGCCCTGGTGCGACCGGGGACCCTCCGCACGGATCACCTGCCCCACCTTCTTCTCCTGCAACCGCCGAATGATAAACGGCCCGATGACGAACGAGAGCAGGATGGCCGTGACGCCGGCCCCAGCGGTCCTGAACGTGATGTACGCGAACAGGTTGAACACGATGTGGCGTTCGGCGAATGGAGCGAGCAGATGGTAGAACACTAGGCAGTTTCATCCCCGATGAGGTGCGGAATGGCGCACTCCAGATGCACCCCGTGCGATGCCTTGAGTAGCACCAGTTCGCCGCCCGTGAGCCGCTGAGCGAGCGCTGCACCCAAAGTGTCGGCGTCGGGCGAAACGATCAACCGGTCACCGAGTTCCGTGCGCCACGGGTCGAACGCCGGCGCGAACGCACCGGTGACAGCCACCAGGGCGGGCTGCGACTTCAGCACGTGCGCAGCCATCTCGGCGTGCAGCGCGGTTTCCTCCGGCCCGAGCTCCAGCATGCTGCCGAGCCCGATCACCAGCGGGCGCCCACCCGCCATCGACTCCGCCGTCCGGAGAGCGGCCGCCAAGGACGCCGGGTTCGCGTTGTACGTGTCGTCGATCACGGTGAGCCGATCGGAACGCAACACGCGACAGCGACCACCCGGCACCTCGACCCTCCGGAGGACGTCAACCGCGGCGTCCAGCTCGATGCCGAGCACGTCCGCCACGGCCAGGGCGATCATCGCGTTTTCCACTTGGTGCACTCCACTCACCGCCAAGCGCACGCGGCGTTCCCGGTAGACGATCTCCGCCCGACCGTCGCCGCCCATTGTCACGGAGGTTGGCGCCACGTCCGCGTGCCCGGATGTTCCCGCCACCGTGACGCGCGGAGCGACCCGCCGCGCCGCGTCGCCCAGATCGGCTGGCTCTCCACCGACGACCGCGTGCTCGACGCCCACGAGGAGCGACACCTTCTCCTGCATGATCCCGCGCATGGAGCCGAAACCTTCGAGGTGACCAGCGGACACGTTGGTCACGACACCGAGAGTCGGGGCAATGACGTCCCGGAGACGCGCCACCTCGCCCGGAGCGCTGGCTCCCACCTCGACCACCAACGAGTCCGCGTTCTCCGGCGCCTCCAGAATCGTGAGCGGAACACCCACGAGATTATTGCGATTCACCCTCGTCGCGTGCACTGCCCACCGGATCCCTAGGGTGTGCGCGAGCATCTCCTTGGTCGACGTCTTGCCGTTCGTTCCCGTCACGCCGATGACGGGCCCCGTGACATGCCGCCGGCACGCACGGGCGAGTCGACCTAACGCCACGAGCGTGTCGTCGACTTCGAACGCCACCATGCCCTCGGGGACGGGAGCGCCGCGCTCGACCACCGCGCCACTGGCTCCTCGCTCGTGCGCCATCGCCACAAAGCGATGGCCGTCAAACCGTTCACCGCGAAGCGCGACGAAGAGCGCACCGCGCTCCACGCTGCGGCTATCGGTGCTGATGCCGCTGAACGAGCGCTGCGCGGCGCCCGGCGCGAGTCCGAGCGCGGCGTCCACGTCTCCCGTCGACCACGCCCTCATTGCGGCAATCCGAAGTACCCACGCACAATCGCGCGCTCGTCGAAGGGGGTTCGTTCGTCTCCGATGATCTGATAGGTCTCGTGACCCTTGCCGGCCAACACCAAGCAGTCGCCATCGGCGAGCTGCGCCAGCGTCTCCAGGATGGCTTTTTCTCGATCCACAACGCGCCGGTGTCCTGAGCCACGCATGCCTCGCTCGATATCATCGAGGATGGCGTCGCCGTCCTCGTGCCGCGGGTTGTCTGACGTGAGGACGACGGCATCAGCCATTCGCTCGGCGATGGCACCCATCTCCGGACGTTTGGTCCGGTCGCGGTCGCCCCCGGCGCCGAACAGTACGATCAGGCGACCGGAGGTCACCGGCCGGAGCGCCTCCAGCAGCCGCCGCAGGGCATCGGGCGTGTGCGCGTAGTCTCGCAGAACCACGGTGGATTCCCGCTCCACGAGCCGCTCCATCCGGCCAAGCACCTGCGGTGCCGAGGCGAGCCGTTCGACCACGTGGTCCAGTGGCACGCCGAGCGCCCAGGCGGTCGCCATCGCGCCGGCGGCGTTATCCACGTTGAACGCTCCCGGAAGCGGGACGCGCGCCTGGAGCCTTCGGCTCTCGCAGACAAGCTCGATCTCGGTCCCGAGCGCGTCTGCCCGAAGCGGCGCGACGCGCACGTCCCCCGTTCGGCCGAACCGCACGGTCCGGCGCGCGCCGCTGGGCTGCACGTTGGCCCACGCTGGGTCGTCCGCGTTGAGCACGGCGACACCGTCGGCGGTGAGCAGATCGAGCAGGCGGAGCTTGCTTGATCGATAGCGGTCGAGCGAGCCGTGGTAGTCGAGATGTTCGTGGGTCAGGTTGGTGAAGAGAGCAGCGTCCAGCGAGAGGCCCGCCAGCCTCCCTTGGTCCAGCGCATGCGACGAGGCCTCCATCACCACATCGCGCACTCCGGCATTTCGCAGGTGGGCCAGGACCGCCTGGAGTGCCACCGCTCCGGGCGTCGTAAGGTGGTGGTGCCCCGGAACCCCGCGATCCAAACCATCGACCGCGCCGAGCGTTCCGATACGCCCCACCACACCCTCGTCGTTAAGCAGATGCCTTACCAGCGAGACAGACGTCGTCTTGCCGTTGGTGCCCGTCACGGCCACGAAACGCAGCGACCCGGCCGGGTGGCCGTACCACGCCGCCGCGGCCACCGTGACCGCGTCCCGGCTCTCCCGCACCACAATCCGCGGCACGGCAGCTGGCACTTCCCGCGCCACCAACACTGCCGCGGCCCCCCGGTCCACCGCGTCGCCGACAAACCGATGACCGTCGCTGACGGTTCCCCCGTGCGCGCAGAACAAGTACCCCGGGCGCACCTCCCGCGAGTCGTCCGACAACCCGGTGATGGCCGGCAACTCACTCGGAGCCGACACGAGGATATCGTGGGCGGCCAGCGCCTGGACGATCTCGTCAAGCGACGTCACCGCCGGTGACTCCCTTCCGCCAAGCGGAGCTGAATGACGCTCCCCCGCGGAACCGTGTCGCCCGCCACAGGGTCCGTGGCGCGTACCGCGCCGGGCCGCTCCGCGCCAGCGCGTAGACCAGCACGATGCAGACGCTCCGCCGCCCGACGCACGGAAAGCCCGCTCACGTCGGGCACGATCACCATCGAGTCGGTCGGGCTCGTGCGTTGGGCTGCCGGCCAGTTCGTCACGAAGCGGGGGCCGGGAACGTCCGGCTCAGCGGTGGGGGATCGCGCAAGCACGGGATTCAACTTGCCGAGCGCCCCGCGGTCCAGCACCGACGTTCGCGAGGCAAGCAGCTGCTCGAGCACGGCACGAGTAACGGGGGCCGCCGATGTGCTCGCATAGCCCAGGCGCGGGTCATCCAGCTTGACCACCATCACCAACTGTGGATCGTCCGCCGGGAACAGCGAGGCGAAGCTCGCGATGTAGGAGCCTCGCACGTAGCCCCCCGGACCGGCACGCCGGGCCGTTCCGGTCTTGCCCGCGACTTCGTATGTGGAGAGCGCCGCTGCCTCCCCGGTTCCGCCGCGGTAGACCACCCCCCGCAGCATGGATTTCAGTGTGCGGGCGACGTCTGGGCGAATCGCCCGTCGCACGGGAGTCGGCCCGTGCCGGCGGACGAGTGTCCCGTCAGTGGTTCGGATTTCTCTCACCAGGGTGGGCTGCACGAGGACCCCGTCGTTCGCGATGGCCGCATAGGCCTGCGCCAACTGGATGGGCGACACGGCAACCTCGTAGCCCATCGCCAGGCTTGCCGCCGAGGTGCCGCTCCAGCGATGGGGAAGTCGGAGGATCCCGGGCGACTCCACTGGGAACTCCACACCCGTCGGCGTCCCAAATCCGAAGGCCCGCAGCATCTCGTACTGTCGCTCGGGCTCGAGCCGCGAGGCGAGCTTGACCATGCCAATGTTGCTGGACCGTTCGATCACTTCCTGAAACGACAGCCAGTCAGCGGGATGGTCATCCTCAATGACCCGGCCATCGAACTCATAACGCCCGCCTTCGACGAACACGCGCTCGGTGGGAACGGCGATCGACTCCGCCAGCAGGGCGGCGGCGGCAAAGAGCTTCGCGGTCGACCCCGGCTCGAAGGCCGACAGGAACGCCGCGGCCGTCGGCCCGTCGCGCCGCTGCGATGCCACCGCGAGGATCTCTCCGGTGCGGGGCGCGAGCACGACGACGTCGCCACCCGCCGCGGGAAGCGCCTCGATTGCGTCGGCCAGTGCCTGCTCGACGATCTCCTGGAGTTCGACGTCGATCGTCAGATACAGATCGTTGCCGGGAATCGGGAATTCATCGAGCCCGGACGGCGCCGCATACGCGATGCCCGCGCGATCTCGTAGCACCACGGCACTTCCGTCCGTGCCGGTCAGCACGTCGTCGAAGGTCCGCTCCAGACCGCTCGCCGGCCGCCCATCCGCCGCGGGGAGTCCGATCAGTGGGCGCGCCAGGTTGGGTCGCGGGTAGAATCTGCGGAGCGACGCCGTCAGATGAACGCCCCGGACCTGTCGCAGGTCCCGCACCTGAGCCGACGAGAATGGTCCGCGGAAATACGCGTAGCGCCGCCGCATGGCTCGCTGGACGATTGTGGTGGGCAGGTCGAGCCGGTCCGCAATCAGGGCCACATCGCGCTGCATATCCCGGAGTTCATTGGGCGCAACCCCAACTTCGAACACCGGCTGTGTGAGCGCGAGGGACACGCCGTTGCGATCGTAGATACCACCCCGCGGCGCCTGAATCCTGGTCCGCTCCGTCCTCTGCGCGGTCGCCGCGGCGGCGTGCTCCGAGCCGTTCACCAACTGGACCTGCGCCGCGCGTCCCAGAATCAGCAGCACACCGAGCGCGAACGAGAGTCGCACGGCCCCGAGCCGCAGCATCGGCCGAGCCATCGCTAGTGCGCTCCGGGAACGCGCAGAATGCGGATCTCCGAATCGGCTGGTGCGCGAAGCCCCAGCGATTCCGCACGCGGCACAAGCACCCGTCTACTCTCAGCCTCACGAACCTGCTGCTGGAACGCGGCGCGTTCCGCCTCCAACGCCGCGCGTTCTCCCCGTAGCTCATCGAGGTGGCGCACAGCAACGAACCCGGACGTTTGTCGAGCAACCACGAGGAGCAGCACGCTGAGCCCGAACACGAGCCAGACGCCGATCCAGAATCGACCCCTAGGCGCTCGCATCGACCCTGAAGGCTCGCAACCGAGCGCTCCGCGCCCGCGGGTTTCGCTCCATTTCTTCGACCTCCGGTCGGATGGGTCGGCGCGTCAGCAGCGTCCCCAGGGAACGCCCACGGCAGGTGCAGGCCGGCTGCTCCCTCGGACACACGCACGCGCGCGTCCACTCGCGAAACGCGTGTTTGACGATTCGATCCTCGCCTGAATGATAGCCTATCACCGCAAGCACCCCACCGGGGGCGAGTACGTCTCGGTAGGCCGGCAGGGCCGCCGCAAGCTGCTCGAGCTCCTCGTTCAGGGCGATTCGCACGGCCTGAAACACGCGGGCGAACACCCGCGGTCCAGCACGCGCACCGAGCACTTCGCGAATCGCGTTCACCAGGTCGTCACTCACCCGGAGCGGTTCCCTGACCCGGCGACGCGCTACCGCGCGGGCCAAGGCGGCAGCCCGCCGTTCGTCTCCGTAGTCCCTGAAGGCCTGGGCGAGCTCCGTGACGTCGACGGTATTGAGGTAATCCGCAGCCGTCCGACCGCGCGCGTCCATCCGCATGTCCAGGGGGACATCGCGGCGGAACGAGAACCCGCGGGTGTGATCGTCGAGTTGGTGCGAGGAGACACCCAAGTCGAACAGGACGAAGTCCGGCCGGAATCGCTGGACGGCCGCGATGACGTCGGTCTCAGCAAAGGCGCCAACGTGCGCCTCGACCTCCGGGAACCGTTCGCGCACGCGGGCGACCGCCCGCGGATCCCGATCGAAGGCCAGCACATCGATGCCGCACGCCGCGAGGCGGCTCGCATGACCTCCCCCACCCACCGTGAGGTCGGCGGCGCGGCTGGCATCCTGGGCGAAGCGGAGAACTTCTTCTGCCAGCACCGGCTCATGATCACCAGCCACGGGGCCCCCATGCAAAGCGGTCCCGGAGGATCGCCTCCGGGACCGGTCATCCACTCATGGTTTGGACGGCAAGCGGGGCTGACGGGACTTGAACCCGCGGCCTCCGGTGTGACAGACCGGCACTCTAACCAACTGAGCTACAGCCCCCGATGAGACAGCCGGCAAATGTAGGCCGATACCGTCCGCCGTACAAGTGACTACCGCCTACATTCAAACGCCTCGCGCAGCGTCGGGATTCGCTGTCGGAAGTTGGCGAACCGCGAGGCAAAGTCCTGTGCCGCGGCCGCCGACACCGACGCGCCCGCGGCAATGGCTTCCAGGCCTCGTTGAACCATCTGTTCTTCCTGACCCACCAAGATACAAGCGTCGGCGCGCTCCGCCGCGCTCAGATTCTGGATTCGCTCCGCATACTGCACGATCTGGGGATCGAAGTCGTAGACACTGTACAACAGTCCCCACGCCAAGAAGAAACTCGCACGGTCACCCAGTCGATTCAGCACGTCGGCCTCGAGGGACTTCTCGAGAAAGCTGACGGCTATCGGCAGCGCCTGTCGCGTCTGGACAAGCTGCTGCGCGGGCTGATAGAACAGCACCGCCGCGTTCATCAGCACGGACGTGTCCTGGCTCTGCGACACCACCAGATCGAGATACTCTCCCGCTTCCAGCAACGCCGTCGTGTCCACGGGGCTCACCGTGTCGATGCTCAACCCCTCGATGAGGCGGCGGGAGAGTAGCAGGGCCGTGGCGATGTCCGTCGGGTCCTGAAACACGACGTGCTCGTAAACCGCCACCGCCGAGTCGGCCATCCCGGCCTCGCTCAGCGCGTCCGCATGCGCCCGCCAGAACGTCGTATTGTGCGGCACCCACCGAATCGCCTCGGACGTCCACCGCAGCAGCGCGTCCGTGTCCTCGTCGGCCTGCGCCGCCGCAATGATCTGCTGGTAGAACAGGCTGTCGCCGATCAGCGCGCTATCTCGCCCGTACTGCGCCGCCAGCCCTTGGACAGCGCACCCCCACAGTGCTCCCTCGAAGCAGGCGCGCGTCTTCAACTGGATGAACTCGACGTCATCGCTGTTGTCCGCCAACCACTCGTCCGCCAGATCACGCGCCTGTGCGTGTTCTCCCACCATCATGTACCCGGCGACGATTCCTCGCCACCGCTGGCGATCGCCGGGGGTGAGATAGAGCTGCCGGCGAAACGCCTCGAGCGCCTTGAGGGAGTCACCTTTTTCCTGGTGCAACCGCCCCAACTGCTGCCATGCGCGCTCCTGCAGGGAGTCGCCGCGCACCATGCGCTCGTAATACGGGATCTGACTGTCGGCCGGCTGTCCCATCGCCTCGACGGCGTAGGCGGCGCATTGCGCTGCTGCCGGATGGTTGGGGTAGACCTCAAAGACCCGCCTCGCGCGCTGGAGCGCCGCATCGTAGTCGTTACCGTCGCGTTTCTCCACGCATTCGCGCGCCAGCTCGCCGGCGCGTACCTGATTCTCGAGCGAGTCGGCCAGGATATCCGCGTACCGCCGAGGCGCGTCGCCCGGCGCACCCTTCACCTCCATCCACCCCGAGACACCCGACCGTCCGATGTCGATCAGGTGAAACCTCCCCTGGGGGGCGGCGTCGTCGTACCACACGGTGCCCACGATGTAGAGGTCCGCACGCATGGCCCGCGCGAGCCGTTCCGCGTCCTGATCGTTCAGGATCACTTCACAGTCGAACGCCGATTGCCTGAGCAATTCACAGATGTCGTCGGTGGGAATCACCGTGAGCCGGTTGCGGAACTTGCTGTTCATCCGCTTCCGCGCCTCGTCGGCGAACGCGATGGCGAAGTCCGGCGATACACCAGCGGACGGCGCCGGGGCGAGCATGAGAACACGCTCCATCGATCGCTGGGCGTGGAGCTCTTCCGTCGCCTCAAGCCCCACGACCGCCACCGTGACCAGGCTCAGCACGCGCACCAACCGTGTGAGTATCACACCAATCCTCCGTGAGTCACTCTGCATTTCGTAACCGAGCATCAAGCCCGCGCACCTCCGACAGTGGGCGAAGAGGGATTCGAACCCCCGACATCCTGCTTGTAAGGCAGGCGCTCTGGACCCCTGAGCTATTCGCCCCCGCGACCGCTACAGGCCGAGCCCCAGTGGAAACAACACACAGTAGCCCAGCACCAACAAGATCGGTGCCACCGTGGTATCGCCGCGCGCCAACAGCGCGTAGCCGACACCAACCGATATCAGCGCCGCCGCGAGCAACGTTACGTTGCGCGGACGGAACTGCAGTCGCGCGGGCGAACCTGCCCTGTCAGACATAGACACTCACGCTAACGGCAGGTTCCATAGGCGTCAAGCATCGGTCCCGGCGTCACTTGCAGCCACCGTCCAACCCTCGTCCAACGCCGCCCGCCGGGCGTCATATCGCATGCGACTTCGCGACCACAAAGCCGACAGAATCAGGGCGGCGAACGCCCAGAACACGGTTGCCGAACCGAGTAATGTCATCCACCCGTACCTCCGCCGAAGGTCCCGCTGCCATTGCTCCTCGAATTGGCCAATCGTCATCTGGTGTGTCGCTCGCAGGGCCGCGTCAAGATCCCCAGCCGCGCGTAGTCCGGAGAAGATCGGCTCGAACCCCCGCTCCCGCCCCAGCCGCTTCAACATGCTTGCGGCGGTCGCGGCGAACGCGTAGGCTCCGGCGGCGTTGGTGGCCGACGGCTCCTGCAGGGCGCGATCGACGTCACGAAGCGACGGCCGCACCCCCCGCACCATGGCCCAGTTGACCCGCAGGACATCCGTGCCGTCCCACTCGTTCGCCGCGACCACCGCGTATCCCTCGTCGAGCCAGCGGGGCACCCCCCGCGGCACCGCCTCGCGCAATGCCAGGTGCGCAAGTTCGTGGCGCAGGTGCTGCCGCACAGCGGGCACGCCGTCCGACGCCCGGATCACGATGCTGTTGGATGCCGGCATGGCCACGGCCGCCCCCCATTCCGGCACCCGACCACCCACGATGGAATCAAAGGCGCTGTCATCCGGCGTCACGATGAGGCGCACCGGACGCGCAGGTGGGGCGGGTAATCCGGGCCATCGGCTCTGGGCATCGGCAAACTCGGCTAGGCCCGTGGCGAGCACCTCGTCACCCGGCCAGTACACCGCGGTGACCCGCCCAACCTGCACCACCGCCATCTGGACCCAAACGACCAGGGGAAGTAGCGCGATCAGCGTGGCGGCTCCTGTCCCTGCGAGACGGCGTCCAGCACTTCCCCACACCGCTTGCCCCACGGGTTGAACTTGTTCGCCGCGAACCCCTGCTCCCACGCGGAACGGGCCCCGTCCTTGTCGCCCCCGAACCACAGCGCCCGCCCCAGCTCGTAATAGGCCTCGAGCAGATTGGGCCCCAACCGCAGCGTCTTCTCGAAGAACGTCTGTGCCTCCTCGTACATCTCCCGTTGGAAGTACACCAGCCCGATGTAGAAGTGCGCGTACAGGGTCGCTTTCTTGTCGTTGTCGAGGCGGATGGCCTTGGAAAGGTGCTCGATCGCTTCTCCGAACATCTGCTTCTTGAGGCACACGTAGCCCACGTTGATACGGGCCAGGGAATTGGTCGGATCCCTCTGCAACACGCCGCTGAGGGTCTCGAGTGCCGCGTCGTAGTCGGCGTGGAGCATCTGCGCCCAACCGAGGAGCGACTCCGCCCGCACCTCTCCCGGCGAGAGTTGCAGCGCCTTGGTCAACGCCTGGATCGCACCCGGATAGTCACCGAGCGAGATGAGGCTCCAACCCTTTTCCATGAAGGTGGACGCCCCGATGTGATCCGCGTGGATGACGGGGGCCTCCGCGGCAAACTGGGGCGTTGGCTCGCCGCTTTGGTGCTCGGCGATCTGCTTGTACCGATCCACCAGTCCACGAATCTCCTCCTTCAGGGCCGCGAGATCGTTGATGGACAGGTCGACGGTCTTGAAGAGTTCGATGATGGCGCGCTTGATCGCCTCGCGATCCGCGACGGACTCCACACCGTCGAGACGCTCGGAAATCGACTCATACTGCGCCCGCAGCTGTTGGATCAACGCATCCGTCATACGACCGCCCTCCCTCCGCGCAGGCCCGCTACGTCAGTGCTTCCAAGGTATCGAGATTCGTGCGCGCCAACTCGTGTCCCGGATTGAGCGCGAGCGCCTGACGCCACAGCGCGACAGCCGACTCCCGATCCATGCGTCGATAGGCGATGTTCCCCAATCGGAAATACACATCGTCGCCGAACTCCGGGCGCAGGCGAATGACCCGCTGGTAGGCGTCCCACGCTTCGTCGTACTTCGCGTTCCGGTAGTGCACATCCCCGAGGTTCTTGGACAGATGGGGCAGCCACGGGTCCTCCGCGATCGCGTGCACCAGCAACGACTCGGCTTCGGCGAGGCGGTTTTGGCTCTCGAGCACCACGGCCAAGTTGTTCCGCAGCGCCGGGTTCTCCGGTACGGCCGCGAGACCGAGCCGGAGATAGCGTTCGGCGGCCTCGAGGTCACCGGCGGCGGTCGCGCAGAGCGCCCGCGCCCAGTACCATAGGGCTCCGAGAGGCTCGTCCGCCGCCACCTCCCGCGCGCGATCGAGTCGTTGTGCCGCGCTGTCATGATCACCGCGCAAGAGGGTCACGATCCCCCATCCCTGCAGAAAGCGCCAATCATGCGGCGCATGCGCGAGCGCCTCACGGTAGGCAGCATCCGCCTCCGTGAGATACCCACCAGATTCCAACGCGAGCGCGTAGTGATACCGCACTACCGGCCGCCCACCACCGCAGTCCATCGCTGCGCGGAGGCGCGCCACCGCCTCGTCCCAGCGTGCTTGTCGTAACGCGATGAGACCCAGGTAGTAGAGCGCCTCCGCATCCGTGGGCCGTAACTCGACCAGTTGCCGGAATTCCCGCAACGACTCCTCCAGCATGTCGGTACGGTAGAACGCGACCCCGAGGTTGCGATGCTCCTCCACCGGGGCGATGTGACTTCCCGATGGGCCGGGCCGTGAGCGACCGACGCGCTTGAGGAACCCGGCCGAAAGCAGTCCAAACAGCGCCTTGCCCGTTTCGAACTCCGATAAGCCGGTCTGGTCGGCAATCGCCGTCACATCGTGCGTCCCGTCGAGATACGGCAACACGCGATCCTGGACCGCCGAGAGCTGGACGCCGGCGTGGGCAATGCGCTCCGTATCGACCTCGAAGATGATGTCGAATGACGGAATCCGCTTGGCGATGATGCTCCATTCATCCACCCGCCGCGCGCCCTCGAGCAGCAGGCTCTCGGGATTGATCGATACGAGAAAGTCCTGCTCCTCAGGGCGCGCATCGCTGTCGAAGCGGAACGTCCCACGCGCCCAGGTAAACAGGAAATACACAGCCTCCTCGATCTGCACCCGCACGTAGCGATGCAACTCTTCCCGGTCGATCACCCCGTCCTCCACGAGGATGTCTCCGAGACGGCGGTCGCGCTCGCGTCCTTGGCGCTCCACGGCCTGCTCGAGCTGCTCCAGGGTAATCCGTCCGCGTTTGACCAACAGGTCGCCAAGCCGATCTCGGCGATTCACAATGGAAGCGAACGAGATGCGTCCATCATCCAAGTAGATGTACCCGACGTTGGCACGGTCCGTAACGGTCAGGCTGCCCGTTTTACGCCCAAGGGCCAACAGCTGCAGGACATCGGGAAGCGAGACTTCCGCGAGATTGCCACGGACCGCCATTAGCCCGCCTCCTCATCGACGATCCGATCGAGCAGATCGGGCCAGGCCCACACCGTCTTCTCGCGACTCGTGGGTGCCGTGGCCGGCCCGGCCACTCCGCTCGTGCGTACGCGCACCGATCGGCGGGACGCCGCCGGCCGCACGCCCTCGAGCAGGTCGCGCGCCAACCCGCCGCTGGGGGGTTCGCCCCGGGCTTCGGCCGCATTCAGGATTCGCTGAACGAGCCCGATCACGGACCGCGCCGACTGCGCGGGCTGCGCGGCCAGGTAATCGACCAGCTCGAGTTCGGCCGCACCGTAGTGCTCCTCCAGCTTCGCGATCGTGAGCTGGCGCCGCAGCTCGCGATCGGGGCGATCGATCGCCACGGTGAGTCCGCCCTCGAGACGGGACACGATGCGCGGATCGAGGCCCTCGATCGCGTGACGCTCACCGCTCAACGCAAAGACGAGCTGCCGTTCACCTGCCAAGAACCGGTCGATGAGATACACCAGTTCGTCTGCCGCCGCGGCGCGCTGGCCAACCAGCTGGAGATCGTCCAGGAGGAGCGCCCCGGCCCGGCCGAGCCAGGCGCGAAAGCGGTCCTCCGTTTCGCGCATCAGGGCTTCCGTGAGTTCGTCCACAAAGTGGTGGGCCGACAAACACGCAACCGTCACGCCCTGGTTACTCAACCGGTGAGCCGCGACATGCAGCAAGTGCGACTTCCCCACCCCGGGTGATCCCACCAAGACCAGCGGGTTGTAGCGTCTGCCGGGCTCGCCGGCAACCGTCGCGACGGCCGACACCGCCGCGCGACTGCAGTCCGTCTCGATGAAGCTCCCCTCACCCCACCGGTCGGAAGGCACCGGGAGGGGACGCACGGCGGCCATCACGTCCTTGAGAAGGAGTTCGGCCTCGGCCGTGCGGTCCGGGTCGAAAAACACCGGATCGCTGGCGCGCTCCGGGGCGACCTCACCGACCGCCTCCTGCAATCGCCGCAGGCGCCGGACGTCGGCCTCGAACCGCGCGACAATACGTTCGACCGGACCGAGGAGGTTCCCTTCAAGGGCCTGCTCGAGCCGTGCGGTGCGATACCCCTCGGGTTCCCACACCATCACGGCCCGCGCCACGGCCTCACGCCAGTGATCGACCTGCTCCTCCACGGCGTGACTCACGTCCGCCAGAAACGTCGAGAACTCGTTCGCGTCGGCCGGCGTCGCGACCGCGACACCCCTGGCTGGTGCCTGGGCGACCCTCCCACCCATCCGCACCGCCTCGCTCGACACACCAAGGCGGGCTTCCGAGAGCGTGAGCGGCGTGCCCTGCATCGCCTGCAGGGCGGCGAGGCGATGCAGCGCCGCGAGCAGCTCGCGAACGTTGCGGTACTCCCCCCGAGCGGCCTCTTCCAGAATCCCCTCTCCGAACTGCGTCGATCGATCCGCCGCCCGGCGGCGCAGAATGGCGAGCCGCGTCTCGTAGTCCGGGAGCGTCACCTCCACCACCAAGCCTCCAGCCAATCGCTGAGCCAACTGCTCGTCCAAGGCCTCGAACTCGGAGGGGGAGAGATCGCAACTGAGCATCATCTGCCGCCCATCTTGCAGCAGCCGATCGAGCAACCGCAGCAGTTCGCTTTGGATCTCGGGTTGAAACGTGAGCGCCTGCGCGTCGTCCAGCAACAACAGATCCAGCGCCTCGTACCGAGCGCGAAAACTCGGCCCCTCACCGGCAGCGACCGCCGCGTGAAACTCCTTCGCGAACTCCTCCGCCGAACAGTAAATCATGCTGACGTCTGGCTGGACCGCCTTGACCTCGTGCCCGACCGCCATGAGGAGGTGCGTCTTGCCGAGTCCGCTGGCGCCGATGATGCAGAGCGGGTTGTACCGCGCACCGAGCGCGCCGGCCGCCGCGCGCGCCGCGGAACACGCCATCTGGTTCTCCGAACCTTCGACGAAGGTGTCGAACG
Source organism: Gemmatimonadales bacterium (assembly GCA_036397755.1). GTDB lineage: Bacteria > Gemmatimonadota > Gemmatimonadetes > Gemmatimonadales > GWC2-71-9 > CAMYLY01. The sequence continues at coordinate 39,157 of DASWII010000009.1, read as the reverse complement.
TACACCGCGGGTTGATCTCGGCGGTCACGCCGTGGAATCCTCGCTCAGCCGCTTGAGTACGAGACCGGACACCGCCTTCAGCGTCTCGAACACCCCGCGTCCCACCAGCGCGTCGGCGGATACCGTCGGCACCCCGCGGAAGTTGAGGGCACGATCCAACTCGGCGGGCGCGAGCACGAGGTCGGGCGGGAGGTCCTGCTTGTTGTATTGGATGACCATCGGGAGCCCGCGGACATCGACGCCTTGACCGAGGAGATTGGCCTGGAGGTTCTGCAGACTTTCGATGTTCTCATCGAGCTGGCGGGCCTGGCTGTCCGCCACGAACACGACGCCGTCCGCTCCCTGCAGCACCAGTCGGCGCGTCGCGTCGTAGTACACCTGCCCAGGAACCGTGTACAGCTGAAACCGCGTGGCGAATCCCGAGATCTGTCCGAGGTCAAGCGGCAGAAAATCGAAGAAAAGCGTGCGGTCCGCGCGCGTGGCCAGCGACACCATCCGCCCACGGCGGCCTTCCGGCACGCGGTCGAAGATGTACTGCAGGTTGGTTGTCTTTCCCGACCGGCCAGGCCCGTAGTAGACGATCTTGCAGGTAATCTCTCGGGTGGTGAAGTTGATGAGCGGCACGTTACTGTCCGAACAGAGCGTCGAGGCTGCGGTTGAGTTCGTTCTCGAAGTTCACGGCCAGGACCGGGCCGCGCGACTCGGGAACCGGACAGGCCGCGGCCAGATCGTCCACGAGCGTCCCGAGGAACAGCTGCACGAGTCCGAGAGACGTCTCCACCCCGTAAACTACCAGCACGAGCAAGCGACCGCGCGGGGAATCGAAGGACGACAGCACGATCCCGTGATGGGTGCCACGGTGACCGAGCGCAGCGAACGGCGGCTGCCCGAGCATAGAGGCGATCTCGCTGCTCGACGCCACAATGCCGGCGCCAAGCGCCGCCGCCGTCATGACATCGACGGCGCGCGCGAAGCCGTACTGCGCCATCACCTGACCGGCCGGCGTCATGATCAGCACCAAGCGTGCTCCGGCTTGCCCGACGAAATGCTCGAGCGGACCGATCGTCCACGCCTCCACCGCGCGCGTGTTTCTCATCGGAGTTCCCGCGCGACCCGCTGCAGCTCGGCACGGACAAGGCCCACGTTCACCGCCGCATCCCCAACGGCCAGGAGGAGCAACTCGTCGGTGACGGGCACCGCCACGAGGGTTCCCTCCCGTCCCTGGAGCAGCACGTGTCTCGGTACGCCCAGCCCGCCGCCTTCCAAGAGTACCCCGCAGCGGCGCACCAAGCTCGCGCCCAGGGCAGCGATGGCTTCACGCCGTACCCCCAGCATCGCCGACTCCGCCACGACGATGCCCTCGGTTCGATCGGCGAGCACGGCGCCGCGAACCCCACGAATGCGCGTGATCTCCTCGAGCGCTCGGCGGACGTGCGCGCTCACAGGGTCTGCTCGTGGAGCCACTCGCGCGCCGCGGCGAGTGCCGGTTCAGCCAGCAACGTGAGGCGTGCGGCCGGCACGCCACGATCGCGCAGAATACACAACACGGCCTCGTCGGTCGGCGCGGCGAGGTACGTGCTCCCCTCGCTTCCCTCGACCACCACCCACTCCCACGACCCGAGGTGCAACATCGCCGTCGTGCGGCGGGCCTCATGCACGAGATCCGCGGCGTACCCGCCGACGAGTTCCGATCGGTCAAACCCGTCCGCATCCCGCACCGCCCCACCCAAGACGCCTCCGCGCGCATCCACCAACAACAACCCCCGCCCGGCCCCTTCGAGTCCCTCGAATACTCGATCGCGGGGCGGCGACGCCTCGCGTTGTAAGGCCGCGCGCACCGTCCGCATCGCTTGCACCACGGCCGGATCGCCGGGAGCGCTCGCCAGCGCGATCTCCAAGTGGTCCAGCGCGTCGTCCAACCGGCCCTCGCGGAAGCGAATGAAACCCAGCCCCTTGTGCGCACCGGCGTGCCGCGGAAGTTGACCGAGGACCTCCTGCCACTCGGATTCAGCCCCGGGCAGATTGCCCATGTCCGCGAGCACGCGGGCATACAAGTCGTGGGCCGCGGCGTCGCCGGGTGCGTGCTCCAGCCGATCAATGGCCACCCGCGCGGCGGCCTCGAGGTCGCCCTGACGTCGCAGCCGTTCTGCTGCATCAAGGCTGTGCGGATCCCACGGTGCTCGCGGCCGTCGTTCCGTCATCGGCTACTCATACAGGAAACTCTGGAGCGTGAGGGCCGCCCGAATAGCCTCCCGCACGACCTTGCTGTCCTCGGGCTCGACGAGCTCCTCGTTCACGGATAACCAGCGCTGCCACCAGTCGACCGCCTCCCCGATGCGTCCCTGCCTCGCGACCGCCTCGCCGAGCAGCCGGTGCGCGGTCGTGAGCATGGGATCGTACCGCAGCGCGCGGCGTAGGGCTTCCTCGGCAGTCGCCGGCCGTCCACGACGCAGCTCAAGTTCGCCCAGAAACACATCGACCTCCGGCGACTCGGCCGTGTGCCGCCGGGCGGCCTCGACCCGACGCCACGCCCGATCCTCGTCCCCCTCTTGCAGCGCCTTTGCCGCGTCCGCCAAGAGATCCTGTACCTCGTTGCCCTCACCCGCCCCCTCCTCCGCGTCGCTCGGGCGCAACTGCAGACCGACCAGGCCGGCCGCGTGCAACCCGAATACCGTCTTCGCCACATCGAATTCGGACGTTCCAAGTTGCTGCGCGATCGTCCGAATCGACCGCACCCCGTCGGTCAACGCCAGGACCTTCCAATCCGTCGACTGCAACTCCACCAACCCTCCATCTCCGTTCGGGACCGCCAGTACCGGGATTACCCCGACGTGCGGAATGGTCTTCTCGATCCGCGACCATTCATCAATGCGCCTCGCCCCCTCGAGGAGCAGCGAGCTCGTGGGGACGCGCACCGTCGTCGCATCGGCACCGACGTCCTCGAGTGGGCCCTCGACGAACGAGAAGTGCCCTTCATCCCAACTCATCACCTCGAACACGACTTCCTCAACCTGGGAGCGGACCTGACGCTCCAGCTCGCCGGGCGAAACCGCACCGATCGCGACGAGGATCTCACCGAGCCGGCGGCCGTCGCCCGCGCGCTGCATGTCCCGGGCCCGCCTGACATCAGCGGCTGACAACCGGCCCGTCCGCACCAGCAGACTACCCAGCGGATGCGGGTTCGTCTGAATGCTGGCGTAGATGATCGCCCCATCTTCGAAATACACCTGCCCACGATTGCGCCGCAGCCCGGATGCCACCGTGAGCACACCGGTCTTCCGGCTCAGATCGAGGAGCTGAAAGACATCGTGGATGCCGAGTTCGCGTAGGGGGCCCTCGATCGCCATCTACGCCGCCTCAGTGGTGAGGATTTGCCGGAGGTCGCCCGCGGTACGGATGTGCTGTCGAGCGCGGCGTGCCTGCTCGGTACCAGGCACCAAGGCCACGACCCGCTCCCAACACTGCACCGCATCGTCGAACCGCCGCGCGCGCGCCCAAAGCCGTGCCTGCAACCACAGCGCGTCCACATTGTCGGGATCACGTGCCAGCACGCGCTCCAGGGCCTGGGCCGCCGGAGCAACCCTCCCAACCTCGAACAGGGCGTACGCGAGCCGGGTGAGCGCCCCGAGTGCGGTGGGATCGATCAACAGGAGATCGACGAGCACGTTGACCGCGCGCGGACCGTCTCCCGCCCGCTGATACACTTCGGCCAAGGCGATGGCCGCGGGCTCTGCTCCGGGCGCGGTCGCCAGCACCTGTTCATACGAGGCGGCCGCCCGTTCGTCCTCATCGAGCGCCTGATACGCGCCCCCGAGCGCCACACGGGTCTCGATATCATCGGGCTCGAACTCGAGCGCCTGCTCAAACGCTTCCCGCGCCATTTGCGGCTTCGCGAGCGCCAGCGCGATGTCGCCTTCGAGCCGCAGGAGGTCGGCACGCTGCGGCGCGCGCGCGCGCGCGCGCTGCAGCACGGCCAGCGCCACGATGGGATCTCCCGTGGCGTACTCGAACCTGGCGAGTGTGCCGAGCGCCTCGACGTCACTCGGGCGCTCCAGCGCCACCGCCCGAGCGCGCGCCACCCCGTCGCGTGGCCGACCGAGGGCGAGGATTGCCCGAAGTTCGCCAAGCTGGGCCTCCCGTCGTGCCGGATCGATCGCAAGTGCGCTCTCGAACCGCTCCAGCGCCTCGCCATGCAGTCCCCGTTCCTCGAAGATCTCTCCCACCAGGACAGCGGCTTCCACACGGTCCGCGCCGCGCGCGACGGCTCGACCGACCTCGGCGACCGCAAGGTCGTGCATGCCGCGTGCGCGATAGTCGCGCGCGAGCGTCAGGAGATCCTCCGCCGGAGCGGCGCTGACGGTCGCCTCCCGCTCGAGGGCGCCGAACAGTTCCTCGAACTGTCGGGTGTCCAGCACGAGGCCTTGTGCGCCGACGTCCGCCGGCACGTCCGCCGAGATCTCGGGCAAGCCCACGCCTTGCTCCTCGAGCTGCGCCGCAATGATGAAGCGGAACTTCTGTGGGACGAAGTACGGGTCCAGCGTCTGCGCGCGGGTCACCGCGCGGAGCGCGCCATCGAAGTCTCCGAGGTGCGACAGGGCGAAGCTCAAGTTGTAATGCGCCTCCGCAGATCCCGCATCCGCCTCGACGGCCCGAACGAACGCGTTGCGGGCGTCGGCGACACGGTCGGCCCCGACCAGCACCAGTCCAATGCCATTCCATGCTGCAGCGGTTTGCGGCGCGACCTCCACGACCTGGCGGAACGCCTGCAGCGCGTGTCGTTCCCGTCCCATGCTGTGGAGCAGCAAGCCCAGATTCACCCGCGGCACAACCAGCTGTGGTCGACAGCGCACCGCTTCCGCCAACTGCCCGGCGGCTTCCTCGTGTCGCCCGAGTTGGGCCAGTGTGATCGCGAGGTTGTTCCGCGCGAGCGCGTCGTCGGCGGCACGCGTCAGCGCGTCGTGAAATGCCTCGAGCGCTTCTTCCAACCGTCCCAGCTGATGCAGGGCGACGCCGCGTTCGTTCGCCACCTGTGCCGTCGGCTGCTCCCGCATCAGCGGATCGTACAGCTCGAGCGCCGCCGCCGGTTCCCGTCGCAGCAGCAGCGTCTCGGCCATCCCGCGCATCACCCGAAGCCGATCCTCGCCGCGATCGAGCGCCAGGCGGTACTCGCGCAGGGCCTCCGCCAACAGCCCCTGATGGCGGAAGGAGCGCGCCAGACCGTAGTGTTGAAGGTTCGACTCGTCCCCCGCGGCAGCGGTATGCGCACTCACGGGGATCAAGGGAAAACTGCTGAGCGACACGACCTGATCAGCGCGACCGAGCGCCGGGTTGAGTTCGATGGCACGGTGGGTCGCTTCCCGCGCCTCCTGGTGGCGGCCCAGATCCCCAAGCACGACGCCGAGGTGGTATTGGAGATCCGAGTGCTCGGGATAGCGAACGGCCGCCGCACCCAAGAGGTCGGCCGCTGCGTCGCTCCTGCCCTGGAGGTACAGCGCCTGCCCGAGGTAGAGAGCGAGGTCGGCCCGCTCGGGGGCGGTCTGCTCCGCCTGGCGCAGCCATCGCACCGAGGCGTCCATATCCCCCAGTTGACGCTCGCACAGCGCGAGCGCCAGCAGGGCCTCGACGTGGTCGGGCGCAGCGCTGACCAGCTCGGCGAATTCGCTGCGCGCGGCGCCGTGCTGCCCCAGCGCGCGGTAGACGGTCGCCAGCGCCCAGCGCGCCTCCAGATCGTCGGGCGCCGCCGCGAGCCGCTGCCGGAGTCCCGCCACTCGACGATCGTAGATGCCGCTTTCGCGGCTGGCGCGTTCGAGGTTGGCCTGGGCCACGGCCATGGTCGGGTCGGCCTGGCACGCCCCGGAGAAGCACCGCACCGCATCTTCAAGCAGGCCATGCTGGAAGTAGACCACTCCCACGTTGTTCATGGCACCGGCGTCGTGGCCATCGAGCCGCCGTTCCAGGGCCTCGAGCGCCGCACGGTCACGCTGCGCAATGCTCGATCTGGTCATCCCGCCAACTCCAAGGGCACGTGGTGGCTCAACGGATGTGAGGGGTTCGCGGAGGATGTTACCACCGCGGCGGACCTGATCGGCGTCAGGGTGCCGGCGTCATCACCCGATCAGCTCTCTCCGGTGTCGAAGCCAAGGTACGCCAGGGCTTCGTGACGATCAAGCAACGTCGGATCGTCCCCCGCAAGAGCGAGGGCAGGGCGCAGATCGACCGGCCAGTCGCTCCCGAAGCGCATCGCGTGTCCGGACGCGGGGTGCTGGAACCCGAGGCGGGCGGCGTGCAATGCCTGCCGGGCGGTCGCACGGTCCAGCGCGTCCGCATGCGCCCGTGGCTGACCCGAGATGCGTTTGGCCCCACCGCCGCCGTACACCCGATCGCCCACGACGGGATGGCCGATGTACTCGCAGTGCACCCGAATCTGGTGGGTGCGACCGCTCTCCAGTCGTGCACGCACCAGGTCACAGGACTCGAACCGCGCCACCACCGAGAAGTGCGTCCGGGCGGCCCGTCCCGTGGCGAGCACCGCCATCCGTTTGCGATCGCGCGGATGGCGGGCCACGGACGCATCGACCTCGACGGCACCGTCGAGATGCCCCCACACGAGCGCCGCGTACGTCCGCAGCACCCTTCGACTCGCGAGATCCCGGGCCAGGGCACGGTGCGCCGCATCGGTCTTGGTCACGATCATCAATCCCGACGTATCACGATCGAGCCGATGGAGGATTCCCGGGCGTCCAACCGCCTGCGACAGGCGGGTCCCGCGTCCCACCAGCGCGTTGAGCAACGTGTCGTCCCAGTGTCCGGGCGCGGGATGCACCACGAGGCCGGCAGGCTTGTCCACGACCAGTAGGTGCTCGTCTTCGAACACGACGTCCAGCGGCCGGTGTGACGGAACCAGTGTGCGGGGCGGCGGCGCTTCAGGGATCACGACCTGGATGAGATCACCGCGGCTCAACCGCCGCGACGCCCGCGCCCCTTCCCCATTCACCGTGACGGCGTTGCCGGCGATCAGCCGGCCGACGACGGTTCGCGACAGCGCGAGTTGTTCGGCGAGGAACCGATCGATGCGCTCGGTGATCGCCGATGTGACCTGCAATCGCACCGTCGGAATCGTCAGGCCTCGGAGGCGTGCCCCAGACTCTCCGACCTCTCAGGGTCGACGACCGCCGCCGTCTCGGGATGATGACCCTCCTGCCAGAGGATCACGGCAAGCGCGACGGCACCACAGGAGACCGACATGTCGGCCACGTTGAAGGTCGGCCAGTGCAGGGGGCCGATATACACGTCGATGAAATCGACCACGCCGCGCGCGCTTCGGACGCGGTCGATCAGATTGCCCAGCGCCCCACCACACACCAATCCGAGCGCCACGAGGCGTACCCATTGCGCCTGGAGGGTCCGGTGCACCATCGACCCGAGTACGGCCAAGGCCACCAGCGCCAGCAGCATGAACACCCACCGCGAATGCTCCCCGACGTTCACGCCAAACGCCGCCCCGGGATTGTACACCAGTCGAAACAGCAGCCAGTCTCCGGCGATATGCACCGGCGGACGCCCCGTCAGCGCGGCGACGGCGATTTGTTTGGTGATGAAGTCCGAGACGACGACCGACGCGAGAATCGCCCAGAACACCGGGCGCCTAGCTCCGCTTGTCATCCTCTTCCTTCGCCTTGCAGTTGATGCAGAGGCGCGCGTGGGGAAGCGCGTCGAGCCGCTCGAATCCGATCTCTTCTCCGCACTCCTGACATGTCCCGAACTGCTCGGGCGCCTGATACAGGCGTCGCAAGGCTTCGTTCACGTGCCAGAGGTATCGTCCCTCCTTGGACGCGAACAGGAACTGCTTCTCTCGCTCCATGGCATCCGTGCCCTGATCGGCCATGTGGAACGAGTAGGAGGAAAGGTCGCCGTCCGACGCCTGCAGGGTCCCGTTGAACTGCTCGTCGTAATGACCGAGCTCCTTGATCACGCGGGCCCGCTCCTCCAGCAGTCGCTTTTCCAAGTGTGCCAGCTTCTTCTTGTTCATAGCTCCATCTCAGATTCGGCCGCCTCGGCGTCGGTCACGCGCTGCACGGCAATCGCTACGGTTTGGCCCTGGACTTCCACCACCTGGCGCGCGTCAAAGGATCCGAGGTCCTCCCCGATCGCGACACGCCGCGCGAGTGTTTCACGGGCAATGAATCCTTCGTGCGTCACGGCGGCCTGCAGGACCTCGTCCGGCCCGGAGAAGCTCACCGCAATCCGCGTATTGTAATCGTATCCGGCGTCTTTGCGCAGCCTTTGCACCCGATTGACGATTTCCCGCGCGACACCTTCCGACGCGAGCGCGGGCGTCACGGTCGGATCCAGGGCTATGACGAATGGACCATCGCTCTGCACCAACCAGTCCGTGAGCACTGCGCGTTCCACCACCACGTCCTCGGGCTGGTAGGAGTAGGTGACCCCGTCGGCGGCGGCGATCACCACCGCGGTCCCGCCCTCGAGTTGTCGCAGGTGGTCCGCACGGAGCTCCTTCGTCGCCGCTGCCGCGGCGGGGGTGGATTTGCCGTACACCTTGCCCAACGAGCGGAAGTTCGGCCTGCCCCGCAGCTCCACGAGTTCCGTATCGGAGCCCGTCACCTCGATCGACTTCACGTTCACTTCGCGGCTCAGGAGTCCGACAAACTCGTCGAACGCGGGACCCCGCACCGCAGCGGGCACCGCCACCTTCATCGCGCCGAGCGGCTGGCGCACCCGCAACCCCGCGCGCTCGCGGGCGGCCCGGGCCAACGTGGCCAGCCGGCGCACAGCGTCCATCGCGGGCTCCAGGGCTGGGTCGGCCGGCCCTCGCGGTCGCGGGAACGACGCGAGGTGAACGGAGTCACCGGTCAGGCGGCGAAACAAGGCGTCGCTCAGGAACGGGGCCGCCGGCGCCAAGAGGCGGCTCACGACGTGCATCGCCTCATACAGCGTCGCGAGCGCCGCCGGGTCCGCATCGGCATCGGGCGCCCAGAACCGCGAGCGATTGATGCGCACGTACCAGTTGGACAGGTCGTGGTCACAGAAGTCCATCAATGCACGGACGCCGGTCGTCATATCGTAGGCGTCCCAGGCGTCATGCACCGCGCGCACCACCGCGCCCAATCGCGTCGCCAGCCAGCGATCCACGAGGGGACGGTGCTCCAGCGGTACCGAGGTCCCGGGGTCCCACGCACCGGCATAGAGGGCGAAGAACCCATAGGTGTTGCGCAAGCGATTCAGGAACCCCCCGGCCGCTTCCGGGATGGTCGAGCGGTCGAACCGCTTCGGCAACCACACTTGACTCGACGCGAGCAGGTAGAGGCGAACCGCATCCGCACCGAACTCCTCCACCACCTCCCACGGGTCGACGGCATTGCCCAGCCGCTTGGACATCTTGCGTCCGTCCTTGTCCAAGAGCAGGCCGTTGACGATGACATGCCGGTAGGCCGTGCGGTCGAACACGCCGACCGCGATGGCAAGCAACGAGTAGAACCACCCGCGCGTCTGATCCAGGCCTTCGCAGACGTAGTCCGCCGGAAAGTGTCGCGTGAACTCCTCGCGGTTCTCGAACGGATAGTGCCATTGCGCGGCGGGCATGGCGCCGGAGTCGAACCAGGCATCGATCACCTCCGGTACGCGCCGCATCGTGCCCCGGCAGCCGGCAACGTCGCACGGGAACACGATCTCGTCGATGAACGGCTTGTGCGCGTCGAAGTCGTCCGCCAGCGGCTGTCCCCATCGCTCGGCGAGCCGGGCATAGGACCCCACGACCTCGTGGTGCTCCTCATGGGCATCGCACACCCACACCGGCATGGGCGTACCCCAATAGCGATCTCGCGAGAGCGCCCAGTCCACGTTGTTCTCGAGCCATTCACCGAACCGACCGGTCCCGACCTCGGCCGGGTTCCAGTCCACGGCGTCGTTGTGCGCCATCATCTGATCCCGGAATGCCGTCGTCCGCACGAACCAGGATTCGCGTGCGTAGTAGATCAGCGGTGCATCGCAGCGCCAGCAGAACGGATACGAGTGCTCGTGGCCGTCCGGTTGATACCGACCGAACAGCTTCTGCTCGGCGCCGAGGCGCTCCGCGATGATCGGGTTCGCATCGAACACCGAGACCCCATTGATGGCATCCCAGCCCGTGTCGGTAAACCGCCCGGCCGTATCCACGGGGTTGACGAACGCGAGCTCGTCTCGCCGGATCGTCGCGTAGTCGTCCGCCCCGAACGCCGGCGCCATGTGGACGAGCCCACTCCCTTCTTCCCGCGTGACGAACTCTCCCGCCACGACGCGAAACGCCCGCTCGGGATTGACCGGCACCGCATCCAGCAGCTGCGCGTAGCGACGTCCCACGAGTTCCCGTCCGCGCCATACCCCGACCCGCGGGAAGGTCCCGATCGGTTCCCCGTGCGTGGCACCCGGCACCGTGAGCGTGGCGGCGATGGTCTCCTCCACGATCACCCGCCGCCCGTCCACCTCGTATTCTCCGTAGCGAAAGTCGGGATGGACGGCGATCGCGATGTTCGACGGCAGCGTCCACGGGGTCGTCGTCCACACGAGGAGGGAACGCTCCTCATCGTCAATCAGCCGGAACAAGACGTAAATCGACGGCGATCGATGCGGCGCGTAGCCGAGCGCGAGCTCGTGGCTCGACAGCGCCGTACCGCATCGTGGGCAATAGGGCAACACCTTGTGGCCCCGATAGAGGAGACCGCGCTCGGCGAGCTGGCGGAGGAGCCACCACACGCTCTCGATGTACTCGTTGGAATAGGTGACGTACGGTTTCGAATAGTCGAGCCAATACCCGATTCGTTCCGACAGGTTCTCCCAATCCGTCTTGTACCGGAACACGCTCTCACGGCATCGGCGGTTGAACTCAGCCACGCCCAACGCCTCGATGTCCGCCTTGCCGGCGATCGCCAGCGCCTTCTCGACCTCGATCTCGACAGGTAACCCATGCGTATCCCAGCCCGCGATGCGCGTGACGGCCCGCCCGTGCATCGCACGAAAGCGACACACCATGTCCTTGAGCGTCCGCGCGAACACGTGATGGATGCCCGGCCGGCCGTTTGCCGTCGGGGGGCCCTCGTAGAAGACGAAAGGCTCGCCGTCCCGTGTCGCGTGCAACGTGCGTTGGAACAGGTCCTCGGCCTTCCACTGCGCGAGCACCTGCAACTCCAGTTCGACCGCTGACCCGGTCGGAAGTGGAGGGAAGGTCACGCCGGAATCCGCCGCAGCACGTCCGTCACGAGTGCTGTGAGCCCAGGCTCGGCGCGCCGCGCCGTGGCGATGATCGTCGCCACGTCGGCGGGCTCCAGCGCGTCAGGTAGGCACTGGTCGGTGATGATCGTGATCCCAAGCACCCGCATCCCCGCGTGCACCGCAACGATCACCTCCGGCACGGTTGACATCCCGACGACATCCGCACCGGTCGCCCGAAGCATGCGGTACTCCGCCGGCGTTTCGAGGCTCGGGCCGGTCACGGCCACGTACACGCCTTCACGCAGCACCTGGCCACGCGCGCGCGCTGCCTCGCGGGCCAGTCGGCGCAGGTCGTCATCGTACGGCCGCGACATGTCCGGAAAGCGCGGCCCGAGGTTGTCGTCGTTCGGTCCGATGAGCGGATTGTCACCGAGCAGGTTGATGTGATCCGCGATCAGCACCAAATCGCCCGGCTGCCACAGCGGATGCATCCCCCCACACGCCCCCGATACGACGAGGACGCGCGCGCCCAAGGCGCGCATGACCCGGACCGGAAACGTCACCTGATCGAGGCGGTAGCCTTCGTAGCGATGGAATCTTCCCTGCATCGCCACGACGCGGCGACCGCCCAATGTGCCCAGCAGCAGTCGACCCGCATGACTCTCGACCGTCGGCTCGGGAAAGCCGGGAATCGCGGCGTAGGCGAGTTCCGCCACCGTCTCGATCTCTTCCGCGAGCGCCCCCAACCCCGTCCCCAGCACGAGGGCGACCTCCGGCTCCCAGTCGGTCAGCGATCGCACGGCTCGCACGGCGTCCGCGACCGACGCGCGCTCCCCGGTCACGCGTGGCTCCCATCGGGAGCGCTGCCGTCGCTCTCGTGCTCGGCCAAGGCGTCGAGCTCCGCCAGCCTCCGCAGCAGGAGTTGCCGGAACGCCGCCACATACCCCGTGAACTGACGCTGCGCCGCTGCGATATCGACCCGCACCTCCGCCTCCGCCTTCCGTGCCTCCCCGAGCAGGCCCTCGGCCTGCAACTTGGCCTCGCGCAGCACGACCTCACGCTCGCGCTGGGCGGCCTGGGCCGTCTCCTCTCTGAGCTGCTGCGCAACCACGACCGCATCGTTCAGCGCCTTTTCCCGTTCGCGGAACGACTTGAGTTGCTCCCGCAGGCCTTGGATCCGCTCCTCCAGTTGCGCCCGTTCCATGAGCACGCGCTCGAGTTCGTCGGCAACGCGTTGGCGGAACTCTTCGACGACGGCGTGATCATACCCCGTGAAGGCTTTGCGGAACTCCTGTTGTCGAATGTCGGCCGGTGTCAGCCGAAACGCCTCGTCGTTCATTGCGGTCGTTCTCCAAGCAGCACGGTTCCAAGCCGCAGCAGCGTGGCCCCCTCCGCCACCGCGGCTGGATAGTCACCCGACATCCCCATCGAAAGCTCCGGCAGCGAACAGGTCGGCGTTTGGTGCCGGTCCCGTAACTCCCGCAGCGCCGCGAATACCCGACGCTGCACCTGCTCGTCGTCGGTGAACGGTGCCATTGTCATCAGGCCGCACACGTCGAGATTCCCGTGCGTGCCAAGCTCGCCAAGCACGTCGCCGAGCGACTCCGGTGCGCAACCGCTCTTCTGATCCTCCCGCGCGACGTTGACCTGCACGAGCACCGCGAGCCGACCACCCGGCGCGTGCGCCACCGCCGCCTTGGCCAGTGCCGCTCCCAGGCGCGTCGAATCCACCGAGTGCACGAGCGCGAACCGACCCGGAACCAGCTTGGCCTTGTTCGTCTGCACATGACCGATCAAGTGCCACTGCACGGTCAACCCCGTGAGTTGCTCCTGCTTGTGGAGCGCTTCGTGCACCCGATTCTCACCGACATCGGGAATGCCCGCCGCCGCCACGGCCGCCACCGCGGCGGGCGGATGTCCCTTGGTCACGGCGACGATCCGCACCGCACCCGCAAGTCCCTCGCGGCGCTGGATGGCGGCGATATCATCGCGCACTCGCCCGATCCGCTCCGCGAGGTCCTGGAAACTCATAGCTTGTAAAGTTAGCGCGTGCTCTCGGAGCCTACAATGACGCGGTGAAGGTCAGGGGATGACGGTATCCGGCGCGGGGGCGAGACTGTTTTCGAGACTGCGCAGCAAATCCAGCATCTGCTGATTCGGCTGCAGCAGATGCCCACGCCGCAGGTTTTCGATCGCGCGCGTGCGATCGCCGGTCAGTTCATACACGTTGCCGAGTGCGTAGAAAGGGTAACTCAGGTTGATGGCGATGTTGCGGCTGGTCGGATCCAAGGTCAGGGTGTCCTGACTCAGGAGATCGGCGTAGCGGAACACGTGCCACACCAGCGAGTCGGTGCGCGGGAGATCCATCGGCACACCGAACAAGCCGGGCGCGAGCCGTGACGAGTCGGGCGGAGCGTCCGCGTGCAAGCGGAACGTCAACCCTTGTTGCGTGAGATACGGTGCGGTCCCGAGCCAGTTGTCGCTCCCAGCCGTCATGCTGAAATAGATCGGGCGGCGGTTCCAGTTCTCCTGGATGAGTCGGAGGACCAGGAAATCCTTGACATACAACGGCGTGTTGGCCGGCAGGTCGATCGAAACCTCGCCAAACCGCACCGCGAGGGGGCGCTGGAGCAGACGCGCGGTCAGCCCGCCGATTTGTTCATCCGTCATACTGTGCAGCGGAGCGGTCGGCATCGCCGGGGCCCCGTCGGCGTACCACGGCGCCTGCGCTGGATCGAAGGCCCGCGGCGGGTTGTCGCGCAATTGCCTCAGATACCAGTCGGTGTTCCCGAGGGAGAGGTTGACCACGGCGACGTCCTGCCGTACTTCCTCGACCTCCTGGAGATACCAGAGGGGGAACGTGTCATTATCACCGTTCGTGAAGATGATCCCATAGGGCTCCGCTGACTGCAGCAGGTCATAGGCAAAGTCGCGCGCGAGCAGCGCGTCGGGGCCGTGGCGGCGACTAGCGGCATTCCAGTTGAGCACGAACGGGATGGCCGCCACCGCAAACACGGCGCGTGAGGCGGCCAGCGGAACAGCGCGCGCGCGCAACATCCGGTAGAGCCCAGCCGCACCGATGCCCACCAACAGTCCCCACACCTGAAACGACACCGTAAAGAAGTAATCCCGCTCGCGCACCTCATGCATGCTTATGGTGGGGAACTTGTCCCACGCCAGCGAAAACCCCGGCTTGAAGTTCATGTAACCCACGAGCCCGGGGCCAGTGATGAGGAACAGCAACACGAGCAGCCAGAACACCGAGGCATCGCGCCGCTTCAGCACCGCCCCGCCGTACACCCCCAGCGAAATGAAGGCGACCGTGATGGGCAGTCGCACCGCGGCGAATACGGGCTGCGTCGGGGCGAGTCCACTGGACCACTGCCAATCGAAATATTGCAGGTAGTTCTGGATCTGCCGCAGCATCAGCGGGATGCTGCGCACCGTGTAGCACGGTGGGATGCCGATCATCGATTCCCGCGAAGGTACGGGACCGTCGACGAATCGCGGTAAGCAGGTGATGAACGCGCCGATACGCTCGATCGCGTCCGTATCGCGGGTCGTGTAGATCGGGTTGTCGATCGGAGAGCGCGGGGGATACTGCTCGCGCCACACCACACTCAGCAGGTTCTCCCACGTAGACGGGTCGGCCTCGTTGATCATCGGGCCGGCATGCGCACGCAGGAACAGGAAGAAGTACGTCGACGCCCCGACGAACGCGATGGCCAGTACCGTGAGGGCGAACGTCCCGGCGCCCACCGACAGCGCGTACGCGGTCGCCACCAGAAACAGCAACCCGCCCACGATCATCGGCACCTTGCCCAACCCGACGCCGATCAGCAGGACCCACACCGCCGTGACCACGAGCCACTGCCCCCATTCAACCCGCCGATCCTGCTCACTGGCCAGGGGCGCAGACCGCAACACGTGCCACATGAAGCCCAGCAGCGCGGGCCCGACCAACAGCGTCAGCAGGTGGTTGCCGATCGACAGCGCGGCGACGTACACGATGAGCAGGAGAATGTGTGCCGCGCGTTCCGTCCCCCGCGCCCGCCGCCAGAGCCAGGCCAGCCACGACACGCCGGCGATCGACAGCGTCGCCACCATGTAGACTTCGGTTTCGTTGGAATTCTGCCACACCGTGAACGCGAACGCCGACATCACGGCGGCGGCTGCGGCCCCACCAAGAACGAACGTGCGATCGACTTCTCCGTCGTCGCGGGCATGCTCGGGACCGCCGCGGAGCGCCTGCGCCACCAACAGGAAGAACAGCGTGGCGGCCCCGGCGCTGAAGATCGCCGTCATCAGGTTCGTCCGAAATGCGAACTCGCCCAGCGGGACCAGGGTGCCCCACACGTGGCCGATCAGCACGAATAAGGGGGTACCCGGCGGGTGCGGAACACCGAGGATCTTGGTGGCCGCGATCAACTCGCCGGCATCCCAGAACGTGACGGATGGCGCCAGCGTCCAGAGGTAGCCGCCCAGCACGACGGCAAACACGAACAGCGCCACGCGAAACTCGAGGCGCTGTTGCCCACCCGCCGACATGGTCACTCCACGTTCCATTGACGCCGGCACGTCCTGTTTCAGGCGGGAGAAGGCTCGTCACTCATCGGCGCGAGCGCAAGGTCTGCGATCTGCCGACGCACCAGCATTTCCCGAACCTGGTCCGGCGTCACGGCACGACGCAGCATCCCGCGGAACGCCACGGAGATCTGCGTGGTTTCTTCGGACACGACGACGATGGTGGCGTCCGTTTCTTCGGAGAGCCCGAGCGCGGCGCGGTGCCGAGTCCCCAGGGATTTGTCGGTCACCGGGAATTGCGTGAGTGGAAGCACGCAGCCGGCGCCGATGATCTGATCGCCGCGGATGATCACCGCCCCGTCGTGCAAGGGCGAGTACGGAGTGAAGATCGTCGCCAGCAGGTCCGACGAGACTCCCGCCCGCATCTCCGTACCGGTCTCGAGATAATCCCCGAGTGTCATCTCACCTTCGACGACGAGGATCGCGCCGTTGCCGTCGCGCGACAGACGGCCGACCGCGTCGGCCACCGCATCCGCGACGGCATCCTGGCCGGCGGTCGCGAACAGCCGCACGAAGCGCGACCGTCCGAGCCGGGCGAGCGCATGTCTTAGCTCCGGCTGGAAGACGACGATCGCCGCAAACACCCCGTAGGCAAACACAAACCCGAGCAGCGTGGTGATCATCGTGAACCGCAGCAGCACCGCCCCGAAGTACACGACTCCCAGAATCACTAGTCCCACGAGAATCTGCAGCGCCCGCGTGCCGGCCAGGAACAGCAGCAACCGGTAAATCACGTACGCCACAATGAGGATCTCGACGAGATCCCACGCGCCGGGGATCAAGAACCGCAGCTGCTCGAATGACATCACGCCCCCCACACCGCGCGTGCCACCGCCAGCGCATCACGCGTGGGGCCCGGCGCGTGGACCCGGAACAGACGCGCCCCAAGGGCGAACCCGGCGGCACACGCCACGGCCGTGGCGACGTCGCGATCCTCCACATCCCGCCCCGTGAGCGCGCCAAGGAACCGCTTGCGCGAGGGCCCCAGCATGACCGGTCGCCCCAGCGCGACCATCGCACCAACGGACTGCAGCGCGAGCACGCTCTGCTCCGGAGTCTTGGCAAACCCCAGACCAGGATCCAGCACGATGCGCTCCTCACGCACCCCGGCGGCCGTGGCCCGGCCGCTCGCCATTTCCATCTCGTGGAGCATCTCGGACACCAGGTCTTCGTAATGCGCGTGCTCGTACGTCGCCATGGTGCTCCGGATCCCCCGCGAGTGCATCAGGATAAGCCCGGCGTCGAACTCCGCGCAGGCGTCGGCCACACTCGTGTCGTACCGCAACCCGGACACATCGTTGATGGCCCACGCGCCGCGTTTGAGCGCGCGACGCGCGGTCTGGCCTCTCATCGTGTCCACCGTGATCGGCATGGCCGGATGGCGCGCGCGGATCGCGTCGAGCACCGGCTCCAGACGGCGCCACTCCTCGTCGGCGGACACCGGTGCCGTGACGCCGGGTCGCGTCGACTCCGCCCCGACATCCAACACACTTGCGCCCTCCGCAATCAGCACTCCCGCGTGCGCCACGGCCGCCACCGGTTCCAGAAACCGGCCGCCATCGCTGAACGAGTCGGGGGTGACGTTAACGATCCCCACGATCACCGGGTCGACGAGCGAGATCGTTCCGCGGGCCATCGACCACTCGGCCGGGTCACCCCACACCGCCGACAACGACCGCCCCAGCGCGTCAGCCAGCTCCTCTGGGAGCAGCGAACGTCCCGTTCGCGTCAGACCGGCAAGCTCCGCCACCCCTCCCGCGAGCACCGCCCATCCGTCCCCGGTGAGACATTCCAGATGGCGCTGCTGTGCCGCCTGCACGATCCGCTCCCGGGCCACCTCGTCCACCCCATCGAGCACGAACGCCATCGGCTTCACGCCCCGCATCACGGCTGCGGCACGCACGGGATCGAGCCCCCGGCGCGTCAGTGCCATCTGGAACGCGCCCGGAGTCGTGCGATCGAGGGCGGTGACGTTCACGCCCCGGCTGGTTCCGCCGGCGGCGCCCCGAGGATGGGGCCGGCGTCCGGCACCCGTTCCCGTGTCGTGTCGGTGGCGAGACGCCCGGGCGCGTTCATCGCGTCGGCCGGCAGCGGGGCGCTCGGCGGCAGATCCTTCCCCGCCGCGATGAGGGCGACTTCTTCGCGATCGAGCGTCTCGCGCTCGAGCAAGGCATCCGCCATGCGGTGCAGGGTGTCCATGTCACCACTGAGGATCATGCGCGCGCGTTCGTACGCCGCCTCCAGGATGCGCTTGATCTCCACATCCACTTGCTGCGCCGTGCTCTCGGACACCTCGCGGCGCTGAGCGAGCTCGCGTCCCAAAAAGATCTGATGCTCGCGGTCGCCGACGGCCACGGGACCCACGACATCGCTCATGCCGAACTGGGTGACCATGCGACGCGCCATCTCGGTGGCTTGTTCGATATCCTGGGCCGCGCCCGTCGTGACCTTCTCGGGGCCGAAGATCAGCTGCTCCGCCACACGCCCGCCGTACGCCATCGCCAAGCGCCCGAGGATGTACTCCTTGGTGTAGTTGTGCCGGTCCTCTTCCGGAAGGGAGAACGTGATGCCCAGCGCGCGCCCCCGAGGGACGATCGACACCTTATGGACAGGATCCAACCCCGGCACCCGCACGCTCACGAGCGCATGCCCCGACTCGTGATACGCCGTCAGCTTGCGTTCCTCCTCGGAGAGCACGAGGCTCTTCCGCTCCACCCCGAGCATCACCTTGTCCTTGGCATCCTCGAAGTCGGGCATCTCGACGCGCTGCTTGTTGCGCCGGGCGGCAAGCAACGCGGACTCGTTGACGATGTTCGCCAGGTCCGCACCGGCAAGTCCGGGCGTGGCGCGCGCGATCACCTCCAGGCGAACCCCCTCCCCCAGCGGGATCTTGCGGGCATGTACCTTCAGGATCATCTCGCGGCCACGAATGTCGGGCATGTCCACCACAACCTGCCGGTCGAACCGACCCGGCCGCAGCAGCGCCGGATCGAGCACGTCCGGCCGATTCGTCGCCGCGATCAGGATCACCCCCTCATTGGACTCGAACCCGTCCATCTCCACGAGGAGCTGGTTGAGCGTCTGCTCGCGTTCGTCGTGCCCGCCTCCCAGTCCCGCGCCCCGATGGCGGCCAACCGCATCGATCTCGTCGATGAAGATGATGCAGGGCGCGTGGGCCTTGCCCTGTTCGAACAGGTCCCGCACGCGCGACGCGCCGACGCCAACGAACATCTCCACGAAATCCGAACCGGACATCGAGAAGAACGGGCGCCCAGCCTCACCGGCCACCGCCCGGGCCAGGAGCGTCTTGCCGGTCCCCGGCGGTCCCACCAGAAGCACGCCCTTGGGCAGGCGTCCTCCGAGACGCTGAAACCGCTGCGGGTCGCGGAGGAACTCGATGATCTCCTCCAGCTCAACCTTTGCCTCATCGCATCCGGCCACATCCTGGAACGTGACCTTCGGCGTGTCGCCGGACAGCAGCTTGGCCTTCGACTTTCCAAAGGCGAAAGCGCGATTGCCCCCCTGCTGCAGTTGTCGGAAGAAGAAGACCCACAGGCCGATGAGAATGATCCAGGGCAGCAGCTGCACAAAGACCGTGCCGAGGCCTCCGGGCTCGTCTGCGCTGATCTCGACCCCGCGCTCCTCGAGCTGCGCGATGAACGCTTCCGAATCCTGCACCGGCAGGACGACAGTGAACCGCTTCACGGGCCTGCCGCCAAACTCGACGGCCCGGCGAAAATCACCCGTGACCGACTTGCCGCGCTCGATCACCACCTTCGCCACGTTGTCTTCGCTGAGGGCCGCGCGGAGCTGCGTGTAGCTGATCTCCTCGACGGGCTCTCGCGTGCCCGAGATGAGTTGATATCCGACCAGCGGGATCAGGAATATCAACGCCCAAAAGACGAGGTTCCGGCTCCACCAGGAGAAGTTGGGTTTCTGCCGTTGTGTGTCGTTGTCCGCCATGCTCTGCTCCGGCCTTCCTCAGGCTACCACCAAACACCGGCTGACGGCAGCTTCCAGCGTAATTGTGACCAACCCCACGAGAAACCGATCCGCGTATTCGACTCCCGCCTCCGCGCCTCCGACCCCGCCGTGGTGCGATCGGCTCATGCAATAAAGTACCTACCTCGCCGCCCTGAGGGTTCCCGATCCCCTCCAACCTGTGGAGCGGCCCCGGATGCCGCAGCCGACACCCGCCAACGGTTGCGCTATTTCAGCTGTGGGCGACGTCTCCGCGATCGCGCACTTCGAGGCGCACGGCAGGCTCACCTTCCTCGGGGAGGCCTGTGGCGCCACGGCAGATGCCCGGAATCCACACGATCGCTCCCTCCCGCTCGATGACGGGGTAGCCCTTGCGCAAGCTGGCGGGCACATGCGCCTCCGACAGAAGGCGACGAACCTTGCGACGGCCTACACCGCGCACGGGGGCCACTCGATCACCCGGGCGCGCCGCCCGCACCCGCACCAGACCGGGTCGGATCCAGGTCGCGGCCGCCACGCGTTGCGACGCGCGGGCCGGCTCCAATAGCCAGCGGAACTCCCACACGCCCCACCGCAGGCGTCCGGGCGCGGTCAGATCCACCTCTGCCGTGGGGGGCGGCGTGGCACGGGACATCGGATAAAGCCGCACCCGGTCAAACACGACTTCGGCCTCGCTGCCACCACCCAACTGACACCGGCGCCCGCTCGGGGCACGCTGAACGAAGTCCCGGAGACGGGCTGCGCCGCGCGTCCCAATAACAAGGCCCAATTCCCTTCCCAGAGCACGCAACAGGGCTTCTGACAAGGCTTTATCATAGGAGGTCAAGGGTAGCCGAGCAACCTCGATGCCCCGCGAATCCCGGCGGAACTGCAGCTCCGGCAATACCCGGAGGAGCCGGCGCCAAGCGACCCGATCCGACGCGGCCTGGCGCGCCACGGCCTCGACTCCCAGATCGACGCTCGCCTCCATCTGCGACCGTAATCGGGGCAGGATCTCGTGGCGCAGCCACGTACGCACATGGCGCACGCCAACATTCGCCGGATCGGCCACCGCGGGAGGGGTGATCCCCCGGTGCACCAGATGAGCCGCCAACTCTGCCCGCGCGAACGGCAACAGCGGGCGGACAAGGCCGTGGCTGCCCCGTGCGGGGATGCCGGCAAGCCCCGCCGGTCCCGTTCCCCGCAAGAACCGGTGCAGCACCGTCTCGACTTGATCATCGCGGTGGTGTCCGGTGGCGAGATAGCGTGCGCCCACCCACCGCTGCATTTCCCGGAGCACGGGGTACCGAGCCGCCCGCGCTTCGGTCTCCGTGGCGAGCGAGCCGAGCGTGAGCGGGCTGCGGTGCACCGGCACCCCATACCCGGCCGCGAGGCGCTCCACCCTCTCGGCGATCGCCGCGCTGTCAGGCGCGATCCCGTGGTCCACGTGTGCGACCTCCACCACGAGACCGAACCGCACGCGCAGGGCATCGTGCATCACGATGTCCAGGAGAGCGACGGAATCTGGCCCGCCGCTCACCGCGACCAGCAGCGTCCCTTCCCCCGGGAACAGATTCGCCTCGTGTGCCGCCGCCGCCACCCGTTCGGGCAGGTCGTTCACGTGGATTGTTCCGCGCGCCGGCGGGCCTCCGCGAGGTATCCAGGGCGCAACTCCAGCAGCTGTGACAGCTTGCGCATCAGGTATTGCTCGTGCTTCGCGATCGCCCCATCCGACAGCACGACCCCCCACAGCGCCTCCGCCAGCAGCATCCGTTGCGCTTCGTCATAGGCGGAGACGATGAGCGACGTGAATTGAAAGAGATCGACCGCCTGGCGCCGTTCGAGTTCTGCCGCCTCCAACAGCGCGTCGATCCGATCGTCGGGCAGTGCGAAGTGGCGGCGCAGGACATCCACGATGTGGGCGCGTTCGACGTCGGCGAACTGGTCGTCCGCATGCGCCAGCTCCAGCATGAGCGCGCAGGCGGCCAGCGCGGCGGGCTGCGTCGACTCGGGCGCTTCACCGCCCACGTCCGCGGGCGGCGGGCGCAACTCGTCATCGAACAACCGCCGGATCGCGTCCAACATGTCAGCAGCCGCCCGCCGGCGTCACCACGCGCACTATTGACCCCCGACCGGCTGGCCCCCAAGCCGCGTCGTGTCGGCTCGGGCGAGATGAATGCCGTTGAAGAACAGCTTGAAACTGCCGTGCGGCTGGCCCCGGTACAGCACTTCGGGCCCGAACAAGTACAGCGTGCCTCGCCCAAGGCGGGCGCGCAACGCCGCGATGCCGCCTTCGAGGTGTTCTTGTCCCCATGCCCACCCGCTGCGCAACGGGCGATCGGTCGTGAACCGTGCGATCGCTTCGACGCCCGGTGCGTCCGAGGTCTCGCGGAATACCGGGCTGTTGTCGAACAGCACGTCAAGTTCGCGCGTGAGACCGAACGCGATGGGTTGCGTCGTGTCCACGGTCACCCGCAGCACCGATCCGGGCACGTAGTACTGCTCGCCCCGCAACGCATTCCCGCTCTCATCCACGAGATGGTCCGCCACCGGCAGCCCCGTCCAGAGACTCGGATCGGCCGAACTCCCGATCGCCAGCAACGAGCCGCCCCGTTCGACGAACGCGCGCAACCGCGGCACCGTTTCGTCTTTCGTCAGTGCGCCCAGCCGCTCGCGGAACTCCGCGGGAATCGACTCGGCCGCGACGCGCCCGCTCGACCTGCCGCCTTCACGTGACGACAAGGCACCGTCAGGGAGCACGATCACGTCAAACCGCGACAGGTCACTCTCGTTCAGGCTCCGCGGGTACACGACCTCAAACGGGAACTCGAACTGCTCCAGCAACCAGCGCGTCCACCCTGAAGTCATGGATCCACCGTAGCGATCCCACAGCGCCACGCGGGCGGGCCGGATCGCCAGAGCTCCGACCGACGGCAGGCGCGCCACCGCCCGCGCCGTTACGCCGAGTGCGCCGACCCATGCTGCCATCTGCGCACGCGACACTCCGTCGGACGGCACGAAGATGGCACCCCGATCCACCCGGGTGCCGTCGATGGTGGTCGGTTCCATCAGCCAGAACACTCGGCCACCCGCGCGCAGCACCCGATTCGCAATCACGACGGCGTCGTTCTGTCGGTGGCTCAGGACGTACCCGGCGGTCCCTGAGCCGACAATTGTTTCGGCGGGTACGGACGCGAAACCCTCGATTCGCGCAAACGGCCCCTCGAATCCCTCGAGGATCCTGTCGAACTCGATGCCCATCTGAAAGGCCAACGTCCATCCCGCGTTGTCGTACGGCGGGAGGGGCGGTCCTCCAGGATACGCGAAGTCGTTCGGATGGTCCTGCGGCTCGAACATGTCGAGCACGTGCGCGCGGAATGCCTGGTCCGACCGCACGACCAGCGATCCCTCCGGATAGCGCGTGCCACCGACCTCGAACGGCGCGGTCGCGCGATGCACGGCCACGCCCGTCTTGACGAGCGCATTGACGAACTTGACCGCCGTCGGAAAGTCCGGTTGGTCGGCCGACAGGATGAACCCTCGTGGGTCTCGATCCTCCGGGCGGCGCAGTTCCGCGAATCGCTCGGTGGGGAGCGCGCGCGGTCGCCAAGAGGACGCAGGCTGATTCACTGCGCTGCCGCCCCGGGCCCGGACCGCTTCGATGGCCGCGGGGTGGATCGTCCAGTGGTCGCGACTGCCACGCTCGATGGCGTTGCGCCCCATCCGGTAGATGTTGAAGAGCAGCGTCTCACGGTAGCGGGACGCGTAGTCCAATACCGCGCGGTTCGCCGAAATCGAGTAGTCGATCGACTGCCGGAATTGCCACCGTTGCGGCTCGATGGGCAATGGCAGGTTCCCGCTGGGCAGTTGCCGTTCGAGCACGAACGGAATCTCCATTGGCGTCGGGTTTCCAATGGTCTCGGTCAGCAGGCCAATCATGTTGTGGAAATAGGCGGTGGTGCGCAGCCCCCCGTTCCACCACGTGGAGTAACTCGCACCCGACCGCATCGTCGCCCCGCCCTTCCCTTCGGCCACAAACCGACTGTGCATCGCAGCCCCGACCGCGTCGATTCCCAACGGGACGAGCGGGTCGAAGTTGTAGTTGAACGGGTCGCGGAACGGTGGTGCGAAGAGCACCGCGCCCTCCGGTCCGGTCTGATGGTGATTGTAGACGATTTGAGGGAACCATTCGATGTACTGTGCCCGAGCCATGTTCTCCGTCTCGGGTTGGGTCACCATATAGAAGTCCCGGTTGTTGTCGTGACCGATGTACTTCTGGTACAACCGCGGGATGTTGCTCGTCGACCGCTTCGTGGGTTCGGGCTCGCGCATGTACCACTCCGAGACCAATTCCATCCCGTCAGGGTTGGCGTGCACGGCCAGGATGATGACGTCGTCGAGGATCCTGGTCGTTTCGGCGTCGTTCATGCTCGTCATCTGATAGACCAGCTCCATCAACTGGTGCGCGCCCAAGACTTCCGTGGCGTGCAGCCCGCCGTCGATCCAGACGATTGCCTTGCCGCGCGCCGCCAGCGCGCGGGCCTCCGCTTCACTCACCCCGTCCGCCAGGGCCAACCGACGCGCGACGGTCCGGTACTCGTCGAGCCGGCGGTGATTCTCGGGAGACGTCAGAATCGCCATGAGCTGCGGGCGTCCTTCCGCCGTGCGTCCGATCGTGTCGAGCACCATGCGGGGCGATTCGGCCGCCAGCTGCTCCCAATAGCGCATCAGTTGGGTGTACGTCGCGAGGTGGTGATCCTCGCCGATGGCGAACCCCAGCGCCGCGCGCGGCGCCGAGACGGTCTGGGCCCGCACCGCCGCGACGCTGGCGGACGCCACCGTCACTATCAGCAATGGGACGATGCGCGAGGGGCGCGCCCACCGCGCGGAATCGAATCGCATGGTCGGTGTCTCTCTCATGAAGTCAGGATCACTCACGTGTGTCCAATCTACTCGCCCGCGCGGGAGCGCGCCTCGATCTCACGCAGCAGCAGCACGAGCGCGATGAAATCGTATCCTGCGTGAGCCACCATCGCCGGAATGACCGAGCCGGTCAGCAGCACCAGCACACCCAGATAGACGCCAACCATAGCGGCGAGTACGGCATAGGTCCGCGTCACGACGTGCGCGGCCCCGAAGAGCGCGGCCGACGCCACGAGACCCGGGACCGTTCCCCCCATCCAGCCGATAAGCGCCGTCTGGAGCACACCACGGAAGAGCAGTTCCTCCCCGACGCCCGCGGCCAATGCCAGCAGCGCCAGTTCGCCAAGCGACGCACCCCGGAACAGCGGGATCACGCGCCCCACCGCAGCCGCTCGCAGGTCGGCGAACAGACGCAGGCGCGAGCGTACGAGCCCCCAGAACACGGCAAGCGGGGGGATCGCGGAGAGCATACCGAGCGCCACAAATCGGAGGTCGAAGCGCAGGAGCACGACGGCTCGGGTCTCCAGCCAGCGGTCCAGGAGCGCCGCGACCAGAATCAGCCCGGCTTCGAAGAGAATCGCGGGACGAACGACGGAGTTGGCCGCTGGCGCCGGGGGGTCCATGGGGGAACGGTAATCACCGTCCCGAGGCGCGTCAGCCCACCTTCCGCCCCCGCGAACGCACGCCGGCCCCGCGTGCGGGACACGTCCGCTTCACCGGCGCGTTGGCGGGAGGCCGGGGGAGTTCGTATCGCCCGTGAGCGGTCCACGGACCCGCGGCATCAGCCCCGTAAGAGCCGCCGCTGCCGTGCCGCGCACCGAACTCCCCCAGCGCTCCCAAGACGGTACGCCGACGCCGCTCGTCGAGACACGGGTCGTCGTGATCCAGCACACATTTCGAGCACCAGGGCATGGCACCCCAACGAGTGTAGAGTGCCGTCCCCATGACGCAAAACATGGACCGCGCCCCGTCCGGCCCGACACCTGGTACACGGGTCGTGGGATCCGTTGCGTCCGGGCCACACGCGAGTGGCGTGCCCTCCGTGACGCACCTCACGCGCCGTTGACACATTGCTGCGGATCGGAGAACATTGAGCGGACCAGGAGGCGCGCGTGACCCGGTACGCGCATAGACCCGAACGAAACGGCTTTGGTGAGGAGGAGTGATGCGACTGCGCCTTGGAATCATGACGATCCCTGTGATGCTCGCGGTGGCCGCGGGGTGCTCATCGCAGGGCGGTGTACAGAATGCGCCGCTTCATGCGGGCGTCGGCCGGACGTTCGAAGCCGACTTCGATCGGACCCTGGACGCTGCACGCGAAGCGGCGGTCGAATCCGGTCTACGGATCGAAAGCGCCACCCAGGTGGATGACAACACGTACATGATCATGACCAAAGCCACGACATCCGCGTGGAGTTGGGGCGAGATCGTCAGGCTGGTGGTGGTGCGGGAAGCGGAGAACTCCACCACCGTTCGGGTCTACAGCAAACGCAAGGTCTCCATCAATGTGACCGCGCGGGGGGACTATTCGAATACGATCTTGTCCAACATCGAGTTGAAGCTACGCGCCGGCGAGTAGGTCAGATCGGGAGTTGGTTCCACGAACGGCGACCTCGGACGGCGGGTTCGAGGTCGCCGTCGCGTCTCCACGGAGGATACCTGCCATGTTCTCGAACGTCCTCGTGCCGGTGGACTTCACCCCCAGGAGCGAGCGGGCCGTCGAGGTCGCCGTGGGCGTCCTGCAGGCCTCCGGCCGTATCACGTTGCTCCATGTGATCGAGTTGCTCGACGCCCCGATGGAGGAACTCGAGGAGTTCTACGCCGAACTCGAGGTCAAAGCGCACGCGAAGCTCCAGGCGTTCGTCGAGCGACTGCGCGAGGCCGACCTATCGCCGATTCAGCATGTCCGGTATGGAAAACGCGTCCCTGAGATCGTGCAGTTCGCCGTCGAGGGTGACCACGATCTTCTGGTGGTGGGTAGCCACCGCATGGACCCGGACCACCCAGCGTCATCGTGGATGACGATCAGCCATCAGGTCGCGATCCTGGCGCCGTGCCCGGTCCTGGTGGTGCGGTAGCCCCCCGTCTCAGCCGTTCACGACCTTGCCGAAGAGCCGGTTGGTGCCGCTGAGCACGGCCAGAACGGCGCCGCGGTCGGGCTGCCCCCTGATGAGGCACGACCCGACCAAGCGCTCGACGATCCCGGAGGACTCACTCTGGAGCGACACCACGACCACGATCGTGTCGTACCCCTCGACGGCCTTAACCGCCAGCACGTCAAGCTGCACGCGACCCTCCGAGGCATGCACGAGCGCCGCCGCCGTGGCTTCCGCTGCCGCGCGGAGTGCGCCCTGTGCGGAAGCGTCGGCGGTCGCTTCACCGACGAATTCCTCCCCGGAACCCCACGCCAACACAACGCGGGCGTACCGCTCGCCCTCGCCGGTGCGCTCAAAGGTGCAATCGGTCAACCGAACACGTTGGTGCACGTCTCTTCGCCGCAACAGTCCCTCCTCACAAGCTTCGAGATTCGAGTCCGCCCGTCAGCGCCGCCGCCACACGAACACGACGGACACCACGGCCTGCGCCAACAAGCTAAGCGTCATCACCTGCACCGCTCCGGTCGATCCGCGTCGGAAGTTCATCAACAGTACAAACAGCCCGAAGAATGCGAAGATCGTCACGCCGAGGACGGCGCCGGCCGTCGTGCTGAGCAGCGCGACCACCCGGTTGTCCTCGAACTGAGTTCCGGAGGCCCGAATGCGCCCCACCACGTACCCGAGCACGCTGCCCACGATCAGATTGACCCAGAACGCGAGCGTATGGTCGCGAAAGACCCCGGATCCGGGAAGCCAGTCCATGCGATGCAAGGTAGCCACCGCGCCGCGGCCCGCCACCCAACGCCATGGGCCCCTTTGCTGGCGGGCAACCGTAGTCGAAGGTAACATTGCCGCCTATGCGTGATGCCGATCGCCTCATCCTCCTGCTCGGCCGTCTCATCGATCTTGTGCGGCGGTCTCCGGACCCAGACGAAGACCACAAGGCGACCCTGCGCAGCCTGGTCGACGCGGCACGGGCGCGCAGCGTCACTGTGCGCCAGGATGGCGGCATCCTCAAGGTCGAGGGCATCGTCGTCGGATCCGACACGCCGTTCTCAGGGCTTGTCAGCGCCCAGATGCAGGCGCACGGCCTTTCCGAGATGCGGATCGCACACGGTGCATCCGCCATGGACTTCCTCGGACTGATTCGGACGATTGCGCACGACCCGGCGGGCTACCCGGGACATCTCGAGGTCAGCGACCGGCTGCTGCAATCCGGCGCGACCGGCGTCTCCGTCATGACCGTGCAGGCCGAGCAGGCCGCGGTGCATGAGCGCGGCCTCCGCGTCACCGAAGCGCTCCAGGCGATCGGCGGCAGCGAAGTCGACATGCCCCGCCCGCCGGCGCCACCCGCGCGGCGCGACCTGGGCCTCGTGACGCAATCGTCCGGCGCGGCGTACGACGATACGCTCCGGGTGCTGCTTTCGGCGGCCCACACTTTGTCGGAAGCGATCAGCCAGCTGCACGCGGATGCCGAGCCGGAATTGTTGCGGCGGCAGTTGGATACCGTGCAGGGCACCGTCGTCAAGGCGCTCGACGCGGGCCGAGTTGACCAGGCTGTGGACGGGGTCGCGGCGCTGGTTCGGAAGGAGCTCGAGGCGAAGACCGACGACGGCAGGCGCGCGTTCACGGTGGCGTTGCGGCGGCTCCTTGTGGACCAGCATCTGGACAAGTTTGCCGGCTACCTGCTCGACGAACTGTACGCCACAGATGTCCAGACCATCCTCCGTCGTGCGGGCAAGCCCGGGACCAAGATCCTCATCGACCGGTTGGTGCAAGCGCAAACCTATGCCGAGCGCAAGGCGTATCTGAACGTGTTGCGCGATGTGGAAGAAGGGACCGAGGCGGTGGCCGGCATGCTGTCGCACGGACAGTGGTACGTCGTGCGCAACATGGCCGACTTGGCCGGTGAACTGCGGATCCAGGAGGCCGTGCCGGCGCTCGGACGCGCGATCGGGCACGATGACGCGCGCGTGCGCCGGTCGGTCGGGGTGGCGCTCGCCAAGATCGGCACACCGCCCACGGTTCCGCATCTCCGCAAGGTGCTGGACGATCCTGACACCAGCGTGCGCGTCGCCGTGTTCTCCGAGGTCGGTGGCCGCGGTCACAGCTCCTTGGCGATGCCGTTGTTCACGGCCGCGGAGAAGGAGGAGTCCGGCGACGTTCGCGCCGAGTACTATCGCGCCCTGGGCCGCATCGCCACGCCAGACGCGGTGGACGCGCTCCGGCAGGCGGCGGAACCCGGTGGGCGCGTGCTCGGTCGCCGGCCCGTAGGCGACCGCATCGCGGCGGTGGAGGGCCTGGCGCTCGCGGCGACGGACCAGGCCCGGTCGGCGCTCGAGGGGTTGCTGAACGACCGCGTCAAAGAGGTGCGCGACGCCGCACACCTCGCTATGCGACGGGCAAACGTTTGACTACGCGAGGTCCGCGAAGAAGTCGTTGCCCTTGTCGTCAATCAGAATGAACGCCGGGAACTCCTCCACCTCGATCTTGTAGACGGCCTCCATCCCCAGTTCGGGGTACTCGAGCACCTCCACCTTCTTGATATGGTCCTGCGCGAGGATCGCCGCCGGGCCACCGATCGATCCGAGATAGAACCCGCCGTGGCGGGCGCATGCCTCCCGGACTCGAGGACTGCGATTCCCCTTGGCGATCATGACCATCGATCCGCCGTACGACTGGAATTGATCGACGTACGAATCCATGCGACCGGCCGTCGTGGGCCCGAACGAGCCCGACGGCACGCCCTCGGGGGTCTTGGCCGGACCCGCATAGTACACGGGGTGGTCCTTCAGGTACTGGGGCATGCCATCTCCCGCATCGAGTCGCTCCTTGATCTTGGCGTGCGCGATGTCGCGCGCCACGACGATCGGCCCGGTCAGGGCTAATCTCGTCTTGACCGGATGCTTGGAAAGTTCCGCCAGAATCTCCGCCATGGGGTGGTTGAGGTCCACGGCAACGGCACCGGCTTCCTCCTGGCGGCGGAAACGCTCGGGAATCAGGCGGCCGGGGTCCCGCTCCAGTTCCTCGATCCACAGTCCCTCACGATCGATGCGCGCTTTCACGTTTCGGTGCGCCGAGCAGGACACCCCGACGGCGACGGGGCACGACGCCCCATGCCTGGGCAGACGCACGACGCGCACGTCGAGCGCGAAGTACTTCCCGCCGAACTGCGCGCCGATCCCAGTGGCGAACGCCGCATCGAGCAACCGCGCCTCCAGTTCGCGATCACGGAACGCCTGCCCGTGGTCGTTCCCCCGGGACGGCAATCCGTCGAGGTAGCCCGTGGTCGCCAGTTTGACCGTCTTGACGCACGCCTCCGCCGACGTACCTCCGATCACGCACGCGAGATGGTAAGGCGGACAGGCCGCGGTTCCGAGGAGTTTCATCTTCTCCGTGAGGAACGCCTCGAGGCGATCGGGCCGGAGCAACGCCTTGGTCTCCTGAAAGAGGAATGTCTTGTTGGCGGACCCCCCACCCTTGGCCACGAAGAGGAACTCGTAGGTCATTCCCGATGTCGCCGCGATGTCGATTTGCGCCGGCAGGTTGGTTCCGGAATTCCTCTCCTCGTACATCGCGAGCGGCAGCGTCTGGGAATATCGGAGGTTCTCCCGCTGAAACGTCTCGAAGATCCCGCGGGCGAGGTATTCCTCGTCGTCGCCCCCGGTCCACACCTGCTGCCCCTTCTTGGCAAACACCGCGGCAGTACCCGTGTCCTGACACAGCGGGAGCTGCCCCCGTGCGGCAACCTCGGCGTTCCGCAACAGCGCGAGGGCGACAGTGCGGTCGTTGTCGCTGGCTTCTGGGTCGTCGAGGATCGCCGCCACCTGCTCGAGGTGCGCCGGCCGCAGCAGGAACGACGCGTCACGCAGGGCCTCGCGCGCGAGGATCGTGAGTGCCTTCGGGTCGACCTTGAGGACCTCGGTACCCTCGAAGGACACGACCCCGACGTGGTCGCTCGCGAGACGGCGGTAGGTGGCGCGGTCGATTGCGAGGGGGAACGGAGGCCAGTACATCTGTTCAGCGGACATGATCAGCCGTCGCTCGGGTGACCTCGCAATCTAATCACCGGAGCGTTGACACCTTCGCCTTCGTCACCGAGCTTCAGCGCCACACTGCCGCGAGATGATCGCCGTGACGCCCGCACGCCCCATATCACTACAGGGCTGGATCCGTCCTGCCGACACTGTCGTGCGGTGCCCGCACGGCCACCGTGTACGGCTGGCGCGCGGCCGATTCTGGTCACGGGCGCGGTGCGGAGCCTGCGGGGCACCCGTCGACCGCCAGCGCGTGCGGAGGGTCGTCCGACGCATCGGTCATTTGGCCTATCCGGCATCCGGCTCCCGGCGGGATCGAATCGTGTGGAGTGGCGTCGTGGGCTACAGCCTCTTGACGGTGGTGGCAGCCATTTGTGTGTGGTGGCTGTCGGACCGCTGGTGGCTCGCCACCACGCTGCTATTCGGCCCCCGCTGGGTCCTGGCGTTGCCGTTGCTCCTGCTGGTGCCGACCGTTGCAAGGTGGGATCGACTCATGCTCGTCCCGCTTGGCATCAGCGCCCTGGTCGTTGCGGGCCCTGTCGTGGGACTTCGCACGGGGTGGCGCAGCTGGGTAACCGAGTCAGACCCGGTACGCGACGTTCGCGTCGTGACCTTCAACGCCATGGGAGGCAAGACCCTCAGGCTCTCGCCTTCCGCCCTCCTCCTCGCATGGAATCCCGACATTCTTGTGGTGCAGGAGTGTGCGAGCGAACTGTCCGCGACCCTCCGAGACCTGTCGGGCTGGTTTGTCCGAACGAACGGCACGTTGTGCATCGTGAGCCGCGATTCCATCGACGCCGTCGAAGTGATGGACCGCGAGGCGTTCGAGGCCGCGGGAGGGTCGGGCTTGGTGGCGACGTACCGTGTTCTTCAAGACCGCGGCACGGTGTACGTCACCAATCTGCATCTGGACACGCCACGCGCGGGGCTCACACGGATTCGGCACGGCGACCTCGAACCGGGGATTGAGCGGCTCGAGTCCAAGTCGTCCTTGCGCGCAATCGAGCTGCTGCGGGCCCGACACTGGGTCGACGGCTTCCCGGCACCGCACATCGTCGCGGGCGATTTCAACACGCCGCCCGAGAGCCCGATCTACCGCGCGGCGTGGCGCGGCTGGCACAACGCGTTCAGCCTCGCAGGAGTGGGTTTGGGTGGAACGCGCCTGAACGGCTGGATCCGCGCCCGCATCGATCACGTCTTGGCCGATACCACTTGGCAGGTCGTGAGCGCCCGCATCAGCGACGACGTTGGCTCGGACCACGCGGCGATGATCGTCGAGTTGCGTCCGCGCCGAGGGCGCTAGCCCCCCCGGCGGCCGCGTGCGTTAGTTTGCCAACCATGGCATTGATCCGCTGCCCCCACTGCGGGCACCAGGTGCTCAGCGTCGCCTCGCGCTGCCCGTCGTGCGCCAACCGGCTCACGCCGGACCTCCACTCGGTGGGCAGTCTCAACGAACTTGAACCGTGCCCGCGGTGCGAGGGTCTCCTTGTCCGGGGCTCCAAGGAATGCCCGCACTGCGGATACGCCGCTTCCCGATGGCGCACTGCCCGCGTGCTCGGCTCGTTCGGACTGGTCGCCGTCGCCGTCGCCCTGTTTTTCATCGTCGTCCCACAGCTCGACCGCAACGCCACGCCGGCACCGGTTCGGAGCGCAGGGGAGGTCCAGGCCGCTCCGGCGGCGGCCCCTGTCACGGCCGCGCCGCTGGAAGTGACCCGCAGCGACACCGCCCGCAACGCCCTGAGCAGCAGCGTCGAATCCTCCGCTCCCGTCGCGACGGATCCGGGCGTTGCGATCTCGCGCGTGGAACCGCGTGTCGCGAACGTCCGGGTGCTGTTCACCAACGAGTGGGCGAACGTCCGTAGCGGGAGAGGATTGCTGTACCGCGTGGCACGCGTTCTCCCGCCCGGCGCGCGCGTGACGGTGTCCGATCGCGTCGCCGGATGGTGGACGCTGCTGGATAACGACTCGGTGCTGGGGTACGTCGCCGCCAGCCTCCTCGATACGATTCCCCCTCGAGAACGCTGAGCGCTACTGGGGTCCGGCCCCCTGGAATGTCGAGCGCGAGACGGGCGCTGACCGGATTTCTCCACCCACTACGGACTGTGCCGCAGGGCTAACGACGCTCCGACGCATCGACCAAGGCCGAAAGTAGTTGGAA
Organism: Gemmatimonadales bacterium; assembly: GCA_036397755.1. Taxonomy (GTDB): domain Bacteria; phylum Gemmatimonadota; class Gemmatimonadetes; order Gemmatimonadales; family GWC2-71-9; genus CAMYLY01. The sequence continues at coordinate 6,194 of DASWII010000009.1, read as the reverse complement.
GCGGAGCGCGGAGCGATCGACCACACCGCGACGAAGGAGTTGGTCGCGCGCCACTCGTGCCTCGGACACACGCCCCAACCGCCATTGCGCCAAGACCGCTGCCTCCAGCAGGAGCGTCGGGTCGAGGCCTTCGTCCAGAGGCTCCCCAGCAGCGATGATCGCGTCGGCCGCAGCCGCGAGGCGCGGGTAGTCCCAACTCTGCAAGGCATCCTCGAACTCCACCGCTGCGCGCACGCGCGCCGGAGCCGCATGCCGCTCCACGAACGCTTCCGTCGCCTCGAGGAGCACCGAGTCACGCCAACCAGCCGTCCCGCCGGATCGGGCGCGCGCAACAGTCTGGAACTCCGCGAGCCAAGCCGACCAATCTCCGGGAGGTCGGTCCCGCTCCAACCGCACCACCCATCCTTCCCACGCATGTCGCGCGGCCCGGAACGGCGCCTGGGCCCGTTCGACACGCACGGTCGAAGGATCAGCGGCCACAAACGCCGCTCTGTGCAGCGACACGAGCCGGGGGTGTCCGGCAACGAAGGGGGTCACCCCGCTGAGGGGTCGGTACCGTCGCTCGCTCAAGGCGGCCGATAGGTCGAATCCGGCGGTGGCCAGCTCGTAGATGCCGAAAGCGAACTCTTTGGTGAAGAACGTCCGTTGCGCGCCGAGGTCGAGTACCGGATAGTAGTCCGAATTGGGCTCGACCCCTCCGCCGTCAAGGAGCGGCGCAAAGACGGCCTTGTCGGCAATCTGGAGCGCACGCAGCTCCGCGACGCTGGGACGCACGACCCCGCAGCCGTCGCGGCCGGCGAAGATCTCCGCCAGTCGCTCCCAGTCAGGACTCGCCGCCCTGCCCCGGATGGCCACGACGAGGATATCGCCCGGGCTCGTGGCAAACAGCGCGTAGTCGTCGAACGTCCTGTGGATGGCGGCGAGGACGGTCATCACCAGCCCATCGTTGAGTTCGTAGAGATGAAGCCACTGCCCGAATGCCCCACCGTCGGTAAGGCGCCGCCGTACATGTCCGTAGAACTCGAGCGTGAAGAGACTCGCGACACCACTCACCCACGGGTTGGACGGTTCCGAGAAGATCACATCGAACGAATCGACCGTGCCGGCAAAGTACGCCCGCGCGTCGCCAGCAACGATGCCCGACCGTTCATCGTCGAAGACTCTGCGGTTGGCCGGATAGAACGCGCGGGATCCCGCCACCATGGCGGGCTCGATCTCGACCGTCGTCACCCGCCGCACGGTAGTGTCGGCCAGCACCGCATGTGCCGACATCCCGGTGCCATGCCCGATGACGGCGACGCGGGCGCCGGCCGCCGCATGCGCCAGTGTGATGAGGGGCGCCACGATCTGTGTCGCCTGATCGGCACGCAACGCTGCCGTATCCGCCGCTCCGGTACACCGATCCGGCGCGATCCAACTCATGGGCAGCGACCCGTCCGGCTTTCCGTTGGTCGCAATGGTGAGCAGGTCGCCGTCACGGAACACCGACACGGTGGCCGTGCGCCCGTCATGGTAGGACAGCATCTCCGCCGCCTCCAGCACATCCGGGTTGCCGTGTCGGTACACACCGCTTGCCAGCCGTGCCTCGCCCACCTGGCCCGCCGTCAGCGCCCACGCCGCGGCGACCACGGTGCCGGTGGCGAGCGCGCCGATCAAACGCCGTGACGGAACGGTCGCCAGCAGCGCGAGCAGCGCAAGCCCAATGAGCATGTCCAGCACCGCGCCGGACACGAGCAGCCCGCGCAAGCCGAGGAGCGGCAGCAGGACGAGCCCCGCGAGTCCTGCACCGGTGATGGACCCCAGGGTGTTGGCGCCGTAGACCGTTCCGATCGCCCGCTCGCCGATGCCGCCTCCGCCGGCGTACAGCGTCCGGGTGACGAGGGGAAACGTGATCCCCGCGAGGAACGTCGAGGGGAACATGACGGCCAGCGCGGTGCCGTAGCGAGCCACGTTGAAGACCACGTAGCCTCCCTCGCTACGATTCAGCGTCTCGAACAGCCACGCGGTCCAGCCAAAGGACGCGCCGAATGCCGGCAGTGTAGCGAGCGCCGCGAGCCCCATGAGCCACTGCACCACCGCCAGCACGCGGACCGGGTCCTCCCACCGGTCCACGTGGCGGCGCACCCAGAACGCCCCGACGGCGAGTCCCAGGATGAAGGCCGACAGCATGACTTCGAACACGTGTGTGGCACTTCCAAGCGCCAACGACAGCATCCGGAGCCAAGCGATCTCATAGATGAATGACGCGACCGCCGTACCGAAGCTCACCGCAACCAGCACCCGCGTGAGGCGAGAACGGCGCGGGTCGACGGGTTCCATGCGCGGGGCGAGTTTCGGAACCGGGCCGGCGGCCGCATGCGACGGCCGCGAGAGTGCGAACGCCACCAGGCCGACGACCAAGTTCACCGTACCGGCCGCGACCACCGTTCCGGGGAGACCCGCCGCCCCGAGCAGCCAAAACCCGGCCACCAGCACCCCTAGGGACGCGCCGATGCCGTTGGCGAAGTACAGCAGCGCCAGCACCGTCCCGGACGGCACGGTGCTGCGGCGCAACATACCGGCGGCAAGAAGCGGGAACGTCGCGCCGAGCAAGAGCGACTGCGGGAGCAGCAACAGCCCTGCCATGGACCACTGGGCGAGCATGGCAGCGAACCCGGGGCCCATCGCAGGCAACATCACGTCGTAGGCCCAGGTCGTCGTGAACGCGAACACGTCATGGAACACCAGCCCGATCAACCCGACCACGATCTCGACGATCGCATACAGGCGGAGTGGATCACGAATCCGCTCAGCGCGAGCACCGACCAGCAGCGCGCCCAGTGCCATGCCGCCAAGAAAGATGCCGAGCACCAGCACCTGGGCGTACGCCGAGTGACCAACCCAGAGGCCCATGTACCGAGCCCACACCGACTCGTACATCAAGCCGGCGGCACCCGAGAGCGCGAAGATGAGATAGAAGAGACGGTGCACGAGCGGACCAAGCTATCCCACCGCCGGGCTTCCCGCGACCGACCGACATCGTACCTTTGGACCTGGCTCTCACCCAGGACAACCCATGCGTCCCAGTCTCCTCCTTCTCGCCGTTGCGGTTGCGCCTCTGACGCCGGCCAACGCGCAAGTGGAATTCGTCCAAACCCAGACAGACGACTACACGCGATACGAGCTTCTGGCGCCCGAGACGCAGAGCTTCCGGATTCTCTACGACGTCTCCGCCACGACCCCAGGCGCCCGCTACTACTTCAACGGCCTGCGTACCGGCAGCGAGCACACAGTGGACGCGGTGTACGATCTGCACTCGGGTCGCGAGCTCCCCTGGCGCGTCGTCGATGGCACCGAGGCGCGAAGCATGGGCATGCGGAATGCGCGCGACGGGCAAGACTACCTCGCAGTGACGTTGGCCCGACCGGTTCCCGCAGGCGGGCAGGCGCGCGTACGGATCGACAAGACCTATCGCGACACGGCGAGCTATTGGCGGGACGAGGCAGGCGCGGTGCATTTCGACCGTTTGCTGGGGATCGATCGCAACGCAGTCGTGCTTCCGACGGGATACGAGTTGGTGGCCGCGAACCATCCAGTTCAAGTCGTGAAAGAAGCGGACGGCCGCATTCGTGCGAGTTTCATGAACCGCGGGCCCGCAGCAGTGCCCCTCGAGATCGTCGGCCGACGGTTGCGGACCGCTGGGGCCGCGACGGGGGGGCGCGCGCGGAGCGCATCGGTACCCGAGCGAGCCACCACGACGATCGCGGTCCCCGTCACCGCGCGCGCGGACTATCGCTTTAGCGAGCGCGCGTTCGAAAATCGCGACATCACGTACTTCCTCCAGCAACCGGAGACCCATTCCTTCAAGTTGTTTCACGACTACACGGAGTCACGACCCGGCGTCGACCGCTACCTCAACGTGGTCCGCTCAGGGAGCAAGGCGTCCGATCCCGCGGCCGTCGCGCTTGACACGGGGGAGCCGCTGCGCGTCGAGACGCTTCGCGGCGGTGCCATCGCGGGCCGCGGGATCGACATCGGCGAGCCGGTAACCGACTCGTCCGAAGTGATCGTCATATGGTTCGATCCCGTGGGCGAGGGAGCTTCGCTGCGTTTGCGGATCACTGAGACCTACACCGACCCGGGCCGCTACCTGCTGCAGAATGGGGAACTGCTTTGGGATCGCTCGTTCGGGCGGGCCCGCAATACAGTGGTGCTGCCCGAAGGCTGGTATCTCACCGCGAACGCCGTACCGGCGGTGATCACCGAATCGGACGACGGTCGCATTCGCCTGCGCTATGTCAACGATCGCCCGGGCAGTATCGAGGTGTTCATCAAGGCGGAGAGGCGGTAGCCAGGGCCGGAGGGCGGCTGGCAAGACGTGATCCGTGATTCGTCTCGCTGGTGCGCGTGTCCGGGGCAGGCGCGGCGCGGCGCCGGCATCAGACCCTGTCACCCACTGTCCACCGCCCGTCACGGCGTCGTGGGTGGCGGCCTCCGATGCCGGGTGCGCTGCTCGTACGCATGCGCCAACGCGATCAAACGCGGTTCGGACCATGCGTCGCCGAACAGCTGGAGACCGACGGGCAATCCGTCCAGCACAAAGCCCATGGGAACCGTGATGGCAGGGAAGCCCGTCCCCGGGGCCAGATCCTGACTGTTATCTCCGTGCGGGCTATTGAGGTCGCCGATGAGGCGCGGAGGGTTACTCCACGTCGGATAGGCCATGACATCGAGCTGGTGCCGGGTCAGCTCGCGGCGCACCGCCTCCCGCAGCCTTGCCTGATTCTCCGCTGCCGCCACACACGTGGCGTCCCGCTCGGGAGCTTCGGCAAAGCGCTGAAAGAACTCGAGTCGCGGTCGGATGGACGGATGCGTACGCCCGGACGCGACAATCTCTTCCAGCGTCTTGACCGGAGCTCGGTCGCCTAGCGTTTCGAGGTAGCGGTTGATGTCCCACTGAAACCGTCGGCACCACAAGCCGGAGCGCCGCAGCTCGTCCATCTCGGGGATCGTGACCGAGTCAACAATGGTTGCCCCGGCCGATCGCATGTCGTCGAGCGCCGCCTCAAATCGCGCGAGGACCTCGCCGTCGGCACCCGGCCGGTGGGACCACTGACGCATCACCCCGATTCGCGCACCACGCAACGCGTCCGGGTCGAGGTAGTCCGCGTAACGTGGGGTGGCCCGACCGGCCGCCGCCTCGGTGACGGGATCCGCCGCGTCATAGCCCACGATCACTTGGAACACGGCGACGGCGTCCGCCACGGTGCGTGCCATGGGTCCGCCGACGTCCTTGTCGAGATACAGTGGGACAATGCCGTCCCGACTCGTGAGCCCCATCGTGGAACGAATGCCGACCAGCGCCTGGTGAGACGATGGACCGCGGATGGAGTTCCCCGTGTCCGTCCCCAGGCCGACGGCTCCGAAGCTTGCCGCCACGGCCGCGGCGGTCCCGCCGCTCGAACCCGCGGTCACGCGATTCAACGCGTATGGATTGCGTGTGTATCCCGGGAGCCGCGAACCCACCGTTTCATACGGGGAAAAGGCGAACTCCGCCATGTTCGCCTTGGCGAGCACGATGGCCCCAGCCTCGCGGAGTCGCCTGACCTGAAATGCATCGTCCGGGGGAATCGAGCCGGCCAGCGATGCCGACCCGGCGGTCGTCTCAAGGTCGTACGTGTCGTAATTGTCCTTCAGGATCACGGGAATCCCATGCAGCGGTCCCACGAAGCCGCCGGTCGCAAACGCCCGATCCAGCTCGGAGGCGCGCTCCAGCGCACGCGGGTTCACGGTGATGATCGCGTTGAGGGCCGGCCCGCGCTTGTCGTATGCTCCGATCCGCGCGAGATACGCCTGGACGAGCTGGACCGCGGTCAGTTCCCCTCGCTGCATCGCGTCGTGGATGTCGGCGATCGACGCCTCGACGACGACGAAGCCCTGCGCGTGCGCCACCGGGCCGGGAACGACGGCGCACCAAACGACCGGCACCAGGGCGCCGGCCGCCCGACGGGCCCACCCGCGCAACCCACCAGTGCTCACGCGCAACGTTCCCCTACGTCCACGGCTGCCTGGGGCCCTAGCAGGTTGCGGAAAAACTGAGCATTTGGACGGAATCACTCCTTGGGAGCCGTGGTGATGTGGTTATGGCTGTTGCCAGCGGGTGCTCGTGGCCTGGTCGACCCCGTGTTCCTCTCCGGCGGGGCCGGGTCCGTGGC
>DASWII010000008.1:0-21253 GCA_036397755.1 Gemmatimonadales bacterium | reverse complement strand
CAGAACCCGATCGTGAGCCCCGCCCGCACCTCCGGCGATGCGAGGGCGGATCCGGTCGTGTATCGCATCAGGAACCCTAGCGCGAGCGAGCCGAGAACGTTGACGCCCAGCGTCCCGATGGGGAATCGCCCGTCGCCAGGGATGGCGGTTTGGAGCCACCCCTGGAGGCCGAACCGCGCGAGCGTCCCGAGCAGTCCTCCCAAGCCGACGTAGGGGAGCATCGGCTCAGCGCTCCGGAGGCCGTTGGCGCTCGCTCAGCGGGGTCACGGGCATGAAAAAGACTCCTCCCATTCAGGGTTGGGCAGGAGTCATCAGTCCGCGGGGGACGGTTTAAGGCGAACTCCATCGCCTTGCCCGAAGGCTCGGGTGTAATGTACCGCCGGCATCACGCTCCGGCCAATCCCGGCTCTACCCGCGAACAAGCCAGCCCTCCCGCCCGAGGCAGTCGGCCGGCCCGCCGGTTGCGTGGGCTGGCCTTGCTTGACTCATGGGTCACTTAGCGCTTCGGGGTGCGGGAGCCTTACGTGGATGGTCGTCGCGTAGCCACGCAACGGGGTCACCCTCATCGGGGCCCACGCCGGGACGGCCCCACCGCGTCAGAACGTGACCCGCAGTGGACCGCGCAGGGCGAACGCCGCCAGCAGCGTGATGATCAAAAAGGCGATGATCCAATGTGTCTTCCACCCCAGGAGGCTCACCTGGCCCGCCGCATACCCGACTTTGATCGCGACAACGGTCGCGCCGCCGGCCAGGGGCGGCTCCGACGGATAGAGAAGCTGATCGAGCAGGCTCGGCGACGGCCGCCTCGCCGATCTTCGCCCGGGCGAGCCCGACACCAGCACCGTCTTGGTCAACACCGCATCGCCCACCGAGAGCCGCAGTTCGTGCTCGCCGGGCTCCGCCGCCACGATGCGCCAGTCCGCCTCCCGCAGCGACGGAATCCAGAGAACCGGCGTCTCTACGACGAGGCCGGCGTCGCCCACTAACGCCGGGGCCACCGAGAAAGTCGCCGCTTCGCGCACCTTCGCACTCACGATCGCCGTTTCGCCCACTTGCAGCCCGCGGTAGCCGTAGTACGCCTGGAGATGGGCCATGAGGATCACGAGCGGGAGCGCCATCCACAGCAGCGGCACCAACGTGAGCCGGAGGTAGGCTCCGCTGTGCCGCAGCACGTCCAGTTGCGCCGCCATCACGAAGCGCGGGTCTTCGTTGAGGAGCCGGATCTCGAGGATGGCCGCCTGGATACGTCGCTTCGTCCTGGCCAGCCGCGGTTGGTCGGAGGTGACCTTGAAGACCAGCAACATTCCCACCGCGGCAACAACCGATACGACCGCAAGACCGACGGCAGCCGGGAGCTCCCGGAAGGGAAGCAGCAGGCCGTCGAGGAGCCACCCGAGCGCGCTGTTCAGGATCCACATCTACGAGATGTAGCCGAGTCCCTTGAGCCGGCGACGGACTTCGTCCTCGGTCTGCGCATCGTCCAGCCTGGCCAACTCTTTCTCCAGCGCGTGAGCAATGAACTCCTCCACCGAGGAGTAGCCCGCGATGCTCGCGTACCGTTTCGCCTTCACGAGGAGTGCTTTCTCCACCTTGACGTTCCTGCCAAACATGCTTGCTACCTCCTTCCGGCGGGGAAGCCCTGGATGCCGAACTCCGCCAGCACCGCGGCCGCCAGGTCGCGCAATGACGTGACCGGATGTCTGAGCGGCTTGGAGCTCAGAAGGATCCCCGGTACGGCGTCGTGTGCCATGGCGTGGTCGCCGCTCCAGGCGCTCAGGTTGTCGGTGATCAGCTCCGCCGTCACCTGACCCACGGCCGACTCGTTGGAGGTGCGGTATCCCGCCGCATAACCCACGATCAGATCCGGGCCCGTCTCCAGCTGGCCGGTGTCCCGGTAGGCCTGGTCGCGGTGGTAGACGCGCGCCACCACCGGCGCGCCCGTTGCCGGGTCCGTCACACGCAGGAGCGCGGCGCTCAGCTCGCCGGCGATGAGCCGGCGCTGATCCGGCGGCACCGACCCGAACCGTTCCCGCCCCCGCAGATTCAGATAGAGGCCGTTCAGTCCCAGGCCGTATGCCTGGGTACGTGACCAGTCCACGCCAGGGAAGTAGGCGGCGGCGCTGTCCGACCGGGCGCCGTCTACCGCGAGATAGCCGCGCCGCGCAAGGAACGTGTTCAGGTTGAACGCGCGTTTCCATGAGGTGAAGCCGTGATCGGACATGACCATGACAGTGGCATCCCCGCCCAACCGCGCGAGCACCTCGCCCACAATGCTGTCGGCCTGGATGTAGAGATTCTCGACCACAGCGACGTACCGTGCGTCCGCGACCGGATCGTGCGCCGGGTGACCCGGGTCGCGCGGCGCCCAGAACATGTGTGAGACCTGATCGATGTGGCCGAAGTAATAGAAGAGCAGACCGCGCCGGAACCGGCTCAGCAGGAAGTGAAGCTGCCGCCGGTTCTCCGCCGCGGTGATCGCCGCCTGCGTCAGGAAATCGTCCCGATCGAACACGCCGGCCGTGAGCGCCTTGGTGTCCTCCGGCATGCCCTGGGTGTAGAACCGCCCGGTTGCGCCTGCCAGCTCGCCGGCAAACCTCGACGGCGTCGAGATGGGCATGGGCGGCCGCAGCGGGTCGAGGTTCACCGGTGTCGCGTAAAGCTCCAACTGCGGCAGCGCCTGAATCAGATGGAAGCGGACCGCCGCGCTGAGCTTCTGCAAGGGAAACGATAGCTCGAACGTCACGGGCAACCAGTCGCTCCACTCACCTTCCATGAGCAGCGCTTCCGTCTCGCCCAGTACGATTTTCGTCACCGGCCGCTCCCGGTCCACGTACACCGTGAAGTCCGCCGTCAACTCGACACCATCGCCGCGGAACGGGTCGGGCGGTCCCCGCAGTTTGCCACGGAAGACGCCATCCTCGAGCGGTGCCGAGTGAAACTGGGTCGCGAAATCGGATGGCGGCGGCTCCCGGGATGTCGTATAAAAGGAAAACGTGCCGTAGGTACCCAGAATGTCCGGCGTGCCCATCCCGCTCAACTCGCGCGACGCCTTGCCAGAAGGTGGAAAGTTGGCCGGCATGCGCATGATCCAAGCGGGTACGCCTCGTTCTTCCAGCGCCTGCCAGAACGGTGTGCCGTATCGCAGCAGGGTCACCCGGCCGCCGCTCAGCGGCAGCCGCCAGTTGCCCAGGCGCAGCACGCGGCTCGGCGGCTCGGTGCGCGTGGTGGAGAGATAGGGGAACATCGTTGCCGGGTCGCGGTGGACGAAGTCGAAGATTCCATGGCCGCCGGCATCGAGCCCGGTGATGAAATCGGACCACGCGACCGGACTCTGCGGCGGCACGGAGGTGGCAAGCGGTTGGAACCCGCCCGCCGCAGCCAGCCGCGCCAGGTGCGGCAGCTTGCCTTCTTCGAGTAGCCGGCCCGTGAGGGCGTAATCCATTCCGTCGAAGCCGAGGACCACGACGCGCGTGCCCGGCGCGACCTCGTCGCCCCGCTCGCAGCCTCCCGCAGCGAGCGCGGCGGCCACGAAGAGTGAGCGGAGGCGTACGTTACGCGTCATCGCGGAACAGCACCTTGCCGTCCATATGCGCGGGCGGCTCGAGACCGAAGAGCCAGAGGGCGGTGGGCGCGATGTCCACCAACGCGGGATCGACCGCCTGAATCGCGCGGTTACAGAACAACACGCCCGGCACTAACCGCGGGTCGACGCAGTGGTCGCCGCTCCAGGCCTTAACGTTGTTTTCGAAGACGCGTCCGGCGACCACCCCGGTCGCGCAATCCCAGGAAACGCGGTAGCCGTGATTGTAACCGATGAGTACGTCCGGCGCGTTGTCCAGGTAGGGACCGCGATAGAGCTTCGCGGGATCGAAGGCCTCGCGGATGGCGACGGTGCCGGCCTCCTCGTCCACCAGTCCGGTTAGGCACGCGATCAGTTCCGCCTTGAGCGTTGCAGCCTCGTTCCCCGGCTCGACCATCCCCTGCGCTTCACGGCCCTTCACGTTCAAGAACAAGCCCGTGAGGCCGAGCGCGTACGCGCGCGTGCGAGACCAATCCACGTCCCGCAGCCACTCGGCGGTGCCGTCCGCGCCCGGGCGCAGCGCCAAGTAACCGTTTTCCAACAGCCAGCGATTGATGTTGACCCCGCGGCGGAACGACGTGAACCCGTGGTCGGAAATGACCATGAGCACGTCGTTCTGCTCGAGCCGGTCGAGTACGCGTCCGACGAGCGCGTCGTTGTGGACGTAGAGCCGCTCGATGGCCTGATGGTGCTCGGGAGGTGCACCGGGCGTCGTGCCGGTGGTGCCCGCTTGGTCGCCGTCGTTGCTCTGGTCCGTGCCCGCACGCAGCGCTGGATGCCCGTCCTCCAAATACCGCCAGAACATGTGCTGGATGCGATCCGTCGCGTCGAACACGCACACCAGCGATCCACGACGCAGCTTATCCAGGGCCGCGAAGAACATCTCCCTGCGCTCGCGGTCGATGTCGTACGTCAACGTCAGGAACGTGCCATCGTCGATCACGCCCTCGTTGCGCGCCCAAGTATCCTCTGCCAGACCGAGCGTGGCGAACGGCCCCAACTTCTTGGCCAAGTAGGGGGCGTAATACGCCGGTCGAGAGATCGGCATCGCCGGCTTCTCGGGATCGAGGTTGATCGGCGTGACGTAGAGCGAGACGTGTTCATCAAGCTCGGTCAGCATCAACCGGCAGATCCCGCGGGCGGTGATGCCCGGCGCCGCCCGGAACCCGACCGGCACCCAGTCGCTCAACTCGCCGCGACGCAGCGTGAGGCGAGCGGTGCCAAGGCGGACATCGGCCGTCTTCGCGATGCCGTTGATGCGGAGCTCCAATGAGACCTCGAGTGGCGGCTCTCCGACCATCAGGGGATTTCCGGGCCCGCGCAGGGTGCTGCGAATCCGATTACCCTCGAGCGTGATCGGCACGCGGACGCCGCCCTCCTTGAATCCGCCGTGCGTCCCTCGCGTGGTAAAGAGCGTAAAGGTGCCCTGCGTCCCTAAGAGGTCCGGGACGGACATGGCGCTGAGCTGCGCGCCGTAGAAACGATCCGGCGGGAACGTGATGGGGACTCGCAGAATCGTACTCCAGACGCGGGACCGTCCGAGGATGGTCCAGAACGGCTCCGACTTGCGGAGTAACCGGATGGGTGGGCGACCCAGTGGCAGTTGGAAGCGACCCAACCGGAGCACTCGGCTCACCTTGCCGATCTCCGCGGAAGACAGCACCGGCAGGTAGGTGCGGCGGTCGCGGCTAAGAAAGTCGAAGATGTTGTGGCGGGCCGGGTGCGTGCCCGTGCTGAACGACGACCACGCCACCGGAGAGACCGACGGGAACGTCGACGCGAGGCGATGATAACAGCCGAGACGGGCGAGTCGCTGGAAGTTCGGCAGCTTGCCCTCTTGCAGGAACCGATCGGTGAGTCGGGGATCCTGGCCATCGAGACCCACGATGATCAGCCGCCGAACGCGCGCGTTGGGTCGCCCGCGCCCGCGGATGAGCGCAATCAGCGCCCGGAACGGCCAGAGCAGGAGGGACACCAAGGCCAGCAGTCCTGAGACGAACACGGCCAGGAACGACGTGATGAACGCGAAGCCGGCGCCGGGGCCCACGTAGGCCGCGGCCACCGAGGGCGTCAGCAGCAGGAGAAGGCCGGCCGCGGTCGCGACCTGTGCGGTGCGAGTCAGGCGGCCTGGCGGCATCTACCGACCATGGCGTATTCTGCCCTCACACCATGAGATCCCCTCCCGCCAGGCTGTATCGCCGGGTCCGCTTCGGACGGCCCATCGTCATCGTGTCTGGGCTGCCCCGCTCCGGCACATCCATGATGATGAAGATGTTGCGAGCGGGTGGGGTGGAGCTGGTCACCGATGAAATCCGGGCCGCTGATCCCAGCAACCCCGAGGGCTACTTCGAGCTCGAGCGGGTTAAGTCGCTCGACAAGACCGATCGTCACCCGTGGCTGACCGAGTGTCGGGGAAAGGCCATCAAGATCATTTCGCACCTCCTGCCGTATCTGCCTGAAGGCCACAACTACCGGGTGATCTTCATGCGTCGCGACTTGGCCGAAGTCCTCGCGTCGCAGGACAAAATGCTGACGAGCCGCGCCGAGCCCACGAGTCCGGACCCGGCGGCGCTCGAACGGCAGTTCGAAGATCATCTCCGCCATGTCGAGCGCGTGCTCCGCAGTCGGCCCTGCTTCGAAGTCCTCGATGTGCCCTACACTCACGCAGTGGCTCACCCAACCCGCGAGGCCGCTCGTGTGAGCCGGTTCTTGGGCGGTCGCCGCGATGTGCAAGCGATGGCCGCGGCGATCGATCCCGCGCTGTACCGCACCCGCGGCTAGGCTGTCGGGGCGCGCGTGCCCCGCCTCGCTCGCCGTTCTCAGGACGGCTCCGGCGCGATCAACGGAATCACTTCTCGCCCGTGCCGCCGGTAGATCTTGAAGTCCGCGTCCAGCGTCATCACCGCACTATCCGGGATCAACTCGCTCATACGGACGAGACATGCGTCGGCCAGCGACATCGGTGTCTCGTGATACCGCTTGAGGAGCCGACCCACCCGCGCGCGTTCCTCTACGAGTCTGAAGGACGGTGATACGACGCCGCGCTCGACCAGGGCCATCACGGCGTCGGTGCCGCCAGGGAATCGCCGAAGGAGAAAGCATGCCTCGGACAGGACCGATTCGCAGGTCTCCAATGGAGGCGCCAGCTCGCCGAACACGGCCACCACCCACTGGTGATGACGTTCGCGGCGGTTGATCAAGGATACGAGGGGCCCGGTATCCAGGAGGACCGTCGTCACCGCCCGTAGTCTTTGAGGTGTCTGGGGTTCGTCGCCAGGTCTCTCGGACCCTCGACGGTGCCAACCAGGTCACGGGCGAGGTCCAGGCATGACGCTGGAGACGGCGTTCGCGCGCGGCCCAGATACTCCTTGATCGCCTCCCGGACCACGGCCGATCTGGACGCGCCACGCGACCGCGCGAACGCTTCGAGCTCTGCGGCAAGGCGTGGGGGGATCTTGAGCGTCAGTGGCTCCATTGGTATTACTCCTTGCCAGCATGGTAATACCTCGTTTGTTCCCGGTCAACGGCGGCCCTCCCCAGTCCGTCGGCCGCCTTCGTCCACACGGCCGAACCTCCATACGTCCGAACCTCCCACCCTTGGCCCCCATACCAATGTCTATCTCCGTATGCACGCAGCGGCCCGAGCGTCTCCAGTGGACTTCGTAGCGCGTGGCGAATCGAGAGGGTCGCGGAGTTTCCGGGTCAGCCCGGCGCCGGAAGGAGGCGAAAGCCCGCCGCAGCGAAGTCGTCGTCGAGCGCGAACGCCTCCTGGATCGTCTCGGCTTCCATCACCAGGAAGCTGCTGCAGTCGACCAGGCTCACCTCGCGCCGGTCGGTCCGTCGCAGCCGCGTCATCGCGCGGCGGTGGATGGGTTCCGTGATCCACCGGACCGTCAGGAGCGGAACGATACGGTCATCCAGGTCGTGTACGGCCGCGAGACCGAGCCGTCGCTGGACGAGGGCCACGGTCTCGAGCAAGACGTAGTCGGAGGTGACGAGCGGGCGGGGGCCGGACAGCAGGTCCGCCCATGCGGCCGCCGCAGCAGGGTGGCCACGATCGTCTCGGTCGAACAGGGCGTAGAGGGCGGACGTATCGACGAAAACGCTCACCCGTCGAACGCGTCCGTCAGGTAGTCGTCGTGCCGCTCCGCGACGTCGGACCGCCCGGAGGCGTACTTCCCAACCACCGCTTGGGCCTCACGGACGCGGTCGGCCTTGGTGGCCGAGGCTTCCTCGCGGGCCAGGCGGTCCGCCACGCACCGCCGGACGGCCTCCGCGAACGAGATACCTAGCCGGTCCGCCCACCGCTTCAGCGCGCCGTGCTGGGCCTCCGTCAACTGGATCTGGAATCGCAGCATGATGGTACTCTAATACCATCATGATGTGTTATCAAGCCAATCACTCGGTCATGCAGCCGGTCATGCAGCCTGGACACGCTGGCGGAGCGGTCGGTCGGCTTGGTGGACGCCTACCTCGGAGCATGCGGCCCGAGGAGGAGCACGCTCTTTCTCGAGCGCTGGAGGGTAGGGAGCAACCGACGGGCAAACATATGGCATAAATACCGCGTAATTTTACCACGTCAAGGAAAGCGGCGTCGCCGCTCGGCGCCTGCGGCGACTCGCCCTAAAGGGCGGTTGGATGGGACGTCGTTTACGACGTGTCGCCAGGCCGGCCACACCGGAACCCTGCCGCCCTGGCAAGGCGTGATCGAGTGCGTCATCGGATGTACCCCAGCGCCCGGAGCGTCTCGAGCTGCGCGGGCGTGAGCTCCATTCTACCGCCCGGCGTGAAGCGCTGGGCCAGCAGCCGGTGGGCCTCCCACTGCCGCTCCAGCAGCGCGGTGTACTTCGCCACCAACTCGGGGTGCGCGTCGTTCACCGGCCAGAGCGCCAGGGGATCGTTCCAAACATCGAACAGGAGCAGCCGGTGGTTCGTCGGGTCCGTCGGGTCCTCGGGCGCGGGTCCGATCCGGAGCGAGGCACCCCAACGACCATCGATCATGGAGATCCTACCCCGCAGCTCGCCCGTCCGCGGGTCCTTCTCGAACTCATCGAAGATTACCGGCCGCGACTGCCACCCGGCTCGCTCCAGCAGGAGCGGCGCGAGCGACTGGCCCTGGAGCACCTCCGGCGGCGGCAGCCCGACCAGCTCCAGGACTGTGGGCAACACATCGATCATTGAGACCGGCCGCGAGAAACGCTGGCCCCCGGTAATGCGTCCGGGCCAGACGAACAGCAGCGGCACCCGCGTGACGCTCGAGCGGAGAGTGGTCCAGTAGTCATGCTCCGGATCCGCCAGCGGAACCAGGAAATCACCGGTGGCTGACTCGATGCTGTGGTCGGCGGCGATGATGAGCAGGGTATGCTGCCACCGGCCGGTCTCCTTGAGCCGTTCGACGAAACGACCCAGCTGGTAGTCCTGGTGGGCCATCCTTTCGTCATAGAATGAGCGCTCGAGGTTGGCGTACTGCCTAGGGTCGATGCCCGTCTCAATCCACCGTGTGCGCCACCAGTCGCGCTCGGTCTGGACTCGTGCGGCGTTCCGGCGCCGCCAGTCCCCGAGGGTCGAGTCCCATCGCGCGAATCGCGCCCGGTCTTCAGGCGCGCTGAACAGACCCGCGAACGGTGCGGGCGCCCTGTTGGTGGAGCCATGCACGTCCGTCGTCTGGAAATGGACCCAATAGGGTTCGCCGGGAGAGGCCTCTCGCCAGTCCCAGAACTCGCGGTGCAGCTCCACGGAGGAGCCGGCATCCGCCGCGACGCCCTGATCGCGGAACACGTCCACGCCGCGCTCCAGGCTACTGATCGTGCCGGCATTGGGATTCGACGTGAAGACCGCCGTGGGATAGCCCGCTTCGTGAAAGCGCTCGGCCATGGTGTGCGCTTCGGCCGGCAGCAGCTCCCACCGGTCGGGGGCGCCGAGCACGCTGATCTGGAGGGAAGTCATGAAGGAGGGCGTCGAGCAGCGCGTGGAAGAGCAGTTGCTGTAGGCGTGCTCGAACACCGCGCCTTCGGCGGCCAACCGTTCGAGGTTCGGAGTGGTACGGCGGTTGTAGCCGTAGAGGCTCATTTGGTCCGCGCCGCCACCATCAATCACGTAGAAGATGACGTTGGGCCTGTCCGAGGTGCGCGCGCCGCTCACCGTCGGCGAGCCCCAGAAGGCCACCGCGCCCGGTTGCTCGGCCTGGGCGTCCAGTGAGAGCGTGACCGTCCGGCCGGCGAACCGCGACAGATCCACCGAGCGCTGGGCCCACTGGTCGGGATCCGCGTACCGCTCCTCGAAGAGTATCGCGTCGTCTCCGCCCGCCCGGACGCTCACGCTAAAGGTGACGGAGTCGGCGCTGCCGAGCACTCCCAGGGCGGCGTCCACCCGCCCACCCTCGGGCACGTGAACCCGGTAGCTGAAGCGCCCCGGGGCGTGCGTGTAGAGCGTCCGGCGTATGCGCTCGCCAATCGTCACCGGCCGCACGCCGTGCGGCGAATCGGCATACGTCGCACCTGCGGGCACGACGCTTACCGACAGGATCTCGATGCTCCCCGATTCGCCCTCGCTCCCGAAAACGAGCGCCAACTCCCGCCACGGGCCCTGAAAGGCGCCGGCGCCTTGCCCCACCCGTAGCCGGTAGGTGTGAATCGTGCCGTCCCGCACGACGGGACTGTTCTGGCCCCCGAACTGGAACGGCGGCAGGGGGTTGGCCTGCGTCCCTCTCCCGTCGCGGAGGTTGAACCCCAGCCCGACCATGTTGACGGAGCTCGCGCTATCGGCACGGGCGCGAATCACCACGTCAGCCCAGTCCCGGCGGTCCCACTCCGGTACGGCAACGTGAATCACCCCACCATGTCGGCCATCCGGAACGCGCGTCTGGTCGGTGAGGGTGATCCGCAAACCCTCGCTGGTCGTCGCGAGCGTAGGCGTGCCGAACGGAGGGTTCCATAGCGCCGTGGCCTTCCACTCCGGTTGCGGCTGGTCGAAGCGCCACTCGACGGTTTGTGGCGGGTTAGCCGGCAGCTCCGAGCCCGTGATGGTGGCCGCTTCCAGATGGTCCTCGAGATGGAGCGGCATCTCGACCGTGAGCGGCGCGGGGCCGCAGCCGAGGCACAGCGCGCCCACCAACCAGCGGACCACGGTGATCCCGTGGCCATTCCAGCATCGAGACGTCCCGGAGGTCATCGTATGTAGCCGAGGGTTCGCAGCGTCTCGAGCTGCTCAGGCGTGAGCACTACATCGCCCGACCGCGTGAAGAACTTTGCCAGGGCCTGGTGCGACGCGAACTGGGCCTGAAGAAACGCCGTGTACTTCTCCACGAGCTCGGGCCACGCCGCGTGCACGCTGCGCAGGCACATCGGATCGTTCCAGAGATCGTACAGCAAGAGCGGCACGGGCCGGCGCCGTTCCTCCGGCGTCTCCGGGTCCGGGTTGATCTCGAGCGACGCGCCCCACCGGCCGTCGACCACCTCGATCAGCCCCCGCAATTCGCCGGTCGTCCGATCCACATCGAACTCGTCCAGGATCACGGGGCGCGCCTCCCACCCTTCCTCGCCGCGGAGAAGCGGAGCGAGAGACTGTCCCTGCCCGATCTCGGCCGCTGGGAGTCCGACCAAGTCGAGCAGTGTGGGGAGCACATCGATCATGGATACGGGCGAGTCGAACCGCTGTCCGCCCCGGATGTGACCGGGCCAGACCACGATCAACGGTACGCGGCTGATCGTGGGCCGGAACATCGGCTGGCCCCAGCGCGGCGGCAGTGAGTCGGCGAGCGCGATCCCCATGTCATCCATCGCGGCGTCGGTGCTGTGATCGGCCCCGATGATCAACAGCGTGTTCTCCCACTGGCCCTCGGCTTTGAGTCGGTCCACCAGCCGACCGAGCTGGTAGTCGTTGTGCGCCATCGTCTCGTCGTACAGACCCTGGTGGAGGGAGAAAAATGCCGTCCGGCTGATCCCCGTCGTGGCCCAGGCTTCTCCGTAGATGCCATGGCCGCCCCCAGCTTCGTCGAGGCGCTTCTGCCACTCGCTCCACGTCGTCCTCTCATCAGGGCCCACGAACAAACCGGCAAAGGGTGATACGGCGGGAAAGTCCTCGTGCACGTCGGTGGTTTGGAAATGCACCCAGAAGGGCTCGGCCGGGTACGCCTCCCGCCAGTCCCAGAAGCCCTCGTGCAGGAATCGCGAGGATTCCTTATGGTTCCGGCCCCCGAAGTAGGCGAAGTCCTCCCAGTTCTCCCGGAAGAGATCGACCCCCCGCTGGAGGTTGCTCAGCGTGCCGGCGTTGGGATTGGCGGTGAAGACCGCCGTTTGGTAGCCGGCCCGGTGCATATGCTCCGCCATGGTCACAGCCTCCTCCGGCACCGGATCGTTCCAATTCAGCAGGCCGCCCATCACGCTGTTCTGGAGCGAAGTCATGAACGAGGCAGTCGAGGGTCGGGTCCAGGAGGAGTTGCTGTACACGCGTTCGAAGACCGCGCCTTCGGCTGCCAGACGCTCGAGGGTCGGGGTGGTGCGGCGGTTGTAGCCATAGACGCTCATGAAATCCGCGGCGCCGCCGTCGATGACGTAGAAGATGACGTTGGGGAGACTGGGTTTGCCCGCGCCGCTCAGGGTCGGCGCTCCCCAGAGCGCGATCGTGCCCGGCCGCTCCGCCTCGGTTGCGAGCGCCAGCGTCACTGTTTGGCCCGTCAGATGGGATAGGTCGGCCGAGCGCTGCCCCCAACCTTGCTTGTCTGCGTAGGCTTCTTCAAACAGGGTCTCCGGATCGTCGCTTCCAGAGCGTGCGGTGATTCGGAAGGTCACGGGCGCGTCGTCCCGCAACACACCCAGGCCGAAATCGAGCCGGCCGCCCTCGGGAACCCGCACCCGGTATTCCAGCCGACCCGGCGCGTGGGTGTACACGGCGCGCCGGTAGACGCGGTTGCGTGACTCTTCGCGCACGCCCGCGGGCGCATCAGCGTAATTGGCGCCCTTGGGGATCAGACTGATCGAGAGGAAGTCGATGCTCGCGGGCTCCTCGGCACCCCACAGGAGCGCGAGCTGGCGCAGGGGGCCCTCCTCCCAGTCGCCGGACCAATCAGCCCGAAGCAGGTAGGTCTGGACGGAGCCATCGTTGATCACGACCGCGTTATCGCCTGCAAAGCGGAACGGATTGGCACGCGCCGTGGCCGTATCTGAGGCTTCACGTCGGTTGAACCAGATCCCGAAGCCAGGGATCTCCTCGGCCGTTCGCGCGCGCACGACGACATGGGCCCAGTCCTCGCGGTTCAGGTCCGGCAGGTCGCTGTAGATGCCGCCGCCCAATCGGGTGTTCGGGGGCCGCGTGGGGGCCTCGGTCAGTGTGACCCGGAGCGCGTCTGCCGTTTGGGTGAGGTCTGCCGGCGTTCTTGGCGTCCTTGGCGAGCTTAGCGGAATCACCGGCTTCCAGCTCTGCTGCGGCTCGTCGAAGCGCCACTCGATGGGCTGCGGCTGGTCCGTGGACGCCTCGGAGCCGACGATGGTTGCGGCGTCGAGGTGCTCTTCAAGGTGAAGCGGAGCGTCGACGATGAGGGGCGGAGGCCCGCCACACGCGAAACAGAGCAGGCTCGCTCCCAGCACACCCGCCGGCGGAGATATCCGGTGAGCGTTCAGGAACTGCGTGGTCGCATGGTGCACGGTGTTGCTCCTCTCAGTCAGTGTGCCTTGCCACCCTCACCGTTGGTTCCCGAGGCGCATCACCGGATGTACCCGAGCGCCCGCAGCGTCTCGAGCTGCTCCGCGCTCAGTTCGACGCTGCCGCCCGGCTGGTACAGCGCCGCCATAGCCAGGTGCGCCTGCCACTGCTCTTCGAGCAGGCGCGTGTACTTCTCCACCAAGTCCGGATAGCGATCGTTCACATTCTGGCGCGTGAAGGGATCTTCCCAGAGATCGTAGAGCAGGAGTCGTGGCGCGCCATCGACGTGGAACCGCGCCTTGGCCTCCCAGCGCGACGGCTGCACGGGCGGCTCACCCGGCGCTCGCTCGGGCCAGATCTCCAGCGAGGCGCCCCACCGACCGTCAATCATTTCGATGTGCCCGGTGAACTCGTCGGTTCGTACATCACGCTCCATCTGCTCGAGGATCACCGGACGGGTTTCCCAATCCGGATCGCCACGCATCAGCGGCACCAGGCTGCGGCCCTGGGTGCGCTCCAGCGGCGGAAGCCCCGCGAGGTCGAGCACGGTCGGCATCAGGTCCACGAGCGACACGGCTTCGCGGATCCGGACCCCGGCCGGCAGCCGGCCGGGCGCGCTGATCACGAGCGGCACCCGGGTCCGATACGAGTCCAGGAACGCGCCCTCGGTTTCGGCGGGAACGGGATCGAACAGCTCGCGGCCGAAGCGGGTGTGGCTGCCTGCCGGGTGGCCGTGGTCGGCGGTAACGATCAGGATCGTATTGTCCCACTCGCCGGCGGCCTTGACGCGGTGAATGAAGCGGCCGAGCTCGTGATCGACACGCGCCATCGTCTCGTCGTACAGCCCGCGCTGGATGTCGTAGAACTCGATCCGGTCGATCCCCAGCATCGCCAGCGTTTCGCGGTACTGGGCCGCGAGCGACAGCTCTCCGCGATCGGCTCGGCCCCATCCCGGTACCCTGCGGAGCCTCTGGAGCCAGCCATCGCACGTCGAGCAGTATCCGTCTCCGTCTCCCGCCCGCGGTTTCCCCATGAAGCGCTCCCGCCGCTCGGCATCCACGAACACTCCCGCAAACGGGGGCAGCGTAATCTGGGGCTCATGCACGTCGGTCACCTGGAAGTGTGCCCAGTACGGGCCCCCAGGGAACGTCTCCCGCCAGTGCCAGAACGCGGCTGGGAGGAACCGCGAGGACTCGGCGAACCGCTCACCCGGAGGGTTGTTATCCTGGAAGCGATCGACGCCCCGGTTCAGCGCGCTGCCGCGCCCGGCATTCGGGTGGAACGTGAAGTGGGCGGTCTGGTAGCCGGCGGTGTGGAAGCGCTCGGCCATGGTCGGTGCGGCGTCGGGGATCCGATCCCCGTAGCCGCGGAATCCGCCGAGCGCGCTGTGCTGGAGCCCGGTCATGAACGAGGCCGTGGAAGGCTTGGTCCAGGCCGAGTTGGAGTGCGCCCGCTCGAACACGACGCCGTCGGCCGCCAGTCGCTCGAGGTTTGGGGTGGTGCGGCGGTTGTAGCCGTACAAGCTCATCAGGTCAGCACCGCCGCCATCGATCACGTAGACGATGACGTTGGGCGGCCGGTTACCGCGTGCGGCGGAACCGGGAGCACCGCTCAGGATCGGGGAACCCCAGAATCCGATTTGACCGGCGCGGTCAGATTCAGTCTGCAGAATGAGCTCGACGGTCCGACCAGCAAAGCCCGAGAGGTCGATGCCCCGCTCGTCCCACCTGGTGTCGTCGGCGAGTGCCTCGCGAAAGATCGACGTATCGCCGCCCGCGGAAGACACCAGCACCGAGAAGGTGACTGGGACGCGCGCATCGAGGGTGGTGAGTGCCACGCCGAGGTGACCACCTTCGGGGACTTTGACCCTCCATGCCAGCCGCGACGGCGCGTGCGTAAAGAAAGCCGGACGAAGCACGCCTTCTCGATCGATCTCCCGCACGGCCTGTGGTACATCAGCGTACAATGCCTCCTTCGGCACGACGCTCACCGAGAGGAGCTCGATGCTCCCGGGTTCACCGCCTGTCCCGAACCAGAGGCCAAGCTGTCGCCACGGGTCTTGCCACGGTTGCTCCCCTTCCGACCAGTTGACCCGAAGTCGGTACGTCTGAACGGTGCCGTCCCGCACGATACGAGAGTTGACGCCCGTGGCCTGCCAAGGGGGCCAAGGACGCGTTGCGGTCTCTTGCTCGTCCCGCCAATTGAACGTCAGCCAAATGCGGCTGACACCGCTGGCGCTGTCGGCCCGCGCACGGATGACCACATCGGCCCAATCGCTACGATGCCAGTCCGGCAGGTCGACCAAGATCCCGGCCGCCGGGAGGCCATTCGGGTGTTGAGTCCTCTCCGTAACGGTGACCCGCAACGCCTCGCCAGTCGGCAACAGCGCAGCCATGCCCAAGGCGCGATTCCACGAAGGCATAGCTCTCCATCCCGGCTGCGGCTCATCGAACCGCCACTCGACGGTCTGCGGCGGATTCGCCGGCACCTCGGAGCCCGTGATGGCGGCCGCTTCCAGATGATCCTCGAGATGCAGCGGCATCTCGACGCTGAGCGTCGGCGGACCGCCGCAGCCCACACACGCCAAGGCGAGAAAGACGCTCGGATGATGTTTCATCGGATGTACCCCAGTGCCCGCAGCGTCTCGAGCTGCGCGGGTGTCAGTTCCACCTGACCGCCGGGCGTGAACCGCCTGGCCAGCAGCTGATGTGCCTCCCACTGCTCCTCGAGCAGTGCGGTGTACTCGGTCACCAGCTCCGGGTATTCGTCGTTCACGGGCGTGAGGGCCAACGGATCGTTCCAGACATCGAAGAGCAGCAGCGGCGTGGGACGGTGGTTCTGGGTGTCCTCCGGCGGTCCGATCCAGAGCGAGGCGCCCCAGCGGCCGTCGATCATTTCGATCCGCCCCCGCAGCTCGCCGGTGCGCGGGAATCTCCGAAAGTCATCGAAAATCACCGGCCGTGGACGCCACCCGTCTCGCCCCAGCAGCAACGGGGCGAGCGACTGGCCCTGGAGCGTTTCAAGGGGCGGCAGCCCACCTAGCTCCAGCACGGTGGGCAACACGTCGATCATGGACACGGCTTGGGAGAAGCGCTGGCCGCGGTCGATATGTCCGGGCCAGATGAACAGGAGGGGAACACGGGAGATGCTCGAACGAAGAATCGGCATCTGCCAGTCCGGCGGCAGTGAATCCTGCATGTACGTAAGGAAATCGTTGCTGCCGGCCCAGATGCTGTGGTCGGCGGCAACGATCAGCAGGGTGTTCTCCCACTGCCCGGATTCCCGGAGCCGCTCGACGAAACGGCCGAGCTGATAGTCCTGGTGGGCCATGGTCTCGTCGAAGACCGATCGTTGCGCATCCCAGTACTGAATCCGGTCGATACCGGTCTCGGCCCACCGTGTGCGCTGCCAGTCCGGCTCGGTCCGGAGAGTCGAATCCCATCGCGCCAACTGCGCCTCTCCGCCGGGGGCGAACAGGCCCGCGAACGGCGCTGCGGGCCGGTGGGGACTATGCACGTCCGTCGTCTGGAAATGGACCCAAAACGGCTCGCTGGGTGCGGTTTCTCGCCACTCCCAGAAGTCGCGGTGCAGCTCCACCGACGAGACGGACTTCCCATTCCCGGGCCCACGGTTGCAGCACCCCTCGTCGCGGAACGTATCGACGCTCCGCTCCAGGCCGCTCACGGAGCCGGCATTGGGATTAGAAGTGAAAACCGCGGTCGGATATCCTGCGGCGTGGAACCGCTCGGCCATGGTGCGTGCCTCCGGCGGCAGCGGGTCGAACCTTTCGACGTTGCCGAGCACGCTGCTGTGGAGCGACGTCATGAAGCTGGCAGTGGACGGCTTGGTCCATGAGGCGTTGCTGTAGGCATGCTCGAAAACCGCGCCTTCTCGGGCCAACCGCTCCAGGTTGGGGGTTGTGCGCCGGTTGTAGCCGTACAGGCTCATCTGGTCCGCGCCGCCGCCGTCGATGACGTAGAAGATGACGGTGGGGCGCTCCGAGGTGCGCGCACCGCTCACGGTGGGCGCGCCCCAGAAGGCCACCGTGCCCGGCTGCTCGGCGCTCGTCTCAAGCGTCAGCGTGACAGTCTTCCCGGCGAACTCCGAGAGGTCCACCGATCGCTGGGCCCACTGCTCCGAGTCGGCGTAGCGCTCTTCGAAGAGCGTCTCTTCCTCTCCGCCGGATCGGACCCCTACTCGGAACGTGACAGAGTCCTCGCCTCCCAGCCTGCCCAGCGCCGCGTCCAGCCGCCCCCCCTCCGGCACCCGCACCCGGTACGCGATGCTGCCCGGAACGTGGGTGTAGAGTGCGCGCCGGATGCGCCCGCCTACCGTCACCGGCCGCACGCCGTGCGGCGCCTCGGCATACGTCGCTCCCGCGGGCACTACGCTCACCGAGAGGAGCTCGATAGATCCTGGTGCGCCGTCCGTCACGAACCCCACCACCAGCTGCCGCCACGGTCCCATGAGGTTGCCGCCGCCGACCCGCAGGCGATACGTGTGGACGATGCCGTCCCGCACGATGGGACTGCTTCCACCCGCCAGCTGGAACGGCCACCCAGGGTCCGCTGCGGTCCCCCGCCCTTCCCGGAGGTTGAATGCAAAGCCCACGTCTCTCACAGAGCTCGCGCTGTCTGCGCGGGCGCGGACGACAACATCGGCCCAGTCCCCCCGGTCCCAGTCCGGCAGGTCGACGTGTATCAGGGCTCCCGGGTTACCATTGGGGGCCCGAGTGCGCGCGGTGATGGTGACCCGCAGCCCCTCGCTGGTCGGGGCCAACACGGCGGTACCGAACGGGGGGTTCCACATCGGCGTGGGCTTCCAGTCTGGCTGCGGCTGATCGAAGCGCCACTCAACCGGCTGCGGCGGATTGGCCGGCACGTCAGAGCCGGTGATCGTCGCCACGTCGAGATGATCCTCGAGATGCAGCGGCATGTCGACGCTGAGCGGCGCGGGCCCGCAGCCGAGGCACAGCAAGGCGAGAAAGACGCTCGGACGATGTTTCATCGGATGTACCCCAACGCCCGCAGCGTCTCCAGCTGCTCGGGCGTGAGCGCGATCGGATCCCTACCCGTGAAACGTGTGGCCAGCACCTGGTGCGCCGTCCATTGAGCTTCGAGGAGCCCCGTGTACTTCTGCACGAGATCGGGATACTGCTCGTTGATGGGGTGAAGGGCCTGCGGATCGGCCCACACATCGAAGAGCAGGAGCGGCCAGGGACGCCGGTTCGCCGAGTCACTCTCCGCGTGGAAAAGCTGCAACGACGCGCCCCAGCGCCCGTCGATCATCTCGATCAACCCCTCGCGGCGATTGGCACGACGGTTATAGCTGACCTCTTCCAGGATGACCGGACGCGCCTCCCACCCTGGTAGACCGCGCAGCAGCGGCGCCAGCGACTGACCCTGCGCGATGTCGGGCTGAGGCAGCCCGAGCAGGTCGAGCACGGTGGGCAGCACGTCGATCATCGAGACCGGATCCTCGAACCGCCGGCCGCCCTCAATGTGTCCCGGCCAAACGAAGATCAACGGCACTCGCGAGATGCTCGAGCGCAGAATGGGTTCGTTCCACGGCGGCGGCATCGTGCCCTGTATGAACGCGGTCAGGTCCCACAGCGCGGCCGCGATGCCATGATCGGCCGCGATGATAAGCAGGGTGTTCTCCCACTCGCCACGCTCCCGCAGGCGCTCTACCAAGCGGCCGATCTGGTAATCCTGGTGCGCCACGGATTCGTCGTACAGGGCGCGCATCGTCTCGAAGAAACCGACGCGATCTACGCCCGCAGCCTCCAACGCCCCCCTCTTGAAAGCGGCCGTGGATCCCTCTGATGGGGTACGAGCCCGCTCGGCGTTGAAGCGCTCCCACTCATGGAAGAACTCGCGGCGGCGTCCCGCGGTGACGTACATGCCGGAGAACGGCGCCACCGGCGCCGGTTGCGTACCCTCGTACTCATGGACATCGGTGGTCTGGAAATGGACCCAATAGGGTTGCGCCGGATAGGCGTCCCGCCATGCCCAGTAGTCGTCTTGCAGCTCGACGGATGAGGTGTAGTCGCGCGTCGCGCGGCCGTCGCGCATCAGGTCCGTGCCGCGCTCTAGACCGCTGATCGCGCCGGCCCACGGGTTCGAAGTGAACACCGCCGTCTGATACCCGGCCCGGTGCATATGATCGGCCATGGGCACGGCCTTGGCCGGCAACGGTTCGAATTGCATGTCGATGTCGTTCACGACGGTGCTGTTGTGGAGCGAGGTCATGAAGGTGATCGTCGACGGCTTGGTCCAACTCGCGGTGCTGTACGCGTGCTCGAACACAACGCCCTCCGCCGCCAGGCGCTCGAGGTACGGCGTCGTACGGCGGTTGTAGCCGTACACGCTCATGTCGTCGGCCCAGCCGCCATCAATCACGTAGAAGATGACGTTCGGCCGATTGCCCGCGACGGGGGCCGAGCCGCTCACCGTGGGCGCGCCCCAGAACGCCACCGTGCCAGGTTGGTCGGCCTCGGTCTCGAGCGTGAGCGTCACGGTCCGACCGGCGTACTGCGCGAGATCCACGGAACGCTGACCCCATTGCCCGGCGTCGGCGTACCGCTCCTCGAAGAGCGTTTCTTCTGCTCCGCCGGCGTTGACCCTCACGCGGAACATCACCGAGTCGTCGGCGTGCAGCACGCCGACACCAGCATCCACCCGGCCACCCGCCGGCACCCGCACCCAGTAGCTGAAGCGCGCCGGGGCGTGCACATAGAGCGTGCGACGGATGCGCTCGCCGATGGTCACCGGCCTCACGCCGTGCGACGAATCGGCGTACTCCGCCCCCTTGGGCACCACGCTCACCGAGAGTAGGTCGATGCTCCCCGGCTCGCCGTCTGTCCCGAAGAAGACCGCCAGCTGTCGCCATGGGCCACGAAACGCCGGCGCCCCGTCGCCGACTCGCAGCCGGTAGGTCTGGATCGTCCCGTCCCGCACCACTGGGCCCGCTTGGCCCTGGAACTGGAACGCAGGCTGGGGGTTGGTCGCGGGCCCCCGCCCCTCCCGCAGGTTGAATCCGAAGCCCAGGCGGTTGACGGTGCTCGCGCTGTCGGCGCGGGCGCGGATCACGACATCAGTCCACTCTCCGCGGTCCCAGTCCGGCAGCGCGACGTGCATCACCCCACGCAGGGGGCCAGTGGGGAACCGAGTCTGATCGGTGAGGGCGACCCGCAGACCTTCGCCCGTCCGCGCCAGCGTGGGCGTGCCGAACGGAGGGTTCCACAACGGCGTGGCTCTCCAATTGGGCTGCGGTTGATCGAAGCGCCACTCGACGGGCCGCGGTGGGTTAGCCGGTAACTCCGAGCCCGTGATGGTCGCCGCTTCGGCGTGATCCTCGAGGTGGAGCGGCATGTCGACCGTGAGGGGCTCGGGGCCGCCACACGCGACAGACATCAGGGCTGATACGATCGCACCGAGGAACGGCGACGCCGGACGGGTCGAACAAACCGGGACGGTCGCGGAACCCACCACCATGGTGGGAGGCGCCATGGATGTCTCCTCGAGAGAGCGTGCGACGAACAGAGCGCCGAGCTCGCGTGTCAGCAGCTCGGCGGTCTTGACACCTGCGTGGCGTCGAGGTTCGGCGTCGCGGAGGAGGCGAGGACCCGTGGCTTTGCGTCGCCCGCTTTCGCGGGGTTTGCCCCGTTGTGAGTTAGCCCAATGTGGAGTTGGACACGAGCCGTGGCAAGCTCACCCAGCTCCCGGCCGCGTCGACTTGGCTCGGCGGGGCTCCCATCGGACTTATCGCCATCCCGATGCTAGCGCCATCACGGTTCCGGTCCACTTGTGATGGTTGCACGGGTGGACCGCCCGGTCCACGCCCGACGTGGTCCGCCACCCCGCGATCAGCGAGCGGGCGTTGCGGCCTATTGCGCAGATGGAACGTCCGGCTGCGCAACTCCAAGCTTTCGAACAACTGATCAACTAGGGTTGAGGCCCTCAACAGTACTTGGAGCAGGCGCCCATGATCAGGACGCCCGCGGGCCCCGGCGCCCGCGTGAATCCCCCCCGC
>DASWII010000007.1:0-60442 GCA_036397755.1 Gemmatimonadales bacterium | reverse complement strand
CGTCGCCCTCGTCATCCGGTTCGGCTGGGGCGTGGGGTTTCGTCCGCTCCTCGACCTCGTCATGGTGCTGGTGATCTCCGGTATCGCGCTGTTCGGCTTCGGGTTCGTCGGGGAGATGCTCGCGGGCATGCGGGAAGAGATCGGAGCCATTCGCAATGAGGTACGTCAGGCGGGCAAGGTCGACGAGTAGCTCGGGGGCCGGTTTGCGTCGGCCACTGGCGGTGGATTGGATCAGCCCTGACGGTGCAAGCGCACCCCGTACCGCCCGAGAAACGTCGCAAGTTCCTCCGTCACCGGTGACCCAGCCGCGCTTCGCGTTCTCCCGGCGACGTCCAACCAGAACACTCCCTTGGATCGATACTGTGCACGGGTTTCGGCATCCAATGGTACCTCGGTAAGCACGGTATCCCCGGGATCGGGCGTGGCGGCGACATGCTCGTTCTCAGTGCGCACCCAACGCAGGTTCCAGCCGCGACGTCCAGCGCCCTTATAGGTGCGGCGCTCCCCGACAACCGAAATGGACACGCCGGAGTACTCGAGATAGCGGTCGAACGTCTCCATGATCTCGGACATGATCGCGGCTTGATTGGACCCACTGAGTTGCCTGGGAAACTCAGGTGCACGTCTTACGACGCGGGCCGGCGACCCCATGGCGAGACAGTATGGTGGGATGTCTCCGGTCACCAGGGAGTCCGCGCCAATCACCGTGCCATCACCAATGGTCACACCTGGCATGATGAAGACCCGCCATGGCAGCCAGACACTCTTGCCAAGCGTCACGGGCTGGAACGTCACCGGATACCCATCGAGGGCGTTGAGCCACGAGCCGTGGGTGAAGATGAGGCAGTGTCCTCCAATCCCGGTGTCGTCGCCAATCGTGACTGGTTTGGTCGGGTTGATGTACGCCATCTGCAGAACGATGGTGCGGCTACCGAGCACGAATCGCGATTCGGGCAACTGTGGCCCGCCAACGAACACTTGTTCGCGGATCTTGGCGTCTTCGCCGATTTCGATGTCCTCGCAGGCGACATAGCTGAAGGTCCCCACGCTGGAATGCCGGCCGATCCTGATCCTTCGCCCTCGTACAATCGCGAATGCGCCGATGGCCACGTCGTCACCAAGAGCGACATCACGACCCACAACCACACCGAACGGTCCGAACCGCACTCGGCGTCCGAGGCGGTATCCTCTCAGCCGATACACGATGCGCTTGAGTGGCCCGGGCATCCAGCCAATCAGCAGCAGGTGAACCCAGGGAATCCGGTCCTTCGGTACCAAGGTCGCGGGCATGCGCTCTCCGACGCCATTGGGACGCTGGAGAATATGCTGCCAACTCAGGCAACGCCACCCGTGCCGCCCAGGGCCTCTCGTTGTTAGACTCTATGTGCCACGTGATCACACTTCCCACGCTTCGCGCTTCCCCCCAGGCATGGGCCCTGGCCGCATTGATCGATGCGGCGCGACTCGTGCCTTCCATGGACTCGGCTGGCGTGACCATTGACGTTGCAGATCGAAGTCTGTTCAATCCGGGGGATCTTCCGACACTGCGAGCACACGAGTGGGGCATTACGGTCGGCGACGGTACCGTGGTGATCGACCCAGCGTTATTCGGCCTCCTCGTCTCAGTAGTTGGCGCAGGCACTGAGCAACGAAGCAGCGAGCAAGATCGACATGGGAGGGTTCCGAGCTCGGCACACCCACTGGTTCGCTGGGGAGCTGAGCGCGACCCGTTGCTCAATGACGCCGCCACCGTGTTCCGTACGGCAGTCGAGCGTGCGGCCGGGCGGAAGTTGGTGGTGTTGGCCGCGCCATGGCCGGAGGGGCATCGTTGGGCAGCGGCCTTGACGCATGACCTCGACGTGGTGGACTGGTGGCCGGCCTTCACCGCCTTGCGTCTCCGAGAGCTCTTCCAAAGGGGAGAACTTGGTCTGGCGGCTAGAGTACTGGCGGCGGCGGCAGGGGCAGTGGGGAAGGATCCCGTTTCGCGCGCCGTCGAAGCCCTTCTTACTGTCGAGGCGGCGCACAACATCCGATCGACGTGGTTCATCCTCTCCGGGACTCCCACGCTGGCGACGATGAGAGTGGGCGACCTCACGTACAAGCCAGAAGGGTCGCGAGCACGCGGGCTCCTGGCCGCGGTAGGCGCTGGAGGGCACGAACTGGAGTTGCACGGGAGCTTCAGCACCTGGTTGGACGTCGACCGCTTTCGCGCGGAGCGCGGACGGCTCGCCGGCCTCGTCGGGGCTCCGCCCCGAGGCGTGCGGCAGCATTACCTACGTATGCGTCCCGGCCGAACCCAGCGACTGATGTGTCAGGCGGGATTCGAATGGGATGCGAGCTATGGGTTCGCTGACCGGAATGGCTTTCGCCTGGGAGCAGCCGATGTCGTCGCAGGCTGGGACGCGGCAGCGTCTGGGCCATCCGGGCTGGACGAAGTGCCGTTCATGTGGATGGATCGCGCGTTGAGCAAGTACCGCAAGGAGGAACGGCCAGCGGTGTGGACGGAGGACGCACTCGAACTCGCTGGACGTTGTCGCAAGGTCGAAGGACTGTGGGTTGGGGTGTGGCATCCTAACCTGTCGCCAGCGCTTGGATTCCCTGGGGCTCCCGAGGCGTTCCAGGACTTGGTTTCAGGCCTCTGTCAAACGCGGCCGTGGTTGGCTCGACTCGACGAAGTGGTGATGTGGAGGCGCCGTCGTCGTGAGTTGCGAGTGGAGCGCATACTCCCGGACGGCCGGCCGGTCCTGAGCGTTCCGACGATCCCGATCGAAGCAGTCGACGGGAGACCTCTGCGGTCTGCTACACCCGATGCGGATTAGATTCCTGACGCATTCGTACCCCCGATATCCGGAGGATCCAGTAGGGTCCTTCGTGCTGCGGCTGGCGACCGCACTTCGCGAGGAGGGGATGTTGGTGGATGTCGTCGCGCCGAGTGGTGCTGGCCTCCCTGGTATAGCCACATTCGAGGGGATACCCATTCGCCGGTATAGGTACGCCCCTCGAGCATGGGAGACGATCGCATACACTGGTACGATGAGTGCCCAGATGAGACGCTCGTGGCGTGCCAGGGCCGCCGTCGGCGGGTTGCTAGTGGGAAGCCTGGCCACGGCACTCCGAGCGGGCCCGAAGCCGGACATTGTCCATGCGCATTGGTGGTTCCCGGGAGGCCTCGTCGGCGGCTGGCTTGCGACATTATTCCGTCGACCCCTCGTCGTCACGCTACATGGGTCGGACATTCACAGTGTCGAAGGGATCATCGGCGGTCGGCGCTTGCTGGCGCATGTGCTTCGCCGCGCCCACCAGGTCACCACGGTCTCGACGTGGCTCGCCGATGCGGTGCGTGCCGTGGCGCCCGACGTTCGCCCGCTGGTCGCGCCCATGCCGGTTGCGACCGACCTATTTTTTGCAGGCAGAGAGACGCGAGAGGACAACCGCGTACTGTTTGTCGGTAAGCTGAACGAGCAGAAGGGGATCATACCGTTCCTTGAGGCTTTTGCTCGATTAAACACTTCCGCTACCGCGGATATCGTCGTCGGCGTCGGTAGCGAGGTAGCGCCCAGTCGCCAGATTGCTGAGCGACTCGGAATCGCGGACCGATTGCGTTGGCATCCGCTGTTGGCACAGCAATCACTCGCGGATCTCTATCGGCAGGCTACGGTGCTGGGGATGCCTGCGGTCAACGAGGGTCTCGGCCTCGTCGCAATTGAAGCCCAGTTGTCGGAGACACCCGTGGTGGCGTTTTCGTCCGGTGGGCTAACGGATACCGTCATCGACGGTGAAACCGGGTTCCTCGTACCCACTGGTGACGTTGGAGCGTTTGCTCGTGCCTTGGAGCACGTGCTGACGTCACCGGCCCGGGCCAGGGAACTGGGCCACGCTGGCCGTCTCCACGCGCTGCAGCGCTTTGCACCAGATGCAGTAGCAGGTCGATATGCCGACCTGTACCGAGCACTCGACCAAGCGCGACATGCCAAGTCGTAGGCACGCGATCCAGCCTTCTAGAAATCGTGGAGGCATTCGCGCCGCACGTGGTGTCGACCGAGGCGACCCTGAGGCGCCCGTTCTGGGGCGGAGCGGTCGTGCGGGATCAGGCGTACGCTCATGACGCGTCAGAAGTGGGTTTGGGCGTCGCAGATCCTGCTGGGCCTGGCTGTCGGATGGTTTGTTTGGCGCGCACTGGCAAGGCAATGGAGCGAGTTTCTCCACCTCGACTGGAGTATGATCGCACCTCGTCCGGGTCTTCTTGCAGGTTCTGCCTGCATCGTCTTTACCACATACGCCCTGCTCATCGCGGCGTGGCGCTCGATCCTTCTCGGTTGGGGGGAGCGATTTAGTTTCCGAACCGCCATTCACGTTTGGGCAGTGTCGAACCTCGGTCGATACCTTCCCGGCAAGCTATGGAGCGTGGCTGGATTGGCCGTCCTGTCGCGAAGGGCGGGTGTCAGCGGGTTGGCGTCGATCGGAGCCGCCGTGGCCATGCAGGCTGTTGCTGTTGGAACCGCTGCCGCTGTCGCCGCCACGATGGTGCCGGCGGTGCTCAACCTATGGCAGTTGGGGATCGCGCTCTTGCTCGCGTTCGGTGTGATCAGCCTGCTCGCAAATCCACGAGCGCTCGCCGCGCTGCGCCGGATCAACAACGGAACCGGAACACTGCGGTCGCTGCCGGTGCACGTGGCGGTCGTCAGTTCAATCGTCATGACTTTGAGTTGGGTCGGATACGGAGTAGCGTTCTGGCTCCTGGCGCATGGGCTTCTGACCGATGTCGATCTGACGCTTCGGCTCGCGATCGGGGTGTTTGCCGTCGGCTACGTCGTCGGGCTGCTGGCGCTGTTCGCGCCGGGCGGGATCGGCGTGCGCGAGGCGGTGTATGTCGCCATGCTTACACCAGCCATGGGCTCAGGCGCAGCGCTTGCGCTCGCAGCCGGGTCCCGGTTGTTGCTAACCACTACCGAGCTGGCCGCGGCCGTTGTGGGAGCGGTTTTGAGGGAAAGTGACGACCAGATGACGATCGCGGCACTGCGGGAGGATGATGGACACGAATAGGACTGGCACCGACGACTCGTTCGTGCCTCCGGCCCAGCACGTTGTGGCCTTGCTGTTCCTCTCAGTCGGAGTGTTGCTGCTGTCGCTCCCAATGTTCAGCGGTGCCTTCATCGCATCACCGTACAACGACCAGTTCTTCAGTGGATACGCACTTCGCGAGTGGGCAGCCGTGCAGACGCGAGCACTAGGGCACGTTCCGTTGTGGAACCCTGAAATGTACGGTGGTTTGCCGTTCGTCGGCGCGATGCATGGCGACATCTTCTACCCCACGGCTTGGTTGAGGTTGATCCTCCCGACGGTGACGGCCATGAACATCGGATTCGCCGTGCACTATGTACTTGCCGGCTGGTTCATGTACTGGTTCCTCCAGGTTGCCCGGGTGCGGTGGGCAGGTAGGGTAACGGGGGCATTTGCCTATCAGCTGTCAGGTGTGATCGGCTCATATGTAAGTCCGGGTCATGACGGCAAACTCTTCGTGTCGACGTTGCTTCCCCTCGCGATCTTGGCGCTCGTCGTGGGAGGCCGCGATCGCCGGCCGGAGGGCTACGGATTGCTCGCGTGTACCACCGGGCTCGCCCTGCTCAGCCCGCATCCGCAGATGGTGCAGTACTACCTGGTCGCCACGGGGCTATTCGCAGTGTACGTCGGGATGCAGCGCCTTCCCCAGGACGGCCCGTCGGGCTTGGTCCGCGGGCTTGGCGCGGCACTGGCGGCGGTTGTCGTCGGTGTTGGTATCAGCGCCATCCAGTACTTCCCATTCTATGCCTACATCCCGTTCTCACCTCGTGAGGAATCGGTCGTCGCCGATTTCGCCTTCTCGACATCCTACGCCATCCCCTGGGCCCATCTTCCCGAGCTCGTTCTGCAGCGGTTTGCTGGTGAGACCTTCAGCGGGACATACTGGGGGCCGAATGGCCTTAAACTTCACAGCGAGTATCTCGGGCTCGGAGTTGTCGCGCTGGGCGCGCTCGGTATGCTCGATCGACAGCGACGGTCGATGGTGCGGTGGCTGCTGGTTATCGGCGTCTTGCTGCTGCTGGTTAGCCTAGGCGGGGCGACGCCGTTCTATCGCTTGTGGTGGAGTGTGGTGCCCTTCGTGAAATCGACACGAGCGCCAGGGATGGCGCTGTTCGCGGTCTCGTTTGTGTTGGCCACGTTTGCCGCATTCGGAGTGGATCGACTCGAACGACGCGAAGGCAGGTCACCGGCGACGGCCTGGCTCATCGTCGGCGCGCTCGTGCTCCTCTTTGCTTTGGCGGGCGTGTTTGAGGCGGTGGCCGGACTGCTCGCGCCTGTTGCCCGCGCGCCCGTGACCACGCTGGCAGCCTCGACCATCCGGAGCGGCGCGCTGGTCAGTGGGTGCGGCCTTCTCGCCCTGGCCGGCTTCGCGTGGGCGTGGCACCACCGCCGCATGCCGGCTGCCGTGCTCGTCTTGGGGATCCCCGTGATCGCTGCAACCGACCTGTGGGTAAATGCCAAGACCTTTTGGAACTACACGGACAATCCGCAAGAGGTCTACGGGACGGACCCCATCAAAGACTACCTCGCAACGCAGTCGCGGCCGATGAGAGTGTGGGACCTGTTGTATCCGGGGGCTTCACTCATGTCGGCCGGCATCTCGCAGTGGTACGGGCATCATGGTAACGAGATCCATGCGTTCGATGTGTTGAACGGGCGGGTCGGTATGGATTTGAGCTTTCGCAACCAAGGGCACCCAACCTTGATGGAGTTGTACGCGATCAACTACGTCCTCGTGCCGGTGGGTGCCGTTCAAGACTCACTGCCGGGCTACGAGCGAGTGCTCAACAACGTGACGACGTCGATCGGGGAGAACGGTGATGTGTTTCGACGTCGGGATCCGTTTCCCTACGCGCGGCTGATCCCGGGCGCAATCACGGCACCCCTGGAAGACGCGGTCAGAACGGTGCTCGATCCGCGGTTCCCTGTACGTCAGGTCGTGATCTTGGATGACGCCTACGCTGGTTCGGTCTCCCCGCTCGAGAGCCCGTTGCCTGCAGCGATGGACGCAATCGTCCAGATGGAGTTCTGGCAGCCCGGGTTCATGCAACTAGCCATAGTGGGTGGTGCACCCCGGGATGCCTACCTGCTTGTGAGCGAGAGCCACTACAAGGACTGGAAGGCGACGGTCGATGGCCGCGACACAGAAGTTGTGCGAGGTGACGCAGCTCTGATCACCGTTCCGGTCCCCGCCGGAGCTCGAGAAGTCGAACTTCGGTTTGTAAGTCCTGAATACACTATTGGGAAGCGTATTACGCTGGTGAGTTCAGGTGTCGCGATCCTCGCCCTGCTGGTTCCACTGGCAATGCGGGGGAGGAAGCCCCGTGTCTGACCTCGCCCTGGTGATCATCCCGACATACAACGAGGCGGAGAACCTGCCACAGATCGTACCACTCATTTTGGAGCAGGATCCCAGGCTCCGAGTGCTCGTGGTCGACGACGACTCACCGGACGGCACCGGGCGCCTGGCCGACGAACTGGCTGGGCGCGACTCGCGCGTCCACGTGATTCATCGGGAGGGAAAGCAGGGCCTGGGAACCGCCTACCTCGCGGGGTTCCGGTGGGCGCTGGAACGTGACTACGCATGCGTCTTTGAGATGGATGCGGATTTCTCTCACGATCCCAAGCATCTGCCACAGTTCCTCGACGCCATCCAGCAGGCGGATCTCGTATTGGGCTCGCGCTATCTTGAGGGGCGGGTGACGGTGGTGAATTGGCCCATGCCGCGTCTGCTGCTCAGCTACTGCGCGAACCTGTACGCCCGCGTGGTCACGGGGCATCGGCTGTTCGACGCGACCGGAGGCTTCAAATGTTACCGACGCGCGGTGATCGAGGCCATTGACCTCGACGCGGTCGGCTCCAACGGGTACGCGTTTCAGATAGAAATGAGCTTCCGGGCCCGGAGCCTTGGCTTCAAGATCGTCGAAATCCCGATCGTCTTCGTCGATCGGACCGAAGGTTCGAGCAAGATGTCCGGGAAGATCATCCGCGAAGCCGTGTGGGTCGTCTGGCGGTTGCGATTCCAGCATCTTCTGGGCCGACTGTGAGTGAGCGAATGCGATCGATTGACGCTCCGCGGAGCACGTGAGGTAGACCCATGACCGGCACCATCTTCTACAAGATGTCGGGATCGGGCAACGACTTCATCTTCCTGGATGGTCGCGCGAGTCCCCTGGAGATATGGCCGGCGGCGCGGATCCGGGACCTGTGCCGGCGGGGAGTGGGCGTCGGAGCGGACGGCTTCGTCATCTTGGAGCCAGGGTCCGGCCGCGATCGGGTGCGGTTCAATTTCTTCAACTCCGATGGGCACCGGGCCGACATGTGTGGTAACGGCGCGCTGTGCGCGGCCCGTCTGTCGTCCTGGCTCGAACTCGCGTCGTCCCAGGGGATGATCCTCGAGACCGATGCTGGGCCGGTAAAGGCCCGGTGCGTGGACGGCCCAGGTGAGCTCGCGGAAATCGTCGTTCCCACCCCGTCCAAGCCCCTGCGGGTAGATGTGCCGCTGGAGTCCGGCGAACAGGAGATTCACCTCCTGACCGTCGGCGTACCGCACGTCGTGGTGATTGTGGAGGACCTTCGGGTGCCGGAGCTCATGGAGCGCGGCCAGATACTCCGCGGGCATCCGGCCGTCGGGGAGGGCGGTGCCAACGTCAACTTCGCGGCGAGCGTCGGGGGCAGGTGGGCGATGCGAACGTACGAGCGCGGCGTGGAGGCGGAAACCTTGGCGTGCGGAACGGGCGCTGCGGCTCTCGCAACCGTGCTCCGCGATGTCCACGGCGACCTGGAAGGCGGCGAGCTCCCGGTTCGGACGGCGACCGGCCTCGAGGTGACGATAACCGGAATGGACGTCAGGACGGAGCCACCCCGGCTCCGCGGTGAGGGCCGCATGGTGTTCCGCGGCGTGCTTGGCTCGTGATTTGGGGGGCCGCGAGTGGCCGACCGGTCATTCGACAAGTGGCGTGAGCAGCCCTTAAGACGGTACGGGAAGGTCAGATGTGGCCGAACGGTGGGGAACCGGCTGCCGGTTTCCCACATTCAAACAGAGTCATACTTAACATAACATATCTTATACGCCATAACTTGATGTTCGCTAAACAGCGGCGCCTGACGAATCTCGACCCGCCTAACGCCGCTCAGTGGTCACGGCCTTCGGCCCCTGCGGACCGCATCCAACCACATGCCGCCGCCGGCCCTAACGCATCACTGACTGCAACTCTCCAAGACGGACCCCGGCTTCGATGGCGCTCGGCGACTCGGGATGGGCGCTCAGGATCATGCGGTACAATTCCAACGCCTGGGAGGTGTCTCCGCTCGTCGTGGCCGCCCGACCGGCGTCGGCAAGGTACTGCGCCGCCAGAAACTCGTAGGCGGCGGCCTCGGCGGCCTGGCGATACGCCGTGGCGGCGTCCGCGGGGTTCCCGGCATTCTCGAGCGCCACACCGAGGACCGCATACGCGGAGGCCAGGAACTCACCGCTCATACCACGTGCCAACGCCGCTCGGAGTTCCTGCGCCGCCACATCCGGCTGCTCCTGCGCCAATCGTACTCGCCCAAGGAGGATTACGGCCTCGCCCGCAGCGGCCGTGCCCGGATAACTGTCGATGAGTCTGGTAAGGTCGCTGGCGGCGAGCGGGTAGTTCTCCGCCTGCACCGACACCCGAGCCGCGTCCAACGCCGACTGTGCCGCCAAGGCGGTGCGTATCCGATACTCACGCACGAACCAAATGCCGCCGGCGAGGACAACGATCGCGGTCACGCCAATGCTCAGGAGCCGGCTGTTGTTGCGGACCCACGCAAGCAGTCGCTCCCCCTGGTCCTGGGGGCGCTGGTGTTGGTCGCTGGTAGCTGTGGTATCGGTCACTCGTCACCCATGTGCATGAAGGTCGTCTACCCTATCACTTGCGGGCACCCCTGGGGCTCACAGGTGCCCCTGACAGGACTCGAACCTGTGGCCTTCGGTTTAGGAAACCGCTGCTCTATCCACCTGAGCTACAGGGGCAATCCGGGAATTCTAATGGGTGGCTATGGCCCCACCAACCCGTGGCCACGCCAGAGACTAGCTCTGGTGTCGCGGATAGCTAAGTACGCTGTGGACCGCGAGCGGACTCACCGCCGCGCGGCCGGCGAGCTCCGTGAGTTCGATCAGCACGTTGGCGCCGACGGGCTCCGCCCCCGCCTGCCGGACGACCTGTGCGGCGGCCGCCACCGTCCCACCCGTTGCCAAGAGGTCGTCAACGATCAACACGCGATGCCCGGGCTCGAGGGCGTCCTGGTGGATCTCGATCGCGTCGGTGCCGTATTCGAGCACATACTCCGCCGTGTGGGTCTTCCACGGCAACTTCCCCTTCTTGCGGGCTGGCACCAAACCCGCGCCGAGCTTCTGTGCGAGCAGGGCTCCGAACAGAAAGCCGCGGGACTCGATGGCCAGCACGCGGTCCACGTCTCCCGTCACCCCTGTGTGCATGGCTTCCACGGCCCTACGCAGCAACTCGGGAACCAGCAGGAGTGGTGTGATGTCCCGGAACAGAATGCCCGGCGTCGGGAAGTCCGGGACATCTCGGATGGCATCGTACAACGCCCGGGTTCGAGAATGATCGTTCAGAGTGCCCTCCGTCTAACTAGATGATCGTAAACATCTTAGCTACAATCTCATCATGTGGAATACTCGTCTTTTCCACATTGGTGACCTCTGAGAAACGTGGGCCCCGAGCCACCACCAGTTCCAGCTCCCTGATCGCCTCTGGTACGCCAGCGGCCACGACCTCGACGCGTCCGTCCGGTAGATTTCGTACGCTCCCTGCCAGCCCAAGAGCCGTGGCTCGTCGGTGAATGAAATAGCGAAACCCCACTCCCTGCACGCGCCCGCTCACGCGGAGTCGCACCGCTGTGACATGGGGCGAGGATGAGGTCACTCGGTGGGGCCTCCACTCGCCTGCCCCGACCCGCTGCGGCGTCGCACGAGCACATACGCACCCACGATAAGCGCCAGCGCCGGCAAGAGGATGAGGCCGGCAATCGTACTATACCGATGAAACGCCGGCTGAGCGATGAGTTCGTCGATCCCGGCCACGACGGACGCGTTCTTGCCGACGTACCAGCCAATCGCGGCCAAGACCGCGCACCAAATGCCCGCGCCCAGCGACGTATATAGCGCGAACCGATCGAGCCGCATCCTCGATAGCCCAGCAGGGAGCGAAATCAGTTGACGGATGACGGGAATCAACCGCCCGACAAACGTGCTGATCTCTCCGTGTCTGCGAAAGAACTCTTCGGCGCGATCCAGGGACTGTTCCCGGATCAGGACGTACCGAGAGTACCGGTGCAGCAGCGGGCGACCCAGCCAGAGCGCCACATAGTAGTTGAACACCGCCCCGATGAGGCTCCCCGCCGTGCCCGCGGCAAACGCCAAGACGGCGCTCATCCGACCCTGCGCCGCGAGGTATCCCGCTGGAGGGAGGACGACTTCACTGGGAAACGGAAAGAACGACGACTCCAGTGCCATGAGCAGCATAATGCCGGGATACCCGAGCCGGAAGATCGTCTCGGTGATCCAGGTGACCGCAGCTTCAAACATCGCCCATCACGACTCGGCCTCCTGTGCAAACCCGTGGCGACCGATCAACGGCACGAACCGAGCGGCGCCGAGTTCGCGCTGCTCGTAGGTGTCCCCTCGCCGCCGCACCAGCAACAGCCGCTGCGACCCCCCGCCGTGCACCGGGGCGACCAGGTGACCGCCGTCCGACAACTGCGCCAGCAACGGAGCGGGAATGGACGGCCCGGCAGCGGAAACCAGGATCGCGTCGAATGGGGCCATCGGGGCCCAGCCCAGTGAACCATCCCCGGTTACAAGCGTCGCCGCGGTGATCCCTGCCGACCGGAGCGCCGCCCTGGCCTGCACGGCCAGCTCATTCACCCGTTCGACGCTGACGACGGTGTCGGCCAGCATCGTCAGGAGTGCCGTCTGGTAGCCGGATCCCGTTCCGATCTCCAACACTCGTTCCCTTCCCCCCAACTCCAGCGCCTGAAGGTATTTGGCCTGGGTACTTGGCTGCGAGATCGTCTGACCCTTCCCGATGGGGAGCGCGACATCCTCATACGCGCGGTGACGCACCGCCTCGGGCACGAACAGGTGACGCGGGGTCTCGCCGAACGCCCGGAGGACGGCGAGATCCTCGATGCCGTGTTTCCTGAGCTGCTCCACGAGGCGAGCGCGGTAGCCGCCGTAGGTGTCCCTCATCCTCCAAGACTCCAACCGCGCACGGCTTCGAGCAGCTGATAGTTCGTGAGATCGACGTGGAGCGGGGTCACCGAGATGTATCCCTGTTCGATCGCGCGGAAGTCCGAATCTTCGCGGCCGGACCAGGAGATTTGGCCGCCGCCGATCCAGTAGACGCGACGCCCCCAGGGGTCCTTCGTCTCCGCCAGGGAATCGGAGTACACGCGTTTCCCGAGGGTCGTCACTCGAATGCCGCGGACCTCGTCTCCCGGGATCGCCGGCAGATTCACGTTCAGCAGCGTGTCACGCGGGAAGTCGGCGACGGCGACGATGGACCGCACGAGCCGCTCCAGCCACGGCCGGTGGCTGTCGAGCAGGTCCAGCCGGCTCCCCGCGAAGGACACCGCCACGCCGGGAATCCCGAGCGACAACCCTTCCATCGCCGCGGCCACCGTGCCGGAGTACAAGACATCCTCGCCCATGTTGGGTCCGTGATTTACCCCCGAGAACACGAATGCGGGCTTGGAGTCCAGCAGCTCGCCGAGGGCAAGCAAAACACAGTCGGTCGGGGTTCCGTCGACCTGGTACGATCCGTCCTCGCGCAGCGTCGCGCGCAGCGGCCGGCTGAGCGTTAGGGAGTTGCTGGCGCCGCTCTGCTCCCGGTCCGGCGCCACGACGGTCACCTGTGCGACACTGGCACATACGTCGGCGAGGACGTTCAGCCCCCGCGCGAGTATCCCATCGTCGTTACTGACGAGGATCTTCAACGGGAATCTTCTTGCCGTCCAGGATATCTGCGATCGCCCGCAGTTCGGCGGTCAGACTCTCGAGTGTTTCGTGCTGCAGCGCGTGGCGGGCTTCCTCGCGAAGGTCTCCCGTACGACGGTATTGCTCGATGCGGCGGCGGGCGCCCTCGATCGTGTACTTCTCGTTGTACAGCAAGTGCTTGACCAGGAGAATCAACTCGATCTCACGTCGCTGGTACACGCGGTTGCCCGAACGGTTCTTGGCGGGGTTCAGGAAGCGAAACTGACTTTCCCAATACCGCAATACGTGTGGCTTGAGATCGGTGAGCTGGCACACGTCACCGATCGAGAAGAACTCCTGTACCGGCTGCGAGGCGGTCATCGCCAGTTCTCGGGTTTCGGCTCGCGGTCCATCAGGTCTCGCACGGCCTGGCGCGGGCTCTTCCCTTCGAACAGGATCTGCTCGACTTCAGTCGCGATCGGGAGCTCTACGCCGAACCGGAGTCCCAACTGCCTCGCGGCCTTCGCCGTGCGCACGCCCTCCGCCACCGTGCGGCGCTCTCCGAGGATCTGCTCGAGTGTCTTGCCCTTGGCGAGCTCGACACCTAGGGTACGATTGCGGGACAGGGCTCCCGTCGCCGTAAGTACGAGATCCCCCATGCCGGCCAAGCCGGCGAATGTGAGGGGGTCCGCACCCATGGCGACGCCCAGCCGAGTCATCTCCGCGAGCCCACGGGTGATCAGCGCGGCCAGAGAATTGTGGCCGAGCTCCAAGCCGTGAAGCATCCCGGCGGCGATGGCCACGACATTCTTGAGGGCGCCGCCCAGTTGCACTCCCACCACGTCCCGGGAGGTGTACACCCGAAAACTCCTCGTCGTGAGGATGCGCTGCGCCAGGACCGCCACCTCCTCGTCCGTCGACGCCGCAACGACGGCTGTGGGATCGCGGCGGTACACCTCCTGAGCGAAACTCGGTCCCGAAAGTGTGGCCAGGCGGATTCCGGGCAGCGTCTCGCTCAGGACGTCGGTCATGACTTTGAGAGACTCTCCTTCGAGTCCCTTGGACACGCTCACGACAGCCGGTCGCTCCGAGCCATTGAGAACTTGGCCGACCCGCTCCGCCACGGCGCGCGTGACGTGCGACGGCGTCGCGAAGATCGTCAGGTCCGCCGCCTCGAGCGTCTCGCCCAGATCGCCTGACGCCACCAGCCCGCGGTCCAACGGGCAGCCCGCCAGGAAGAGCGCGTTGGTGTGGTCGCGGTTGATCGATTCCACCACCTCCGCCTCATGCGCCCAGATCCTCACGTCGTGCCCCTCATGGGCCAGGAGGTTGGCGAGCGTCGTTCCCCAACTGCCGGCCCCAACGACGGCAATCCGCATCATGCCCTGCCCGCCGACGTCGCGCTTCGGGAAAACCGATTCTCCGTTCCGTCGATCAGTCGGCGGATGTTGGACCGGTGTGTGAACAGTATGAACAGCGCGAGCCCAACGCCCAGCAGCAGCGTCGTGTCCGCCGTCGGGTAGATCAGCCATACGAGCAGCGGGAAGCTGAGTGCGGCCACCATGGACGACAGCGAGACGAATCCCGACAGGGTCAGCGTCACGCCCCAGACGCCGGCGGCGCCGAGCAGGGCAAGTGGGGCCAACCCCAGCACCACACCGGATGCCGTTGCCACGCCCTTGCCGCCCTTGAATCGCACGAAGACGGAAAACACGTGCCCGATGACGGCGGACAGCCCGATCACCACGGGAAGCCACAGTTGGTCGAACTGGCTGCGCGCGAGCGCCACCGGTCCGAGCCCCTTGCTCACGTCGAACAACGCCACCGGGATCGCGAACCGCCAGCCAAGCACGCGATAGACGTTGGTGGCACCGAGGTTCTTGCTACCGTGTTCACGCAGGTCCAGTCCGGCGCCCAATCGTGCGGCAAGGAAGCTGGCCGGGATCGCGCCCACGAGGTAGGCGCCCACGATCCAGAGGGCGGTCGTCACGACCGGCCTCGCTTCTTTCGGAAGCGCATGCGAATCGGCGTTCCCTCGAGGTCCCAGCGATCGCGAAACCCCTTATCGAGATACCGCTCGTAGGTCTCCGAGATGCCCTCGGGACGGTTCGCAACCAGGGCGAAGGCCGGGGGCGCGGTTCCGATCTGTGATCCGTACAGCAGCTTCACCTCCACGCCGCGCGAGGTCGGGGGCTCGTGCCGCGCGACCAGATCGCGGAGCACGCGGTTCACTTCAGCCGTCGGTATGCGCCGTTGCCGCCTGGCTTGCACCTCGACGATCAACTCCAAGAGTCGACGGACCCGCTGTCCGGACAACGCCGAGACGTACACGAACGGCACCATGCTCAGCAGCGGAACCCGAACCGCCAAGTCACGCTGTCCTCGAGCGGCTGTGTTGGGATCCTTCTCGAGAATCAGATCCCACTTGTTCACCGCGATGATCAGGCCGGCACCGCGGTCCCACGCTGCCTGTCCGATCTTGATGTCCTGAGCGTGCACTCCCGAGGCGGCGTCAACCACCAAGACGCAGACATCGGCTCGCTCGATGGTGCGATGGGTCCGGAGGGTCGAGTAGAACTCGATCTCATCCTCTACTTTCGATCGCTTCCGTAACCCCGCAGTATCAATGAAGTTGAGGGTTGTCTGCTCATATCGCAAGGGGGAATCCACCGCGTCCCTGGTCGTACCGGCTTCCGGCGCCACCACATGGCGCTCGACGCCCAGCAGCCGGTTCACCATGCTGGACTTGCCAACATTCGGTCTGCCCACCACTGCAACGTTCACGATCCCTTCAGCGGCTTCGTTCGCGCCCGCCGGCAATGCCTGGACGAGCCGATCGAGCAGATCGCCACTTCCCCGCCCCGTCGCGGCGGACACGGGGTGGGGATCCCCGAGTCCAAGCTCGTGAAAGACGAGATACGACGTGTCTTCGGCCAACTCGTCCGCCTTGTTGGCGACCAATACGACGCGATCGTGATGCGCCCGGAGCAGGCCCGCCACCTCGTGATCTGCCGGGTGCACGCCTGCTTGGGTGTCGACGAGGAACGCGATCACATCCGCATCGGCGATCGCCAGTTCGACCTGGCGGCGCACGGCGGTACTGAGCGCGTCCGAATCGGGAATCCATCCTCCCGTGTCGACCAACCAAAACGAGCGTCCCGCCCACTCCGCGCGGGCAAAGTTGCGATCGCGCGTGACGCCGGGGCGCTCATCCACGATTGCCGGCCGGCCTCCGAGAATGCGATTGAAAAGGGTGGACTTGCCGACGTTGGGTCTGCCGACGATTGCTACGGTCGAGCGGCTCACGGGGCGGCCTCGGTCAGCGCGTCCGTGAAGCAGTACGAGTATCGCAAGGGCACGCGCACCTGCTGGGCCAGTGCGAGCATGTCCATGCCGTCGAGGAACAGCCCTTGGTCGTTGACGGCTTCCCCGGGGAGGAGGGCCAGGTCGAGATCGGCGTGCCGCTCGATCGCGGCGCGAAACGCCTGGCCCGGCAAGAGGGCCGCGGACGTCACGCGCGGACCGAAGAGCGAGTTCTCCAACTCGACGAGTCGAAACTCGGCCCGCGTGGCCTCACGCAATGGTGCCAGCACCTGCGGCATGAGGCGCCCCATGGCGGTGCCGGTGAACACCCCGATGGTCAGCCCCGCGACTTCGGTCAACCGGGCCCGCTCCGCGGCAATCCGCTCCTGGAGATAGCGCACGGCGCCGACCCCGTTCTCGACCTGCTCGAATCCGTCGTATGCGGCGGCGGGCGGGAGCTCAACGCCGGCGCCAAGATAGAGGTCGTCCGAGCCGTATACCCAGTGGAACCCGCGTTCGCGCAGCGCCCGGCGCGCGAACCGTTCCACCGCCGTGAGGGCGGCCCTGCACTGCTCGGACGTAAGCTCGCGCACGAGATGGTGTTTCGAGAACTCGGTGAGGGCAACGGGGACCACCGAAACGGAGAGGATCGGTGCACCAAGAGTGTAGAGATCCTCGAGGCTCTGCTCCAAGACACGGGCATCGTTCACACCCGGTTGCAGCACGAC
Source organism: Gemmatimonadales bacterium (assembly GCA_036397755.1). Taxonomy (GTDB): domain Bacteria; phylum Gemmatimonadota; class Gemmatimonadetes; order Gemmatimonadales; family GWC2-71-9; genus CAMYLY01. The sequence continues at coordinate 43,387 of DASWII010000007.1, read as the reverse complement.
CTGCGTGTGGAATTGGATCCCATGCTGCGCGAACGTCGTCAACTGCTCGATGACGTCCGGCGCTCGTGGATTCCGCAGCAGGCGCCGCCGGACCACGGGATCCGTTGCGTGGACGGAGACATAGAGCGGCGAAAGCCGATACTCGATGATCCGAGCGGTGTCGCGGTCTTTGAGATTGGTGAGCGTCGCGAAGTTGCCGTAGCGGAATGACAGCCGATAGTCGTCGTCCCGAACGTACAGAGTCGCCCGCAGTCCCTCGGGCAGCCCGTCGACGAAGCAGAAGTCGCAGCGATTGCCGCAGCGCCGGATTCTCGGCGGCTCGACCTCGACGCCCATGGGCAGCCCTTCGGGACGCTCGGCGTCGAACTCGATCTGCTCTCCCTGCGGCGACCGCGCCTCGAGGATGAAGCGATCGACCGCGGTCAGAAACTCCCAGTCGAGGAAGTCATCGAGTTCCCGCCCGTCGACCCGCTCGAGCACGAAGCCCGGCTCGATACCGAGTTCCGCGCCGAGTGAGTTGGGGGCCACAGAGACGACTTCGATCATGGCTTGCGGCGCGCAGTTGTTTCCTGGAGGCAGAGTGAAAACCCCCGCAGAAGATTGGGTCTCCTGCGGGGGGAACTCCAAATCGAGAGCGGGCGACCGGATTCGAACCGGCGACGTCCAGCTTGGGAAGCTGGCATTCTACCCCTGAATTACGCCCGCAGGCCTTGTATCACAACAAGTTAGGATTCAACGCAGCCTGAATCTATGGCGATGCGATCTCGCAGCAAGGGCGCTGTGGTCGTTCAATCTCGGTCCTCCGGTGCCGACGTTCCTTCTAAGTCCACCCGCTAGGAGTTCATCGGATCGACGGGGGTCGCTCGGCAGGCGGGCAGAACCACCGGCACCCACTGCCGTGGCGCGTGCGGTGATGACGGCGGCATTCCGCGTGTTCAACGCTCCCATTGCCCGGCGATATCTCGAGCCTCGAACCGGGGACCTACACGATTCGGCTCATCCTCACCACCGAGCGCGGCGAGCGGGCCGAATCTGAACGCGAGTTTCGCGTTGTGAGTCCTTGAAGGATGTGGGCGCATACTTGTGCCCGAAATCCACCGGTTCGCAGAACATGAGTGGGCATCCCCCGACGACGTACTCGATACCATGCCTATTGCACGCATCGACCGCGTCGGGTGACACGCTGCCCTCCCCGAACGCCCGATGGCACCAGACGCGCCGCACGCCCGCTTCGGCACATTGCTCCACGACCGTGCGCGCGACCGACGGATGGGTGCCGATCACGACACCGTCCAGCACGCCCGGTACGGACGCGACGTCGGGATAGCAGGTTTCGCCTTCCACCTCGTCCGCGTTGGGGTTGATCGGGAACGTCTCGAAGCCACAACCGCGGAGATTCTTGAAGACCGCATTGGCCGCTACGTCGCCGCGCCGCGAGACGCCAGCCACTCCGAAGCGCTTGCCATCGAGGAACTCACGAATGGATCGGGTACCGCCGCCATAATCCCCCCCTTTGCTCACGCACCCCGACGTCCGCGGTGGCGCGCTCCCGAGGAGGGCTCCTAGGATTGGGAGAGGCAGCCGACCTCCAACTCGTAGCGCTCGCTCGGCACGTACGTCGAACCTAGGCGAGGGGAACTGCGCGCACGAATTGCTCGACGGCCCGCGACCTCCTTGCTAGGATCCCACCTTGTAGCGGTAGCCCACAACGCCGGGCGCGCTGGCGGTGACTGAGAACGACGCGAACCCCTTGGCGTCCACCGTGTCGCCGCCCGAGGTCCGTGTTTCGACAACCGTGCCATCTTGGGTCAGGAACTCGAACGTGATCTGTGGCACTGTGACCCTCGAGCCGCGCTGATTCACGTATCGGCCCTGAATATTGTACACGCCGCCCGAAGACTCGGCGTAGTAGACCTCCATCTCCACCGGGAGCTGGCCGATCCTGGCCAACGCCTGATCGGTAGCGCGACTGTCGTTCCCCATCTGGTGCGCGGCTGCCAATAATCGCAACGCCTCGGCGCTCAACGGGTCCGCCTCAAGAATCCGCTCGACGGTCTCATGCATGGCCGTCGTAGCCGCCGCGCGATCCGCGGCCGGCAAATCGTCGCTCTGGGCGACGGAGCGATACACATTGGCGAGGTCGTACATCGCCGGCAGAGCGTACGGGTTCTTCGCGACGCCCATACGAAGGGCATCCGCCGCGAGCGAGAACTGCTCCGCGAGATACAACGCCCGCCCAGTGGCGAACAGCGACGCCGCATCCATTGTTTCACCTTGCGAAAGCGCTTCCTCGTACAACTTCATGGCCCGCGCTTCGTCCCCGGCGTTGGCATAGGACTCCGCGATCTTGACCATCAGCGACACATCACCATCGCGCAATTCCCGCAACTTCTCGTAGTACACGGCAGCGGAATCCCACTCGCCCAAGCCTGTGAAGATCTCGCCCATCGACTCAACGGACGTGATGTAGTTGTCCTGACGCTCGGGATTCTCCATTGGTCCCAAGTCCAGCACGATGCGGAAGTGTTCCAAGGCGCTCTCAAAGTCGCCGTCGTCGCCATCGAGACGGGCGAGATAGTAGTGCGCCAGGTTGTCGTCCGGTCTGAGGATCGCTGCGTCGGTGAGCAGCGCACGCGCGCCATCAAACGCACCACTCTGGAGGGAGTCCACCGCGGAGTTGATGAGCTGCACCCAGGATAGCTCCCGGTAGTAGTCCATGTCCGTCTTGCACGCGGCCGCCAGCGCTTCCGCACGATCGAACGACGAATCCATCCCGGCGAGATCTCCGCGCAGCTGATGCGCACGTCCCAAGAAGTACCACACCGCCGGGTTCTCCAACTCACCGCGTTCCAGCGCCTCCTTGAGCGTGCGCTCGGCATTGGCCCGCATCTCCTCGCGCTCCGCCGCGGTCGCAGCCTCGTACGCGCCACGAAGATACTTCTCCGCCTGATCCACCAAGAAATAGCTCCGCGACAGCTCACACCCGGGCCCGCGATACGGCTGCTGCGCGCTGACGCTCTGCGGCACCACCACCCCCGCCACGAGGCCGATCACGACCAACAGAATTCGTTTCATCACTTCTCCTCAGCTCCTGCGTTCGGTCCGTTGTCCCATTGTTCCCCTGTTCCATTGTTCCACACTTCTCGCGCCAGCGTCTCGGCGTCTCGCGCAACTTCCAGTGCAGGACGCTCGAGTCGATTGGCCGCCCGTACCACGTCGTCGAACTCCGCTTTGAACCGCGTCCCGGCAGGGTTCTCCCACACCTTGATCCGTACCCGTCCACCGCCCGCAAGCTCCACTTCTGTCTGCTGCCTGGCCAAGGTCGAGCGGCGGGTCAGCGTGCGGCGAACCCCACCGGTCGTGCTGTTGGCAAACAGCGCCGCGATCACGTCGTCGGCTCGCGACGGAGGCGTCACGACCTCGATGCGGAGCGCCACCCGTCCCTTCTTGCCTTGCGTCGGCCACACCACACACTCGAGTGCGCCGGTTGCGAAGAGCGCCGCGCGGAGCGGCTCGAGGTACTCGGGCGGCAGATCGTCCACGTCCGTAGACAGCACCTCGACCAGGCCGGCCTCCGACGCGAGGTTCGCGAGCATTAACCGCAACGCGTTGGGATACCGCGCCGGGTCTCTGGTACCCGCGCCCCAACCGGTAGCTTGCAGGCGCCACCCGGTCGGCGCCGGACCGTCGCTCAAAACGCGGAGCAATGCCGCACCCGTCGGGGTGGTCGCCTCGCCCTCCACCGGCCCATCCGAGCGAATCTCGATGCCCTCCAGCAACAACGCCGTTGCCGGCGCCGGCACCGGAAGCCGTCCGTGAGCGGCATCGACCCACCCGGAGCCGACGGCCACCGGAAGGTGATACACCGCCTCGACGCCCAGCGTTTGCATCCCCCACACGCCGCCCACGATGTCGAGCACCGCGTCCACTGCCCCAACCTCGTGGAGATGCACCCTCTCAGCGGTCGTTCCGTGCACCCGTCCTTCCGCCTCCCCCACGAGACGAAACGCCCGCACCGCGCCGTCCCTCACGGAGTTCGGGAGGCCGGCAGCCTGGACGAGCCCGATGAGCTCACCGATGTGACGACCGTGGCGGGCGTCGTCGCCCGATTCGGGCATCCGGAACTCGACCTTGGTACAGGCGAGCGAACAGCGCTCGGTGCGCTCGATCTGGACGGTCACGCCCGCAAAGCCAAGGCGCGCCGGCAGGGCCCGCAGCCAGTCCGGATCGAGTCCGGCATCGACCTGTGCGCCCAGCAGCATGTCGCCGGCAATACCGGCAAACGGATCCAGGATGGCGATACGCATGTATGGGTGTTCCGACCGGCTGAATATCGACAGCTAGCTGCGATATAGCCACCCGGCGCCGGTGTTGAAAAGGACCACCCGGTCGGTGGGTGATACCGCACCCTGTTGCAGTAGGACACGCAGTCCCGCCAACGTCGCGCCGCCCTCCGGACTGGCATCGATGCCCTCGACGTGCGCGAGGAGTCGCTGATCGTCCACCATCGCTTCGTCGGGCACGGCGACCGCACCGCCACCCGTCTCCGCGATGGCCCTGAGCATCAAGGCGCCTCCGAGCGGCGCCGGAACGCGTAGCCCCCAGGCGATTGTTTGCGGGTCTTCCCACCGCTCCGTGCGGTCCGCTCCCGACAGCACGGCCTTAACCACGGGTGCACACCCGCTGGACTGCACGCTATAGAGCCTGGGTGCACGCGCACCCTCCACCCAGCCCGCCTTGAGTAGCGCCCGGAATGCGACCCACATGCCGATCAGTCCGGTTCCCCCCCCCGTGGGGTAAACGACGGCGTCGGGTAGTTCCCACCCCAGCTGTTCGGCGACCTCCAGGCCCAAGGTCTTCTTGCCCTCGATTCGGTACGGCTCGCGCAGGGTGCTGACGTCGAAGGCACCGGTTCGGGCGGCGTACTCGCGGGAGGCTCTCCCACAGTCGCCGATGTGCCCGTCGATCAGACGGACTTCGGCCCCGTAGGTCTGCATCTGTTCGAGAATACGCGGCGGTGTACCGGCCGGGGTAAACACGGTCGCCGCCAGCCCGACGCGGCTTGCATAGGCGGAGAGCGCCACCCCCGCGTTGCCCGCCGTCGGCACGGTGAATCGCTCGACCCCGGCTCGCACCGCACGGGTCACCGCCGCCGAGAGACCCCGTGCCTTGAACGAGCCCGTCGGATTCTGCGACTCGTCCTTGACGAACAACCGGGTCATGCCCAACTCCTCTCCCACCACGCGCGCGGCGATGAGGGGCGTCCCGCCTTCGCCCAGGGTCACCGGTGCCTCGTCGTCGCGGATGGGGAGCCACTCCCGGTAGCGCCACATGGTCCACGGCCGACCGGCAAGATCGGCGCGCGTGGCGGCAGCCGGCGCGGCGGGGTATCGGATCAGCCATGGTGCTCCGCAGGCGGTACAGACCGTGGGTGTGCCGTCTGCGAACGCGCTCGCGTCACAGGCCGAGCAGGAGAGTGTCCACAATGGAGTCATGATTGCAGGTGCTCGAGTATGCGGTTGGCGAGTGTCTGGGAGAACCCTGGAAGGCTCGCGATCTCCCCGACGGTGGCCGTCCGGACACCCGCGAGACTGCCGAACCGTTCTAGTAGGATGCGCCGTCGATGGCCCCCGACCCCGGGTACGTCCAAGAGTTGCGACGTGATCGTGCGCGCCGCGCGCTGCTGTCGGTTGTACGCGATCGCAAAGCGGTGAGCCTCGTCCCGCGCTCGCTGGAGCAACCGCAGCGATGGCGCACGCGGCGATAGCTTGAGGCTGTCCCTGCGGCCCACCAGGAACACTTCTTCCTCGCGTTTCGCCAGCGACACGAGCGGGCGATCGCCGAGGCCAAGTTCACGCATGACCCGGTGGGCGACCGCCAGCTGGCCCTTCCCGCCATCGATGACCGTGAGGTCGGGGATCGGCTTGCCTTCGTCGAGCCGTCGGGAGAAGTATCGCCGCACCACCTCGTCGATGGCAGCAAAGTCGTCCGGGCGCGCGCTGCCTGGATGGTCCGTTTGCTCCCCGCGCACCTTAAAGCGACGATACTCGCTCTTCTTCGTTCGCCCGCCCTCGAACCACACGAGGGCGCCGACGGTGTCTTTCCCCTGACTCGTCGAGATATCGACGCACACCATGCTGCGTGGCACGGATGGGAGGCCAAGATCGCGGCCGAGCGCGTAAACGGGGTTCTCGGCGCGTTCTTCAGTCTCCAGGGACTCTATTCGAAGGCTCTCCATGAGATGTTGCGCGTTCTGCTCCGCAAGCTGAACGAGACGCCACTTGGCGCCCCGCTGGGGAACGGTCCACGCAGCCTCGGGCATCAACTCACGGAGCGCGGTGAAGTCGGCCGGCGGGAACGGCAGCGCGACGGTTCGCGCCCTGCCCTCCGCAAGTCGGTAGTAGCCCACCAAGAAGGCCCGCAGGATGTCCGCGTCGTCCGTTCCCTCAAGATTCTGGAAAAAGCGATGTTCCCGGGCGATGACCTTGCCTTGCCGGACGCGGACCAGCACACCGACGACGTCATCTCCGTCGCGCACGATGCCGATCGCGTCGGCGTCGCCTCCCCCCACTACCTCGACGGCGGCGGGACGCTCAAGCTGATCCAGCCAGTGGAGTGCGTCACGGATCTCGGCCGCCCGCTCGTAGCGCATGGCGGTCGATGCCTCCTCCATCCGCAGCCGCAGCCGGCGGCGCACCTCCACCGTCTTGCCTTCGAGGAATGCGAGGACATCCTCGATCATGCGCCGGTAGTCCTCCGGCGACTGGAGACCGGTACACGGAGCTTTGCAGCGGTGGATGTGGTAATCCAGGCAGGGTCGGTCCGGGGCTTCGGTGGGCAAGGCGTAGTGGCACGAGCGTACGGTGAAGATCCGGCGAACGATGCGAAGCGTACGCCGCAAGACTCCGACATCCGTGTAGGGACCGAAGTACCGCGCGCCGTCCAACTGCACCCGCCGCACCACGAGCACCCGCGGGAACGGTTCTCCAACAGTGACGGCGATCCGCGGATAACTCTTGTCATCACGCAGCTGCAGGTTGAAACGTGGCCGATACTCCTTGATGAGATTGCTCTCCAGAAGGAGGGCCTGTGACTCGGTTGGGACGACGATGGTCTCGACGTCGGCGATGTGCGTGCGGAGCAGCGCCCGCCATGGGTCGTCCGACGCGTCGGCGGCGAAGTAGCTGCGTACGCGTTGCCTGAGACGCCCGGCTTTGCCCACGTACAGCACGTGTCCGGCCGGGTCCTTCCAGAGGTACACGCCTGGACTGTTCGGCAGCGAGCGGAGCGTGCGGTCCACCTTCTCGGGAATCGTCATGCGCGTGAGGCGAAGACTATCCGCGAGTCACCCGCCTCAACAAGGCACGCGCTTCGGGATGGCCCGCCAACGCGGTGAGCGCCAGATAGGTCGTCGCCATCACCGTTGCTCCAACGAGGAGCCCGAGCCACTCGGAGGGAGCGACGGCGTCCGCCGCCCACCCCCCTGCCCACGCGGCGGGTACCGTCGCCAGGACAGCGGCGAATACGGCTTGCAGATGAGGCCGAAGGAGAATCCTCCCAATCCGGCGCCGCAGGAACACGTAGTTCAACGACATGTTCGCGTGCGCGGCGATCGCCGCACCGAGCGCTATCCCCACCGGCCCCAACCGCTGCATCAACAAGTAGGCGGACACCGCCGAGATGATCACCGACAGGATGGCGATGCGTACCGGCGTCTTCGTGTCGCCGAGGGCGTAGTGCCCCGACGCGAAGAGCTTCACGGTCGCCTGTGCCGGGATGGCGATCGCGTAGGCGCTGAGCACCGCCCCCGCGAGGGCGACCTGGGCGTCACCGAACGCGCCCGTGCGGAACAGCGCACCCACGGTCACAAATGCAAGGGCAGCGAGGGCGGCGGCGCCCGGCACGACGAAGAAGGCCACGCGACGAGTGCCGTCCGCCAGACGCGCCCGCACGGATTCGGCGGTGTCCGCGGCCACCGCCCGGCTGAGTTCCGGAAGGGCGACTGCGGCGACGCTCACGCCGAACAGCGACACGGGGAGCATCGCGAGGAGTTGCGCGTACCCGAGAATCGCCACCGCCCCCTGCTCCAGGAGCGATGCGAGTTGCGTGTCCACGATACTGGAGATCTGATACGCGCCGGCTCCCAGTACCACCGGCGCCCACCGGACGATCACCCGGCGGGCGTCCGCGGAGCGCGCCGCGAGACTCCAGCGCATGGGCCCGGCGAGCCGCAGCGTCGTCGGCAACTGCACGACCACCTGGAGAACGCTCCCCGCCAACGCACCGACGGCCAGGGCCACCGCCAGGGGTGCACCGATCAGCACGCCGCCGAACGCCAGGAGCGTCGCGATTTGTGCGATGTTCCACAGAGCAGGTGCCGAGTAGGACAGAAAGAAGTGTCGGTGCGCGTTGAGGACGCCAAGGCACCAGGCGGACAGGATCATCACACCGGACATCGGGAACAGGATCTGCACGAGCGTGACGGTGATTCTGCGCGTCTCGCCCGAGAACCCCGGTGCCACGATATCCGTGATGATCGGTGCCAGCGCGATGCCCGCTAGGGCGGCGGCGGCGGTCAGGAGCACGAGGAGAGAGGCGATGATCCCCGCGACGCGCCCCGCTCCCTCCTCGTCCCCTCGTTCCAACAGACCGGCGTACACGGGAATAAAGGACGCCGACAGCGTTCCCTCGCCCAGCAGGTTCCGCAGCGCGTTCGGGATGCGGAGCGCCGCGCGAAACGCGTCGGCCGCCGGACCGTCCCCGAAATAATGAGCGAAGACCCGTTCGCGCACGAATCCCAGAAGCCGCGCGGTCAGAATCCCGGCGCCCACCGCGCTGGAAGCGCGCGCGTCCGAGACCCGCCCGCCCTGCCCCGTCCCGCTAGTCACCACTGCCCGCCTGCTCGCCCCCCGCGTTCACCCATCTGAGACACTCGGCGTACACGTCGTCCAGGAACGCCCGTCCGTACCGCACCAGGTAATGGGCAACGCTGAACACGCGCTCTTGCGGACGACCGTGCGGGAGGAGATTCGCACTCGCCTTGGCCAGCTGCTGCTGCACGATTTCGTTTTGCTTCTTCAGATGAGCAATGAGTTTTTTCTCGAGGTCGGACACGCCTCCGAGTGCCACATTACGGGTGTGCTGCACGGTCTTCTTCATGGTGGGATCGATTTCCACCGCGGCCTGCTCGAGACGAGCGAACTCCGTGCCGAGCGCCCGGCGAAGCCCCGCGATCGCCTCGGCGGCCTCCGTCGGCATGGCTTCCCGGGCGAGCGACCCCTCCAGGTGGCCCTCCGGCCCCCCGAGGTCCTCCGGCACGATGTCGTACTTCTGGAGGACTTTGGCAATCTTCGCCTCGACCACCCTGCCGGACCACCGGGGGACGGGCATCTGTCTCCGGACACCGAGGATCGCGTAGATGGGCTCACACTGGGGCAAGTACGCGAGTTCCCCCGGGCCTCCCACGTACGCCACCGTCGGCAGCAGCGCGGCCTCGACCACCGGCCGAAGCAGCACGTTGGCCGATAGCCGTTCCGGCTCCAGCGAGGCAATCGTCCGGAGGTCGTCGAGCGACAGCTTCTCGCCGGAGCGGCGCGTTCTGAACCGTTCCGATCCGTCCAGCACGAGCCGGTCGCGTCCCTGGCTGGCCTCGAGCATTACCAGGGTTGCGCCATCCCCGACGCCGACCGGCGCGGCGGCGCCGGCATCCTCGAGCGCGGCCGCGCCAGCGCTGAGTGCCGCATCGAGCCGCTCCGCCTCTTCGAGCGCCCGCACGAGATACGGCGCGGCGGCCCGCTTGGCTGCTCGGGCCGTTGAGCGGTACACCACGACGCCGTGCGGTCCGAGTAGGTCGGCCATCGATTCGGCGAACGCCGAGGCGATGTCGCGGGTGGGTTCCCAGAAGCGCTGCAGCCACGCCGTCACATCGGGTGCGAATTCCGTCTGCGGCAGGGTGGCCAGGGCCGCGGCAAGCGCATGCTCGACGTCCGATCCGAGGGGTTCGCGGTAGAGCGGCAACTGCGGCGCGTCGGGTGGCCGGTCGCGAAGCACCAGGGTCTCCACCGCGTTGTCGGCGGTGAGCAGGTGCACGTGATTCGCCTCGGCAAAATCGTGGTCGTCTCCGGCAACCCAGAATACCGGAACCACGGGCCGGCCCGCGAGCTGCTCGCACCACTGCGCATATGCCGCCGCGGACAACGCCTTGTACACCGCGTACAAGGGGCCCGTGAACAGCGCGGGCTGCTGACCGGTGGTGACGCAGAGCGCATCGCCCGCCAGGAGCTGCGCGAGACGCGGTTCCGCGGCACCCACGGCGAGGAACGCCGACGCCAGGTCTGGGGCGAGCGAGGAGGACTCACGGCCGCGCAGGAGCGTGACGGGTGACTCGGGCGGCGCCGCGATGGGCGTGGTGTCGATGCGGACGTTCATCGGCGGGCGCTAGGCCTCACCTTTGTGATAGGGCTCGCCCCGGAGAATCGTTTCCGCACGATACAACTGCTCCAACAGAACGAGGCGCGCCATCTCGTGCGGGAGGGTCAGCGCGGAGAGGCTCAACGTAAGCTCGCACCGCCCTATCAGATCGAGTGCCAGACCATGGGCCCCGCCGATCAGAAACGCCACGTCGCGCGCTACGAGGCGCCAGCTCGCGAGATGCTCGGCGAGTTGCCGACTCGTGAGGGGCGCGCCGTCGCGGGTCAGAGCCACGCCACGCGCCCGTTCGGGCATCGCACGGAGCAGCGATGCGGCCTCGAAGCGCCGCGCGTCTTGCGGTGTCGCCGCCCGCCGCCCCGCTTCCTTCACCTCCACCACATGGAGTCGCTGCCGGCGCCGCAGGCGCTTGGCATACATGTCGCACGCGTCTCGCACGGCGGGGTCGCGGATCTTTCCCACCGCGATAACGTGCAACTCCATCTAGGCGTAGAGTCCGCGCAGTCGATGGACTGCCGCGACGCGTTCGATGGCGAGCATGTATGCCGCGACCCTCATGTTCACCCCGTGACGGGTGGCGACACCGAGCACGTCCTGAAACGCGTTCTGCATGATGGAGTGCAGGCGCTCCTGCACGGTGGGCTCGTCCCAGAAGTATCCCATGCGGTCCTGCACCCACTCGAAGTAGCTCACGGTCACCCCGCCCGCGTTGGCGAGAATGTCGGGGACGACAAACACCCCGTTTTCTTCGAGAATGCGATCGGCCCCGGCGGAGGTCGGCCCGTTCGCGCCTTCGCAGACGATGCGGGCCCGCACCTGTCTGGCGTTTCGCCGCGTGATGGCGTTTTCCACGGCCGCCGGGAGGAGCACGTCGACGTCCAGGGTGAACAAGTCCTCGACGGGAATCGCCTCGGCTTTGGGGTATCCCTCGAGGTAGCGGTGCTCGTGCACCCAGCGGATCGCGTCGTCGATGTAGATGCCGTTCGGATTGTACAGCGCACACGAGATGTCGCTGATCCCGACGATGGTGAGTCCCTCCTTCTCGAGCAGCTGTGCCGCGACGGACCCCACGTTGCCAAATCCCTGGACGGCGACCTTGGTGCCGCGCTGCGGCAGGCCGAGGTGACGCAGGGCTTCCTTGGTCACGATCATGCACCCGCGCCCGGTGGCCTCACGTCGTCCCAACGATCCGCCCATTTCGATGGGCTTGCCCGTCACGACGGCGGTGACCGGATGCCGCATGTGCATGGAATAGGTGTCCATGACCCACGCCATCACACGCTCGTTGGTGTTGACGTCCGGGGCGGGAATGTCCGACTCCGGCCCGAACGTGTCGATGAGCGCCGCGGTGTATCGCCGGGTGATCCGCTCCAGCTCTTTGATCGACAGCTGCGTGGGGTCACAAACGACTCCACCCTTCGCGCCGCCGAACGGGATGTTGACGACGGCACACTTCCAGGTCATCCAGGCTGCCAGCGCCTTGACCTCGTCGAGCGTCACGCGAGGGTCGAAGCGAATCCCCCCCTTGGCAGGGCCACGGGCCGTATTGTGGATGACCCGATAGCCCGTGAACACTTCGATGTCGCCGTTGTCCCTCTCGACGGGAACCGACACGATGATCTGCTTGTCGGGAGACCGGAGGACCTGGTAGCTCCCCGGATCCAGATTGAGCAGCTGCGCCGCGTGGTCGAAGCGCGCCATCATCGCTTCGAACGGATTGTCCTCGTCGAGCGTCGGGTCCTTGTCTCGTCCGATAATGGCTTGGGCCGAGATGGTCGTGTCGGCGGCTTCGTCGCGTGCGGTCATATGCGCTCTGGCTCTCAGCCAGACATCCTCATTCGCTGGTGGCCGGTGGCAAGCCGTTGCAGCAGAGCGCTGACGAGTGCCTCACCCGCCTCCCACTCCACCTCCAGTGCGGCCACCAGCGGCGACTCTCGGCCGTCGGGCCAGACCCCCCGGAGCTTCACGGCGTCCTTTTCGGTGACTACAACGTAATCAACCCTCGCTGCGATCTGGAGGAGGCGCGTCAAGTCGGCTGCTCGGTAGCGGTGATGATCGGGCCACGCCAGCAGCTCCGTGCGGGCGCCCAGGCGCTGACAATCGGCGACCAAGGGCCGAGGATCGGCGACACCGGCACACACCAGCACCGACCGACCATCCAGGCTCCCCGGCGGCACGACGCCGCCATCGGTCATTCGACGGAGACCACCCATGCTGAGGTGCGCGCGGGCAACCGGCTTGGTGGGCCACCGCCGGCGCACGTCCCCCGCCAGCCGCGCCGCCACGGCGCCGCTGGCTTGTTTGCGCGTTACGATGACAAGATCCGCCCGCCGGAGTCCCGCGCGGACCTCACGCCACGGGCCCGCCGGATGCACCCAGCGCGGCAGGTCCTGCGCGTCGGCGGGCACCAGCGCAACGGTGAGGTCCGGTGTCAGGTCCGTTCGCTGATACGCGTCGTCGAGAACGGCAACACGGCAACCCAAGCGTGACAGCTCGTGTACCCCCCTCCGCCGATCCTTCGCTTCCACCACGGGCACCGTGGGCTGCAGCATGCGGTGGACGACGGCTTCATCGCCGCCGTAGGGCCGGAGCACGATGCCGGGGCGCAGGTTCCGGTCGCGTAGCGCCCCGGCCAACCAGGAAGCAACGGGCGTCTTTCCCGCCCCTCCGACCAGCAGGCTCCCGACGGCCACCGTCGGAATCGGAAGCGGAGGCAGCCGTTGAGCCCGGTGAGCGCCCCATACCGCGCGCGCCCGCATCCCCCACCCATAGGCGATGGCGATCGGCAGCAGCGAGAGGCGGGCCCCGCCGGAGGCCATGCCGGTCGTGGTCCACAACCAGCGTACTACGGAGCCCCGCACTCGTCCTCGCAGGTTTGCATTGCCTCGCGAAACCTCTCGAGCGCCGCTGGGCGCGGTGCGGCGGCATGGAGTGTCAGCGGCTGCCCGTACGTCACTCGCACCGTCGCTCCGGGCGCCGGCAGCACGAAACGGTCCCATGACCGCAGGCGCCAACTCCTGCTCGCCGTCGCCGCGACCGGGATCACGCGTGCGCCGGCGCGCGCTGCCGCGGCGAGCACCCCGGGTTTGGCGAGGCGAGCGGGCCCGCGGGGTCCGTCGGGTGTGATCGCCGCGTCGTGTCCGGCGGAAAGCGTCTGGATGAGTCCGCGCAGACCGCGTGCGCCCCCCCGCGTGCTCGACCCGTGCACCACCGTATACCCCCAGGCGCGCGCCGGCCCGCTGAGATACGCCGCATCGCGGTGTCCACTCACGAGCAACGTGATGCCCTCCTGCCTTCTGTGCCACAACGGCGGCAGGAGCTGACCGTGCCAGACCGCGAAAAGGACCGGCCCCGTCCGACGGGCCTCGTGCACCCGTGTTTCCCCGAATACCTGCAGGCTCCACGTGCGAGCGAGGCCGGCCGCGACCGCGCGGAGTGCCGTCGGGAGGACGCTCATGCTACGCCGCGAGATCGAGAGCGAGGTCCGCCACTCGCGCGCTGGCGCCTGGTGTGCCCAGGGCGGCGCGCAGATCCCCGAACGCCGCGCGCTGGGCCCTGGCTTCCGCCGAGTCGCGAGCGAGGAGAGGAGAGACCGTGGCCGCAAGCAGGGGCACCGAGAGCCGGTCCTGCAGCAACTCCGGAACGACGCTGCGGCCGGCCACGAGGTTGACCAAACCGACATGTGGCACCTGGAGCACCCTGCGTGCCACCGCCGCGGTCACCGCGTGGGTACGATACACGATCGCCATCGGCATTCCGGCCAACGCCGCCTCGAGGGTCGTGGAGCCGGACTTGCAGATGCCTGCGTCTGCCGCGCGCACCACGCACGGAGCATCCGGCGAGAAGACAAACCCGAGCGCTTCGAGTTCCGGGGTGCGCAATTCCGGCGCGGCGACCGCCAGGGTGAGCGTGGGATGATCCTGCCGCAGTCGGAGAGCGGCCCCCCGCATCACCGGCCAGAGCCGGCGCCGTTCGTGCGCCCGGCTGCCGGGAAACAGGCCGAGTACCGGGCGGTCGTCGTCGACTCCCAACGCCCGCCGGGCATCCAGCCGCATCGGCCCCGCGGCCGCGTCGAGCAGCGGATGGCCCACGAAGTCGGTCGGGATCCCTAGCGGCTCGAAGAACTGCCGTTCGAACGGCAACACCGCCGCGAGCCGCGTGACCGACGCGCGCAGGCGGGGCGCCCTCCACGCGCCCCACGCCCAGAGCTGCGGCGCGACGTAATACAGGACGGGGCAACCGCCGCGCCGCGCGGTGCCGGCGAGTTGCAAGTTGAATCCCGGGTAGTCGATCGGGAGCACGAGATCATAGGAGCGTGCGCGAAACCGATCGCGTGCCGCCCGCAACAGCCGCACGTGGCGAGGCAGAGCCGCCAGCGCCTCGACTAGGCCCACGACGGACAGGCCGGTCAGGTCATGCAGCAGCCGGACGCCCGCGGATCGCATCGCTGAGCCACCAATCCCGTCGATCTCGACGTCCGGCACGCGCCTGCGCAGCGCGGCCGCGACGGCGGCGCCGAGCTGGTCGCCTGAGCGTTCGCCTGCCGACATGAAGATTCTCAGGACAGCACTCCGCGTTGGCTGGCGGAGACGAAGTCGATCAGGTGCTCGACCTCCTCGACACCGGCGAACTCCCTGGCGACTTGCGTGAGGGCTTCGTGTCGGGAGAGGCGTGAGTTGAACACCAGGCGATACGCCCGTTGGAGGGCGGCAACCCGCTCGGCGGGCATACCCGCGCGACGCAATCCCACGGTGTTGACACCGTAGAGCTTGAGTGGGTTACCGGCTGCACGCCCATAAGGAGGGACGTCCTGCGGAACTCTGGAGCCTCCTCCGACGAACGACCACTTCCCAACGCGCACGAACTGATGGACCGGTGTCAGGCCGCCGATGTTGGCGCCTTCCTCGATCAGCACGTGACCGGCCAGTTGAACACCGTTGGCCAGCGTGACGTGGTCGCCCAATTCGCAGTCGTGCGCCACGTGCACATAGGCCATGAGATAGCAGCCGGCTCCAACTCGCGTGACGCCGGCCGCCGCGGTCCCTCGATGGACCGTGACGTATTCCCGCAGCACCGACCGGTCCCCAATCTCCACGCGTGTAGGTTCGTCCGCGTACTTCACGTCCTGCGGTGCCGTTCCAAGCACGACTCCGACACCGAGCGTGCACTCCCGCCCCACGCTTGTCAGTCCCTCGATTACCGCGTGCGCGCCCACCGTCGTGCCGGCACCGATCGTCACGTCGGCTCCGACCACGGCATACGGGCCGATCTCAGCGCCGTCCCCGAGGTCGGCGGTGTCCGCCACCACGGCACTCGGGTGCACCAGCGTGGTCATCGATCGACGATCCGTGCCAACATCTCTGCCTCGGCCACGCGCTCACCATCGACCGTGGCCACTCCCCGCATGCGGCACGTCCGTCCCCGAAATTGCAGCATCTCGAGCTCCATCCGCAGCTGATCGCCGGGCACGACCGGTTTGCGGAACTTGACACCGTCCATGGCCATGAAATACACGACCTTGCCCGCCGGATCGTCCACCTGGTCCATCAATAGCAGCCCGCCGGTCTGAGCCATTGCCTCCACGATCAACACGCCGGGCATGATCGGATGTCCGGGAAAGTGACCGGCAAAGAACGGCTCGTTGATCGTGACGTTCTTGATCCCGACGATGCGTTTTCCCGCCTCTTTCTCCACCACGCGATCGACCAGCAGCAGCGGATACCGGTGCGGAAGGATCTGCAGGATCTCCTCGATATTCATGCGGCCTCTTCCGTTCCACGAAGGTGATCAGCGAGCAGTCGGGCGAGTGCCACGTTGCCTCGGTGACTAGGCTGATGGGCCTCGATGTGGGCCCCCAACGGACGTCCGATCAGCGCGAGGTCTCCGAGCAGGTCAACCATCTTGTGCCGAACGAACTCGTCTGGCCACTGGAGCGACGTTCCTACAGGTCCCTCGTCGTCCAGCACAATGCAGTTCGTCGTGTCGGCGCCGCGCGCGAGCCCCCGGTCACGGAGAGACTGGGCCTCGGCGAGGAAGCCGAATGTCCTCGCCTCCGCGAGCTCTCGATCGAACACCGCGGGATCGATCGTGAAGGCCGCGTGCTGTGTGCCGATCATGCGATGCGCATGGCGGAATGTCACAGCGAGGTGGAGCGTGCGGGCCGGGGTCACGCGATACTTGCTGCCCGAGACGCGCAGCGCGCACGGCGGTGGGCTGAACGCCGCCGGCGCTACCGGGGGCGGGTTGCGCAGATCGTCGATGAGGTCCCAAAAGGGTCGAGCGCTTCCGTCCACGATGGGGACCTCACCTCCATCCACGTCAATGACGGCGTCCCAGATTCCGGCCGCCGACAACGCCGCGAGGAGGTGCTCGATGGTGTACACGCCCGTCTCGCGGGCTCCCAGTCTCGTGCAGCGGTCCACACCGGTCACGTCTTTGGGATGGCATGAGAGCAGCGCAGCATCGGGAAGGTCGAGTCGCCGAAACTGCAACCCAGACCCTGGCGCGCCCAGGTGGACGCGCACGCCGCATGGGACGCCCCTGTGCAATCCCACGCCACGCAGTTCCTTCGTCGGCCGCTTCCCGACGTCAGTCAGCCGCATGACCCACCAGTCGTTCGAGATGGGCGACGAGCGGTTCGAGGCGTCGCAGTGCGGCCGTCTGGCGCAGCACCTGTCGGTGACTGCGCGCGGGGTATCCGGAGACGGTCGCGCCCGGCGCGACATCCCCAATGATCCCTGCCTGCGCCGCGATCCGCGCCTCCGCCCCTATCCGCACGTGATCGGTGATGCCAGCCTGACCCGCGACCGTCACGCGATCGCCGAGCATACTGCTGCCCGCCACGCCGACTTGCGCCATGATCAGGCACCCACTGCCCACCCGGACGTTGTGGGCAATGTGCACCTGAGCATCCAGCTTCGTCCCGGGTCCCAGAACCGTGTCTCCCAGCCGCCCACGATCGACCGTGGCGTTACTTCCAACCTCGACATCGTCGCCCAGCCGGCACCCCCCGAAGTGCGGGAGCCGCTCGGGTGGTCGGTCGGGGTGCGCCGCGAACGCGAACCCCTCGCCACCGACTCGCGCGCCGCTCCGCACGATGACCCGGGCTCCGAGCACCGATCCCGCCGCCACTGTGGCGTGCGCCTCGATCAGGCAACCGGACCCCATCGTTGCGCGGTCGCCGATCAGGGATCCGCGGCCGATGACGCACGCGTCGCCCAACGTCACGCCCTCCCCGAGCACGGCGTGCGGACCCACATAGAGCCGACCGGTCCAACGCACACCGCGGCCCAGCCGCGCGGTCGGGTCAATGCCCCAGATCGACGGCGGTGGTGGGTTGATCTCATGGGTCACCGTACCAAGGGCCGCCAGCGGATCCTTCACCAGGATTCTGACGGCGCAGGAGCTGGGGGCATCTGCGAAGCGCGGATCGACAAGCACGACATCAGCACCCGTGCGGCCGTATGCCGTGAGGAATCGTGAGGACGCGAGCAAACTGCAATCGCCGGGACCCGCCCTGTCGAGAGGCGCGATCCCGGCAATGGGGGTCAGCGGGTCACCCAGCAGCTCGCCACCGACGAGTTCGGCCGCCCGGCCCGCCGTGATGCCTCGCCACTGGAAGGTCACCTCGGCGTTTACTGCCCCCCGGCGTTCAATCGCTGAATGACCACCGTCGTGAGGTCCAGGGTCGGATCGGCGGACACGATGTTGTTGCCCGGAGCAGCAACGTCAAACAGCATTGAGAGATTGCGTTCGGCTCGCAGGCCGTCGATGACACGCTGGATGCGGTCCTCGAGCGGAGCGATGAGTTCGGCACGGCGCTGTTGTGCCCGGGTCTGCAGTTCGGTGCCGCGCGTCTCCGCCTGCTGCTGCATGGTGCGCAGTTCGTTCACCCGCTCCTGTCGCACCGTTGCCGAGAGCATCGCCTGCTGCTGATCGAACAGGGCGCCAGCCGAGTCGAGCTGCGCCTGTAGCCGCGCGACTTCCCGCTGGTAACTGCTCATCTCGGCGTTGAACGTCGACTCCGCGCTGGCATATCCCGGCGTCTGCCGCAGGATCGCCTCCGTGCTCAGCCATCCCACGCGGGCTCCGCCCCCCTGTAACTCCACCACGGCGGACGGGACTGCGGCGATGCCGACCAGAATCACTAACCCCACGGCGATGAGGCCGAGAGTGTTCGTACGAGTATTGCGCATGATTGTCATCCCTACGTTAGAAGAAATTGCCCAGTTTGAAGTGGAACTTCCACCCTGGATCAGGGCCACCGCTTTCGTTCAAGCGATCGAATCCATATGCGAAGTCAATGCCGATGGGGCCGAGCGGCGTGATCAGACTGATCCCGACACCGGCGCCGCGCAGGAGGCGGGTCGGATTGAACTGTGCCGGCCGATTCCACACGTTCCCACCGTCCACAAAGGTCGACAAATATATCGCCTGGCTGAGTCGAAGCCCCACCTCCGCGGTCGCCTGAAAGTACGACCCGCCGAACGCCCCCACCGTGCTGGCCTGCGTTCCCGTGGCACGGGGGTCGAATCCCTGCGGAGTCACGGAGAACTCTTCGTACCCCCGCAACGGAATCCCGAACTGCGTTCCGCCCATCGCGAAGAGTTGACGGAAATGCGGTCCGGCGTCGCCCCAGACGAAGCCGGCCTGCGCTCCCAGCCCGAAGACCAGCTTGATTGGCGCCGACAGGACGTCCTCGCCACCGAAATACGCGAGGGGTGTGTACCACCGACCCTCGAATGTCCCGCGCCGGAAGTTGCCGCTGCCGCCGAGAACCCCTCCCGAGTGTGCCAGGGTGAACCGATGCATGAGGCCACCTGATGGGAATGGGAGCTCGATCCGGGTGTCGCGTACAATGCTCACCGAGACGGTCGAGAGCACGCACTTGCGGCAGATGAAGGCCGACGAGAGCGTTGGCGAGTCGAAGTCGCTCTGTTCGAACGCGTAGCTCCCGAGAATGCGGGAATACCGCGACCCGAACAAGGGGAACCCGAACTGGAGCGACGCCCCCCGCGACCTGATGACCCCCAAATCCGCCACAGTGTAGCGGATGCGCGAGTTGTGGGCGGACACGGTACCTGAGATGAGGGACCCGCGCAGCGCCGGATCGGTGTACGACACGTTGATGTCGTTGATATTCCGGCCGAACTGCCACTGGACGTTGACTTGCTTGCCGCGCCCGAAGAGGTTGGGCTCCTGCAGGCCGATGAACCCGCCGAGTCCCGTTCCCTGCCCGACCGTCGCACCGAAGTTGACGTTGCCCGTGTGTCGCTCTTGCACGTTGAAGATGACGTTCACGTCGCCCTGTTGATTGGCCTGCTCGGTCGTAGGTACCGGCAGCGGTTGCTCGAAGAACCCGAGGTTCGAGACGCTCTGGTACGACCGGATCAGCGCCGCCTGGCGGAGGACGTCTCCCGGCACCATCACGATGGCACGCCGCACGACATCCTCATGAGTATGGGTATTCCCGCGAATCTCGATCTTGTTGACGATGGCCGGTTGCTGTTCCACGATTTGCCACCGGAGGTCCACCACGTCGCGCCCGTCCTCCGTGGTGCGCCGCTCGGTCGCTCCCTGGATCTGCGCGTAGATGTAGCCGTTGTTGAAGTACAGCGACTGCAGATCACCGGTGGCATCGTCCCACAGCCGGGCGTTGAACACCTGGCGTTCGTGGGCGGGGCCGACCGGTTCCATGCCCGCTCCGTCGCGTTCACGACGGAACGGGTAGAGCCGCTCGATCTGCTCCGTCGAGAGCTGCCGGTTCCCGATCACCTCGAACGTCCCGACCTCGTACTCGGGACCCTCGAGCACGGTCAGTGACAACGCCGCCTTGCCGGTCTCCCGATCCACGATGAGCGAGTCACTCACGACGTGAAAGTCTACGAACCCGCGCGCGCTGTAGAACTCGGGTAGGCGAACGCGGATATCACGCTCCAACTCGTCTTCGTCGAGCGTGCCGCTGCGGAACCACCAGAACCCTTCGGGGGAGACTTTCATCCGACCCACGACCTCCAAGTCGGAGAATCGCTCGTTGCCTTCGATCGCCACCTGACTGAGCGTGACGCGGCGGCCCTCCGTGATATCGAAGACCACGCGCAGCGACCCGTCCTCGAAGCGGTTCTCGACCACGTTGATGCGGGTCTGATAGTAGCCGGCGTCCTCGTACAGGGAGTCGATGGCGGCGCGGGAGCCGGCCGCAGCCACGGGATCGTAGGGGACGCCGGACAGTAGCCGCACCCTCCCGCGGACCTTGCGTTCGGTAATCTCCTCCGCGCCACGGACCGTCCAACTCATCAGGATGGGGCGCTCCTGCACCACGATGCGCAGCACCTCGGTGTCGTCCACGGTCGCCTGAAACACGTTGACCGAATCGAACTGCCCAGTGCGATACAACGCCTGGATCGCCCGCTGCAGATCGCGGAACCCGATCGGCTGCCCCAGCCGGATGCTTGCCGTCGCGAGAACCGATTGCCGTCCCACGCGCTGCAGCCCCTCGACGGCGACGCTGTCGATCACGGTGAACTGCTCTTGCGCCACGAGCCGCACGGCCGCGGCGCAGGCGAGCACGGACAGCGCGGCCGCGACGCGCACGGACCTAGGCCGCGGAGCCGGACAGCGCACGGAACTCCAGCTCTTCCGCACCTGGCGCGGCGTCGACTTCGATAGTGTCGCCGGGCGAAAACGCGCCCATGAGAATCTTGTCGGACAGGGGATCCTCGATGAACCGCTGAATCGCGCGCTTCAGCGGGCGCGCGCCGAACGACTCGTCGTATCCGTGTTCCGCGAGAAAATCCGTCGCGGCGGGCGTCTTCACGAGCGTATACCCGTCGCCCGAGATCCGCCCCTGCACCTGGGCAAACATGATGTCGACGATCTGCGCGATGTGCTCCTTGCTCAGGGAGTGGAACACGATGACGTCGTCGAGACGGTTGAGGAACTCGGGATTGAACACCCGATTCACCTCATCCCGCACCTTTTGCTCCATGATCTCGAACGCACCTTGCGCGCTGGGCTCGTGGAACCCCATGCCCTTGGACTTCGTGATGTCCCGCGCGCCGATGTTGGACGTCATGATCACCACGGTGTTCTTGAAGTCGATCTTGCGCCCGTAGTTGTCGGTCAGGTGGCCCTCGTCGAGCACCTGCAACAGGATGTTGAACACATCCGGATGGGCCTTCTCGATCTCGTCGAGCAAGACCACCGAATACGGCTTCCGCCGCACGGCCTTGGTGAGCGCGCCGGAATCTTCGTATCCCACGTATCCGGGTGGCGCACCGATCAGGCGGCTCACCGAGAACTTTTCCATGTACTCCGACATATCGACGCGAATCAGCGCCTGGTCGTCGGCAAAGAGGAAACGCGCGAGCGCTCGGGCCAGCTCCGTCTTCCCGACCCCCGTCGGTCCGCAGAAGACGAACGTCCCGATGGGGCGACGCGGATCCTTGAGACCGGCGCGGGAACGGCGTATGGCGCGGGCGATGGCCTGGATAGCCTGCTCCTGGGCGACAATCGAGCTGTGCAGCTCCTCCTCCATCCGCAGCAGGCGTTGGGTTTCGGCCTCCTGGAGCCGCGTGACCGGAATGCCCGTCCAGCGCGATACGATGAACGCGATGCCGTCCTCGTCGATGGTTGGCCGATGGGTCTGCCGCTCCTTTTCCCATTCCTCCTGATGTCGGCGAATCTCGCCCTGGAGCTCCCGCTCGCGGTCGCGAAGCCCAGCGGCGCGCTCGAAGTTCTGGTCGCGCACCGCCTCTTCCTTGTCGCGGTTGATCGATTCGAGTTCGCCGCGCAGCTCCGCGACTTCGGGAGGGGGCACCTGGGCGGCCAACCGGGCGCGCGCCGACGCTTCGTCAATCACGTCGATCGCCTTGTCGGGCAAGAAGCGATCGGTGATGTAGCGCTCGGATTGCTGCGCGGCCACTTCCAGCGTGTGGTCCGGGATCACGACACGGTGGTGGTCCTCATACCGCTGACGGAGTCCCTTGAGAATTTCGATGGTCTCTTCGACCGTCGGTGGATCGACGATCACCGTCTGGAACCGGCGCTCCAGCGCCCCGTCCTTTTCGATGTATTTCCGATACTCATTGAGCGTCGACGCCCCGACACACTGCAGCTCACCCCGCGCCAGCGCGGGCTTGAGCATGTTCGACGCATCGATCGCGCCCTCCGCCGCGCCCGCGCCAACGAGCGTATGCAACTCGTCGATGAACAGGATGACGTTCTTGTTCTGGGCGATCTCGTTCATCACGGCCTTGAGACGCTCTTCGAACTGGCCGCGGTATTTCGTGCCGGCAATCACCGCCGCCATGTCGAGTGCCAACACCCGATGCTGCCGCAGGGATTCCGGTGCGCTGCCCGAGGCGATCAGCTGGGCGAGGCCCTCGACGATCGCCGTCTTCCCCACCCCGGCCTCGCCGATGAGCACCGGGTTGTTCTTCTTGCGCCGCGAGAGCACCTCGATCACGCGCTCGATCTCCTTCTGGCGGCCGATGGTCGGGTCGAGCTGGCCCTCCCCCGCCAGCTGTGTCAGGTCACGACAGAAATGATCCAGCGCCGGCGTCTTGGACTTCTTCTCCGCCCTCCCCGCGCCCGCGGCGCTCTGCGCCTTGCCGGCCGCCGGCATGTCGGATCCGAGCAGCCGCAGGGTCTCGGCGCGTGCCTGCTCGAGGTTCACACCGGCATCCGCCAACACCTGTGCCGCGATCCCCTTCTCCTCGCGCAGGAGACCCAGCAGGAGATGCTCGGTGCCCACGTAGGAGTGGTTCAGCTCACGGGCCTCGCTCATCGCGAGCTCGAGCACCTTCTTGGCCCGCGATGTGTAAGGGAGATCCGGTCCCTCGGGCGCCGGCGCCTTCCCCTTCTTCACCGTCTCCTCGATCTTCTGCTGCACGTCGTCGAGATCGACGTTGAGGTTGGTGAGCACGGCGGCGGCCACGCCTTCCCCCTCACGAATCAGGCCGAGCAGGATATGCTCAGTGCCCACGTATTCGTGATGAAGTCGCGCTGCCTCCTCCCGCGCCATCTGGAGGACTTTCCGCACCCGATCGGTGAAGTTGTAACCGTTCATGGCCCTTGCCGCTTCGTCATGCGCCGCCGTGCGACAGACCCCGCCCCGCGTCTTCCTCGAGGAGCTCGCGGACGTATGTGGCACGCCGGACATCGAGCTCGGGGTCCGACACCTCCAGCCCTTCCTGGTAGGCCAGGTTGGCCGGCTGGGTGTAGATCAGCAGCTTGTTCAGAGTGTATACACTCACGTCGGAAATCAGGTTCAATCCAACCCCTAACCGTACACCGCTCAACAGGTTCATCGTCTCGTCGAACGGCAGCTGTCGCGCGTACCGCAACCACGCGTACGCACGCCAAACCTTGTCTTCGATCACGGTCGCGGCCTCACGCTGCAGCACGTCCCTGGCCTGCCGCTCCCACACGATCACCTGCTCGACCATCTTCGCCAGATGATCGAGGAGCTCTTCCTCCGACTTGCCAAGCGTCGTCTGATTGGACAGCTGGAAGAAGTTGCCGACCACCTCGCTGCCCTCACCATAGAGCCCGCGGAACGTCAGACCCACTTGGGAGAGCCCCTGCAAGACCTTCGCTATCTCTTTGGTGAGGACGAGGCCGGGCAGGTGCATCAGGACAGAGGCCCGCAGTCCGGTCCCCGTATTGGTGGGGCACGCGGTAAGGTAACCAAACTCGGGGTGGAAGGCGATTGGGAGCCGGCCTCCGAGATCGCTGTCCAGCCGCTCCAGCCGGGCGTAGACCTGATCGATGGCGAGGCCCGACCCGAGACTCTGAATCCGCAGGTGATCTTCCTCGTTGATCATGACCCCAAGATCCCCGGTCGTCAGCACGGCCGCCGCCCGACGGTTGCGGTTGCGTCGATCCAACCCCACGAGCTCGCGGGACACGAGGTGCCGCTCGTAGAGCACCATGCGCTCCAACTCGAGGAGCTCATCCACCTGGACGAGCGCGGCCCCGTCCAGCACCGGGCTCTCCCGCCCCGCCACCACCACCTCCCGCATCACCGTGCCTCGCTGCTCGTCCGACGCACGGCCCGGAAACACGCACCCCTGGAGATTGCGGGCCAGACGAATGCGCGTGGACAGCACCAAGACGCTCTCAGGGCCGCTCGCCTCAAGCCAGGACATGCCGCCGTCGGGAAGGAGATCGAGCTCGAGGGTCATTCGAGCGCCCGTATCCGATCTCGCAGCTCGGCGCACAGCTCGAAGTTCTCGGCCTCGACGGCCCGACGCAGCTGCTCCCGCAGGTGCGCGAGTTGTTGCGGCCGATCCCCGGAGGCCGCGACCGGCGAAAGATAGACCTCGCCGGCGTGGTGGCTCGAGCCGTGCACGCGTCGCAGCAGATCCCGCAGCTGCGACTCGAATGCGTCGTAGCAATGCGAGCACCCCAGCCGGCCAGTGTCGCGGAACTCGCGCAGCCCGGCGCCGCAGAAGTCGCAGCGCACGGTGTCCGGGCCCGACAGCAACCCGGCCGCGGCTTCTTTCGTCAAGCCGCCCAGGAGGCCGGCCAGCGGCAGGTTCCCGATACTCGCTCCCGTCTGCACGCCCTTGGCCTCGGCGCAGACGTCGCACAGGTGGATCGTCGTCACCTCGCCGTTCACGATTTGCGTCAGATGCACCGACGACGGGCGCTCACCGCACTGCTCGCACGGCATCAGGCCACCGCCCCCGCCGTCACCGAAGTCGTGAGCACTCCGTCCTGCAATTGGAGAACGCGATCCGTACGGCCCGCCAGGACCGGATTGTGCGTCACGACGACCATCGTCATGGTGAGCTCCCGCACCAGGCTCATCAACAGATCATGCAGGGCGTCGCTCCGCGCGCGGTCTAAGTTCCCGCTGGGCTCATCCGCGAGAAGGACACTGGGCTCATGCACCAGCGCGCGCGCCACCGCACACCGCTGTTGTTCACCCCCGGACAGCTGGGTGGGCCGGTGCTCCAATCGCCCGGCAAGACCCACCCGTTCCAGCATCGCGGCAGCCCGTGTCCGGGCCGCCGGGGACGTGGAGCCGCCGATCAGGAGGGGCATCATGACATTCTCGAGCGCGCTGAAGTCCTTCAGCAGATGGTGAAACTGAAACACGAATCCCACCGCCCGCCCGCGCAGCGCGTCCCGCGCCGTCTCGTCGATCGTGCTGTACGGCCGACCGTCCAGGCGAATCTCGCCGTCCGTTGGAGCGTCGAGCGCTCCGAGCACGTGCAGCAACGTGCTCTTCCCGGCGCCACTCTCCCCGACGATCGCCACACTCTCCCCACGCTCCACGCGAAGGTCCACGCTCCGGAGCACCTCCAGCGGGGTGCCGTCACCCCCGCGAAAGACCTTGCGCACGCCTTGCGCTTCCAGGACCACGGTCATTCGTGCCGAATCGCCTCGACCGGATCCAAGCGCGCGGCCTGCCGGGCGGGGTAGATCGTGGCGCCGATTGCGACGACAATGCTGGCGACGATGATCACGGCAAGGTCGACGGGGTTGACGTGCACCGGCAAATGATCGATGAAGTACACGGTCGGGTCGAGCTGGATGATCCGGCGTTCGTCCACGAGCCGGCCGACGAGAAACCCCAGCGCCGTTCCCAGGCCGGTGCCGACCAGCCCGATGAACGCTCCCTGATACACGAACGCCCGCTTGATCGTTGCCACGGGAAGGCCCATCGCCCGAAGGATCCCGATCTCGCGCGTCTTCTCCGCCACCAGCATCGTGAGGGTGCTCACGATGTTGAAGGCGGCGACGATCACGATGAGCAACAACACCAGGCCCAACGCGATCTTCTCGAGTTGCAACGCCGAGAAGATCGATCGATTCTGTTCTTGCCAGTCCACGGCCCGATAGCGCAGCCCCAGATCGGCAATCAGCTCCTCCCCGACCGCCGGGGCGTCCCACGGCTCCCGCACCCGCACCTCGACCCCGGAGACCGCGCTGTCGAGGCCCGCGAACGCCTGCGCCGCGCTCAGTGTGGTCACCGCATACGCGTTGTCATACTCGTACATGCCCGTATCGAAGATGCCGGTCACCTCGAAGGTCCAGTAGCGGGGGACAAACGTCCCGAGTGACGCACTGAACCTGCTGCCGGCGGGCGAGATCACCGTGACCTGGCTCCCGGGATACGCGGACAGGCGGCCGGCCAGCTGGCTCCCCAGTACGATTCCGCCGTCGGCATCGTCGAGCGTGGTCTGGAACGCGAAGTCACCCGCGATGATCGACGCCGGCAGCCCGGTGACCGCGGCAAGCCCGGTGTCGGGCTCGACCCCCAGGATGTAGGCTCCTTCCGTCCAGTCGTGCCCGGCCGAGATGAGTCCCTGGGTGTGGACAAACGGGCCGGCGGCGACCACGCTGGGGTGCGCGCGCACGCGGGCAAGCACATCCTCCCATCCGTCCAGGCGCAGCCCTAAACCATACGTCATTACGCGCAGATGCGGGCTGGCCACCAGGATCTTGTCCCGCAGTTCGCTCTGCAGCCCGTTCATCACTCCCGTGACGACGATCAGGGCCATCACGCCGACGGTCACCCCTCCCGTGGCGATCAACGTGATCAGCGACACCAGCCGCGACGACCGCCGACTGCGCAGGTAGCGCCCCGCCAGGATGAGGTCGAGCGCCGTCATGCGGCCGGACCCGGTCGCAGCATGGGGAAGAGAATCACGTCGCGAATCGAGCGCTGTTCGGCCAGCAGCATCACCAGCCGGTCGATCCCGAGCCCGCATCCTCCCGTCGGCGGCATGCCGTACTCGAGCGCGCGGACATAGTCGCGATCGACGGCGTGCGCCTCCGCGTCTCCCGCCTCGCGCGCCGCGGTCTGGAGGTCGAAGCGGCGTAGCTGGTCGTCCGGATCGTTGAGTTCACTGAACGCGTTCGCCAACTCCCGACCCGCCACGTAGAACTCGAAGCGCTCGACCAGCGTCGGATCGCCCCGCTTCACCTTGGCGAGGGGCGAGATATCGAGCGGATAGTCCACCACGAGCGTCGGCTGCTCGAGCGTGGGCTCCACGAAGTGCTTGAACACCTCATCGAGCAGCTTCCCTCGGGGCATCGCGTCCACGTCCGGCACGTCGCGCGTCCGTAGCACCGCCCGAAACGCCGCGTCATCCGCGGTCAGCTCCAGCCCGGCTCGGTCCCGCACCAAGGAAGCGTAGGTCACGCGTCGCCACGGTACGGTGAAATCGCACGTGACGCCGAAACGGTCGATCACCGGCGCTCCGGCCACGGCGACCACCACGTCGTGCACCATGGTCTCGAGCTGACGCATCACATCTTCGTAATCGAGATAGGCGCCGTAGAACTCGAGCATTGTGAACTCGGGGTTGTGCAGTCGGTCGATGCCTTCGTTGCGAAAGTCCCTGCCGATCTCGTACACCCGTTCGAGTCCGCCGACGATACAGCGCTTGAGATACAACTCGGTCGCGATTCGCAGATAGAACGTGCCATCGAGCGCGCGGTAATGGGTTTCGAACGGGCGCGCCAGGGCCCCACCGTATACCGGCTGGAGCACCGGGGTCTCGACTTCGATGTAGCCCTGGCCATCGAGGAAGCCCCGGATCATCCGGAGGACGCGCGCGCGCAATCGCACGACGTCTCGTGCGTCGGCGTGGACCGCCAAGTCCGCATACCGTTCGCGTGCGCGCTGCTCGGGGTCGGCCAGCGTCCCATGCTGCTCCCCGCTCGCGTCCGCCTTGCCGGCCGGAAGGGGTCGCAGCGCCTTCGTCAACAACTCGAAGTCGTCCACGTGCACCGTCGTCTCGCCCGTCCGCGTCGCAAACATGTATCCCCCCACCCCCACGAAGTCGCCGAGATCACAGAGCTGCGCGATCTCGTATGCCCGCTCCCCCACCACGTCCGACTTGAGATAGAGCTGGACGCGGCCCGATGCATCCTCGATATGCATGAAGGTCGACTTGCCGTGGCCGCGACGCGAGACGATGCGACCCGCCACGCGCACCCGGGCACGGTCGCCCGGTTCGAAGGCGCGCACGGCCTCCGCGGTGGTGTGCGTGCGTGCGAACCGGTAGGCGAACGGCTCCACCCCGAGCGCGCGCAACGCCGCCAGCTTCTCACGGCGGGCGTCCTCGACGAAGGAGCGGGATGCTTCAGTCATGCGGCTCGCCCTCCGAACCGTTTGAGGAAGGCCTCGATGAACCCGTCGATCTCGCCGTTCATCACCGACTGCACATCCGACTGCTTCATCTCGGTGCGGTGATCGTTCACCATGGTGTAGGGCTGAAACACGTACGAGCGGATCTGATTGCCCCAGCTGATGTCCGTCTTCGTCGCCTCGACTTGCTGGCGCTTTTTGTCCCGCTCGTCAATCGCGCGCTGATACAATGCCGCCTTCAGCATCTTGAGTGCGGTCGCCCGGTTCTTGTGTTGGCTGCGCTCCTGCTGGCATGACACCACGATGCCGGAAGGGGTATGTCGCAGCCGGACCGCCGACGACGTCTTGTTCACGTGCTGCCCGCCTGCACCGGAGGCCCGGAACACTTCCATCTCGATGTCTTCGTCCCGGACATCGATCTCCACCGCGTCGTCCACGACCGGGTAGACGAACACCGAGGCAAAGGACGTGTGGCGCCGGGCTTGGGCATCGAATGGCGAAATCCGCACCAGGCGGTGTACCCCCTTCTCGGCCTTGAGGTAGCCGTAGGCGAAATCGCCGCCAATCTCCATCGCCACCGACTTGACGCCGGCTTCCTCTCCCTGCAGCAGGTCGAGAATCTGTACGTCGTACCCCCGCCGTTCCGCCCAGCGCGTGTACATCCGCATCAACATCTCCGCCCAATCCTGCGACTCGGTGCCGCCCGCCCCGGGATGGATGGTCAGCAGCGCGAACCGCCGATCATCGGGCCCTTGAAGCATCGTGCGCAGCTCCAGGTCTTCGATGCCGCGCGTGAGGTTCGCCACTTCGGTAGCCAGCCCGGCTTCGAGATCCTGGTCGGGTTCCTGCGCCAGCAATTGCGCGAGTTCGAGGGCATCGGTCGTGCGCCCGTCGAGACCGTCGAACGGATCGGTCCACCGCCGAATCTGGCGGGATTCCTCGACCACAGCGCGGGCCTGTTCCGCACTGTCCCAAAAACCCGGGCGCGTCATCGAGGAGTCGAGGGAAGCTAGTTTGGTGCGCTTGTCGTCCAGGTCAAAGGAAACCTCGAAGTTCAGCCAATCGACGTTGGAGGTCCTGCAACTGTTCGATCGGAACGGGCATGAGCGGATCCTGTCTTCACTGTCGGTACAAAGCGCGGCGAGCCACCGCTCCCAGCCGAGGGGCGCGACGGCTCGCAAGTCACTGAAAAATAAGGGGAATCGCGCTTCGATTCCACCCTCGAAGGTCTAGAAGATCTGCTGCCCGTCGGCCAGGATCTCGTTGAGCGCCTCCGTGAAGTACGGTGCGGACTCCGCCATTTCCTTGCCCACCTGGTCGACGAACTCCTCCCAGCTCTTCTTGATCTCCTCGGCGAACGCCTCCTTCAGGTTGCCGGCGGCGAGTGCCTGGGCGCGCTTGTCCGGCTGGTAGACAATCATATCCGACACGAGTGCCCGCGCCAGGCGCCGCGCCTTCTGCCTCGGGTCACGCGCCAGAAACGGGTTGATGGGCTTCTTCTCCTCGAGGGGCCGCGCCGGCGGGGGGGTGGGTGCGGCGGCGGATGGCGCCCGCGGGGCCGGCACCACGGGTGGGTGGGGTGGCGGGGCGGCGGGCGGCGCGGTCTGACTCGCAGGCTGAGCCGCGGTGATGGGACTGGGCGGCGGTGGCGGCGCGGGCCTGAGCGGCCTGACGACGGTCTCGACCGTCGGGCCGGGGACACGGGGAGCGGACGGCGCCGCCGGTTCCGGTGTGGGAACCCGCGGGACCGCCACTTCCCTCCCCTCCATGGGCCGGAACACCGGTGCGCTGGGACGAGCGGCCTGCGTCGCCGGCGTCATCGGCGGCGTGGGTAGCGCCTCGGGTGTGGCGGCAGGGGCAGGTGGTGGTGGCGGCGCCACCGGCGGCGTAGCCCCCACACTCGGTATCGGCGGTGGCGGCTTGACCGACCAGCGTGAGATCACCGGCCGCGAGAGACGGGGCTGGGGCGCGGTCACCACCGGCTGGGGCGGCGTGGCCGGCATGCTTGGCACACCACGCGCGGCCGTCGTTTGGCGCTCGGGGCCCGGCGCCGGTCGTCCTTCCGCCGCGGGGGACACTTCGAACACGTCCGAGCACACGGCACAGCGCGCTCGAACGCCGGCGGAGGGGACCTTGGACGGGTCAACCCGGAATACGGTTTCGCAGGCTGGACAGCGAACGTTCATGAATGCCTCAGCAACGCGGTCATTGCGAGTCGCTTCGTCGGTCGATCACGAAGACGGATCCGGGCAAGGTCTTCGCGTAGCTCTTCATCTCGGTGGCGAGTTCACTCACCTCGGCGGGGTGGCTGAAGTTCCGTCGCTCGTTCGTGACGATGCCGATCGAAAGGGTCATCAACGGCACTCGATGCAAGTGCCCGCGCCGGTCCTTGCCGAAGAAATACCCTGCCCGCCGATCCTGCTCGTTGTACTGGAACGGGATCAACGCATCAAATACGGCGATGATCTCCGCGCTCACCTCCTGGACCTTGTCCATCCCCAACACCGTGATGAAGTCATCGCCACCGATATGGCCGACGAACCCGGCGGCGCCGCACATGCCCCTCACGACGTCGCGGAGGATTCTCGACACCAGGAAGATCACTCGGTCGCCGTCGTAATAGCTGTAGCGGTCGTTGAACTCCTTGAAGTGATCCAGGTCCACATAACATACGGCGAACGGCTCGGTAGTGTCGAGCCGCGTCCGGATAGCGCGCTCGATCTCGGTCGTACCTGGCAGACGCGTGGAGGGATGCACCGCCACGTTGCGTTCGGTGCGCGACAGCAGCACGCCCAGGCGACTGCGCTGCTCGTCCGGCGCGAAGATCGGCGTGAGGACCTCGTCGGCGCCAGCGTCAAACCACCGCCGCACCGACTCGGCCGAGTGACCCCCTGACACGAACGCGATCGGGATGATCGCCGTGTACGGATCGGCCTTGAGGGTCAAGCACAGCTCGCGGCCCGATTCGCCGGCTCCGTCGGCGTCAATAACGATCAGCGCCGGCGGCGTGCGGAGTGCGGCGTTCTCCACCGTGGTCCGGTCGTGTACCGCCGTCAGCGGCAGGGGTAACCGCGACGCCCACGACGCAACCAGATCGGAGACCGGACGATCTGACGGCGAGAAATAGAGCACCGAGGGTCGGGATCGCACCGGCCTCCTCTGAAATCGCGTAATTACTGAAACGGCCTAAACTTAGGACGGCCCTTCCGCCAAGTCAAATTGGCAAAACTGGGCCGCGGAATCGGATTGGCGGCCTCAAAACGTCACATCGAGACGAATTCCGCCGCGCACTCCGCGGCCCTGGGCTCCGGTCCAGAGGGCGCTGCTGACCGCCACCGAATGACCGTTGCGCGCGAGCCGCACGGACACGAAGGCGTCGATCGCACTCAGGACGTGATTGGCCAGCAGCAGGCCGAGTTGCGTGGTGGCCCGCCGGAACGCTTCATCGCTCTTGCGGATCGACTGTCTGAACAGATCCTGCTCCAGTGCAGCATCTCTCCATGACCATCGGAATCCGTCGCCGACGGCCCGCCGACGATAGAAATCGATGGCGAGCCGATACTCCACGCTTTCCGGGTCCGGCAGGCTGTCGGGCTGGGTGAAGAACGTCTCTCGCGCCAGGGCCCAGAGCGATCCGTTGAACGTGGAGCGGTCCTCCGGGGGTACGAGGGCTGGTCCGGGATCCGTGTCGAACGGACCGCTCTCGATGTACTTCTCCATTTGCTCGAAGTATTCGAACACCGTGTCTTGGGCCACGGGATCGAACGGCCCTCGGGCGACCGTGAACGCCAATTCGTGATACTCATCGCGTGCGGCCCGACCCTCGCCCTGGAGCGCGAAGAACCGAGCGACGAAGAACGTTTCGACCGCAAGAAACACGGCGCCGCGATCGTGTCCCATCATGAGCTGTCCGGCGCCCGGCACCACGACCGAGGCAAGGGGAGGCATCCACACTGGGGCGCCGGCGCGGGATCCCGGCGGCGCCTGCGCGGGCACAGGCCGGGCCACCCACGTCCCGAGCACGAGCACCACCCACACGAGGCGCCTGCGGCTCACAGTCCGGCCCTGAGCGATACGTACACGGGTTCGTCGAAGTTGGACGAGAGGAAGAACGCGCGCCCAAGATCCAGTATGACACTGCCGATGCGGAACCCCACGCCGATGGCTGGACCGGCCGCCTCGCCCTGGAGAAACGCGTAGCCGGTCCGCAGTTGGAATTGATCCCCATAGGCCAACTCGAGACCGACTTTGACGTCCGGGTGCTTGTAGGTCCCCCACCGACTGCGCAGGTCGACCAGCGCGCGAGCCGAGATGCGTTCCGGAACGCTGGGGAACTCGGGCAGCAGCAGGCGATACGCCGCGCCAACCTGCACGCGTGTCGGGAGCGGGTCCGCCTGGTCGCGATTGCGCACCTGGAGCTTGAACCCGACATGCTGCACGGCCACGCCGACCCGCAGACCGCTGATCGCCGCGATGGTGTACTGCACGCCCACGTCGATCCCATGCGTGGTGCCGACCGCCGTGGGGAACCCGCCACAGGCGCCCGAGCAGTCCTGTCGAAACTGAATCAGCTTATAGGATATTCCCGCCGCGAAGCCTGCCGGGAGCGCCGCGGCGTACGACGCCAGCAGTTGGATGTTCTTGGGCGACAGCCTGCCGACCGGAAGTCCGGGGCCGATGGCCACCTCCTGCGTGCCGAAGTCCACGAGGTACGCGGAGATCCCGATGACGCCGAGGCGTCGCGCCTGGACGTATCCCGACAGCGCGGTGTTGTTCGAGGCAAACGTCTTCGCGAAGTGGATGGCCAATTCGGAGTTGGCAAGCAGGGCTAGGCCCGCGGGGTTCCAGTATGCGGATTCGCTGGAGCCTCCATCTGCGACGGCGGCCTGGCCCAGCGCCGTCGATCGGCCGCCGACCGGCACCAGCAGGAAGGCCGCGCCCCCGCCTTCCGGCTCCTGTGTGTGAGCGGCTCGGGCGAGCAACGACGCGGCGGCGAGGAGGGCGAAGCTAAAAAGGCGTCGCCTCATCGATCAGCATGATGGGGATGTCCTCCTCGACGGCGTAGATCAGGCGACAGGCGTTGCACACCAGTTGTTCGACGGGATCCGTCCGGTGCTCCAAGTCGCCCTTGCACTTGGGGCACACCAGAATCTCGAGGAGTTCCTTGGATACGCTCATCGCTTCTCCTGCTCCGGGGCCGGGAATCCCATGCGACCAAGATGGTGCAGAGATTTCCGCCACTTGGGAAGGACCTTCACCCTGAGATCGAGGTACACCCGCTGCCCGAGCAACGCCTCGGTGCTGCGCCGCGCGGCCGCGCCGATCTCCCTGATCGTTCTGCCTTGCTGTCCGATCACCATGCCCTTTTGTGACTGTCGCTCGACGAACAAAGCGGCCCGAATATACACTGGATCGTTCTCCTCGCGGAATTCGTCGATCTCCACGGCGACCGAGTACGGAAGCTCCTGGTCCAAGTGCAGGAACGCCGCCTCGCGAATGTACTCCGCGGCAAAGAACCGAACCGGGAGCCCGCTGATGGCATCCGGATCGTGCCGCCACGGTCCGGGTCGCGCGCGCTCGCGGCACCAGGCGAGGAGTTCGGGAATCCCGTCCTTCGTCGTGGCACTCACCCTGAGGTCTACCCCGGCCCACCGGTCGCGGTCACGCTCGCCCACCAGATCACTCTTGGTGAGTACCGTGAGGACCGGAGGCAGCGCGGCTGGCGGGTCGGCGAGCAGCGTGTCGAGCGAGGGCACGTCGCCCCCGTCCGGCGGATGGAGGTACACGACGCCGTGGGCGTGCGCGATGGCGTCAGCGGCCAAGCGAACCATCGCTTCTTGCAACGGATATGCGGGTTTCACGAGCCCAGCCGGATCGACCAGCTCGAGCTGCACCTCACCGTCGGTATCCACGCCCACGACTGGATGCCGGGTGGTTTGCGGCCGCGCGCTCACGATCGACAGGTTGGTGCCGAGTATCGCGTTCAGCAGTGTCGACTTCCCGGCGTTGGGCCGGCCGGCGAACACGATGGTGGCGAAGCGGGTCATGGGAACAAGATGCACGTCGAACGTCGGAAGGCCCAAGGCTCGCTGTCGAACCTTGGGCCTTCGTCATTGGCGGCTGGCAACGGCCTACTCTCCCATGCCCTTACAAGCATAGTACCATCGGCGCTGACGGGCTTAACTGCCGTGTTCGGAATGGGAACGGGTGTGGCCCCGTCGCGCGAGTCACCAGCCATGGAATTGGGACCTGCGAATGCCGAATCTTGGTGTGCGAAGTTCATAACCTTCGGCCTTCGAGATTCGCCATTCGCTATTCCAATGGCCATGTGGATGGTGCCCAGGGTGCGCGGAACCCACGCGCATGTTGTTGCAAGTTGAAGAGATCAAGCTACACGGGCGATTAGTACGGCTTGGCTCAAGCGCTCACACGCCTTACACCTACCGCCTATCAACGTCGTCGTCTTCGACGGCCCTTCAGGGACCTTGCGGTCCAGGAGTGTTCATCTTGGGACGGGCTTCCCACTTAGATGCTTTCAGCGGTTATCCCTACCCGACTTCGCTAACCGGCTATGCCACTGGCGTGACAACCGGGACACGAGCGGTCGGTCCAACCCGGTCCTCTCGTACTAGGGTCAGACTCCCTCAACACTCCAGCGCCCACCACGGATACAGACCGAACTGTCTCACGACGTTCTGAACCCAGCTCATGTACCACTTTAACCGGCGAACAGCCGGACCCTTGGGACCTTCTCCAGCCCCAGGATGTGATAAGCCGACATCGAGGTGCCAAACCGCGCCGTCGATGTGAACTCTCGGGCGCGATAAGCCTGTTATCCCCGGCGTACCTTTTATCCGTTGAGCGATGGCCCGTCCACACGGGACCACCGGATCACTAAGGCCGACTTTCGTCCCAGCTCGAGATGTCTCTCTCACTGTCAGGCGCCCTTCTGCCTTTGCGCTCTGCGTGCGATTACCGACCGCACTGAGGGCACCATTGCGCGCCTCCGCTACTCTTTAGGAGGCGACCGCCCCAGTCAAACTACCCACCTGCCACGGTCCTCGACGGGGTTACCGTCCGAGTGAGGGCGCTAGCAAAACAAGGGTGGTATTTCACTGATGCCTCCCCCCCAGCCGAAACCGGGGGTTCATCGGCTCCCACCTATGCTACGCATGCCGAGCCCACGTCCAATGGCAGGCTGCAGTAAAGGTGCACGGGGTCTTTTTGTCCTGTGGCGGGTAATCGGAATCCTCACCGATACTACAGTTTCGCCGAGCGTGTGGAGGAGACAGTGGCCAAATCGTTACGCCATTCGTGCAGGTCGGAACTTACCCGACAAGGAATTTCGCTACCTTAGGACCGTTATAGTTACGGCCGCCGTTTACCGGGGCTTCAGATCAGAGCTTCGCACCCGAAGGTGCTAACCCCTCCTTTTAACCTTCCGGCACCGGGCAGGCGTCAGTGCCTATACGTCGGCTTGGATTACGCCTTAGCAGACACCTGTGTTTTTGTTAAACAGTCGCTTGGCCCGACTCTCTGCGGCCGGCTTCCGCTCACTCCGCGAGGGAGCTCACGTACCACCGGCACTCCTTATCCCGAAGTTACGGAGTCATTTTGCCGAGTTCCTTCTCCACAGCTCACTCGAGCACCTTAGGCTTCTCGCCTCGCCCACCTGTGTCGGTTTACGGTACGGTCGATGATGGCCCTCATCTGCGAAGCTTTTCTCGGCAGCATGCGTACAATCCCTTGGCGGGGTCCGAAGACCCCTTCGGCATCGGTTCTCGGCTACCCGGGCGGATTTGCCTACCCGGGAACGCCTACCACCTTACATCGGATAATCCACCATCCGACGGATCGCTTGCTTCTGCGTCCCTCCTCAGACTCAAACAGACCACCACCGGTACGGGAATGTTGACCCGTTTCCCATCGGCTTCGCCTTTCGGCTACACCTTAGGGGCCGACTAACCCTGAGATGATCGACATGGCTCAGGAACCCTTGGGCTTTCGGTGACAGGGGTTTTCACCCTGTTTATCGCGTACTCGTTCCGGCATACTCACTTCCCATCGCTCCACCGGAAGGCTCTCGCCCCGGCTTCGACGCTCTGGGAACGCTCCCCTACCACTTCGTGCAGAGCACGAAGTTCGCTGCTTCGGCGGACGGCTTATAAGTCCCGACCATTCTCGGCGCGGCCACGCTGGACTGGTGAGCTATTACGCACTCTTTAAAGGAATGGCTGCTTCTAAGCCAACCTCCCAGTTGTCTCAGCATGTCCACATCCTTCGCTACACTGAGCCGTCACTTCGGGGCCTTAGCAGGCGATCTGGGTTCTTTCCCTCTCGCCAGCCCACATTATCGCAGGCCGACTGTCTCCCTGGCAGCATCTAACAGGCATTCGGAGTTTGGTTGGGGGAGGTACGGCTAGGCCGCCCGAGCCCATCCAGTGCTCTACCTCCTGTAGACTCAATTCCAGAGGCCGTACCACAATACGTTTCGGGGAGAACCAGCTATCTCCGAGCTTGATTGGCCTTTCACCCCTACCCTCAGGTCATCCGAGCGGTTTTCAACCCACAACGGTTCGGTCCTCCACGACCTGTTACGGCCGCTTCAACCTGCCCAAGGGTAGATCGCCACGGCTTCGGGTCTGCCGCCAGCAACATAACGCCCTATTCAGACTCGCTTTCGCTACGGCTCCGGCCCTCAAGGCCTTAACCTGCTGCTGACGAGCAACTCGCCGGATCATAATGCAAAAGGCACGCCGTCAGGAGACATGCACCCGAAGGTACCTGCTCCCTCCGACCGCTTGTAGGCACACGGTTTCAGGTTCTCTTTCACTCGCCACCTGGCGTTCTTTTCACCTTTCCCTCACGGTACTAGTGCACTATCGGTCACCGAGGAGTATTTAGCCTTGGAGGGTGGTCCCCCCAGTTTCCCGCAGGATTTCTCGTGTCCCACGGTACTCGGGATCCCGCTAGGGGCCGTAGACGTATGCGTACCGGGCTATCACCGTCTCTGGCAGGTCGTTCCAGACCGTTTCGGCTTGGTCTCGTGCTCCCATGTTGCGGTCCCACAACCCCGATCGAGCAAGCCCGACCGGTTTAGGCTGATCCCCGTTCGCTCGCCGCTACTTAGGGAATCGCGGTTGCTTTCTCTTCCTCCGGGTACTGAGATGTTTCAGTTCCCCGGGTTCGCCCCTCTTGACGAGGTGACGCAGGTTGCCCCACGCCGGGTTTCCCCATTCGGACATCCTGGGATCAACGCTTGTGTGCAGCTCCCCCAGGCTTATCGCAGCTTACCACGTCCTTCATCGCCTCTCGGTGCCAAGGCATCCACCGTGCGCCCTTTGTTGCTTGATCTCACAAATCTATGAGGCAACTCGTACGCGCTTCTAGTGTGATTCCAACACCCTACTACAAGCACCATCCACATAACCATCAGTTGTCAAAGAGCGCCACAGAGTTCTACAGCATTATCTGTGACCAATGATCGAGAGAAGAGGAAAGTGCGGGCGACAGAGAACCTTTCGTGATCCGCGATGCTCGGCGGCCCTACTCGGTATCTCCAGAAAGGAGGTGATCCAGCCGCAGGTTCCCCTACGGCTACCTTGTTACGACTTCGCCCCAGTCACTGAATTGACCTTGGACGGCTGCCTCCTTGCGGTTAGCCCACCGGCTTCGGGTCCCCCCAGCTTCCATGGCGTGACGGGCGGTGTGTACAAGGCCCGGGAACGTATTCACCGCGGCGTAGCTGATCCGCGATTACTAGCGATTCCGGCTTCATGCAGTCGAGTTGCAGACTACAATCCGAACTTAGACCGGCTTTTTGCGATTAGCGAGCTCTTGCGAGTTGGCGACGCTCTGTACCGGCCATTGTAGCACGTGTGTAGCCCTGGGCGTAAGGGCCATGATGACTTGACGTCATCCCCACCTTCCTCCGGTTTGACACCGGCAGTCCCCCTAGAGTCCCCGGCCGAACCGCTGGCAACTAGGAGCGAGGGTTGCGCTCGTTGCGGGACTTAACCCAACATCTCACGACACGAGCTGACGACAGCCATGCAGCACCTGTGCACGGACTCCGAAGAGGGACCGATGTTTCCACCGGCTTTCCCGTGCATGTCAAGCCCAGGTAAGGTTCTTCGCGTTGCATCGAATTAAACCACATGCTCCACCGCTTGTGCGGGCCCCCGTCAATTCCTTTGAGTTTCAGCCTTGCGGCCGTACTTCCCAGGCGGGGCACTTACCGCGTTAGCTGCGGCACCGAGAGGGTCGCTCCCCCCGCCGCCTAGTGCCCATCGTTTACGGCGTGGACTACCAGGGTATCTAATCCTGTTTGCTCCCCACGCTTTCGCACCTCAGCGTCAGCAACGGCCCAGCGAGCCGCCTTCGCCACTGGTGTTCTTCCCGATATCTACGCATTCCACCGCTACACCGGGAATTCCACTCGCCTCTACCGAGCTCTAGCTGTGCAGTATCACCTGCAGGTCCGGAGTTGAGCCCCGGGATTTCACAGGTGACTTACACGGCCGCCTACGTGCGCTTTACGCCCAGTGATTCCGGACAACGCTTGCACCCTCCGTATTACCGCGGCTGCTGGCACGGAGTTAGCCGGTGCTTCCTGTGGAGGTACCGTCACCCTCGGTCCCCTATTCGAAGCCGAGTATTCGTCCCTCCTGACAGTGGTTTACAACCCGAAGGCCTTCATCCCACACGCGGCGTCGCTGCGTCAGCCTTGCGGCCATTGCGCAATATTCCCCACTGCTGCCTCCCGTAGGAGTCTGGGCCGTATCTCAGTCCCAATGTGGCTGATCATCCTCTCAGACCAGCTACCCGTCGTAGCCTTGGTGGGCCGTTACCCCGCCAACAAGCTGATAGGGCGCGAGCCCCTCCTCCGGCGCGACCTTGCGGCCGCTTTCACCTCAGGTCCATGCGGATCCGAGGTCGTACGCGGTATTACCCGGCCGTTAGGCCGGCTATCCCCCGCCAAAGGGTAGGTTGCTCACGTGTTCCGCACCCGTTCGCCACTCACGCAGCAGAGCAAGCTCCACTGCATTCGTACGACTTGCATGTGTTAGGCACGCCGCCAGCGTTCGTCCTGAGCCAGGATCAAACTCTCCGAAAGAAAGTTCTATCAAGCTCATGTTCGAACGACGTTCTGTCGTCAGAATCACAAAAATCGGAAATTGAAACCCCTGCTGCGTAACCGTTCCGACGGTCACGCGATCATCGGGGCCGCACTCTCCTCCATCCTCTCGACCATCAGTTGTCAAAGAGCAGACACGAATGAACGGCCGCGAACCATGCCGCAGCAGAACGCGAATCTGACTCGCTCCGCGTCCACTACGACCATCCGCGGCGGTATGTGCCCCTCAAAAAAAAGAGTCTTGGGGAGCACAGAATTGTAGACGGTGATCACGCGAGAGTCAAGCCGTCAAATCGCCGACTCGCGCGAACTTAGCTGCGGTTGGCAGCGATTCAGCCATACCCCGGTGAGGAGGCTCGCCGCGTCCGTCCACGCCGGCGCGCCGCCAGCCCGCCATCCTGGCGAGCCGGGATACAGCCATGAAGGTCGCAACTGCATGATCTGCAACATGTTGGAGCTGAGAGATGACGTGGGACTTCGGGCTGGCTAGGGCCGCGACGCGCTCCAGACGCTCCGCCCATTCTCGCGCCTTCGCTCGAGCCGGCGGCTTCAGCGGCGAACCATCATCGAAATGATCCGCCATGCGTGCGTTTGGTGACCTCGCCGGCAGGGTAAGGACGCATCTTGATGCCTGTTCAGGTCTTGCTCACTCGGCCGAGGAGGTCGCATAGTATGGCCATGCCCGATCTGGCACGCCGATACACGGTGGACGAGGTGCTCGCGTTCCCATCAGACGGGAATCGCTACGAGCTGGTGCACGGAGAATTGCTGGTGACGCCGTCACCGCGCTTTCGGCATCAGGAGATTCTCGGAGAGCTTTATGCGCGGTTGCACGCCTACCTCCGAGTCCACGCCGACAAAGGCAAAGTGCTCCTTTCCCCTGCCGACATCACGTGGGGCAGCGACGAAGACCTCGTGCAGCCGGACGTGTTCGTGGTGGCGGCCGCCGAGGTGACTGATCGTGACACGAAGTGGCAGAGCATTCGAACACTGCTCCTCGCCGTGGAGGTCGTGTCTCCGAGTTCGAGCCGTCACGATCGCGTGACCAAGCGCCGCCTGTACCAACAGCGAGGGGTCGGAACGTATTGGGTCGTCGATGCCAACGCCGACCTCGTCGAAGTATGGCGTCCGGAGGACGAACGACCCCACATCGTCACGGACGTGCTGCGATGGGCGGTCGCCGATGACGCGGCCCCGTTGGAGATCGACTTGGAGGAGTTGTTCGGCGCGTGAGTCGCGAGTAACGTCGCACACGGCGGCCTCAGCCGCGAAGAAACGCGGCGTCTTCGGGCGTGATACGTGTTGCGGCTGACGAACCGCGAGTCTGCTGCCTGCTGTCTCGTTCTGACGCGCCGATGCGTTTCTTTAGTTCCCGAACCGCCACAGGTCGTTTAGACTGCCGCCAGTTCCTGCGGCATCCAGGCCCGTCCCGCCGAACAGCCACAGGTTCCCGGTCCCGTCGATCCAGGTGATCGCTCCGTTTCGCCCACCCGGAACGTTGGCCGCGTCATGTGCGCGTTCTCAATATGCGTCCGGCGGCATCGCAAGCCGCGAGGATCTGGGCCCTGCAATCCACGGAGGAGGAAGCTATGGTACGCTCAATCGATAGATGGTGAATTGGTCCGTCTTCGCGTACCACAGGCTCTCGCCGTCCCAGGCCACGACCGCCGCTGCGGTGGACGTGATGCCCAGCGCACTCACGCTGAGACTCGCGAGGAGCTGGCCCGAAGTCGAGTACTTGTTGACGAAGCTGCCGGGGCTCCCGATCCAAAGATTGAGGCCGTCGTAGGACAGCGTGTTCGGCCGGGCCTTGGTGACATCGACGCTGAAGTTGAGCAGCGCCGTTCCGTCGCGCGCATGCTTGTACACCAGCGACGAATTGTAGTCGCTGATCCAGAAGAACTTCCCGTCCCACTCGAACCCACTCAACGCCCAATGTCCGACCAAGAGTGAATCGAGTTTCGTGCCCAGGGTGTCCACCTTCATGTGCTTGCCGGAACCCAGCGACCCGCCGCCGATCCAGAGACCCGTGCCGTCCCAGGAGAGGTCGTAGTCGGGGAAGCCGGGCGCGGTGAACTGCGCGAGCACGTTGCCCAACGTGTCCATCTTGAAGACGTTCTGGAGGTTATCGATCATCCACAGGTTCGTTCCGTCCCAAGCCAGGCCCTCCGGCCTGCTCCCCGGAGAAGTGAAGGAACCCCTGATGGACATCGTGTCCACTGTGGGAGTGGGGTGAGTGGTGAGACTGAACGTCGCCGAATGCGAACTCCAACCCACGGTGTTCTTCGCCCTCACGCGCCAGTAATGCGCCTGGCTGTTCTGCAGCGGGCCTACCTGGCTCGTCGTGGCGGTGATCGTGGTGTCATCGAACACCGTAGTCGAAAACGAGGGACTCAGCGACACCTGGAGATGGTACGCGATCACGCCGGGCGAGCCTGTCCACGACAGTGTGGGTCGCGTGTTCTGGTCGGTGGCGCCATCGGACGGAGCAACGAGTGTTGGAGCAACCGGCGGAGTCGAGGCGGTGAAGACCACCGGTGACCCGACGAGCCCGCTCGATGATGCCGTGGCTGTGTCGACGCCAGTCGGACCCAGTGTCCATCGAGCCTTCGCGAGGCCGTCCGCATCGGTCGGCACGATGCCTGGGGAAACCAACCCACCGCCCACCGTCGCGGTCCACGTCACATTGATTCCGCTCACGGGGTTACCACCGGCGTCGACGACCTGGACCACGAGTGACTCCGGTAGTGCCATACTCGGCGTGCCGCTCTGTCCCTGACCGCTGACAAGCAGGAGAGAATCCGCCGGACCGACAGAGACATCAAAGGGGCCGCTCGTCGCGTCTACCGCGGACGTCGCGGCAAGTCGGTATCCCACACCAGCCTTGTCGATGGAAAGGTCGTCGAACGTCGCGACACCACTCGCGGCGGCCCTCGTCGTCGTACCACTGAGCGTACCACCCGCCGGGTTGGCGGAGAGGGAGACGGAGACATCGCCGCCAAAGCTCGTCACGACATTCGTGGCGCTGTCCAGGACCGTGATCTCAACCGGCGCCATGACCGCCCCGCCAGTGGTGTTCGTCGGCGGTGACGAGAAGAACAGCTCTGCCGGAGAGCCAAACCCGCCACTCGCGTTCCAGTTGACGATCGCGCCGTTAGTAGCGGTGAACGAGGCGCCGTCTACCGGGGTAGCCCCATCGAGGTCGATTGTGAGTGTTTGCCCATCGCCCTGATCCGTATCGGTCACGTCGACGTAGAAGCCAGCGTCCCCGCCGACGAGCCCGCCGAACGACAGATTCGTAAACGTCAGGTTGCCGGACGGTCGGTTTACGGTGAGCTGGGTCGCCGTGGTCGGGAAGTTCACGAATTGCACGCCATCAAATGCATCGACCGAGCCGTTGCCAATTGTCGTTGGCGTGTTGTCGAGGATGAGGTTTTGTGCGCTCACACCGGTCATGTTCAGCGCTGCCAGTGCGATCCGCTGCTGCAGGCCGGCACCTGCCAAGAGCTGACCCTCGACAGCGAGGCTACCGGCGCCGCCAACGTCCCTTGCGAGCCCTAGATCCCCCAGCACGTAGGGAGTGCCGCTCAGGATGACCGAGTCGCCGGACGTGTTCGCGATCTCGAACTCTTGGAAGTGCGACAGCGCACTGCCGCCGTTCTCCATCTCGAGCGTCTGCCCCCCCGCCCCATTCAACACCACCTTGTGGGTCC
>DASWII010000006.1:0-20169 GCA_036397755.1 Gemmatimonadales bacterium | reverse complement strand
CCCTCCGGTGAGTAGGCGAACGAAACGCGCCTCAGTGGTGCACGGCCTCCAGGGTGCGCGCGACCATCCGCGGACTCACCATCGGGAACGTGCGCGCGAACAGCCCG
The DNA here is from genome assembly GCA_036397755.1 of Gemmatimonadales bacterium. Lineage (GTDB taxonomy): Bacteria > Gemmatimonadota > Gemmatimonadetes > Gemmatimonadales > GWC2-71-9 > CAMYLY01. Next base: position 20,062 of record DASWII010000006.1, on the reverse strand, counting down.
TACGCCAGGAGGAACAGCCCCAAGAACCCGGCGGTGACACCCACTTCCGGGAGCCCGAACACCGGCTGATCCGTGAGCGAGGGTTGCACAAGGAGGTAGCGCTCGAGCCACACGCCCACGAAGGAAATGGCGACGAACACCGTGAACATGGCCGGCGTGATCTTGGCCTTCACCCAGATCAGTCCCCAGAACGGGATCAAGAACACCATGAGACCGACCAGGATCGCCAGCGGACGCCAGTCACCCCACAAGCGCCAGAACACGAACGCCGTCTCCTCGCGCAGGTTACCGTACCAGATCACCAGCAACTGACTGTACATGAGGTACGCCCAGAACACGGAGAAGCCGAAGATCAACTTCCCCAAATCGTGGAACTGCTGGCGGCCGATGAGGACGCGCATGTCGAGCTTGGCGCGCCAATAGACCATCATCAGCGCCAGCATCGTGAGGCCGGTCAGGAAGGCGCCCATGAAGAAGAAGGCGCCGAAGAGAGTGCTGATCCAGTAGGGTGCCAGCGACATGATGAGATCGAAACCGAGGATCGTCATCATATAGGCATACACGAGCACCAGGGCCGGTGCCAGGCGGCCCGCGCGGCGTTCGAGCGCTTCCCGTGCGGCGTCCGAGCCGTCGTATCCACCCAGCAACCGATCGTACATCTCGCCGCGGGCCCCGGTCACGTGCTCGCGTAGCGCGAGCAGATCGGGTTTCAAATTGTTGACGACGAACGCCGCCGCGGTCGCGAACAACACGAGGAGGGCCGCCAGGTCGCGCCAGAACACCCATGGCGTGGTCAGCCACGGTCCTCGTGCGGGCGTCGGGTGCTCGATCCACGGGAACAGATGGTGCCGGCCCAGAAACAGAATCAGGAAGCAGAACAACGATGCCGGCAGGAACGCCACCGCCGCCTCCGCGAAACGAACGATCGGCCCGGCCCACCGTCCCTCGGTGATCGTCTGGATCGCCGAGAAGAGGACGCCGGCCACCGACAGCCCCGTGAAGAACAGGAAGTTGACGAGGAACATGCGCCAGGCGCGGTCCGGGTCGTCACCCAGAGCCAGCATGGCGAAGAACCCGAATCCTGCCACGCCAAGGACCGCTCCAACGGCCAGGAAGGCTCCCGCCGGAGCGTGCGCGCCGCGCCTGAAGACCTCCTGATGTGCGTCGAGTCCACTCATTGGGCCGTCCCCTGAAGCTGCCGCACGTAGTGCACGATGCTCCAGCGATCCTCGGCGGTCAGCTTACTGCCGTACTCCGGCATCAACCCGAAACCGTTTCTGAACACGCTGTAGATCCAGCCGTCGGATCGCCGCGCTTGTGTCGAATCGGTGAGGTTGCGGACGGCGTTGGCCAGCGACGGCGCCACGGGACCGTCACCGCGGCCGGTCTCGCCGTGGCACGGCACGCAGTAGATCTCGTAGCGATTCCGCCCGCGCTCGAGCGACGCCGCCGTGCGCTGCACCGGATTGGTCATGGCATTCAGGAACGCCAGGTTCTGCGGCGTGGCCACGGGGACGCGTTCGACGCCCCCGATCGGCACCGCTCCCTCGGGCGGCATCAGGGGCATCTTGTACGGCCGTATCGCGGGCCCCGTCTTCATGACCGCGAACCACGGAATCGCCGCGACGACGTCATCGGGGCTCGGGAACCGGTGCCACTGTTCGCGCGTGCATCCGGACCCAAGGACGGCGAGCAAGACGGCGAATCCGATCTTACGACTCAACTCGCACCTCCTCCGCACCCGACGAACGCAACAACTCCTCCACCGCCGGGCGGCGCTCGACCGGACAGGGCACGAAAATGCCGATCATATCGTCCGTGAACCGGCCGTCGAAGGCCGCCGGCCGCCGTGAGCGCCAACTGTGGTACAGCAGCCCCAGGATCGTGGCGCCGGCCCCGAACAACACGGTCAACTCGAACGCGATGACCACGTAAGGGATCCACGAGCCGATCGGTTTCCCACCGACCACGAGGGGCCAGTCGTACGACATCCACATCGACATGCCGAATCCGGTCACGCATCCCGTGAGTCCGCCGAGCAACGTCCAGAGCCGCACGGGGCTCACCGGATGTCCCACCGCATCCGCGATCTCGTGGTTCGGCACCGGCGTGTACACGGTGAAATCGACGTACCCCATGTGCTTCAACGACCGAATCGCGCCGGCCGCCGCATCCACGTGCCGATAGGCCGCGAGCAGTCCGCTGGGATGAGCACTCATGCGTGTGCCCGCTCCTTGCGCGGCATCGGGATGATTTCCTTGACCTCGGTGATGGAGACCGTGGGGAAGTTCTTCGCGAACAGCAGGAACCACATGAAGAACCACGCGAAACTCCCCGCGAGAATCGCCCACTCCACCCACGTCGGCGTGTAGTGCCCCATGGCGTACGGCTCGTACTCGAAGGAGAGTGATACCACAATGATCACGAACCGCTCGAACCACATGCCCAGGTTCACGAACAACGACAATACGAACAGCGCGGGAATGCTCCGCCGCACCTTCCGGAAGAACAGGAACAGCGGGAGGAACCCGTTGCAGAGGATCATGGTCCAGGTCGCCCACCAATAATCGCCGAACGCCCGATTGTAGAATGACGCCTGCTCGAACGGGTTGCCGCTGTACCACGCGATGAAGTACTCGGTGCCGTAGGCGTACGCGACGATCATGCCGGTCAGCAGCAGCAGCTTCGACAGGTTCTCGAAATGTTCGACGGTGACGTACCGCTCCATCTTGAACACCTTGCGAAGCGGCACCATGAGCGTGATGACCATGGCCACGCCCGAGTAGATGGCCCCCGCCACGAAATACGGGGCGAAGATGGTCGCATGCCAACCCGGCACGATGGACACCGCGAAGTCCCACGACACGACGCTGTGCACGGACAACACGAGCGGTGTGGCCAGCGCAGCGAGGTAGAGGTACGCGCGCGTGTAGTGGCGCCACTGCTGATCCGTGCCCTGCCATCCCAACGACGTGATCTCGTACAGCTTGCGGCGCCACCCGGTGGCCTGCTCGCGCAAAGCGGCGAGGTCCGGGATCAAGCCGACAATGAGGAACAACGTGCTGACCGTCAGGTAGGTCGAGACCGCAAAGACGTCGAACACCAGGGGCGACTTGAAGTTGACCCAGAGCTGTCGCTGGTTGGGATACGGGAAGAGCCAGTAGGCGTACCAGATCCGACCGACGTGAATGAGCGGGAACAGGCCGGCGGTCAGTACGGCAAATACAGTCATCGCCTCGGCAGTGCGGTATACCGCGGTGCGCCACGCCGAGCGGAACAGGTACAGGATAGCGGAGATGAGCGTTCCCGAGTGCGCGATACCGACCCAGAACACGAACGTCGTGATGTACGCGCCCCACATGATCGGGGGCGTGTAGCCGGCGACCCCCAACCCCGTACGGATCTGGTACAGCAGCGCGCTCGCCCCAATCGCCAACACGACGAGCACGATGCCGAGCAGGACGAAATACCCGCGCGACGGATGGCCGATCGTGGCGGCGACATCGCGCGTGACGTCGTGATAGGTGGGCGGCGCCACCGGCTCCGGCTGGACCACGGTCGCCATCGTTACGCCTCCACCACGTTGCGCACCTTCTTCAGGTACGTGATCGCCGGCCGCGTATTGAGGCTTTCCAACACGTGATAGCCGCGTTCCTCGGCCGCGAGCCGACTCACCCGTGACGTCGGGTCGTTGAGGTCTCCGAACACGATCGCGTCCGCCGGACAGGTCTGCTCGCACGCGGTGCGAATCTCGCCGTCGCGCAATTCGCGGTCCTCGAGCGTCGCCAAGTGCTGCTTGTCGCGGATCCGCTGCACGCAGAACGTACATTTCTCCATGACGCCTTTGGACCGCACCGTCACGTCCGGATTGAGCTGCCAATTGAGCGGTTCCGGCCACGCGTACATCGGGTAGGCCGGATCCATGTATTCGAACCAGTTGAAATAGCGAACCTTGTAGGGGCAGTTGTTCGAGCAGTAGCGCGTGCCGACGCACCGATTGTACACCTGCCCGTTCAATCCGTCGGGCGTATGGTAGGCCGCGAACACCGGACAGACCGGCTCGCAGGGCGCATTGGAGCACTGCTGGCAGGTCATGGGAACGACGCGAGCCTCGAAGGGCTCTCCGTGCTCGCCACCCTCGAAGTAACGTTCGATTCGCAGCCATGACATCTCACGGCCGCGACGGACCAACTCAGCCCCAACGTGCGGGATGTTGTTCTCCGCATGACACGCCGTCACGCACGCACTGCACCCCGTACAGCGCGACAGATCGATCGACAGTCCCCAACGCGGCTGGTCGCCGGCGTAGTCGCCCCGTTCCTGCTCCGCGTACTGCGCCTCCTGCCACTGGTCCAGCACGTGCTCGATCTTCTCGGGAATCGGGGCCGCGTGCTCACCGTGCTCCGCTTCGACGCGGCCGTCGCTCAGCGCCGCAAGCGTCACGGCCTGGGCGATCCCGCGGCCCATCTGGCGGGGTTTGCCGACATTGGTCGCAAGGCGCTCATGTCCATCCGTCGCTTCGAGCGTCCCACTCGCGAGAAATCCGATCCCGCCGAAGTCCGTCGGCTCGGGACGCAGCAGTCGGAACGCGTTCGCTCCGTGCCCCGCGGCGTAGCGCCCGAACTCGGTATGCCCCTGCCCCAGCGGGATAGCGACGGTGTCAGCTCGGATTCCCGGGTACAGGAACACGGGCACCTCGACCGAGCCGTACTCCGTCGTCAGCCGGACGATGTCTCCTTCATGGAGCCCTCGCTCGGCGGCGGTCTCCGGATGCACCTCCACCCAAGTGCTCCACGCGATCTTGCTCACCGGATCCGCAAGCTCCTGAAGCCACGGGCGGTTGGCTCCACGTCCGTCGTACAGCGCGGATGACGGATAGACCAGCACGGCCAGGTCGCCCACGGCGGGCCATGGTCCCGGCGTCGCCAACTGCATCACGGACGGTGCGAGGCGCACACTCTGGAGCGCGCCGCGCTGCCACGCGCCGCCGCGCCGCAGCGCCTCGTCCCAGAAGCCCTCGAACGCGCGCCGGTCACCGAGCCTCTGCTGCCGTTCCCGCCAGGAGTCCTGGACGTGGTCCTTGTACGTCGCCGCCGACAGCGCCGAGCCCAACGACCCACCCAGCCCGCGCGCAACCGCGAGCAGCACATCGCCCGTCTGCCGCGTGTCGAAGAGCGGGCGCATGATGGGCTGCACCAGCGTCGCCATGCCGGGGCGCGGCTCATGATCGTTCCACTGCTCGAGCGGATCGTGGTCGGGGAGCACGAGATCGGCGTGGACCGCCGTCTCGTCCATGAATCGGCTGAAGCTCACCGTGAGACCGACGCGCTCCATCGCCGCTACCCACCGTTCGCCGGCCGGGCACCCGTGCGCCGGGTTGCTGCCATGCACGAACAGGACGCCGACCGCGCCGGTCTCCATCGCCGACGTCAGCGCCAGCAGGTCGGCATAGCTGCCCACCCGCTGGGCGCCCTGGGCGGGCAGGAACACGGAACGACCCACGTTGCCGGCCACGTAGTTCAGCACGTTCGCGGCGGCGGCGGTTATATGCGCCTGTTCGTGCTGGCTTCCCACGCCGCCCGGCAACGCCACGCTCGGTACGGCTGCGAATTCCCGCGCAAGCCGCTCGATCGTCTCCGCAGGCACCCCGCACGCCTCAGCCACGGCGGCAGGTGCGTGGGGTTCCAGCGCGGCGCGCGCGCGCGCCGCGTCGGGCGGCGGACTACCGAGTCCTTCGCTGGCGATGACATGGGCCATCGCCAAGGCCACCAGCGCTTCGGTTCCGGGTCGCGGCGCCACCCACTCGTCCGCGTTCATCCCGGTCATGCTCATGCGGGGTTCGACGTGGACATACCGCCCCATCCGGCCGTCCGCGAAGGCGTGACTCCGCACGAACCCGCGGGTGTGTTCGACCGGACTCATCCACGTCTCGAGGAAGTCCGCGCCGAACGAGATGATGTACTCCGCAGCGCTCAGGTCGTACTGCGGCACGACATCCACACCGAACGCGATACGGCACCCCTGTCGAATACCCTCGTAGCCGAACGGCTCGAACGACACGCGGCCCACCGACCCGAGCCTGGCCATGAACGCGTCGACCAGTCGATCGAAGCTCCCCGATTCGTGACCCGTGAGGAACCGAACGCGGTCGCCCGGCTCCGCTTGCAGCGCCGTGACGATCCGCGCGATGGCATCGTCCCACGAGATCTCCTGGAACGTCCCGTCCGCGCCGCGGACCATGGGAGACCGCACGCGGTCCGGGTTATACAGTCCTTGCAGGGACGCCTGACCACGCGCGCAGAGCTTGCCTTGGTTGATGGGATGGTCGGGGTTCCCTTCCACCTTCACCGCGCGGCCCTCGCGCACGCGTACGTGCAGCCCACATCCCGCCGAGCACTCGCGGCATGTGGTGGCATACCAGGTCGCGATCCCGGGGATTTGGTTTTCCGGAGGCACAAGATACGGAATGAGCTTCTCGGCGCTGTCGGCCGAGCAGCCTGACAGAGCCGCGGCGCCACCACCGGTGACACCAAGCACCTTGAGGAACCGCCTGCGGTCCATGCCGTCGGTCATGTCGCTCCCGTCGTCAGTAATGACACGCCGTGCAGTCCGTGCTCGCTTCGCTCTGGCGATGGCATGTGACACACCAGCCCATCTTGAGCGAGGCATACTGATAAACCTGCGGCATCCGCGTGACCGGCCCGTGGCATTCCTCACAGATCTGCGTCGTGGTCTTGTTCTCGAAGACCCCCTTCTCGGAGTTCACGTGCCGGTGGTGCGGGAAGCGCACGAACTGCGCGAGTTTGTGCACTTCGACCCACTCGATCGGGCGTTGCTCGTTCCACGCCTGCCGCAGTTTCTGCACTTCGGGGTTCGCGAGTCCGGCAAGCAGGTGGCAGCCCATGCAGGTGGAGACGGTGGGCAGGCCCGGGCTACTGCTCACTTCGGCGGCGAAGTGGCAATAGCGACAATCCATTTCGTATTGCCCGGCATGCACGTCGTGCCGGTAGAACACCGGTTGTACCGGACCAGGCAGACCGGCCGTGTCGACGTCGACCGGGGCTTCGTACGCGGTGGTATCGGCTAGCGCCTGCTGAGCCGGCGCCACACCCGCGCGTCCGATGAGGACGGCGGCCGCGAGCGCGGCGAGTATCAGCGGAGACGCAACGAGCACCGCCCGCCACTTCATATCGGGTCCTTTCGCGGCTCGTCGCCCCATCATGCCTGAGCAGACGGCCGCTCCTGAAAGACACGTACAGTTGCGGGGGCGAACCGAGGGGTGCTGTTGCCGGGATATTCCCGGCCGCCCGCAGAAAACCGCAAGTAAAATACTCGACGGGCCCGTCAAGACAACCTCGCCCGGTCCAGCCGTCGCAGCCCACTCCCCACCGCCGGCTTTCGAGCCCGGGCCGCAGTTACCGCGCGCCCAACCAGCGTTGGAGATTGGCGCTCAGCCGCGCGCGCACGGCGGCCCATCCCGGCGCGAGCAGCTCGAGTTTGGCCAGCGTAGCGTCCGGCACACGCAGCGGCATGCCCGTACCCAACACAAACCGCTCCTCGCCCACCGTTTCCCACAGGAGCGCGAGATGATCCTCCGGCGGGCCCCACACCCAGGCGACATCCCACACAACCCGCCGTGCCTCGTCGGGCGTCAGACCGAAATGCACCTCTTCCACGAGTTCGCGTGGTGCGTGGCTCACCAGAATCCGCGCATGCGCATCCGCGCGCGCCATGGCGCGCAGCAGGGCGCCGTCGGGCTCGCCGACCGTATCGAGCCGATGGCGCTGCCGCGGGTCCTCGAATCGCACCGTGACGATCAGCGGGAGTCGTCGCGTCGCCGCGGCCGCCACTCCAGCGGCAACCTCCAGGGACATCGCCGTCAGTCCCTCATACTGCGGGTAGACCCGCACGGCCGGCGCTCCGCGCGCGACCGCCGCATCCATGTCTCGTTCCCAACCCGCCTGCGCAAGTGCCACCGTCGGGACCGGTGCCAGCCGCTCCAAGGCGGCCACCCGCTCATAGAGTGTCGCATTGGCCTCCGCCGGATCCCGCAGCAGAAACGCCCCGGCATCGCCTACCCAGGCCCGGTCGATCCCCAGCCGGTCCATTTGTGCGATCAACCACTCCGGCGTGGCGTGCCGCAGGTGCCGGTACGGGTAGGCCCCGACGAACGCGGCCACGTCAACGAGCATCGAACGCGCCTCGCGGAAAACACTGCGCCGCGTTCCTCCACCGGATCGCCTCGATGGCGTCTGCGTCTGGGACGATCGACTCCAGATACCTGAGCTTGCCCCACCCGATCCCGATCGTGGCGTCACACCCCCACATCAATCGCGCCACCCCAAGCCGTTCCAGGGCGCCGTGAAGCATGTCCACGTCACATCCGCTCCCCGACAAGTCGATCCAGATGTTCGGGCTCCTCTCGAGCACCCGCAGGGAGTGCGCCCAGTCACCTCCGCCTCCCAAGTGGGCGAGGAGGATTCTCGCGCGGGGGTGGCGCGCCGCAAGCTCCGCGAGCTCCGCCGCGTCCGAAGCCTCTTGCCCCGGCCAGTCGCGTCGCCGGTGCTGCCACACGTGGTGCAGGATCGGCAGGTCGTGCGCGATCGCAAACTCCGCGATCGGATCCAACAGCGGATCCGAGGCGCGCCGGCTGGCCGCAAGCTTGATGCCGATCATGCCCGCCGCGAACCCGCGCTCCAGTTCCACCAGCGCGTGATCGGTGTAGTTCGGATTGACGAGACAGTAGCTCCGCACGGCTGCCGGATGATCGCGCTCCAGCGCCCGCATGGCCTCGTTCGCGTGTGTGACGTCGGCGGGCGAGGGAAAGTAGGTGGGCGAGCGATGCCCGTAGGTCCCCACGATGGAGGCGACGTGAAACGTGATCCCAACCGCACGGCCCGCTTCCAGGCGGCGCGCGTTCATCTCGGCCCAGTCCGCCCGCCCGCACCGCGGTGTGTAGAAATGGGCGTGGACGTCGATCAACATGGCCGCGTTGCCTCGAGCGCCTGGGCGATAATCGCCAGCGAGCGGGTCACGTCCGACTCCGCATGGGCATACGACACGAAATTGTACGCCGCGCGTTTGAAGAGTAAGCCCTGTGTGGCCGCCCACCGCGCGACGGCGCCGCCATCGGCCGGATCGGCGAACGACAGGTAACACATCTGCGGAATCCCCCGCACCACCATCCGTGAAGGCTCGGCGGCGGCGAGACCGTCCAGACCCTCGAACAGGCGCCGTCCCTGCGCGGCAAGGTGCTCGACGACCGGCTCCACGGCGAACACCTCGAGCACCGCGCGCGCCGCCGCCAGGCTCGCCCATTCGGTCGCGAGCGTCGAGGAGATCCACGTGCGCGCGGCGGCGTCCATGATCGCACGACCACCTCCCACCGCGGCGATCGGCATCCCATTGCCCAGGGCCTTCCCCACCACCATGAGATCCGGTACGACGCCCGTCGCTTCCGCCACCCCGCCGACCGCCACGCGCAAGGCCGTCTTGATCTCGTCGAACACCAGCACGCATCCGCTCCGGCTCGTCGCGTCCCGTAGGGCCAAAAGCCACGCCAAGTCCGGGGGCCCATCGACCACCGGCTCCACGATCACCGCCGCGGGATTCGCGTCCACGAGCGCGCGCCGGAGCGCGTCGATGTCGTTGAAGGGGATCGGCGTCCGGAGCGCCCGCGTCGACTCCGGCACCCCGGCGGCGTCGCCACACCAATCCAGCCATCCGTGGTATCCACAGACGAGCACGTGGTCCCGCCCGGTCGCCACCCGCGCGATCCGCACCGCGGCGGCGACAGCCTCCGCGCCCGTCTTGAGAAACCGCACGGCCTCCACCCCGGGCAGCACCCGCGCGAGTCGCTCCGCGACGTCCACCTCGAGCTGCGGAGCCAAGCCACCCACCGCACCGTCTCGCATCGCCTGCGTGACGGCCTCCACGACGCGGGGATGCCCGTATCCCAGCGCCACCGCGCCGAGCGCCATCGTCAAGTCGAGGTACTCGCGACCTGTCGAATCCCACACGCGGGCGCCGCGCGAGCGAACCATGCGCGGTACGTACTCGTCCGCGACATCGAACATCGCCTCGGGACGCTTGCTCCCGGTCGAGGAATACCCTGGGATGATCACGCCTTGGATCGCTCGAGAAAATGGACCACTTCCAGGCACATGGCGCGCAGGAGCTTCACCTCACGTCGATCCAGCGCGCGCCGGCGGGCTACCTCGCGGAGGGTCCGCATGATCGGCTCGGGATTCCGCGTCTTGAAGAACTCGATGACGTCCAGCGTGCGTTCCACATCACGGAAGAGCTGCTCGAGCTGCTCCTGACGCGCCGCTTCGGCGCGGCGGCGGGGCGGCTTGAAGGCATTCACCCCGGCGGCCACGTACAGCTCATACGCCATGACCGTAAACGCCTGCGCGAGGTTCAGCGAGGGGAACTCCGGTGAAGTGGGAATCACCACGCTCTGATGGCACCGGTCGAGATCCGCGTTGGAGAGGCCCCGGTCTTCAGGGCCGAGCACCACGGCCACCGTTCCCGCGGCTGCCCGCTCCACCAGGGACGGGGCGACGTCACGCGGACGCACGACATTGCGCTTGGCGGTGCGCTGCCGAGCGGTGAGGCCGACCACGACTATGCAGTCGGCGAGCGCCTCGTCCAACGTCGGGAACATCCGCACCCGCTCGAGCACGTCGTACGAGTTGTGCGCGATGCCCTCGATGCGATGCACGTCATACTCTTCCGGCTCCACGAGCCGGAGGTCGCGGAAGCCAAAGTTCTTCATCGCCCGCACCACGGCCGCAATGTTCACGAGATCTTGTGACTGATGCAAAACGACGACAATGCTCATGCCACCTCCGCAACCGCCGCACGCAGCCGCGACTCCCGGTCCCCGCGCAGATAGACCCAGCCACCGCCGTCGGCGAGACACAGCTGCCCAGCCCGGCGCACGCGCCCGGCCTCCGTGGTGTTGACCACGACATTCACCGGCACCTGCTCGCCAGGCTCCACGGACCGCCCCACCTCGACGGTCACCACGATGGCGTATCCCCGCGATGTGCGCGACCACGCGCCGCGAACGCCTGCCGGCCCGATGCGGCGCGTACCCACTTCACGAATGCGCACCGACCCGTCCTCCGCGGGAACGGCCACCACACCGCGCCACGTTCCCACATCGAGATAACACTGGACGCCGTCGACGAGAATCTCCGCGGGTTCGTTGTCCGGCGACGCCGGCCCCGGCGCGCTCCAGCACTTTACGTGCGGCGTGCGCACGTCGACCGCGAAACCCACCTCGTGCCCCGCGGCAAAGACCGCCACGCTCGCTTCGGGTTGGCTGGTCTCGTCATACGTCGCCTCCGAGCGTCGATAACTCTCCCGACCGAGCTGAGCAACCGCGGTCGAATCGACCACACCCCGCCACACTCCGGGAGCAGGCACGGCGGGCAACCGCACACACGGGATGCTCGCCGCGGGTGTCCAACGCGCGCCGTCCCGCACCGGCACGCCCACGGCCCGCCGCGCGCCACCCAGTCGCACGGTGCGCGCGCCGTCCCGGATGCGGACCGCGTGGTCGTGAAAGCGAAATCGCGTGGTTCGTCCGCCAAGGCGGACCACGAGCTCGTCGCCGGCCACATCCATCGCCGGCCGGCCGTCGGCGCCGAGGGCGTACGACTGCCACCATCCGCCGGGTCCGCGCGCGCGGCGCACGAGGAAGGGCAATGGCTCACCGTCCGCGAACGTGAGCGTGGGGGGACCCGGCATGACCCCCACCAAGATCGTCTCTCCCTTGCGCGGCAGCATCCCGCAGCGACCACCGATGTCACCCGCATCGACTGCACCGGTCCACACAACGCCTCCGTATCCGCTGTGCACATCCCACTCGGGTTCCGGGTCCACCGGCCTGGACGGTGTGGGGATCGTCACCCCTGACAGGGGATGCACCGGCAGGTCGATCAGCAGCTCCTCGGGCCCTTCAACCTCGACGCCGTCCACGAGCACGCTCGGGCCCACGATTACCGTACGCCGGGCGGCCGTGCCGGGTCCGAACAGCCCGTCCGCCACGGCGACGCACCATGTCCAGCCGTCACGCCGATCGAACGCCGTACACCGCCCGGATCGGCTGAGCTGTCCGCGGCCCGCAACACCCGGGGCATTGTGCGCCAAGGTCGAGCGGTACCAGTACAGCGATGGCCGCACGTATGAGCCCGTCCCAAAATCGGCCAGCCGGTGCTCGCCATCGAACAGCGAGAGATGCAGGATGTCCGCGTGGCCGTGCCCGCCCGGGCGACCACCGCACTCCAGCATTGCCGCGCGCTCGCCGGCGCGCAGGACCACGACACCCGCACCGTCCAGCACCCGCGCGTCGCTCGCGGCTGTCTCCCCAGCGGAGGGCGTCTCGGGACGCATCCACGCGAGAGCCTTCCACCCCAGGCCATCCCGGCGCACCCGCGCGGCCGCACGATTGCGTTCCTGCTCCGCGATGTCGCTCACGCCCTCGTCGGGCGCATCTGGCAGGGCAACGTCGTACAGCCGCACCAACACCTCCGCGAGCTGGCCCTCGCCGGTGCGCGCGCGCCCGATCTCCCACAACTCGGCAAATCGGGGCTGTAGCAGCGAGACGCCGAACGGCGCGTCCCCGCGCGCCGGAAGCGTGAAGTCGGGTAACACGGTGGCGAGGGGAGCGCGGTACATGGCCGCCAGGGTCGCACCGGCTTCCGGCTCCGCATAGAGATCGATATCACAACTCCGCAGCACCTCGGCGCCGAGCAGGAACCCGCGCAGTGCAAAGAAGTGATAGTTCTCTCCCTCAAACCAGCACCCCTCGCTCGTCACGGCCTGGCGTAGCTGCGCGCGAAGCCCGTGCGGACCGTCCACGCTCCACGCGAGCAATTCCTCATCTTTCAACCAGCTTCCCGCCGCCGCCATCGCCGCGTTGTGCCACACCTGCCGGTTGGACCCGCCCTCGTCGAAAGACCGCACGAGTGCCGCGGACCCGCGCACGAGATCGTCGAAGCCCTCGACGGGTTCCGCCAACGTCCGTGCCGCGATCGTGAGCTGGAGGAGCCAGATCGACTCGAGGTACGTAGAAAAGAAGAGCCTGGTCGGGCCGAGCACGTTGTCGCGATTGGGCACGGTCGGGTAGATCCTGGCATACGCTGCAAGAATCTCGTGCGCGACGCGGCGGAGTTCAGGATCGGCTCGCAGGGCATCGAGCATCGCGGCATGGATCGCCCGCTCGCTCAACCACAGGTGGTAACGCCCCACCCACGCCCGGTAATGGACTTCGTCGTCGAAGCGGCGCTCGCAGACGGAACAGCGGTGACTCCGAGGGGAGAACGGATCGAACTCGAGCCGCGCGCCGTCCACGGCGCAGACCCCGCCCGTGGGTGTCAAGGCAGCCTTGTCAGGCGGAACGACGATGCCACGCGCCAACACTTCGGTGAGGCGCCGGCGGAGGTTGCGCTCCAACGTGAGCAGATCGGGAGTGACATCGACGGCACGCCGGCGCGCGGCGGCCCCGTCAGCCACCGGCCAGAGCATCGTCCTCCTCGGCCCACGCCTCCACCCCAACAGGCGAGAAACGCACGTCCAGCACGCGTCCGCCCGCGGCGTCAACCGCACCGATCACGGCTGCCCGATCGTCCGGCCTCACCAGAAACACCATGCATCCGCCGGCGCCGGCACCGGTGGCCTTGGCCCCCCACGCACCAGCTCGTCGCGCCGCCGTTTCGATTAGTCTCATGCCGGGCGTGGCGATAGTGGCGTGGAGCTTCTGTTGCTGCGACCAGTTCTCGTCCAGGATGGACGCCAGCGCACGCCAGTCACCATCGGCCAACGCCGCGGACGCCTGCGACGCCAATGCACGCAGACCTCGCAGCGCCGCCGTCACACGGGCGTCACCGGAGTCGTAGGTCGACCAGACCTGGGCGTGGGTGGCGGAGGAGAAGTGCGACTGCGCGGTGTACGCGACCACCAGGTGTCGCTCGAGATCGGCGATCTGTTCCACGTCGAGCTCCAGCTCTCTCAGTACGACCCCGTTTTCACCGAACTCGAAGTGGTGAAAGCCACCGAGGGCGGCGGAGAGCTGATCCTGCCGCCCCCCCAACATGCCGAGCTCACGCGCCTCCAGCTGGTATCCCAATTCGGCGAGCTCTTCCGCGCTGAAGTCCTCCCGGCGACAGCGCGCCAACGCGGCAAGCAACGCCACGTCGAGCGCGCCCGACGCACCGAGACCGGAGCCCGCCGGTGCATCGGACCGGGTCACCACCTCGATCCCCCCCGTGACCGGCAGCATGTTGAGCGCCGCCTTGTGCAGATCCAGCTGGCCGTCGTAGGCGATGAGTCCGGCGCCCTGGAGGGTCACCCGCTGCCCGAGATCCTCCGCCCCGAGCTTGATCTTGCCCCCACCCACCAGGCACTCGACGTGCACGTACACGTTCACCGCGGCCGCCGTCACCGCCCCGCCCTCCCGGTCGGCGAACACCGGGACGTCGGTCCAACCACCGGCAAAGTCGATTCGCATCGGCGCCCGCGCCCTGATCGTCATCGCGCCAGTGCCTCAACACGCCAGAACACGAGGTTGGCGAGTTCCCCGCGCAGATCCGGCGTGGCGCCGCTGATGCGCGCGCTCACGCCCTGCACGCCACGCGCATGGTACAACCAGGTGACGGGATCGCCGCGACCGATGTCCCGCTGCGCGGCCGTCCAGGCTTGGGCGAGTTCCGCCTCGGTCACGGCGGCATCGACTCGCTGAAACGCCCCGTCGAGCGCGCCGGACGCGAACCCGGTGTAGTCCTGCGGACCGCCCCGATCTCCGAAGAGCGCCCCCACGTAACCGAGCGACAGATCGCCGGGCACGCCCAGCAACAGCGCGTCGAACGCGCGCGCCGGCGACTGGCCGATGGCCAAGAACGTGGACAGCTCCAGCGGCCGCAGTCGCGCGGCAACGCCCACCGCCGCGAGCTGCGACTGCACCATCTGCTCGAGCACCAGATCGCCGCTCCCAACCGTGAGGAGGTCGAACGCCAGTCGTTCGCCGGCGCGGACGCGTACGCCGTCCTTTCCCGGAGACCAACCGAGGCTGTCGAGCGTCACCGCGGCGGCGCCGGGATCGAAGGGCACGGCCTCCACCGCCGCGTGCCACGGATGCTCCGGGGGCACCGGGCCATGCGCCACCACACCGAACCCGTACGCGGCCGCCTCCATGAGCGCCTGCTTGTCGATAGCCATGCCCAGCGCGCGCCTCAGCGGCGCGCTGTCGAACGGCGGCCGCCGAGTATTCCAGAAGATGCCGGTCACGAACAGCAACGGATACTCGACGACGCGCAGGCGTGGATCGTCGCGGACCACGCTCGCGTGCGCCGCCGTGATCCCCGCGAAATCGAGTTCACCCGACGTGAGGGCCGCGAGCTTGGTGCTCGGTTCGTCCACGACCGCGATCACGAAACGGTCCACGGGCGGCACACCGAGATCCCGTGGGAACGTCTCGACCCGCTCGAACACCCACCGGTCGTTCGTACGGTGCTCGACGAAGCGGAACGGACCACACCCAACTGGCCGGGCGTTGAAGGGTGCGGCACGCACTTCCGCCGGCGTCAGCCCGCTGAACCCGTGGGCCGGAAGCATGGCGAGATCGGTGAGCACATCGGGAAAAGTAGGTTGGGCCGAGGCAAAGCGCACGACGACCGTGCGGGAGTCCGGCGCCTCGATCGCACGGACGGCCTTCAGGTCACGGGACCGCGGATACCCGACATCCGGCTCGCGGGCCATCGCCAAGGTCCAGACGACGTCCCCGGCGGTCACCGGTCGGCCGTCGTGCCACCGGACGTCCTCCCGGAGCGCGAAGGTCAGTACGGTGCGGGCATCATCCCATTGCCACGTCGCCAGCCGCGGTATCGGAACGAGCGCGGAGTCATACGTGGCGAGCGTGATGAACAGCAGGTGTTTCTGCACCGCCTTGGCGAGTGGATGCACCGTCAACAGTGGATTGATCGACTGCAGGTCGGCGCCGGAAGCATAGAAGACGCTCCGCTCCCTGGCGGGACTCGACGGGGGCGCGCACGCGGCACCCGCCGCGAGCGCCACGAGGCTTGACGCACCGAGCCTCACCGCGCGAGTCTTGTGCATGCTCGCCCATGCCGTGCGCCGTCTCGTGCTCGGTGCCGGGGTCGTGTTCGGCATCGTCACGTTGACGTTTCTCCTCCTCCACTTCGCCCCCGGCGATCCCGCTCGGCTCTGGGTCGGTCCGGGCGCCGGCGCGGAAGAACTGGCCACCGCTCGCGCGGTGCTTGGCCTCGACCGTCCTCTCGCCGTGCAATACGTCACGTGGCTGGCCGCGTTCCTCACGCTCGATTGGGGCACCAGTCTCGCCGACCAACAGGCCGTAGTCGCCATCATCGGTGGGGCTTTGCCCCTCACCATACTCCTGACGGGCCTTTCCCTGGGTGTAACATACGCCGCCGGTGTGGTGTTGGGAGCATTCCAGGCCCTCACCCGTCGGCGGGGGGCCGATACCGGCATCACCGTGGCAACCCTCGTGTTCTACGGGATGCCGGCCTACTGGCTGGCGATCATGCTGGTCCTCGTGTTCAGCTACACGGCGGCGCGCAGCGGCTGGCCGGCGTGGTTACAGTTTCCGGCCATGGGAGCCGCGTCGCTCGACGCCGATCTGTACTCCGACTGGGGTCGCCTCGTCGATCGGCTGCGCCACCTCATCCTCCCCCTGACGACTCTGTCCCTGATCGGTGTCGCCGGGCTGGCACGGTACGCGCGCGGATCGGTGCGCGACGTGATGCACATGTCGTTCGTGCACGCCGCACGCGCCAAGGGCCTGCCACGCCGGCTCGTGGCACGTCGGCACATCCTTCGCAACGCCCTGCTCCCCATCGTGACCCTGCTCGGGCTGTCGCTCCCGGCGCTGGTGTCCGGCACCGTGTTCGTCGAAACCATCTTTGCCTGGCCGGGGATGGGGCGCGTGATGGTCAACGCCGTCACGGCGCGTGATTACCCCGTCGTGATGGGGACCACCGTGGTGTTCGCCGTCCTCGTGGTCGTGGGCAATTTGCTGGCGGACCTCATGACCGCCGCCGTCGATCCGCGACAGCGCGAGGCGGCGTGAAGCGATTCCGCATGGATGGACGCACGGCCACAGGCGCGATCCTCCTCGCCATGGTCGCGCTCACCGCGCTGATCGCGCCGTGGATCGCGCCGATCGATCCGACCGCACAACAGCACGTCGTGGCCACACGGTTCCTCGCACCACTGTCGATCGACGTGTACGGCGTGCGACACTGGCTCGGTACCGATGCACTCGGCCGCGATCTCTTCGCTCGGCTCGTGCACGGCGCGCGGATTTCGGTCGCCGTGGGATTCCTCGCCGTCGGTGTCGCCATCGGTATCGGGCTCGCGGTGGGCGTCGGTGCCGCCGTCCTCGGCGGGTGGGCGGAGCGCGCCCTGATGGCGCTCACGGATGCCGCCCTGGCGCTGCCGCGCCTCGTGCTGCTGCTCGCGCTCGTCACGCTGTGGGAACCAAGCCTGGGCATCGTCGTCCTCGTGATCGGCGGTACCGGCTGGATGACCGTCGCACGCCTCGCGCGCATCTCGAGTCGATCCGCCCTGGCACAACCCTATGTCGAAGCGGCCAGGGCGGCGGGAGTACGACGGGCACGCTTGGTCCTGCGGCACGTCCTACCCAACGCGCTGACACCGATCGGGGTCGCGGCGGCCCTCGGCGTCGGCAACGCGATCATGCTCGAGGCCGGCCTGGCGTTTCTCGGTTTGGGTATCCCCGCCCCCGCCCCGTCATGGGGCAACATGATCGCCTCGGGCAGGGACGCGTTGGTCAACGCGCCATGGGTGGCCACGATCCCCGGGGTGGCGGTGGTCCTCGCCGTGTTGGGATGCAATCTCCTGGGTGACGGCCTTCGTGACGCCATGGACCCACGTCACGAGGTGGCGCCGTGACAGCCGCGTCGCGCCCTAAGGCAGGCCGAGTTCGCGCTTCGCCGCAGCGGGCAGAAGCGCCACGAGCTGGTCGATGCGGACGGCAAACCCCATCCCCACGGCCTCTTTCAGCCCCGCACGATGCACGCCGACGACTTCTCCATCGGCGTTGAACACCGGGCTGCCGCTGGACCCGCCGGTCGTGAATCCGTCGAAGTTGATTCCGTCCTCGGTGACCTTGGAGAAAATCCCCGCCGACATAAAGGTCCGCACCGTCCGAGAACGGTCGAGCGCCATACTCAAGCCCGCCGGGAAGCCGATGATCGCCGCCGGTTCTCCCTGCCGCACCCGCTGCCCGGACCAATCCACTTTCGGCACGTGCGCGCCCGTGTACCCGCGGATCTTGAGCACGGCGATGTCCGGGCCGCCGGCCGTTCCCACCACCTCGATGTCCGCCCGCCGCATCCGCTGTTCATCCGCCATGGTCACGAACACGGAATCGGGTGGCCGCCCCTGGGACGACACCACGTGCCGGTTGGTCACGAAGTATCCTGACGGCGTGATCACGAAACCCGATCCGTCGAAGATCCCCTCCGGCATGAACGCCGTGACCAACCCGATGGCGCCCTGGTTCGCCTGCGAGACGGCCGCCAGGTTGGCTCCTCGCACCGCTCGCACCTGCGCTTCGGCGGCCGAGGCGCGATCTTCCGCCGCGCGGATAGCCGCCCGGATGCTGTCGAGCGCGGGTCCCGCCAGACCCGTCGAACTCCCCGACTGCAGTTCGCCGCGCAACTGATTCAGTTCCTCCTGCCGCGCGCGCCGAATCGAGTCGCCCGCGGCCAGCTGCTGATCGAGCGACGCCTGCGCCGAGCGCAGCGCGAGTTCCAACCTCGACGTGCGTTGCTGCGCCTCGCTCACCGCCAACCGCAGGCTCTCGATGACCGCCGGCGCGGCGCTTCCCTGCGCCTGTTCCAGCTCCGAACGCAACCGGGCGTACTCGGCATTCGCCGATTGCTGGACCGAGTCGGCGATGGCCTGCGCCTGCGCGATCGTCTCCTGCTGTTGCCGTTGCAACTCCGCGGTCGTCTGACGCACGCGCATCTCGGAAACCACATAGAGCACGCCGACGGCGATAATGAGCACGCCCACCGAGATCCAGACCACACTTCGTACGCGCTTGGCCGCCTTCTGCTCCGACTCCCGGAACATGTCGTTGAAGAACATGGTGGCGCCCTTCCCGCCGAAGCTCCTGCGCGGCGTCCGACCTGCTCCCGCGCCACTCGGCACGGCCTTGCCGTCGCGCTCGTCCAATGGAGCAACGTCGGGTTCGTCCCGCCCCCGGACGCGCATCTTCGACACCAGTAGCTCCGGCCCCCCCTCGCCCAACTGAATGCGGTCGCCACCCTTGATCTCACGCTCACCCGTGATGGCGCTCCCGTTGAGCAGCGTCCCGTTGCGACTCTGCGCGTCCTTGACGACCACCCGCCCGTCTGGCTTGAGCCGGATCTCGGCGTGCAGGCGAGACACGGACGTATCACCCGCGCCGATCACCTGGACCTCGCACTCCCGCCCCCGTCCCACCCGAATCCGCCCGCCCTCCACCTTGAACGGCTGCCCACTCAACGCCTCGATCATCTCGATGTAGACCGCCGGCGCCGCTGGCGCGGCCGGTTCCGCCGTCGCCGGCGGCGGAACGTGCGGCACCGGCGGAGGGGCGGCGGCAGGTGGGGGCGATGGCGCCCTCGGGGGCGCGGGCGGCGGAGCGGCGACCGGACCCTTGGACGCGTCGAACGCGTCCATCTTGGCGGTCGCGTCCGACGGCCGGATGAGCCGCTGCACCGGCGGCGCCTCGAGCACCGTCCGCTCCAAGTCTTCCGCGGCGACCGACTCCACGCGCAGGCGGGGACCACGCTCTCCGCACCGAATCACCGCACCCACCCTCAGCGGCTGGACCGTGCGGGGTGCCAGTCGGACGTTATCGACATACGACCCATTGCGACTGTCGAGATCTTCGATGGCCCAGCGGTTGTCCTGATGGACCAACCGCAGGTGCCGGCTGGATGCGACCTCGGAGCCCTCGCCTTCGAGCACGAGATCCGACGCGCGCGCGCGACCGACCCGTACC
>DASWII010000005.1:0-98188 GCA_036397755.1 Gemmatimonadales bacterium | reverse complement strand
TCGCGACGGCAGACGGGCTACTGGCGTAAACCGTAGGTCGCGGGACGCGACCTACGGTTGGATGGCGGGCGTCTGCCCGCCATCCACGGGGGGTGAAGCCACCCGGACCTGCGCCGGGGGGCGAGGGGGGCGCGTGGCGTCCCCCTCCATATCAGCGCGATCCACCGCCCGCTCCGCGCCGTCGGTTCGGTGGACCGGGCATGGTGGACCTGCTCGCCGTTCCACGTCTCGCCGGCGGTCGGCCGATAGGACCGCGCCCTACGGCGTCGCGGCGTCGGCGCGGTAGTGGGAGCCGAGGCTGACGGGGCGGGCCAGGGCGGCCTGGACGATGAGGCGGCTCACCGAGAGCGCGTTGCCGGTCTCCACCGCCAGGCGCTCCGCCGGGTAGTGGTGGTAGGGGAGGGTGAGGGCGGTGAGCAGGGCGTCGGCCTTGCGCAGCCCCTCCTCGGTGCGCCGGATGCCGGCGTACTCCCACATGATCTCCCGCGCCCGCCGCTGGCGCTCGACGTAGTCGTAGGGCCGGGTCGGGCGCGGGGTGTCGTAGAACTGGACGTCGCGCAGGGTGGGGATGGTGGGACCGGCACCGAGGATCGCCCGAGCCGTGCGGTGGCCGAAGACCAGCCCCTCCAGCAACGAGTTGCTGGCCAGGCGGTTGGCGCCGTGGACCTGGGTGCACGCCACCTCGCCGCAGGCATGGAGTCCGGGGACGGTGCTCGCGCCGTCGATGTCCACGGCCACCCCGCCCATCATGAAGTGGGCCGCCGGCGCCACCGGGATCGGCTGGCTGCGGATGTCGAGGCCGTGGGAGGCGCAGAACTCGAAGATCGTCGGGAAGCGTTCCGGCAGGAAGTGGCCGCCCAGGGAGCGCACGTCGAGGAGCACCGGCTCGCCCCCCTGGCGCGCCATCTCGTCGTAGATCGCCCGCGCCACCACGTCCCGCGGGGCGAGCTCCGCGTCCGGGTGGACGGCGAGCATGAACCGCTCCCCCGCACGGTTGAGCAGGACGCCGCCCTCGCCGCGCATCGCCTCGCTGATCAAGAAGGTCGGTACCCCTGCCACGCGCAGGGCGGTGGGGTGGAACTGGACGAACTCCAGATCGCGCAGCTCGGCGCCGGCGCGGTGGGCCATGGCCAGGCCGTCGCCGGTGGCGACCGCGGGGTTGGAGGTGAACTTGTAGAGCTGGCCCATGCCGCCGGTCGCCAGCACCACCGCCCGGGCGATGAGCAGCCGTTCCCGGCCGTTGGTCTGGTCCACCAGCCACACGCCGCAGCAGCGGCCCTCCTCCATCACCAGGCCGAGGCTGTAGTGGTGGGGCAGGCGGCGCACCCCTTCCAGGGTCTGGACCCGCGAGATCAGGGTGTCGAGGATCTCGCGACCCGTGGCGTCGCCTCCGGCGTGGAGGATGCGCTTGCGATGGTGGGCACCCTCCTTGGTGAAGTTGAGCTTGCCACCGATGCGATCGAACCGGATGCCCCACTCGATCAGCTCCTCGATGCGCGCCGGGCCCTCCGTGACCAGGATCGCGACGCTCGCCGGGTTGCAGTAGCCGGCCCCCGCCACCAGGGTGTCCTGGCCGTGCTCGGCGGGCGAGTCACCCTCCCCGAGGGCGACGGCGACGCCGCCCTGGGCATACTCGGTCGCCCCCTCGCGCAGGGCGTCCTTGGTGAGCACCGTCACCTGGCCTCCCTCGGCCAGGGTGATCGCCGCGCGCAACCCCGCGACACCGCCGCCCACGACCGCGAAGTCGGTGTAGGAGATTTCCACGGGGGCATTATGCACGATCCCCCGCGGCTCGGAATCCAACTCTCGGCGCGGGTGTGGATCGATCCCCCGGTGCGGTGTAGAAATCGGTACGCGGACCCGTGGGGCCGCTCAACCCAGGAGGACGCAGATGATGACCCATCGACCGACCCTGGCCGTGCTCGCTCTGGTTGCCATGGGCTTGCTGCCGGTATGTCCCGCCGGCGCCGCGCCGCCCGCGCCGCCCATCCACCGCACCTCGGCGGAGGCGTGCGCCGAGTGTCATCCGCAGACCTATCGCCAGTGGCGGTCCTCGCTCCATGCCCAGAGCACACCCCTCACGGACCCCATCCACGGTGCGTTCTACCGCAAGGAAGTGGGCGACCCGCGTGTGGCCGGCCTCGCCCTGAGGGGACGCTACCCGGTGTGCCTGCAATGTCACGTTCCGGCCGCCGCCATCGACGGTGAGACCCGGGTCGACGCCGACCCCGCCTACCAGGAGGGAGTGACCTGCGTCTCCTGCCACACCCTGACGCGGTTCAAGGGCGTGACCGCCCCCGACGGCACGCTGCGCCTCGGCATGCAGGCGTACGAGCGCTCCACCACCCACCTTCAGGGACCGACCGGCGGCGGCGCGGGTGTGGAGAAGCACCCCTTCCCCATGGCGGCGAACGGCCCCCTCCTCACCGGCAACGGCGCCTGCATGGGCTGTCACGAGCGGCGCAACAACGCCCAGGGCGTCCCCCTGTGCCGCACCGGCGACGAGTACGCGGCGGCGGCCGGCGCCGCAACCTGCCAGTCGTGCCACATGCCGAGGGTGCGCGGGATCACCGACCACGCCATGCTCGGCGGCCACAGCGCGGCCATGGTGCGGCGCGGCGTCACCCTGACGGTGACGGCCGGCAAGAAAGGGAACGGGGTGGCGGCAAACGTCTCTCTTCACAACCGCCTGCCCCACGGCTTCCCCACGGGCGCCCCGTTCCGTAGCGCCTATCTGGAGGTGGTCGCGGTGGACGCGTTGGGCCACGAGGTGTGGCGCAACTACCGCACGAACCCGACGGAAGACCCCCAGGCCATGCTGGCCACCCGCCTCGTGGACGACGCCGGCCACCCGGCCCTGCCCCCCAAGGCGACCCGCATCGCCGCCGACACCCGCCTCAACCCCGGCGAGCAGCGGCAGATCGCCTACCAGATCCCCGCCGCCGGCATCACCGAGGTCCGCGCCCGCCTCCTCTATCGCCTCCTGCCCCCCGACCTGGAACAGCAGCTCGCCGCGGTGCTCACCGACGCCCGCAAAGGGCCAAAGGTCGCGGCGGTGGCGATCACGACCGTGGAGTGAGGCGATTGCTACCTGCGGCGGAGCGGCCCACCGGTAGGAGCCGAATCCCTTCGGCGACCCAGGTCCGCAGGGCCTGCCGCACGGCATGGTGCCGCGAACTGCTCAATGCAGAGACGCAAGGAGGTTGAACCACGAAGGTCACGAAGGGCACGAAGAACCGTCCTCGTCCAGGACAGCGCAGGGCGGGAACGGCCTAACGCAAAGGAACGTTATTTCCACGCAGCCACGTCACCACGGCGCAGGGGGGGTCGGCCGCAAAGGCGTAACGGCCAGCAGAACCTCGGGAACAAGCTCCCTCTCCGCCCGGTCTTCGACCCTGAGGCTCAAATCCGAAGGGGAGATGGCCAGGGTGAGGGCGCGCGGGAACCGCTCGACGCAGTGGCGCACAGACGGTGAGACGCAGCCGTCTCCCACCGTGTTAAACGGCCCACCGAGCTCCCCGCAACGCTGCGCCTCCGCCACTTCAGGCAGCCGGAATTCCGTAGGGCGGGGTTTACCCCCGCCCACCACCCCGCACAACTTCCAAATGAACAGTACAGGTCAGGTGGCGAGACCGACTCTGTCGATTATAGTAATCGCATCAATTCTACTGATTGGGGTGGTTATGATTCGTGAAGCCAGTGCCATGACGGTTCGCCAGCGGCTGGGTGAGATCCTCAACGAGGTGCAGTATCGCCACGACACAGTGTTGGTGACCAAGGGCGGCAAGCCGGTGGCGGCGTTGGTGGACATCGGCCTGTTCGACAAGATCCGGCTCATGGAGGCGGAGTTCGACCGCCTCACGGAGACCCTCGCTGGGGCGTACCCAGGAGTGGCAGAAGACCAAGTGGCGGCCGAGGTGGCCGAGGCCGTGCGCGACGCGCGCTCCCGATGAGGGTCGTCCTCGACACCAACGTCCTGCTCTCCGGCCTCATGGCACCGGGAGGGACGCCGGGAAAGATCGTGGCCGCGTGGCGCGGTGCGCACTTCGACCTCGTGCTCTCGGAGGCCATGCTCGAAGAGATCCGCCGGGCCTTCGCCTATCCCAAGATCTACGCCTGGGTCGGCTGGGGGGAAGAGGAGATCGCCCGCTTCATTCTCCTCCTGCGTTTGAAGGCGGAGGTGGTCAATATCGAGGGAGTTACGGCGTCGGTTCCTCGGGATGCCGCAGACAACCCGGTCCTCGCCACTCTCCTCGCTGGAGAGGTGGACTGCCTGATCACGGGAGACAACGACCTGCTCGCGCTGGCAGATCGCTACCCGATCCTCACCCCCGCCGAGTTCGCTAGCCGCCTGTAGACCGTAGGTCGCGGGACGCGACCTACGGTCTGATGGCGGGCATCAGCCCGCCATCTACGGGGGGTGAAGCCGCCCGGACCTGCGCCGGGCGGCGAGGCCTGCCTGCCGTCAGGCAGGGGGCGCGCGTGGCGTCCCCCTCCATATCAGGGCGGGCTTTGCCCGCCCTACCGGGGGTCGCCCGGCCTGCCTTGCACCCGGGCGTCGGCACACAGCGCACGGTCACGCCTCATCCAGCTCCTGGAAGCGCGCGGCGAGGAAGTCGATCAAGGTCCGCACCGCCGGCAGCAGGCCGCGGCGCGAGGCGAACACCGCGTGGATGATCGCGCTGCGCGGCGCCCATGCCGGCAGGACGCACACCAGCTCACCGCGTGCCAGCGGCTCACGCACCATGAACCGCGGCAACTGGACCACGCCGACCCCCGCCAGCGCCGCGGTGCGCAGCATGACCATGCCGCGGGTGATCAGGCGCGGTTGATGGTAAATCCGCGCCTGCGCGCCGTCCGGGCCGAACAGGTGCCAGACGTGCTCGTTCTGCGGGACGCCCAGGTCCAGGGTCGGCAGGGCAGGGAGGTCGCCGGGGACCTGCGGTGGCGCGAACCGTTCGAGCAGCGCGGGCGCGGCGACCAGGGCCTGGCGGCTCTCGCCCAGCACGCGCAGGGCCAGATCGGTGTCGGCCAGCGGCGGTGGCCGGACCCGGAGCGCCAGATCGATGCCCTCGCCGAGGACGTCCACGGGCCGGTCGATCGCCTCCAGGTGCACCGTCACGCGCGGGTAGTCGACCATGAAGGCGGCGACCATTGCCGCGACGCGCGCGTCGAGCAGGGCCACCGGGCAGCTCACGCGCACCACGCCGCACGGCTCCGCGCGCGTCACCTCGATCGCCTCTTGCGCGGCCTCCACCTCGACCAGCATCGCGCGGCAATGGCCGTAGAAGGTCTGGCCGATCTCGGTCACCGAGAAGTGGCGTGTCGAGCGCACGATCAGGCGCACGCCGAGGCGCTCCTCGAGCAGGGCCAGCCGGCGGCTGAGCTTGGACTTGGGGATGCCCAGGGCCCGACCGGCCGGGGCGAAGCCGCCGTGGTCGACGACCTGCACGAAGTAATAGAGGTCATTCAGGTCCTGCATGGCGGCTCCAGCCCGCATTTCTCGCCAGGGATCGTCGCGAGCCCATGCGGACGGGCGTAGCTCCTGGTCGGCCCGGCGGTAGGAGCCGATTTCATCGGCGATTCAGGCCCGCGAGGGCCTGCCGCGGCCCCCGGCCGCGGGTCGCGGATCCAATCCGCTCCTACCTTCTTTGTGGACGAGGACACGGCCGCCCCTTTGTTATTCCCGCGCAGGCGGGAATGCGCGCGGTTCGGCGGCCGCAGCAGATCCATGGTGAGAATTGCGGGCTATCGTCCCGAAAATGGAACGCTGAGTCTAATTCTTGCCGACTACCGCCTCCAGCGTTCCGCTCATAGAGTGTCGATCAAACCCGGGGCGGCCAGCCCCGATCCTCCTGGAGTTGACCATGAAAAAGATCCTCGGCATCTACAGCGCCCCCCGCCAGCACTGGGTCGGTGACGGATTCCCGGTCCGCTCGCTGTTCTCCTACGACACCCAGGGCAAACACCTCAGCCCGTTTCTCCTCTTCGACTATGCCGGCCCGGCGCAGTTCGCCCCGGCCGCCCGGCCGCGCGGGGTGGGAGAGCATCCGCACCGCGGCTTCGAGACCGTGACCATCGTCTATCAGGGCGAGGTCGACCATCGCGACTCCACCGGCGCCGGTGGCCACATCGGCCCGGGCGACGTGCAGTGGATGACCGCCGCCTCCGGCATCCTGCACCAAGAGTTCCACTCCGAGGCCTTCACCCGCCGGGGCGGCACCCTGGAGATGGTGCAGCTCTGGGTGAACCTGCCGGCGCAGGACAAGATGGCCGAGCCCGGCTATCAGACCCTGCTCGACGCCGACATCCCGTCGATCCCCCTGGCCGGCGGCGCCGGCCGGGTGCGCGTGATCGCCGGCGCGTTCCACGGCCAGCGCGGCCCGGCGCGGACCTTCACGCCCATGGACGTCTGGGACATCCGCCTGAACCCGGGCGGGAGCGCGCCGCTCGCGGTGCCCGAGGGCCGGACCCTGGCCCTCGTGGTGCTGCGCGGGACGGTGCGGGTCAACGGCGGCGAGACCGCGAGCGACGCCCAGATGGTGGTCTTCGATCGCGCCGGCAGCGAGATCGCCATCGCGGCCGACGGCGACGCGACCCTGCTCCTGCTGAGCGGCGAGCCGATCGACGAGCCCATCGCCGGCTACGGCCCGTTCGTGATGAACAGCGAGGCCGAGATCGCGCAGGCGGTGGCGGACTTCAACAGCGGCCGCTTCGGCCGGATCCCGGCGTGAGGCCCACTCACCCCAGTGCTGGCAATGCGGCGGCGCAACAGGTCCAAGCGGCCTCGCAGGGGATCACGAAGACACGAAATGGACGAAGGCACGAAGAGACCCCTTCTCAGACATTTCGTGCTTTTCCTGCTTTCGTGCTTTCGTGTTCCTCCTTGTGAGGGTTGATGGGTTGGGGATGAGTTAACCGAATTGGTGGTCGCCAAGGCCGCCCAACCAGGAGCACGACATGATCCAGATCCTCGGCATCTCCGGCAGCCTGCGCGCAGGCTCCTTCAACACCGCACTGCTGCGCGCGGCACGGCCCCTGGCGGGCGCCGGTGTGCGGCTCGACGTCGCCACGCTCCACGGCATCCCGCTCTACGACGGCGACCTGGAGCAGCGCGAGGGCCCGCCCCCGGCGGTCCGCGAGCTGAAGGAGCGGATCGTCGCCAGCCATGGCGTGCTCCTGGCCACGCCGGAGTACAACAACTCCATCCCCGGCGTCTTCAAGAACGCCATCGACTGGCTATCGCGCCCGGCCGACGACATCCCGCGGGTGTTCGGCGGCCGACCGTTCGCGGTCATCGGTGCCACGCCGGGTGGCTTCGGCACCCTCCTCGCCCAGAACGCCTGGCTCCCGATCCTGCGCGTCTTGGGGGTCCACCACTGGACCGGCGGGCGGCTCCTCGTCTCCCGCGCCCATCAGGTGTTCGACGAGCACGGCGAGCTACGCGACGACGCGGTGCGCGAACAGCTCGGGGCGTTCGTCACCGGGTTTGCCGAGGACATCGCCCGCTAGCGTTGCCAACGACGGTGCTCATTCTCTCGGACGAAGGTGCGTGCCACACCATGAGACGAAGGGCCGCGAATGGGTCGCGGAATCGACGCGGGTGCTTCGTGCCATTGATCATCCGTGGCCGGACGGGCCACGACGCAAATGATGCAATGGCTCAGGCTTGACCCTCACACCAGTCGCTGGGTTGGAGTTGTAGAATTTTCGAGGACCCACTTTCGCCCTCTGGGCGGAACAGGGGGCCAAGGTGCTCACCTACGCCGGGCGTACGAGCAGCCGATGCCTGGGCACCGGGAGGGGCCGCCCCAACTTTTGCAGGCTTTCCAAGTGCAGGTCGAGGGCCTCACAGGCGTTGGCGAACGCCTCGGGGAGCGTCGCGCCGCTGGTGATGATCTCCTGCACATCCGGAAAGTCCACCGTGTAGGCCGGTTCCTTCGCCTCGTAACGGATGGTGAACACGTACTCTCGATACAGGTGCGTTGTCGTGGTCATCGTTCCAGCAGTCTCAGTAGTTTGCGAATATCCGCCGGGTGGCAGGTCTGGCGGCCGCCATGGGGTCGGACGATGGTCAACATGCGCCCATCGGCGTGGTGGTAGGTGCAGTGACTGCCACGGGTGTTGAACAACACAAAGCCCTCATAGCGTAGCAAAGCGTCGATCTCCGCAAATCGGATACCGGCCGCGCCGCCGCGCATCTTTGCCAACAGCTTTTCCCGTCGTCCCATGGGTCACGCTCGCCATGAGGTCCATCGTTCTCAAGGGCGAGGGGATCGTAGCGAGGCCCCACCGGAGGGAGAAGGGCGAGCCGGCTCGACGTCGCCACCCTGGACGGCATCCCGCTCTACGATGGCGACCTGGAGCAGCGCGAGGGCCCGCCCCCGGCGGTCCTTGAGCTGAAGGAGCGGATCGTCGCCAGCCACGGCGTGCTCCTGGCCACTCCGGAGTACAACAACTCCATACCCCGGCGTCTTGCCGACATCGGCCGGTAGCACGGCCGTCTCCGCTCGGCCTCCGCAGGCCACCTTTCGGCACGCCCCGTCACACCGTGGCCTGCACTTTTGACAATCGGCGGGGTGGTCGCTAGCGTCCCGCAGGACTGATCCGGGAGGGGTTCGTATGGTTGCCAGGTACAAGTCAGGGCAAAGGCAAACGAGCACCGCCCCACCACCAGGGAGAGGTCGACTTCGCCGACGTTCTATGGTGACCCCTGAAGCAGCTTTTCTTCCGTAGGCCGCCTGACGAGCACTGGGACGCATGGAACAAGGTCAACTCAACTGGATCGCGAGCTTCATCTGGGGCATCGCCGACGATGTGCTGCGGGATCTGTACGTCCGGGGGAAGTATCGGGACGTCATCCTGCCGATGACGGTGCTGCGGAGGTTCGACGCCGTGCTCGAGCCGAGCAAGCAGGCGGTGCTCGACATGAAGGCATCGCTCGACGCGGCAGGCGTCGTCCATCAGGACCAGGCCCTGCGGCAGGCGGCCGGCCAGGCGTTCTACAACACCTCGAAGTTCACCCTGCGTGACCTCAGGGCGCGCGCCAGCCAGCAGCAGCTCAAGGCCGACTTCGAGGCGTACCTCGATGGCTTCTCGCCCAACGTGCAGGACATCCTCGAGAGCTTCGAGTTCCGCAACCAGATCCCACGGCTGTCCAAGGCCGATGCCCTCGGCACGCTGATCGAGAAGCTCCTGTCGCCGGACATCAACCTCAGCCCCAACCCGGTGCTCCACGGCGACGGCTCGGTGAGGCACCCGGGCCTCGACAACCACGGCATGGGCACGGTCTTCGAGGAGCTGGTCCGCCGCTTCAACGAGGAGAACAACGAGGAGGCGGGCGAGCACTGGACCCCGCGCGACGCCGTGAAGCTCATGGCGCGGCTGATCTTCCTGCCCATCGCCGGCGAGATCGAGTCGGGCACCTACCTGCTCTACGACGGCGCCTGCGGCACCGGCGGAATGCTCACGGTCGCGGAGGAAACGCTCCAGGAGCTGGCCCGCGAGCACGGCAAGCAGGTGGCGACCCACCTCTTCGGCCAGGAGATCAACGCCGAGACCTATGCCATCTGCAAGGCGGACCTCCTGCTCAAGGGCGAGGGCGACGCGGCGGACAACATCGTCGGCGGGCCGGAGCACTCGACGCTCGCGAACGACGCCTTCCCGTCGCGCGAATTCGACTTCATGCTCTCCAATCCGCCGTACGGCAAGAGCTGGAAGGGCGACCTGGAGCGCATGGGCGGCAAGAAGGGCATCCAGAACCCGCGCTTCGTGATCGAGCACGCCGGCGATCCGGAGTACTCGCTCGTCACCCGCTCCTCGGATGGCCAGATGCTCTTCCTGGCCAACATGCTCTCCAAGATGAAGCAGGGCACGAGGCTCGGCAGCCGCATCGCCGAGGTGCACAACGGCAGCTCGCTGTTCACCGGCGACGCCGGCCAGGGGGAGAGCAACATCCGCCGCTGGATCCTCGAGAACGACTGGCTGGAGGCGATCGTCGCCCTGCCGCTCAACCTGTTCTACAACACCGGCATCGCCACCTATCATCTGGGTGCTCACCAACCGCAAGCCCGCACACCGCCAGGGAAAGGTCCAGCTCATCGACGCCACGCAATGGTTCAAGCCGCTGCGCAAGAACCTCGGCAAGAAGAACTGCGAGCTCTCCGACGCGGACATCCAGCGCATCTGCGACACCTTCCTCGCCTTCGCGGAGACCGGGCAGTCGAAGATCATCCCGAACGAGGCCTTCGGCTACTGGAAGGTCACCGTCGAGAGACCCCTTCGCCTGAAGGGCATCGACCCCGAGCGCGCCTACACGGCCAAGGAGATCAAGGCGCTTGCAGGGGCGCGGCATGCCGCGCCCACCACCCTGCGAGCAGACGACGCGACGCCCGTGATCAAGAAGATCCACAGGAAGGGCGCGGCGCCCGACCCCCTGCGCGGGCTGTTCCTGCACGCCTCTCCCCCCGGGAGAGGGGCCGGGGGTGAGGGCGCACGAGGTGACCGCCAGCGTATGGTCGTCGAGTACGAGCCCGACCCCGACCTGCGCGACACCGAGCAGATCCCGCTCCTGGAAGAAGGCGGCATCGACGCCTTCCTGCGCCGCGAGGTCCTGCCCCATGTCGCCGACCTGCCTACCGGACAGGCAGGCGCCTGGTACCTCCCGGACAGCGTCAAGACCGGCTACGAGATCAGCTTCACCCGCTACTTCTACCAGCCGCAGCCGCTGCGCACGCTGGAGGAGATCCGCGCCGACATCCTGGCGCTGGAGAGGGAGACGGAGGGCCTGTTAGATACTATTGTGGGCGACCGTTCGCTATCGGACTTAACCCGATGACTACCGTCCTATTCTTGCGTCCCCGCCTGATCGGGGCCCGATTTGAAGGCCACGCGATCCCTCTGGAGTTCCTGAAGGACCTGGCGGTCTTCGAGGAGATGATCGTCGAGATCGCGAAGGCAGAGTTTCTCAAGGATCATCCCGGGCGAACACGTTCTCCTCGTGGTTTCACCGAAGGCATCGCGCTGAAACTCACGGCCATCGACGATGGCAGCGCCATCCCGGTCATAAGCCTCGTCGTCGCCGGGATGACCTTGTTTCCTAGTAACCAGGACTACTTCGAGCGTGCCCGCGATGCCGTCATACGCGCGATCGGGGCGGCCGAACAGAACCAAGTAATAACGGAGCACCTGCCCGAGAAGACGCTCGGCTACTTCGACCGGATCGGCCGCAGCCTGCGGGAGGGCGAAGCCATCGAGTTCACCTCGTCCGGCGGCGTAACACCGGCGAAGCTGACCAAAGAGACCCGACGAAAGCTCCTCCTCGCTTCGTCCGCCGTCAGGGAGCTCACCGAAGAGACCTCCGTCCGCGGCGCAATCCCCGAAGCCGATCAGGATGATATGACCTTCGAGGTTCAATTGATCGACGGCCGGAAGGTTCGTGCGCCGATGGCGGCGCAGCACGTCGATGCCATTCTGGAGGCATTCAACGGCTACAAATCGCGTACTCGCGTGTTGCTCCAGGGCATCGGTCGTTTTAGCCGCAATGACCGGTTGCTTGGCTTCGAGTCCATCGAGCACGTGAGTATCCTCGATCCCCTGGATATCCCCGCGCGCTTGGATGAGCTTCGGCTATTGCAGCCCGGCTGGCTTGAAGGTCAGGGCCAGCCACCCTCTCAAGAGGGTCTGGACTGGCTCTCGCTGACCTTTAGTCAGCAGTATCCGGACGACCTCCTATTGCCGTTCCTCTACCCCACGGCCGAGGGTGGAATCCAAGCGGAATGGTCGTTGGCGGGAACCGAAGTCACGTTTGAGATCGACCTCGCATCGCATGTCGGCCAGTGGCATGCCCTCAACATGGACGCGGCAGTGGAAGAAACGCGCGAGCTGAATCTCGGTGATGCAAACGATTGGCGGTGGCTGACCGAGCAGATCCTGCAGATGGCCGGGGGTACCGGATGACCGGCGCCACGTTGCTGCTGCGGCAAATCAATCCCTCATGGGTGCAAGCAGGGCGAGTCACTTCACAGGCATTCAAGCCGACACCGAAAGACAAGATGCGGCTCTCCGTGTACGACGGTGACCAGGTAACGGCTGAGGATTCCTGGAGACACTACACCGAACAGTTGAAGTATTCGTCCGTAGGTGTGATGGCTGTGACTGTTGGCGATTGCCGATCACTCAATCTGCCTGTAGAACCCGATCCCGAGCCGTTCCCGGAACATGTCGTGATCCGGTTCGACGACTGCTCCAATTCGCAGATCGAGACGAAGGCCAAGCATTTGAAGAAATCCGCTGAAGAGCGCGGCTGGCTGTACCAGGCTGAATCGCGGGTATGACAGCGGACCTCAGGCCCTACCCCGCGATGAAGGACTCGGGCGTGCCGTGGTTGGGGGAGGTGCCGGAGCACTGGGAGGTGCGGCGCATCAAAACGCTATTTCACGAGAAGGACGAGCGCAGCGGCGACGCGGGTGGGCTGCTGTTGTCGTTGACGCGAGCGCGGGGCATCTTGCCGCAGGCGGAGGCGTCGAATCGGATCGCCAGCGCCGAGGACCTGTCGAAGTACAAGGTCTGTCGCCGTAGAGACCTGGTCATGAACCGGATGCAGGCATGGTCGGGGATGTTTGCGGTGTCACCACAGGACGGATTAGTCAGCCCCGACTACAGCGTCTTCGATCCAGTTGGTGCGTTGGTCGTGAAATACTTCGAGCATCTCTTCAAGACTCCGGTTCTCGTAGACCAGTTCGCTCAG
The DNA here is from genome assembly GCA_036397755.1 of Gemmatimonadales bacterium. GTDB lineage: Bacteria > Gemmatimonadota > Gemmatimonadetes > Gemmatimonadales > GWC2-71-9 > CAMYLY01. The sequence continues at coordinate 85,440 of DASWII010000005.1, read as the reverse complement.
CGCTCGAAGGGAATCGGCAGTGGCTTCAACCGCCTCTACACGCCCGAATTCGGGAGTGTGCCGGTTGTCGTCCCCCCCCTCCCCGAGCAAGCTGCCATCGTCCGCTTCCTCGACCACGCGGACCGGCGGATCCGGCGGTACATCCGCGCCAAGCAGAAGCTGATCAAGCTGCTGGAGGAGCAGAAGCAAGCCATCATCCACCGCGCCGTCACCCGCGGCCTCGACCCCAACGTCCGCCTCAAGCCATCCGGCGTGGAGTGGCTGGGGGATGTGCCGGAGCATTGGGATGTGCGGCGGCTCAAGACGCTGTGCGGCATGAGGAGTGGCGACGGCATCACCGGCATGTCGATCGAGCCAGCCGGGGACTACCCGGTCTATGGTGGCAATGGAGTGAGGGGCTATACGTCAAGTTACACGCACGATGGGGAGTTCGCGTTGATCGGTCGCCAAGGAGCGCTCTGCGGGAACGTTCATCTTGCCCGTGGGCGCTTCTGGGCTTCAGAGCATGCTGTGGTCGCTTCGTTGCGCTCCGGTCATATTCTGGACTGGTTCGGTGCGATCTTGTTGGTGATGAACCTCAACCAGTATTCCATCGCAGCCGCACAACCTGGGCTCGCCGTTGAGCGTGTTCTGAATCTATGGCTGCCGGTTCCGCCAACTGCAGAGCAGGCGGGCATTGCAGACCAGATAGAGCACGAGACCGCCGGCATTGGCACGGCGATGGACCGTGCCCACCGCGAGATCGACCTCCTCCGCGAGTACCGCACCCGCCTAATCGCCGACGTGGCCACCGGCAAGCTCGACGTGCGCGAAGCGGCGGCGCTGTTGCCGGACGAGGCCGAGGAGCCCGAGCCGCTCGACGGGATCGAAGCCGAGGGCGACACCGACGAGGCAGGCGCTGACGACGCCGACGAGGTGCCGGAGGAGGCCGAGGCATGAGCGCGGGCGACCACATCGCACTCATCGACCGCCTGCGCGGGCTGCCGGCCGAGACGGAGTGGTGCGAATTCAAGCGCACCCGCTGCGAGCCGCAAGCCCTCGGCGAGTACCTGTCTGCCCTCGCGAACTCCGCCTGTCTGTCGAACCAGCCGCGCGGTTGTCTCCTGTTCGGCATCGACGACCGGACGCACGCGATCGCCGGCACGGGCTTCGACCCCTACGTGACCAAGGGCAAGGGCAACCAGGATCTGCTGCCGTGGCTCGCGGCGGGGCTGCGACCGAACACGGGATTCGAGACGCGCGTCGTCGAGCATCCGGACGGAACACGGTCGCAAACAGCCTCGGAGTGGCTGCCCGGGGGCGCCTGGAGGGCGCGAAAGTCTTTGTCTGCCCGTGCCTTACGCTCTTTGCTAAACCTCGGCGAGATAGCCTCGCTTAGCAAAGGGATTAGCAAAGGGCTAAACAAAGGCGGCCGTGCGCACCTGCATGGAGTTTTGAGGCCTGGGTTGCTTGATGAGTACTTGATAAGAACGGCGGTTCGGGGGCGGCATCATGACGCGAGCGTTTGTATCCACAAGCACTTACGGTGCATGTCATTGCTTGACGGTTGTTTGATCGCGAAGGAACTGGAGGCATGACCACCGACACCTCCGAACGCGGCCTCGAACGGCTGATCTGCACCGCGCTGACCGGCGCGCCCTGCGAGCCGGGGGCGGCCGAGGCCGGCGCCGTCCGCGAGCGACCCGCCGTCTATGGCCCGGGCTGGATCTGCGGCACGCCCGAGGACTACGACCGCGAGTACTGCGTGGACCTCGCCCAGCTCTCGGCCTTCCTGCGCGAGACTCAAGGCGAGGTGGCCGACGCGCTCGACCTCGGCCAGGACGGGCCGACGCGGCGCAAGTTCCTGGCGCGCCTCCAGGGCGAGATCACGAAGCGCGGGACCATCGACGTGCTGCGCCACGGGCTCAAGCACGGGCCGCACCACCTCGACCTCTTCTACGGCACGCCCTCGCCGGGCAACGCCAGGGCTGCCGAACGCTACGCCCAGAACCGCTTCAGCGTCACGCGCCAGCTCCGCTACAGCCGCGACGAGACGCAGCGCGCGCTGGACCTCGGCCTCTTCATCAACGGTCTGCCCGTCGCCACCTTCGAGCTGAAGAACAGCCTGACCAAGCAGACGGTCGCCGATGCCGTCGAGCAGTACCAGCGCGACCGCGACCCGCGCGAGAAGCTCTTCGAGTTCGGCCGCTGCGTGGCGCACTTCGCCGTGGACGACCACGAGGTGCAATTCTGCACGCACCTGAAAGGCAAGGGTTCGTGGTTCCTGCCCTTCAACCAGGGCTGGAACGACGGCGCGGGCAACCCGCCTAACCCGAACGGCCTCAAGACCGACTACCTCTGGAAGCGCATCCTCACCCGCGCGGGGCTCGCCGACATCCTCGAAAACTACGCGCAGGTCGTCGAGACCAGGGACGAGAAGACCGGCCGGAAGAAGGCGGTGCAGATCTGGCCGCGCTTCCACCAGCTCGACGTGGTGCGCCGGCTGCTCGCCGACGCGCGGGCGAGCGGCGCGGGCAGGCGCTACCTGATCCAGCACTCGGCGGGGAGCGGCAAGTCGAACTCGATCGCGTGGCTGGCGCACCAGCTCATCGGCCTCGAGAAGGACGAGGCGACGGTCTTCGACTCCATCATCGTCGTCACCGACCGCAAGATCCTCGACCAGCAGATCAAGGATACCATCAAGCAGTTTGCGCAGGTGGGGGCCACGGTCGGCCACGCCGAGCGCTCGGGCGACCTCCGGAAGTTCATCGCCGAGGGCAAGAAGATCATCATCTCCACGGTGCAGAAGTTCCCGTTCATCCTCGACGAGATCGGCGGCGAGCACCGCGGACGCCGCTTCGCGATCGTGATCGACGAGGCGCACTCGAGCCAGGGCGGGCGGACCTCGGCCGCGCTGTCCATGGCGCTCTCCACGGCGGGGGCCGAAGAGGACGACGAGACCCTCGAGGACAGGATCAACCGGCTGATGGAGGCCAAGAAGCTCCTGCCCAACGCCAGCTACTTCGCCTTCACCGCCACGCCCAAGAACAAGACGCTCGAGATCTTCGGCGCGCCCGAGCCCCAGACCGACGGCACGGTGAAGCACCGGCCGTTCCACAGCTACACGATGAAGCAGGCGATCCAGGAGGGCTTCATCCTGGACGTGCTGCGGCATTACACGCCGGTCAACAGCTACTACCGGTTGATCAAGACCGTAGAGAGCGATCCGGAGTTCGACACCAAGCGCGCGAGGAAGAAGCTGCGCCGCTACGTGGAGAGCCACGACCACGCGATCCGGCTCAAGGCCGAGATCATGGTGGACCATTTCCACGAGCAGGTGCTGGCGCTGAACAAGATCGGCGGCGCGGCGCGGGCGATGGTGGTCACCAGCGGCATCGAGCGCGCGATCCAGTATTACCACGCCATCCGCGACTACCTCGACGAGCGCAAGAGCCGCTACAAGGCCATTGTGGCGTTCTCGGGCGAGCACGACTACGGAGGTGCGAGGGTCAGCGAGGCGTCGCTCAACGGCTTTCCGTCCAGCCACATCGCCGACAAGATCCAGGAGGATCCCTACCGGTTCCTCGTCTGCGCCGACAAGTTCCAGACCGGCTACGACGAGCCGCTGCTGCACACGATGTACGTGGACAAGATCCTCTCGGGCATCAAGGCGGTGCAGACGCTCTCCCGGCTCAACCGAGCGCACCCGAAGAAGCACGACGTGTTCGTGCTCGACTTCATGAACGAGGCGGACACAATCCAGGAGGCGTTCGCCGACTACCACCGCACGACGGTCCTCGCGGAGGAGACCGACCCGAACAAGCTGCACGACCTCAAGGCGGCGCTTGACGGCCACCAGGTCTACGCCCCGGCACAGGTGGACGACCTCGTGGCGCTCTACCTGGGCGGCGCGGACCGGGACCGGCTCGACCCGATCCTTGACGCCTGCGTCGCCGATTACCGGGAGCGGCTCGACGAGGACGGGCAGGTGGACTTCAAGGGCAAGGCCAAGGCCTTCCTGCGGGCCTACGGGTTCCTCTCGTCGATCCTGCCCTACACCAACGCCGACTGGGAGAAGCTCTCGATCTTCCTCACGTTCCTCGTGCCCAAGCTGCCGGCGCCGATCGAAGAGGACCTCGCCAAGGGCATCCTCGAGGCGATCGACATGGACAGCTACCGGGTAGAGAAGCAGGCGGCGGTCAAGATTCAACTCGCCGACGCCGACGCGGAGATCGAGCCCGTGCCGACCACGGGCGGCGGCCACAAGCCCGAGCCCGAACTCGATAGGCTGTCGAACATCCTGAAAACCTTCAACGACCAGTTCGGCAACATCCCGTGGACCGACAAGGACCGCGTGCACAAGCTCATCACCCAGGACATCCCGGCTCGTGTGGCCGCGGACCCGCGGTACCAGAACGCTCGCAAGAACTCCGACCGGCAGAATGCGAAGATCGAACACGACGAGGCCCTGAAGCGCGTCATGACCGCCGTGCTCAAGGACGACACGGAGCTGTTCAAGCAGTTCATGGACAACGAGGGTTTCCGTCGCTGGATGACGGATACGGTGTTCGGACTGACCTACGAGGCGTCGGGGGCGGGAGCGTAACAAGTCGATGAAGCTGACAGTCGCCTGCGGCGCCCGCAGGTTATCGGCGAGCCGTTGGGGAGCAGCGGCTAGATCCGAGCAGTGACTGACCTTGTCTCGACCGTGGCCGAAGACTTGGAGTACTTGCGCGAAGCGTGGCATCCGCGAGTGCTCGATCCAGAGCTGCGCCGCGGAAGCACAGTTGTGAGACGCCTTCTACAGGGCGACTTTATGAGAGCGTGGCGTCTCGCAGGCGTTGGGGGCAAGCCGACCGTCCTGGCACCTCGTGTCGAGTTCTTTCTGAATCACCCGCAGCGCGGCCGAATCCAGCTACTAGTTGCGGGTGGGGGTGAGTATGCCGGTGCGTTTTGCGCCCTGGCCCTCATGAACGCAGGCAACACACCGCTTCAGTTGGCTCAGGCCACCAATCCGATGGAGCACCCTTTCCACTTCAGAGAATTCTGTAGGAGTGCCTCTATCGTACTCGACCACATTGTTGTCCGCCGCGCGGAAGTCGTGAGCTACGTGGCCAACAAACTAGGTGGAGCTCACTTTGACGCGAAGCGCAGCGGCAAGCTCGCGAACAAGTTCAAAGCGTTAGACCAGCAGGCGGATCGATTGGCGGTATCTGCAGTGCCCGCAGTCAAGCAGAAGAACGCTGTCTTCTTCGAGTTGCTTTCGATAGGCCAGTTGGTTGCGCGCTCGGAGGCTACATCGTCTTTGCTCGCCGCTGTCTAACCACCTTTACGCATGTTCTGAACCGTGGCGGGCTCGGCGTGCGGAGCCCGCCTGACGGGCTCAGGGTGCCGGAGCCCTCGTCGCGCCGATATGGACTTCAGTTGCACGGGAGCGGATGGGAGGGCACTTTGGGGAAGCGGTACAAGTGAAGTGGAGGTTGGGGCAGACACCGAACTTCAACATTGCGTGAAACAGTGAGATACTGAGTTCGTGCCGACGATCTTGCGAACCGGGCCATTGTCTACTTCCATACGCACGAGCCCAATGAGCCACCTCACGTACATGTCGACCGCGATGATCAGTCGGCGAATTCAGCGCATTTTGACAGAAAACGAAGCGGCGCTTTTGGAGAAGTGGCATGCACGGTTCGGACATTAAACCTGGTGAACGGGTTAAGGACGTTCACTTCACCGAAGACACCATCGCAGTAGATCTCATGGATGGCCGGACGATTGTCGTTCCATTGGCTTGGTACCCCAAACTTCTGGAGGCAACTTCGGCGCAACGCGCGAACTGGGAGGTCAGCGGAGCTGGTTACGGCATTCACGGGCCCGACATCGACGAACATCCGCCGACGCTGGCGTGCCAAAATAGGAGAGTGATACACGTGAACGAAGAGTCGATTCGCGACACCATACAACGATACAGCCTTTTGGTGCGGGTGGGGTCGCGTACGGATGGCCGCAGTTATGCGGTTGCGTGGTATCAGGAAGTGCCTGGCTGCATGGCAGAAGCGGCGGACGAGGCAGGTGCGGTAGAGGAACTCGGCGCGATCATCGTCCCGTTTCTACAAGCACTGCTTGCGGATGGTAGCGCCTTACCAACGCCAAACCCCAGCGTATTCACGCAGACCCAGCAGATCAGGCAGTTGGTGCTGGGCGATGTTCACCGATTGCTGCGAGCGAAGCGACTGCAGGACAGCGATGCCAGTACATCTGGTGTGGAGAACCGGTTTAGCGAAGCGATGGACGGCAAGCTCGTTAAGGTTTGATTCACCCGAGTGGGGAGCCGGCGGATCTGCGGATTGGCGATCCAGAATAGGCGGTGGCGGATTGCACGGGTTGGGGGCGGGGCGGTAGACTGATCCATCGAGACGGAACGCAACTGACAATCAAGTTAGCGCGCTGTTTTGGCCGCAGATTGCCGCAGCCTCCCTCCGAGCCAACCATTTGGTGCGCCTCGGTGTCTAAGCCACAGTGATTATTCGGCATGAGACACTCATGCGCCCCCCTCTGAATGGAAACCACGTGGAAAGATCGGGGCGCATATTTGCCCTCACGCGATCTCCCGCCGAGAGAGTTGGCCCAGCTTCGGGAGCTCCGCCACCAGCGTGTACGACACGACGACGCCTCACGCGGGCGCCAGTTCAACAACGCGGTGGCCCCGAAGGAGTGCGTTGAGCGAATCAACGCCGTTCGAATCCGCCCGAAATGACGAGTCGCTCAATCATGTCTTGATGCACCGGGTCGCGACCACGCGTCCGATCGACGCTGTAGGCGATACGCAGCACCGCTGACGAGAGGCGCACCCAGATCCCGACTTCGCCCCCACGACTTTCCCGAAAGTCCCTTGCCGTGTTCGTGGTGCCCCCGAATGCCCCACGGAGCTCCGCGTACACGCTCGCCACCTCCGCATGGAGAGGCGCCTCACCGTGCACGCGGGCTTCCCACATCAGCCAACGGCGGGTACCCACGTCGCTCGTGTACGCCCGCGCCCTGGGCCCGGCCGCCACGGTCAGCAGGCGATGGACCGCGAAGGTGATCGCCACGGCCCCCTCGGTGACATTTCGCGGGAGCGGTGTCGAGTCCGCCGCCGACAGGCGGCCTCGAACGTAACCGAGTTGGACGCCGAGCCGACCGAATCCCAAGGCGGCGTCGGCGGCAAATGCCGGACCACGGAGCGACTCCTCCGCGGCACCCAGGTCACTGTGCACCCGAACGAGGCCGATCCCTCCGGTCGCCTCGATCTGCGTGGGCAGCTGGCTCCGAGCGGTCGCGACGTTGCCGACGTGCAACGCGAGCACCAAGCTCCCCACCGCGGCCGCCCTCATTCGTCCTGCCCTTCGACGTACACATGGCTCCCGGTCTCGATGATGAGCTCGACCACGTCGGTGACGGGCGCCGCCGGTCGTGATGGTGTCTCCGGTCGAGCGGCCGGCGGCGACCGACCGGTCACGAACGCCAGTATCCCGGCCACCGCGAACGAGCCACCGACGACGAAGCGCGCGGGCGTTGCCTCGGCGCCATCCGCCACGAGATAGGGGAGCACCGCCGTGAGCACCCCCGCGGCTACGCCGGCGATCAGCGCCGCCTGGGGACGAATCGGTCGCGCTCGCATCACCATCGTCTCATCGCCTGGCGAGGCGGCGACCGCGCGCGCCGCGCGCCGTATGGTCATCGGAACGCGTACCGACCGAAGGACGGATTCCCTCGTGACGCGGGAGAGTGCGCGCAGCTCGTAACGACCGTTTGGCGGCGCCAGGCCGCGAGCGTCCAAACCATCCCACCCGAGCGTCACGGCTGAGGAGACCGTGCCATCATAGATCACGCGGACCGGACGACCGTCGGAGGCCACGACGACGACGGAGACCTCGTGGGCCGAGCTTGGCGTCACGCGAATGGACCACCCGGCCCGTCCAGCGGTGATCGTCGCCTCCCGGGGAACCTCGACCGCGACCGCTTTCGTCGTCTGACGCACTTCGGCGAGCAGCGTCTGAACGGGCGGCGGGAAGATCAACGAGTCGGGCCGGTACCGTGCGTCGAGGATCGTGAGTCTCCGGAACGCCTCGACCGCCTGCTCACGCCGCCCGCGGAACAGCTCCGTCGCGCCGAGATATGACAGGGCGCGAAGGCGGTCCGCCGGAGCGAGCGCGCCTCGCTCGTCGCTGAGCGCCTCCGTAAGCACGCGTGCGGCGTCGTCCAACTCCAGAGCGTTGTAGGCCTGGATGGCGCGATCCAAGAGTGTTCGGGCGGACTGCGCGGGAGCGACGCCGGGAAGGGCGAGGGCGAGCACGACAAGGGTTGCGCCGACGCCCCGCGAGGAGTGCATCACCGGGGCGTCGGTGTGAGCTCGATCGACGTGAGTCTGACGGTGTCGTCCGCGGCCAACTCAACCCACTGCTCGAACGGCGCGAACCCATCCTGTTCCAGCCGGATCACGTGACGGCCCGGGGTGACGCGAATCCCCCTGGCCGTGGGCGTCGTACCCACGTGCACACCGTTCACGTACACCTTGGCCCACGGGCGGCTCGTGATCATGAGCGTCCCGCCGTTGGGAGCCCCCGCGTCGAGCACGCCGGCCTCGGCGACGCTCGCCGAGTCGGCAAGCGCCGGGCTCGGACGGACGGCGGGGCGAACCGGCCCGGGGAGCGCCAGGCTCAGGAGCGCGGCGGCCAGACCGGCAAGGCCGTACCCACCGAGCCGCTGCGGACTCACGCGCCACTGGGACCGCGCACGATGCCCACCCGCCTGGGGCCGACGCGTCTCGGGGGTCGGCGTGCCCTCGCCGGCCGCCACCGTTTCCGCACCCACCACGGTGCGTGACGTGCGGCCACCGATCGCCGCGGCGAAGTCCACCACGTCCGCAAACCGGTCCTCAGGCGCTTTGCTGAGCGCGCGGGCAACCGCCATCGCGACGTGGTCCGGAATGTCGGGTCGGAGAGTCCGTACGTCCGGTGGCGGCTCCAGACAGTGGAGGCGCACGTACTCGCCAATCGAGTCCGCCACGAAGGGGGGTTTGCCGGTCAGGCACTCGTAGGCGATCACTCCGAGCGAATACTGATCCGCGCGACTCGTGACGTCGCTGCCATAACATTGCTCGGGAGACATGTACGAGGGCGTCCCCACGGTGCCACCGGAGCGTGTGAGGCCGACCGCCCCGAACGCCTTCGCGACACCGAAGTCGCAGACGTGCACCCACCCATCCTCGTCGAGGATGACGTTCGCCGGCTTCACGTCCCGATGCACCACCCCGCGCCGATGCGCGTGGTTCAGGGCGCTCGCCATCTGACTCAGGATGTCGACGCACGCGACGAGCTCGAGCGATCCCCGCCGCGCCAGCAGGTGAGCCAGCGTCTCGCCCTTCACGAGCTTCATCGAATACCACAGGAGCGACGCCGTCGCCCCACTGCGATACACGGGCACGATATTCGGGTGATCGAGTCCCGCCGCGATCGTGGCCTCGCGTCGGAATCGCTCGGCCCCGTCGGGTCCGAACGACAGCTGGAGCGGTAGCACCTTGATGGCCACGGTTCGCCGAAGCTCGAGATCCCGCGCCGAGTAGACCAACGACATACCGCCACTGCCGATCTGCCGCTCGATGTGGAACTCCCGGCCCAGCTGGCGCCGCACGCTGTCGGCCAGCTCGTCGGTGGCCGGCAGCACCTGGGTCGCTGATTCGGTGAACGAATAGCCGCAGAGCGGACACTCCTCCGCGCCGGGATCGGCAGCTCCCACGTTGCAGTTGGGGCAGAACATCAGAGGCGCCGCTCCTACGGAGTCACCGGGTGGACCCTGACGCGGGCAATGGCCCGTACCGTATCAACCACCGCAACGACCTCGGTGGGCGTGTTCCCGGACCGCTTCACGGCTACCACGCAGCCGCGCCCCCCGGACAGCGCCACGGCCGCTTGGGCCGTATCGATCGTGACGCTGAAGTCGGGCTCCATACGTGGGAGTGTGTCGCCACGAGCAGTACGGGCGGTCCAGCGAAAGCACAATTCATCGCCTAGGTTCGTGAGTGTCGTCTCCGAAGGCACGAGCGCCAGGGTCGCGGCCCCGTCGTCGCCCGAGACCAGATCGCCGATTCCACACCCCGCCGCCGCCCAAAGCACCATCGCGAAAGCTCCGTGTGCCGCCCCGCGCCGGGCGCAGCGGATTCTCAGGTTCAGCATGTTGGCACTACCGTGCTCGGCAAGGGACCGCAAATATGCCCGCGTGCCGGACCGCTGGATAGGACTTGTGTCACAAGATCCGTGTCGCGCGTGACCCAAAGCGATTCGGTGAATATTCGGCGAAGCACAATCGATCGTCGTTCACGACGTGCCGGAGCGCAGCTTCGCCGAGGCACCGCGTGTAAACGTTCCACGAGCGATTACACGCGCTGGACCGTCGGGACGTCGTCGAACCCCGTGTCGAAGGTGAAGATGTTGTCGATCGCGTAGCGCTCCATGATGGCCACGTGGATCGCGTCCCGAGCTGAGAGGCCGGTGCGTTCCAGCACGATCGCCTTGGCGCGTTCCACACCCCGCGCTTCGATCGGGAAGACCTGATCCACGATCCCGTTCAGCGCGTCGAAGGCCGGCTGAATCGCGTCGCGTCGCTCGATGGCAGTGTAGCGATGGAGGATCTCCTGTTGGACTTCGACATCCGTGACCAGACGCTCGTGCTGCCGGATCAGTCGGTCCAGTTTGCGCTCAGTGGCGGCTTTGTTCGGGTGCTCCGCCCCGACGAGGTACATCGGAATGTTCGAATCGATGAAGATCACGCCGCGTCCCCACGGTACCCGCGCTCGATCTCCGCTGTGATCCGTTCAATTTCGCCGGTCGGGTAAGCGTGGGAGGTTGCCTCGCGGACGGCCTTGAGTTTCTTGTCCACTGGTACGGTCGAAACCCCGCCCCGCGCTGCGCGCAGCACCTGCCGCACCCACTCGGCGACGGTCATGTGGTGCTGGGAGGCCACCCGCTTGATCTCGCGAAGCTCCCGGTCATCAAGGAGCACTTGCAGACGCTTACTCATGAGCATGAGCATGACCTACTTATCGTTATGGGTCAAGCATCTGCGTGCGGCGATGAGTCCAAGCCCGCTCGGTGCGCCGCGGAACGCTGGTTCAGCCCTCGATCGCACGCACCGAGCCGCCGCCTCACCCGTCGATCGCAGACCGACTGCTACGCTGGGAGGTGGAGCCGCGCCACGCATCCGTGCCCTTGGCTGCGGCTCTCGAGTGTGAGCGTCCCCCCGTGGCCCTCGGCGATCTGTCGGCTCAGCACCAGCCCGATCCCGGTGCCCTTGGGCTTGGTCGTGAAGAACGGCACGAACAGGTTCGTGGCGTCCGCGATGCCCGGGCCGTCGTCTTCCACCCACACATCCACGCCGCCGTTCCGGCTCCGCCACCCCACCCGCACCCCGCCGCCGGTCTCGAGCGCCGCGTCCACCGCGTTACTCAACAGATTGATGAGTACCTGGTCGAGCTGGTCGGCATCGGCATGCACCGCGGCCGGAGGCCCACCGATCACGTCGACGTCCAATCGGGTCTCCAGTCGCACCACGCGCTGCACCCACGGTTCGATGTCCAGGGGGCGCCTTGCCGGCGCGGGCAGGCGTGCGAGCCGCGCGTACGACTGCATGAACCGGATCAGCGCCTCGGCCCGGCCGCCGATGATCGCCAGCCCGCGCGCGAGATCGGGATCGTGCACCGCGTCGTCCCGCGCCAGCATGTCGCCAAGGCTCTGGCTCATCGAGCGAATCGGCGCGAGCGAGTTGTTGATCTCGTGGCTCAGCACGCGCACCAGCCGCTTCCAAGCCTGGCGCTCTTCCTCCCGGAGCGTGCGGCTCAAGTCGGCCAGCACGACCAGCTCGTGGGGACGGCCTTCCTGGCGGAACGTCCCACGCCGGAGCTCCCAGCGACCGCCGCCCCGCGTGAGCGGCATCTCCACGACGCGTGGGGTATCGCCGGACAGCGCGTCTTCCAGGCCCAGCACCGAGGCGTCGCGACCGACCAGGTCGCCGGGCGCGCCGCCCAAGAGTCTCGCCGCCGCCTGGTTGACCAGGCGGAGGCGGTGCTCCGCGTCGAACGCCAGCACGGCCACGTCGATCTCGCTCATCACCGAGCGCAGCAACGCCGTGGCTTCGACCGCACCCATGCGCTGCTCGTGCAGCACGTCGGTCAGCTGATTCACCTCCCAGAACGCGAGTCCCAACGGTTCATCGCTTTTCGCACCGCGCGCGCGTATCGAGAAGTCGCCCTCGGCCAGCGCGGCGACCAGGTTGGACAACGTCTGTAGCGGACGGACGACGCGCTCACGCGCGGCGAACGCAAACCCGAGCCACCAGAGGGCAACGATCAGCGTCAGCGTCCACTGCAGCTTGAGGGAGAACTCGCCCAACCAGAGGAGCAGCAGCGCGACGGCGAGGGCCGGCAGGCTGGCCAGGAAGACCAGAGCGAAGACGCGGTTCTCGTGACTCAGTCGCGGGCTCATAGCCCGTGGCGCGCCAGCCTCCGATAGAGGGCGCTTCGGCTCACGCCCAGGGCCTTGGCCGCCTCACTCACGTTCCCCTCGTGGCGGGCCAGGGCCCGTGCGATGAGGAATTGCTCCGCCTCGTCGAGCGTCATGTGCTCGAGCGGCGGCGCCCCGTGGGCGCCGGCCGTGAGCCCCAGATCGTGCGCGGTGAGTTCCCTCCCGCGTGCGAGGAGGACCGCGCGCTCGATGGCGTGCTCCAGCTCGCGGACGTTGCCCGGCCAGGCATGCTCGAGCATCGCACGAACAGCGTCGTTGCTGAAGCCGTTCAGGCTCTTGCCGTAGCGCGGCCCGTGGCGGCGGAGATAGTGCGCCGCGAGCAGCGGAATATCCTCGCGCCGTTCACGGAGCGGGGGCAGCCTGACCTCCACCGTGTTCAGCCGGAAGAGCAGGTCTTCCCGGAACCGCCCCTCTGCCACTTCCTCGGCGATACGGGCGTTGGTTGCGGAAAGTACACGGAGGTCGACCGTGGTGGTGCGCGACGAGCCGACCCGCTCGAATTCCCCGCTCTCGAGGACGCGGAGCAACCGGGCCTGCAGCTGCGGTGGGACGTTCGCGATCTCGTCGAGGAAGAGCGTTCCCTTGTCGGCCAGCTCGAACCGGCCCACGCGGTCCGTCTTGGCGTCGGTGAAGGCGCCGCGCACGTGGCCGAACATTTCGCTCTCGAACACGGTCTCCGACAAACCACCGATGTTCACCGCCACGAAGGACCGCTGCGCGCGCGGCGAGGCGGCATGGAGCCACCGCGCGACGACTTCTTTCCCGGTGCCGTGCTCGCCGGTGATGAGGACGTTGGCGTCCGAAGGCCCCACGCGCTCCATCAGCGCCAGCACCGGCTTCATCGCCGCCGATTCGGCCAGAAAGACCGGATAGCCGTCGCGCCGCAGGAGGCGATTCTCGTCCTCCAGGCGCTGGCTCCTGCGCAGAGCCTGCCCCAGTTCGACCTGGGTCCGGAGCGTCGCCACGAGCCGCGTGTTGTCCCACGGCTTCTCGATGTAGTCCCTGGCGCCGCGCCGCATCGCTTCGACGGCGCCCTCGACGCTGCCCCACGCGGTCATAACGATGATGGGCAGGGTCTCGTCGAGGCCGCCCATGCGCCCCAACAGGTCGAGGCCTTCCTTTCCCGAGGTGGTATCGCGCGTGTAGTTGAGGTCGATTAGCGCGGCGTCAAACTGCTTGCGCTCGAGCGCACGAAGGACCGCGCCGGGCGAGGACACGGTCTCGATGCCGAACCCCTCCCGCTTGAGCAGCAGGCGGAGGGCCTCCAGCACATCGGATTGATCGTCGGCAACGAGCACTGCGGGTGGCGTGGGGCTCAACGGGCTCCTCGAGCGATTCGAGTCCTCATGCCTATTATAGTCCGCGCCCCCGGATCATGGGGCTAGCGGTGGGCGCGGAGCCCGGGCTGCTGCCGGAGGTCACTCAGTGCGCAGCGCCCCCATCGGGTCGAGGCGAGCCGCCCGCCGCGCCGGCAGCCAGGCCGCGACCGACGCCACCGCCGCAAGCAGGCCCACGACCCCGATGAGCGCCACCGGGTCGGTGGGACTCACATTCAGCAGTAGGCCGCGCACCAATGGCGTGGCGAGCATCGCGACCAAGAGGCCTACACCCACCCCCACAATGACGAGCGCCACTCCTCGACCCATCACGAGTCGGACCACGTCTCCTGGTCTCGCGCCCAGCGCCATCCGGAGCCCGATCTCCCGCGTGCGCTGTGCCACGGTGAACGAGAGCAGTCCGAACACACCGACCGCGGCGAGGGCGAGCCCGATCAGCCCGAACCCACCGACCAACCCGGCCGCCAGTCGCTGCGGGAACAGCGAACTGCCCAGGATGTCCTCTACCGTCGTGACGGAGATGGGTGCCGCATTCTGGTCGATGGCGCGGATCTCGCGGCGGATCGAGCCCATGAGCGTCGCCAGGCTTCCCCGTACCCGCACGTGCAGCGTCATGTCGGGCCCATACGCCTGATCGAACGGTATGTAGGCGAACAGTGTTCGTTCCTCGGTAAACGACTGGTACTTGCCGGCCGGCACCACACCAACGATCTCGGCGTCGTCGCCGCTGAACCAGACCCGTCTGCCGATGGGCGATTCGTTTGGCCAGAAGCGGCGGGCGAAGGTCTCGTTGATGATGATGGTCCGGGTCTCACCCTCGCGGTCGCGGTCGGCGAACTCTCGTCCCTCCAGGAGCGGCATGCGCAGGGTCTGGAAGTAGTCCGGCGTCACGACGTTGAATCCGACCACGAATCCCGACTCGCCCGGTGGCGCATCGACGCCCGGGATGCGTGCGCGCGTCTGGTCCCACGACAATCCCAATGGCACGACGCGGGCCAGCGCCGCCGACTCGGTTTCCGGTAGCATGCGCACGCGCTCCAGCAGCTCGGCATAGAAAGCGCGACCACGGGACTCGTCATAACCGTTGAGCCGCAAATTGAGCTCGATCGCAAGGATGTTCTCCGGATCGAAACCGTGTTGCGTGTCCAGCGCCGTCTGCAACGTCCGCACGAACAGACCGGCGGTCACCAGCAGCACGAGGGAAAGTGCCAGCTGTCCGGCAACCATCGCTCCCCTCGCGCGCAGCCGCTTTGGACCCGTGGCACCGTCTTTGAGCGTTTCATTCACGCTCCGCTTGGTTGCGGCGAAGGCCGGCGCCAGACCGAAGACGATCCCGGTCACGACGCTTACCCCGACGGCAAACAACAAGACGCGGCCGTCGAGCCCGACATCGAGCTGGAACGCGCCGGCGCCCGGCGGCCGTACCGTCGCCAGGAACTCCGCAAGCCAGGTCGCGAGCACCAAGCCGACGGCGCCGCCCAGCGTGGCAAGCAAAACACTTTCGACCAGCAGCTGCGTCACCAGGCGACGGCCGCGTGCGCCAAGCGCGAGTCGAATCGCCATCTCGCGCCCACGCTCGGCGCCTCGCGCCAACAACATGCCCGCCACGTTCACCGTGGCGATGGCGAGCACCAAGCCGGCGCTGACCAGCAAGAGGGTGACGAAACCCCGGATGGCGTCCCGCAAGCCCGCGGGCAACGCGCTGAACTGCCGCAGTCGCACCCCGACCGGCGCTTCGCCCTCCCAGTATTCGTGCTCGTCGGCCAGCTGCAGCGCGATCGCGCCGAGGTGTGCCTCGGCCTGTTCCGTCGTCACGCCCTCCGCCAAGCGGCCAAACAGTTGGAGCCACGTGGATTGCCCCCACGCCGCGATGGGCCTCTGGGGATGGAGACGTTGGTAGAGCCCAAGCGGCAGCCATACGCGCGGTCGGGCCCCGAGGAACGTTCCGTGGAACTCCGCTGGCGCAACACCAATCACGGTCAGTGGCTGACTGTTGACGATGACCGTCCGTCCGATCACTTCGGGGACGCCGCCGAAGGCGCTCTGCCACAGCTCGTGACTAATCACCGCGACACCGGCCGCGCCAGGGCCGCGCGCCTCGTCCTCCGTGAAGAACCGGCCGCTCGCCGGATCGAGGCCCAATACGCGGAAATAGTTTCCCGAAACGTCCAGCGCCAGCTCCGCACTCGTCGCCTCGCCCGTGTTGAGCATGATGTCGGACAGGTGGTGCGCGGCGACCTCCGCGAATTGGGCGCGCTCCCGATACTCCTGGTATTCGGGGAGCGAATACGCCGACTTGAAGCGGGCCTTCTCCGTCCGCTCTTCGACGGACACGAGCCGCGCTGGCTCCGTCACCGGCAGGTCTTGGAGCAACAGGGTGTTTACGACCGAGAAGATCGCGGTGGTCGCCCCGATTCCCAGGGCCACGGTGAACACCACGACCGCGGTGAAGCCCGGCCGCTTGCCGAGCTGGCGGACGGCGTACTTGAGATCATTCATGGCGCAGTGCCTCCATCGGATCGACGCGCGCCGCACGAAGCGCCGGCAGATAGCTCGCCACGAACGCCGCGCCGGTAACGGCGACCGCCACCGCTGTCATCGTCACCGGATCCGTCTCCGACACGCCGAACAGCAGGGACCGGAGCAGTCGCGTAGTGGCGAAGGCGGCGAGCATCCCCAAGGCAAGACCGACCGCCGCGAGTAGCATTCCCTGACGCACGACGAGCTGCACCACGTTGCGCCGCGTCGCCCCGAGGGCCATGCGGACCCCGAGCTCGCGCGAGCGCTGGGCGACCGCATAGCTCAGCACTCCATGCACACCGATCATCGCGAGCACCGTCGCCAGGGCGGCAAAGGTCGTCAGCAACAGCATCGTGAACCGCCGCTGCCCAACGGAGCGCGAGACCGATTCCTTGAGTGGCTCGACCCCGAAAACCGCCAACTCGGCGTCCAACTCGTTGATCGCGCGGCGCGCGCCGTCGCCGATGCTGCCGGGAGCGCCCTTGGTGCGAATCAGCAGCGCCTGCGCGCCGTTTGCGGACGGAGCCTGCGGGAGCGGGAAGTAGACGGCGGGCGGCGCGGGCCGGTCCGGCCCGTAGATCCGCTCGTTTGCCACAACGCCCACGATCGTGCGCCCCGCGCCCCACATGTTGATCTGCTCACCCAACGCCTCGCCGTCCGGGAAGAAACGCTCCAAGGCCGCCGCGTTGATCAGCGCCACCAGCGGCGGGTCGGTGCGATCGGACTCTTCGATGCCGCGCCCGCGCAGCAGGGGCAGGCCGACCGTTCTGAGATAGCCCGCCGTCACTCGGCGCACGGCGATCTCAGGCCAGTCGACCGCCTCGGCTTCACGACCGACGACATTGAAGGAATTGGTGAACCCCTGATCGACCGGACTGTTGCCCGCGATCGCGGCTGCCTCCACACCCGGCAGCGCCATGACCCGGTCCAACAGCGCTCGATTGAATTCATGCATCTCCCGGAAGTTCGGCCACACGGAGAAGTCGACGGGGTAGCGGCTCCTCGGCAGCTGGAACTCCGCCTTGAGCACGCCCGCGGTCTGAAACCCCGTGTCGACCTGCGTGAGCCGCCAGAAGCTCTTGATCAGGAGACCCGCACCCACCACGAGCATCACGGCGAGCGCGAGTTGCGCCACCACGAGCGCGGACCGCACTCGGCCGGACGCGCTTCCTCCCGCCGCCACGCTCCCACCGCTCTCGAGTTTGAGCGATGACTGGAGATCGACTCGGCGCGACTGGAGGATCGGCACCATGCCGAAGACCAGGCCCACGACAACGGAAATCCCGAGCGTCGCTCCCAGGACGCGCACGTTCATGCCCACATCCGCCAGGCGCGGCACGTCGTGCGGTGCCAGGGCCAGAAGCGCCTGGGTCCCCCATACGGCGAGCAGCACACCCAGTGCGCCTCCGAGGAGCGCGAGGAGAACGCCCTCCACCAGGAATTGCCGAGCCAGCCGCCGCGCACCGGCCCCGAGCGCGGTACGGACGGCGACGTCGCGGAGACGTGCGGTGCCCCGCGCGAGCAACAGGTTGGCAACGTTCACGCACGCCACCAGGAGCACGAGCCCCACCGCCACCAGCAGCATGTACAGCGCGGGTCGCACCGGCCCGAACACCACGGCCAGCAGCGGCTCCACGTTGACACCCCGCCCGTTGTTCGATCCAGGATACGTGGCTTCCAGCTCCGCGGCGATCCCAGCCATCTCCTCCTGCGCCGTCGGGAAGGTGGCGGATGCGGCGAGACGGCCGGCCACGAAGATCGGATGCGTATCGCGGGAGAAGATCCGCGGATCGGGCCGGAGGGGCACCCACACGTCCACGGTGGTGCGCCCCACTCGGTCCGCGAATGCCCGCGAGTATGCCGCGGCGCCGAGAATCTGCAGAACGCCGAAATCCGCGCCGCTCGGAAGGATGCCGACAATTTCCGTGGGCACGCCGTCGAGTCGGAGTGACCGTCCGACCGCGTCGGGACTCCGCGAGAAGAGACGCTCCCACAGCCCTTCGCCGATCAGGGCGACGGGCGCCGCGCCCGCCCGATCTTCCTCGGCGGTGAATCCTCGACCTGCGACGGGCGAGATCCCAACCATCGGGAGGAAACCGTGGGTTGCCCGGACCGTCGCCAGTCTCGTCGGGTCGCCGGCGTCCGGAACGAGGTTCGCCTCCCCGCCGGCGAAGGCGGCGAGCGTCGTGAACGTGGTGGCATGCTCGTCGAAATCCAGAAAGTCCGGCACCGAAGCGGGCTCCCGCGTCGTGGAGCTGTTGCGATCGGTCTGCCACACCACGGCGAGCCGGCCGGCGTCCTCGAAGGGCGCGGGGCGAAGCAGCACACCGTCGATGACGGAGTAGATCGCGGTGTTCGCGCCGATGCCGAGGGCGAGGGTGAGAACGACGACGGCCGTGAAGCCCGGGTGCTTGACCAGCTGGCGGACCGCGTATTGGATGTCATTCATACCGCAACGCCTGCATTGGGTCGACGCGCGCGGCGCGGCGGGCGGGGAGGAGGCTGGCCATGCCGGCGACGCCGAGCAGCACCGCGGTCACGCCCGCCAGCGTCCAGGGATCCGTGGGACTGACTTCGAACAGCAGTGACTCGAGGGTACCGGTCACCGCAATCGCGCCAGCGAGACCCACCGCGCAACCGACACCCGCGAGCGCCACCGCATCTCGCACGATCGATGCGGCGACGTGCTCCGCGGGCGCGCCCAGCGCCATCCGGATGCCGATCTCCCTGGTTCGCTGACCCACGAGGTAGGCGATCACCCCGTACAACCCAACGATGCTCAGCAGGAGCGCCATGCCCGCCGCGATACCGAGCAGCACCATCGCGAACGATCGCCGTCCGAGAGACCGCCCAACCACGGCCTCCATGGTGGACACGTTGCCTAACGGAATGGAGGGATCGAGATCGGTGAGGATCCGACGCATGGGTCCGATCAGGGTCGCCGGCCCGCCGCCGTCGACTCGCGCGATGAGGGTCATGAAGCGGGGCGGGCTCCACAGCGGCGCGTCTGGCAGCGGGATCATCGGGTAGAAGACAGCTTCGGTCGAAGGCATATCGAGCCCTTGCGCCCGCAGGTCGCTCGTCACGCCGACGACGCGGTAGAACGGCTGCCCCCAGCCGTTGCCCCGGACACCTTTGCCGATGGCGTCCTCACCCGGCCACAGCCGACGAGCGAGCGCGGCGGTCACGACGGCGCCGGCGGAGGCGGATTGCGTCTCGTTCCAGGTCGGCGCGCGGCCACGGATCGGGATGCCCAGCGCTTCGAAGTATCCCGGCGCCGCGACCTGCGAGCTCACGCATCGCGGCCGCTCGTCTTCCACGACCGGCTGATCCTCGACAAACAGCAACGCGCAGCCGCCAAAGTCCCGAAACGGCAGTGACCCGGCGCCCGCGGCACGTACACCCGGCAACGCCTCGACCTGCTCGACCAATCGGTGATAGAACGCCGCGACCGCTTCGTACGAGTTATAGCGTGCCGCCGGCAAGCTCAACTCGAATGTCACGGCGTTCGCGGGATCGAGCCCCGGCTCCACCGCGTTCAAGCGCGCGAGACTCCGCACCATGAGGCCCGCCGCCGCTAACAACACGACGGCCAGGGCGACCTGCGTGGCCACCAGCGTTCGACGAACCACGAGCTGCGCAGGTGTCGCCGCTCGCTCCAGTGCGTCGCGCACGGTGGCGAACCCGATGCGCGTGCGGAGGAACGGGAACAGACCCACCACGGCGCCCACGAGCACCGAGCTGAGCAGAGCGACGCCGGCCACGCTCCAGGTGATTCGAATCTCGTCCAGGCGCGGAAGCTGCGCCGGCGCCAGCGTCAACAAGAGTCTCACGGCACCGTCGGCCAGCGCGAGGCCGAGTGCGCCGGCTGCCACCGCGAGTGTCACGCCCTCGGCCATGCCCTGTCGCACGAGGTGTCGCCGTCCTGCACCGAGTGCAACGCGGACGGCAAACTCGCGCCGGCGACCTTCGACACGCACGGCGAACAAGTTGGCGACGTTCGCCGCGGCGATCGCGAGCACCAGTGCGGTGGCGCCGAGTAAGATCCACAACACCCGCGCAATAGGGCCGACCACGGCTTCGTGAAGGGGCGTGACGCGGGTGGAGAACCCGTAGTTGTCCATGAAGCCTGGGTAGTATGCCTGGGGAAACACGTCAGGCAGCCGATCCGTGAGGCGCTTGATATCGGCTTGGGCGCCGGCCACGCTCGTGGCGGGCCGGAGCCGCGCGATCGCCGCGAGCCAGTGGGCGTTCACCGGCGCCCGCAGCGGATCCAGACGGAGCGGCGCCCAGACGTCCACGTGGTAGTCCGGCAGATGCGTCCCGGGGGCCATCACGCCGACGATCTCGTGCTGGATCGTTTCCAGGTCCACCAGTGACCCGATGATGCTGGAGTCGGCCCCGAATTGGCGAACCCAAAAGTCGTACCCGAGCACGATCACGCTCGGACCGCTGGGACGGGCTTCTTCTTCCGTGAAAAGACGCCCGAGGGCCGGCCGCGCCCGGAGCACCTCGAGCAGACTCCTCGTGGTAGCGGCGGTCGCGACGCGACTGGCACCCTGGTCGCTCGCCATGTTCTGGCGCGCGGTGGAGAACGCACCGATGTCCGCGAGCGTGCGGTTACCGCTCCGGAAGTGGAAGTATCCCGCCTCGGAAAGACCCCATACGGCCTCCGGCGCGAGGCGCGGGACGGGGCTGTCGAGCCGCACCAACTCGTCGGGTGCGTCGTACGGTAGCGGAGCCAGCACCACCGAGTGCAGCACCGTGAGCAGGGCCGTGGCGGCGCCGAGCCCAAGCGCCAACGTAAGCACCGCGACGGCCGTGAAGCCCGGGTGCTTGACCAGCTGGCGGACCGCGTGTTGGAAGTCATTCATAGCGCAACGCCTCCATGGGATGCACGCGGGTCGCGCGCCAGGCCGGGATCCCGCAGGCGGCGAGCGCCACGAGGCCGATGATGACGACGACGGCGGCGTAGGTGACGGGATCGAGGGGCTGGACCTCGAAGAGCATGCGGGTCATCAGCCGGGTGAGCGCGGCCGCCGCCACCAGTCCGATCGCGACGCCGAGCAGGGCGGGGCGGAGGCCCTGCTGCACAACGAGCCGCAGGGTCTCGCCGCGGGCCGCGCCCAGCGCCGTGCGGATGCCGATCTCACGCGTGCGCTGACGCACGCTGAACGCGAGCACTCCATGGATCCCGATTGCCGCGAGCGTGACGGCGAGACCCGCGAACAGCGACAACAAGATGGCGAAGAACCTGGGGCGTGCGATGGACTCGTGCAGGACGGCGGCCAGCGACGTCAGCTCGGTGATGGCCTGGTCCGGGTCCACCAACCGAACGGCGCTTCGCACGGCCCCGGCAAGGGCGAGCGGATCGCCGCGTGTACGCAGCACGAACGCCATCCCGCGCCGCGCAATTTGGTGCTGCGGGATGTAGAGGGTCGGGACCGGTGCCTCGTCCAAGCTCTCCTGCCGCACGTTGCCGACGACGCCGATCACGGTCGCCTCGAGGCCCTCCACTCGCACGGCGCGCCCCACCGCCTCACCGCCGCCGAACGCCTCGTGCGCAAAGGCCTGATTGACCACGAGCACGAGCGGTCCTTCCGGCGGATCCCGATCGGACACGGAGCGCCCCGCCAGGAGTGGTACGCCAAGGGAGCGGAAGAGATCCTCGGTCACTTGCAGCGATTGTGCTTCGCGCCATTCCGACGGCGGAGGCTCGGGCTCGCCGACCACGTGCCAGCGCCATTGTTCGCCGTCGCCGCGCATCGGCAGATATCGAATCGATCCCACGGTCTCGACACCGGGGATCGCACGGAACTGATCCAACAGCCGCTGGTGCTGACCGAGGTAGTCCGCGCGTTCCGGGTACCGACTGGCCGGGATCGTGAGGGTCACCGCGAGCGCCCTCTCCGGCCGGAACCCGGGCTCCACATCAGCCAGGGTCCACAAGCTCCGGATCAGAAGGCCGGCGCCGACCAACAGCACGAGGGCCACGGCCACCTCGGCAACCACCAGGGCTCCCCGGCCGCGCTGTCGCGTGGCCCCACGGTCCCCGCCAATCCCAATGAGGTGGCGCGCGGGGTCGGTCTTCACCGCGCTCCAAGCAGGGATGAGACCGAACACCGCCACCGAGAGCGCCGAGACACCGAGCGCGAATGCGAGCACCCAGCCGTCCGGCCGCACCTCGGCGGCCCGCGGGATGATACCGGCGCTCGCGGACACGATCAGCTCCACCCCCCAGAAAGCGAACACCACACCGGCGGCGGCGCCCAGAAGCCCGAGCACCGCACTCTCGGTGAGCAGCATCCGGACCACACGCGCGCGGTTGGCACCGAGTGCGGCGCGCACGGCAAGTTCCCGACTCCGGGCCGCGCCCTTGGCGAGGAGGAGATTCGCGACGTTCACACTCGCGATGAGCAGCACGAGGCCGACTGCCCCGAGCAGAATCAGCAAGGCGGTCTCGACGTTGCGGATCACCGCGTCCCTCAGTGCGACCATGTCCGCTGCTTCGAGTCCCTCGTTCGCGTCGGGGTACTCCCTGCTGAGCGCCAGTGCGATCGCCGACAGCTCCTCGCGAGCTTGCTCCGGCGTCGCTCCCGGCGCCAGCCGTCCAACCGCGTTCAGGAACCGCACGTACCGGAGGTGCATGGGGATCTCGTCGGGCCGGATCGTCGTCAGCAGCGCCCACACGTCCGCGTCGCGCGTCGGGAATCCGAAACCCGGCGGCATCACGCCGACCACTTCGAAGCTCTTGTCCGAGAGCGTGAGGGTCCGCCCGACGATCGCGGAGTCACGCCCGAACTCCCGCGACCACAGGCCGTGACTCAACACGACCACAAACGGATCGCCCGTTTCATCCTCCCCACGGAACAGGCGACCCAGCGCGGGCTGCACGCCCAGCGTCGCAAGCAGCCCCCAGCTGGCCCAGACCGTGTTGAGCTCGGACGCGCGGTCGCGGCCGCCCAGCACGAGGTCTGACGGGAGCGTCGTGAACAGGCCCGCGCTTTCGAGGGTCCCGCTCCGCTCGGTCCAATCCTCGAAATCCGGCACCGACAACGAGCCGCGGTTGGAGCCGCGTTCAGGATAGGCGGCATAGAGAAGCTGCAGCTCCTGCGACTCCGGGTACGGCAGCGGCTGCAACAACACGCTGTTGACCACTGTGAACAGCGCCGTCGTCGCGCCAATGCCGAGCGACAACGTGAGCACCGCCGCGGTCGTGAAGCCCGGACGGGTGAAGAGTTGGCGAAGCGCGTAGCGGAAGTCATTCATGGCGCAGGGCCTCTATGGGGTCGACGCGCGCGGCGCGGCGCGCGGGGATGTAGCACGCGAGGAGCGCCACACCGGTGAGCAGGAGCGCGGTCGCCAGGAAGGTCAGCGGGTCCGTCGGCGCCACGCCAAAGAGCAGACTTTCCATCACGCGCGTCAGCAGCACCGCACCGACCAGACCGATGACCACGCCCATCGCGGCGATCGCAAGCCCCTGTCGCAGCACGCTCCGCAAGATGCGACGTCCCTCGGCGCCGAGGGCCATGCGAACTCCGAACTCCCGCTCGCGTTGCGCCACCGTGTACGACACCACGCCATAGACACCGAACAATCCGAGGAACACGGCGACCCCCGCGAAGCCCACTACGAGCGCCGCGGCGAATCGCCGCCGTGCGCTGCTTTCTTTATAGAGGTCGGCCACAGTCGCCAGCTCACGGATCGGCAGGCGATCGTCGAGCGACCAGAGCGTCTGCTGCACGGCCGGCACCACGTCCAGCGGCTCGCCGCGCGTGCGCACCATCAAGGTGATCCACGACATCCATCCCCAGCGCTTTTGCCCGTAGGGCATGTACATCGCCGGCTCGACAGGCTGATCGAGACCGAAGTGCCGCGTGTCACCCACCACGCCGACGACCTCGATCCACGGTCCACCTTGATCGTCGAAACCGAGGCGCTTGCCGACAGCGCTCTCATTGGGGAAGAACCTCCGCGCGAACGCCTCGTTGACCACGAGCACCCTCGGCTGGTCGAGCCGGTCAAACCGGTTGAATGCACGCCCCTCGACGATGGGGATACGTAGAGTCTCGAAGTAGCCAGCCGTCACCGGCCGCACCGGAACCGGGCCGTGCTGGCCATCCGCGGCGTCGCTCGGCCGGCCCTCGATCACGAAACTGAACGTGTTGTAAAAGCCGATGATCGGCGGCTCCGCGGTCCCCGCCACGGAGACGACGTCGGGATTGGCCTCGAGCTGCTCGATCAGTCGCGAGTAGAAGGCGTCGTGCTCGCGAGTCCCGTCGTAGCGGCTATATGGCAGGTTGATGCCGACTGCGAGCAGGCGATCGGGGTCGAACCCGTGCGATACGGCGTTGAGCGCGATGAAGCTCCGCGTGAGGAGACCTGCGCCAACCAGCAGGATCAGGGATAGCGCCAGCTCGCCGACGAGCAGCACGGTCCTCAGGCGCCCGTGATGCCGAGATCCGCTTCCCCTCCCTGCCTTGAGCGCGGTCTCGAGATCCGCGCGGCTGGCGCGCCAGGCGGGCACGAGCCCGAACAACAGGATGCTGGCCACGCCCGCCGCCGTCACGTACCCGAGGACGCTCGCATCGAGGCGCACCTCCCCGAGGCGCGGGATGTCGGACGGAGCCATCGTCACGAGGACTTCTACGCCCCAGGCACCGAGCGCCACACCACCCAGCACGCCCAGGGCGCCGGGCACGCCGGCCTCCACCAACAGTTGGCGCGTTAGCTGTCCACGCGTCCCACCCAGCGCCCCGCGTACCGCAAACTCCCGCTCTCGGCGAACGGCGCGAGTGAGGAACAAGTTCGCGACATTGGCGCAGGCGATAAGCAACAGGATCCCCACGACGCCGAGCAGGATGAGCAGCAGGGGCCGCGCCGTGCGCACGAGGTCAGCCTGAAGCGGCACGACCGTCACGCTCCACCCCTCCATCGCCTCCGGATGCTCGGCGCGCAGCTGATAGGCAATCGCGTCCATCTCGGCCTGCGCTTGCTCCACACTCGCGTCCCCGCCGAGCCGGCCGACGACGCGCCACTTATGCGCCTGCCTGTTGATTTCCCCCGATGCGGTGATCCGGAGCGGGATCCAAGTGCCGATCTCGGGACTCGGGAACTCGAAGGAGGGCGGCATCACACCGACGACCGTCACCGGTTGCTCATCGAGCTGAATCACCCGTCCGACGATCAGCGAATCCGCACCGTACCCGTCACGCCAGCTGCGGTACGACAGCAGCACCACCGGCTCGCCTCCCGGCAGGCCGTCCTCCGGAAGGAACACGCGGCCGAGCATCGCGTCCGCGCGGAGCACGCGGAACATGCTGGGCGAGAGCCGGCTGCTGACGACTTCGGCGGGCGCATCGTCGCCGATCACGGAGACGCCAAACGACTGGCCGTACGCCCCGAGGGATTCGAAAACCGTGTTACGGTCACGCCAATCCACGTAGTTGCCGTCGGTCACGTTGTTCCGCTCGCTCCAGCCCGGGCGGGGATTCGTCTCCCACACGGCGACGAGTCGATCCGCTTCCGGATAGGGCAGCGACCGGACGAGCACACTTTGCACCACGCTGAAGATCGCCGTGTTGGCGCCGATGCCCAGGGCCAGCGTCAGGACGACCGCCGCGGCGAACCCCGGGTGTTTGGTGAGTTGCCGGAGGGCGTACCGGAGATCATTCATACCGCAGCGCCTCCATCGGATCGACGCGCGCGGCGCGGCGCGGCGTGCGCCGTCACACCGAAGATGCCGACGCCAGAGCGCCACGGAACCGATGGCGAGTCCGGGAAGGCGGGACGCTTGACGAGCTGGCGGAGGGGGTTGTGGACGGCGTTCGGCATCGAATCATTCCTATGCTTGCGTTATGCTGTCAGTAGCTGCATAATGCTGCCATGTCCAAATCCATTACTATCCGTGACGTGCCCCAGAAGACCAGGGACGAATTGGCCGCGCGGGCGTCCCTGAGCGGACGGTCTCTCCAGGAGTATCTCAGAGCACAACTCATCGAACTCGCGCACCGGCCCGATCCGGAGGTGCTGTTCGCCCGCATTCGCGAACGGAAGGCCGGCACGGCGAGTCGTCTGTCCAGGGCGCGGATCCTCGCCCACCGCAACGCCGATCGCCGGTGACGCTGGTCGCCGATGCGTCCGTCGTGGTGGCTGCCCTCGTGGACAGCGGTCCCGACGGCGCGTGGGCGGAACGCGTGCTCACCCGCGACCACTTGGTCGCTCCCCAGCTCATGCCGGCGGAGGTGGCCAACATGCTGCGTCGGGCAGTCCTGGCGAAGGAACTCTCCGACTACGCGGCATCGCTGGCCCACGCCGACCTGTCGGCCCTGCACGTGGGCCTGTTTCCCTACGCGCCGTTCGCCGAGCGCGTTTGGGATCTCCGGGCCAATCTTACTGCCCACGACGCGTGGTACGTGGCTTTGGCGGAGGCGCTGAACGCGAAACTGGTCACGCTGGATACGCGGTTGAGTCGGGCGGCCGGGCCCCGGTGTGGCTTCGTGATTCCGCCGAGGTGAGCGGAGGGCGTACCGGAGATCATTCATACCGCAGCGCCTCCATCGGATCGACGCGCGCGGCGCGGCGCGCGGGCACGCCGCACGCAACCGTGACCACCGCGGCCAGGAGCACGATCGCGGCACCGTACGTTGCCGGATCCACAGCCGAGACGCCGAAAAGCAGTGTGGTCAGGGCTCGTGTGGCGACCAGTGCCCCCGCTATGCCGATCACCACGCCCAGACTGGCGAGCGCGATCCCCTGCCGCGCCACCAGCATCAGGATGTCGCCGCGTGACGCGCCCAGGGCGGAACGCACACCGAACTCTCGGATCCGCTCGGCCACGCTGCCGGACATCACACCGTAGATCCCGGCGCCGGCGAGCAGCAACGCCGTTACCGCGAACGCCTCGAATACACTCATCGCGAAGCGTCTCTGTGCCGCCGATGCGGCAAGCAGGTCGCTCATCGTGGCAACGCGCACGATGGGCTGGTCCTTGTCAACCGACCAAATCGCCTCGCGCAGGGGAGTGGCGAGCGCGGCCGCCTCGGTGCGTGCGCGCACCACCAACGACATGACTCGGTCCGCAAAGCGCCATTGCGCGGCCGTCACGTAAACCGCGTCCCCTTCGGTCAAGGCCAGCGACATCTGCTTCACGTCGCCCACCACGCCGACCACGGTGTACAGCTGGCCCGTCCCGATGCGGAGGCGTTGCCCGATAGCGTCGCGTCCGGGCAGCCGGCGCCTCGCGAGCGATTCGCTGATGACCGCCACCAGTGGCGCATCGGCCCCGTCGGTCTCATCAAGCAGGCGGCCACGCCGGAGCGGAATACGCAAGGTCTCGAAATACCCGGGGCTTACGGCGTAGCGAAACGTACCGCGAACCTCGCTGGGCTCGCCCGGGTCGTCAGGCGGAGGAGGGTCGAAGTGCACGCCGTATAGGTCCACGTCATCGCTGAGGGGCAGCTGACTGGTAAGCGCCGCCTCGGTGACGGCCGGCACGCCCCGCGCCGCCTCGAGTGCCTGTGCGAAGAACTGATACCTGGTGGCGCTGTCGGCATCGGACCGGCCAGCAGTCTGCACCTGCATGGTGAGCAGCTGCGACGGGTCAAAGCCCGGCTCGACCGCAAACAGTCGCTGGAGACTGCGCAGCAACAGACCAGCGCTCACCACCAGCACCACGGCAAGTGCCACTTCAGTCACGACCAACACACCTCGCGCGCGCCGACGCCCGCCCCCGGCGCGTGGCTCGCCCTGCTGCAGGGCCGCGTGTGGATCGCTGCGGGCCGCGCCGAGCGCCGGGATGAGACCGCAAGCCAACCCCACGAGTGTCGTCACACCCAAGGCGAAAACGAAAACAAGGCCGTCCACGCCGATGGCGCCGGCGCGCGGCAGGTCAGCGGGGCTCAGCGCCACGAGCGCGCCCAGGCCTAACTCCGCCACGATCAAGCCCGCCCCGCCGCCCACGCCCGCGAGGACGAGGGCCTCTGCGAACACCTGGCGCACAAGGCGCCCGGGGCTCGCACCTATCGCGACCCGCAGCCCGAACTCGCTTCGCCTCCGCGCGTCGCGCGCCAGCAGGAGGTTGGTGACGTTGACGCACGCGATCACCAGCACCAGCACCACCGCACCGAGGATCGCGAGAAGTGCGGGTCTCACGCCGCGCGTGATGTCTTCCTGCAACGGCGTAGCGGAGAATGTCAGCTCCGTGCCGTACGTGGCCGGTCGCAGCTCGCTCAGCACTCCGCGGCCGATCGCGTTGAGCTCCGCGGCGGCTTGCTGGATACTGATCCCCGGCAGCAGCCGCCCCACGGTGCGCAAGTGATGCCCCCATGCGCGCCCCTCGGTCATGTCGTACTGGAGCGGGGTCCAGATCTCGGCGGACGGTGCGAGCACGTTTTCAAAGACGCTCGGCATGACGCCGATGACCGTGTGGCTGTGACCGTCGAGTGTGACGGAACGGCCCACGATCGTCGGCTCGGCCCCGAACCTCCGTCGCCACAGCGCATCACTGAGGACCACGACCTTGGGTCCGTTGGCGTGATCCTCGGAGGGCTCCAAGACCCTCCCAAGAGCCGGGAGCACGCCCAGCACCTCGAAGTAGCCCGCGCTCACCCGTTGCCCCTCGAGCCGTTCCGGCTGATCGGAGCCGGTCAGAGTGGGCTGCCACGGCCTGAGCACGGCCATGGCGTCGAACGAGCGGGCGCGTGTCACCAACTCGCGGTACATGCCGAAGGTCCCCTGGTTGCGCGTGCCTTCTGGAGTGACCTCCCAGATCATCATTATCCGGCCCGCAGCCGGGTACGGCAGCGGCTCAAACAGAATCGGGTGCACCGCGCTGAAGATCGCCGTGGCACCGCCCAAGCCGAGGGCGAGCGTGAGCACAGCTACGACGGTGAAGCCGGGGCGCTTGGCGAGCTGACGGAGCGCGTACCGGAGGTCGTTCAGCAACGCCACCTCCCTCCCGCGCGGCGTCTCGCCACCCCAGAGACCGGGCGGGGTCTCGCGCCAGCGCGATCACTCATAGCGTAGGGCCTCCATCGGGTCGACCCGGGTGGCACGCCGTGTGGGCAGGTAGGCCGCCGCGAGCGCGGCAAGCGTCATGAGCGCCGCCCCAGCAACGAAGGTGCTTGGATCGTGCGGCGACACGCCGTGAAGCTGTCCCTCGAGCACGCGCGTGAGCGCAAGGGCTCCGGCTGCACCCACGACCAGCCCGATCACGGCGGCCCGCATTCCCTGACCCAGCACGAGGCGAACCACGTCAGCGCGGCGCGCGCCCAGCGCCATCCTCACGCCGAACTCGCGCGTCCGCGCCGTCACGCTGAACGCCATGACGCCGAACACGCCAAGCGCCGCGAGCAGCGTCGCGAGTCCCGCGACGAGCGAGAGCAGCAGCGTCGTGAACCGTGTGTCGGCCAGCGTGGCGCCCATGCGCTCATCCATCGTTTGGATATCCCACACCGGAACGAGCGGATCCGTCGCCCGCACCGCGTCACGCAAGGCGCCTGCGAGCGCGAGCGGGGGCCCAACCGTTCGGATGACGAACGAGTTGGATCGATAGGCAAACTGCGTATACGGGAGATACACCATCGGGCTCGGCGCCTCATACAGACCGTACTGCCTGACATCGTCTACCACTCCGATCACCTCCGCGAAGTCATCCCACCCAATCGTGAGCTGGATGCGTGCGCCGACGGCCTGCTCGTCCGGCCAGTACCGCTCGGCCGTGGCACGCGAGACGATCGCCACTCGGGGCTGGTCGATCCGGTCGCCGTCGACAAAACCGCGACCGGCGAGCAACGGTATTCGCAGCGCGCGGAAGTAGTCGGGATCGACGACGTTCATGGCGACCGGAAGCGGCGGCGCGTCGCCTGCCGCTTCGCGTCCTTCGATTCGGAGACCGACGTGATCGCACCCGCCGGTCGGCGGGAGACAATACGCGACGGAAGCGTGCTCAACGCCGGGCGATGCCGCGAGTCGCGCGCGCACCGCGTCGAGAAACGGCGCCACATCCGCGTCGTCGTAAACCTGTCGCGGTAGATCGACCGTCGCCGTCAGTAGCCCGCCGGGCTCGAAGCCGGGATCGATGGCCTGCAGGTGTGAGAAAGTGCGGATCATGAGCCCCGCGCCGACAAGCAGCACCAACGCCAATGCGACTTCGACGGTGACGAGCGCGCCGCGCACCCTGCCACCGCTCACGCGCAGGTCAGCTTCCTTGATGATTGCGTGCGCCCCCAGGCGCGCGGTCCGCACCACGGGCAATAGTCCCACCCCGACACCGGTGGCACCCGCCACGGCGAAGTTAAAGAGCAGCACCGGCAGACCAATGGTCACTGCACTCGGGTCGGGTGTTCCAGCGGGTGCCGGCGGCGCGATCGCCTGCACCAGATCGAGGAGCCACGTGGCGACCAATAGGCCGCCGACCCCACCGAGCAATCCGAGCACGACCGACTCGGTGAGCATCGCCCGCGCGATGCTGCCGGGACCGGCGCCCAGAGCCACCCGCACGCTCATCTCGCGTCGGCGGCGCGCCGCCTGAGTCAGCAGGAGGTTCGCCACGTTCACACAAACGATCAGCAACAGAAACGCGGCCGCACCCATCAGGACGAAGAGTGCCCGCCGCACCGCCGGATGTACCCGAGCGTGGGCGAGCGGCTCGGCGTGGAATCCCAGCTCGACATCGCCGAAGGCCTCCGCCAGCGGGATCTCCTCGGCGACGGCGCGCGCTTTGGAGGAGAGCGATGCCGCCAGTGCCGCTTCGTTCGCTACCCGCGCCACTACCGCATGCCAGAAGGAGAACGTCCCTGAGAGTCGGCGTGGGAACGTCAGGGTCGGCGCCATCATGATGGGCACCCACAGGTCCGCGCGCTCCGAGAGACCTCGGAAGCCGGGTGACGCGACGCCCACCACCGTCAAGGGAATCGTGTTCAGTCGAAGGGTGCGCCCGATGACCGTCGAGTCGGCGCCGAACTGCCCGACCCACAACGCGTGACTCAAGAAGGCCACCGCCGGTTCACCCGGCACGCGATCTTCCTCAGGGAGGAACGCGCGGCCCAGGACCGGCGGCGATCCGAGCACACCGAAGTAGGAGGCAGACACGAGCTCCACCGTGACGCGCTGAGGCTCCCCCGAGGTCGCGAGGTTGTACGCGCCCGGGTTCGGCGTGTAGGCCGCCAGATCGCCGACGTCCGGGTCCGTGCGCCGGAATGACTCGAACAGGGGATACGACCAGAACCGGGACGTGTCGGCTTCGGTCGCCCGCGTGAGCACCGGGCGAATGAGGCGCAACTCGTCGGCGTTGGGATAGGGAGGAGGGCGCAGCACCGCCACCTCCAACGCGCTGAAAATCGCCGTGTTGGCGCCAATCCCGACGGCGAGGGTAGTTGCCACTGCCAGCGTGAACGCGGGGCGCTTGACGAGTGACCGGGCCGCATATCGGAGATCACTCATAGCGCAATGCCTCCATGGGATCGATACGGGACGCCCGACGCGCGGGCAGATAGGTCGGGGCCGCCGCGACCGCCAGCAGCGCGAGCCGCGCCGCGACAAAGGTCAGCGGACGGCGCGGGGCGGCTAGTCATAGCGCAGGGCCTCCATCGGAGCGATCCTGGACGCCCGACGTGCGGGCAGATAAGTCGCGACTGCCGCGACCGCCAGGAGAACCAGGGGCGCCGCGACAAAGGTCAGCGGATCCCGCGCGCCCACGTCGAACACAAAGCGCGAGACTGCGCCCGCCCCGGCCAGGCCCGCGGCGAGCCCCAGGGCGATGCCGACGAGCACAGGCCGCACGGATTCGCCCATGACCTGCGTCAGCACGTTCTCCGCCTTGGCACCCACCGCCATGCGGATGCCGATCTCACGAGTGCGCCGGCTCACCGCGTACGAGGTGACACCGTATAAACCGACGGCGGCCAGCACGAGCGCCATCAGCGCGAAGCTGCCGAGCAGACTTGCGGTGAACCGGAGGGGGGCGACGGCCGTGGCCAGCACATCGTCCATGGTCCGCAGATTGGCCACTGGGAGCCGCGAGTCGATCTCCCGCACGACGGCGCGTGCCGGCGCGGCCACGAGCGTCGGATCCTGAGACGTTCGCACGACGATGGTGAGACTCCGGCCGGTGGACCCCTGCGCCCCCGCCAGCTGACGGTGTGGGAGAAAAATCTGGGGGCGATGCGCCTCGCGCAGGCTCTCGACTTTCGTATTGCCGACCACCCCGACGATTGTGATCCACGGCTGCTCGGTGCCATAACGCAATCGTCCGCCGACGGCATCTCCGTCCCAATACCGGCGCGCTGCCGCCTCGTTGATCACCGCGACGTAGCCGCTCCCTTCTCGATCCGTCGCGTCCGGCAGCCGGCCGGCCACGAGCGGAATCCCCAATGCCTCGAAGTATCCGGGGTGCACCGCGACGATATCCGCGCTGTACTGCGCCACACCAGGTGGCGGATCGGGCAGGCCCTCGATCCGAATGTCCTGACGCGTCGGGACGTCGACGACGGGCAGGCTCGATGTCGCGCCCACCTGCCGCACGCCCGGCAGGCCGCTCAAGCGCTCGATCAGTCTGCCATACGTCTCGGGTACGGCTTCATTCTCGTAGTCGGCGGACGGTAGTTGCAGGTCGAAGAGGAGAACGCCGTCGCTTTGGATGCCCGCGTCCACCTTCGTCAGTTGCACGAAGCTCCTGGTGACCAGGCCCGCGGCGAGAATCACCAGCACGCCGAGGGCCGCTTCAGCGCCCACGAGCGCGCCGCGCAATCGCGCGCGCTCCCGCCCACCTGTCGCCCGGGACTGGACGAAGGCCGCCGCCGGGGCCTTCACCCGGAGCGCCGGTGCCAGACCGAAAAGCAGGGCCGTCACGACGCCCGTGGCAAGCGCGAAGGCGAGCACCAGCCAGTCCAGGCGGACGGCTTCGGTCCGCGGAATCGCCTGCGGATGGACCGCGAGCAGCGCCGGCGTCGCCCAGGCCGCCAGCAAGATGCCGATCACCGATCCCGCGCCGGCGAGTACGAGACTCTCGACGACGAACTGTTTGACCAGCCGGAGGCGGGTTGCGCCCAGCGCCGAGCGCACCGCGATCTCGGCGTGTCGACTTTCCGCGCGGGCAAGCAGCAAGTTGGCCACGTTCACCACGGCGATCACCAACACGAGCGCCACCGCCGCCATCAGGAGCCATAGCGCTTGGCCGCGTTCGCCGACCAGATCGTCATGGAGGGAGCGAAGAAAGATGAAGTGCCCCATCGCGTGATGCTCGTGCTCGGCATTCCACGAGGCCGTGATCGTCTGTAGCTCCTGCTGGGCTTGCTCGAGCGTCACGGCGGGCCGGAGCCGGCCAAGCGCGAGCAGATAATGCGCGAACCGATTGGTCGCCGTGGCCTCGTTCAGCCCGAACGGCGCCCATAGCGCTATGGACGCGTTGGGAAACACGAAGGCCTCGGACATCACCCCGATGACTCTGGTCGCTTCCCCGTTGATTAGCACGGCGCGGCCGACGATCGCCGTGTCGCCACCGAAGCGGCCCTGCCACAGTCCGTGACTCAGCACGGTCACCGGCGCGGCATCGGGCTGCTCTTCCTCGGGAGCAAACGTCCGCCCGACCGCCGCACGTACGCCCAGGAGCTCGAACATTCCGGCGCCGAGAAAGCCCACGCGTACGCGCTCGGGAGCCTGGTCGTCACCGCCGAGCGTTCGGTACTGCGTCCCCCACGGCACCACGTCGTGCATCATCCGTGTCTGCTCGCGGTAGTCGATCATCTCCGGTGGCGAGAGCGGGAAGGTCGGAATGTCTTGTCCCGACTGCGGGAGGTAACGCGTCCAGAGTGATATGAGCTGACCAGGCT
This sequence comes from Gemmatimonadales bacterium, assembly GCA_036397755.1. Taxonomy (GTDB): domain Bacteria; phylum Gemmatimonadota; class Gemmatimonadetes; order Gemmatimonadales; family GWC2-71-9; genus CAMYLY01. Next base: position 51,216 of record DASWII010000005.1, on the reverse strand, counting down.
CCTCATAGGGGAGGGGTTCGAGCAGTACGCCTCGAACCACGCTGAACATCGACGTCGTGGCGCCGATGCCGAGCGCCAGGGTGAGCACGGCGGCGACGGTGAAGCCGGGCCGCTTGACCAGTTGACGGAGCGCAAATCGGAAGTCGCGCACGTGCTACTCCTCTCTCAGAACCCGCGCGGGATCGGTCTTGGCCGCGCGCGCCGCGGGCGCCAGCGACGCCGCCGCCGCGACGGCCAACATGCCGACGGTCACGACCGCGTACACCAACAGATCAAACGGCCGGACGCGGATCGAGGGGCGCGACCTGCCAGAGCCGACTCTCCAGCGCGCGGCCGGCGACCACGCCGCCGAGGGGGCCGACTGCGCGCGAGTCGTAGCTCACTCATACCGCAGCGCCTCCATCGGATCGATGCGCGTGGCGCGCCGGGCCGGAACGGCCGCTGCGAGAATGGCGACGGCGAATAGCAGCAACGCCAGCGCCGCATACGTCATGAGGTCGCGCGGCCCCACGCCGAACAGAAACCGCTCCACGCCGCGGGCGAGCAGGGACGCCGCCACGAGGCCCACGGCGAGCCCGGCACTCACCGGGACGATCATCCGCCGCATGACCATCACAAGCACGTCACGCCGCAGCGCTCCCAGGGCCATTCGGATCCCGATGTTGCGGCGGTCGCGGGACACGTTGAAACTGACGACGCCGTAGATACCGACCACCGCCAGCACAACGGCCAAGAGGGCAAAGAGCGTGAGCAGCGTCGCGCCCAAGCGCTGGGGCATCAACACGGCCGCCAACCGATCCCGCATGGCCTGAAGTGAGACCAGCGAAACGTCAGGGTCCAGCGTTGCGACCTCCGACCGAACGAGGGGGAGCAGGGCGACCGGGTCGCCTCTCGAACGCACCGCGAGCGTGAGGGAACGGTCCGCGATCACCGCTGGAAACTGGGCAATTGGGAGAAACACGAACGGTGTTGCCTCCTCACCCAACCGCCGCCAATCCGTGTCCCCCACGACCCCCACAACGTTTCGCTCGGCGCCGGCAAACGTCAGGCGTCCGGTTACCGCGTCGGCATTGGGCCACCATTGTCTCGCGGCTGTCTCGTTCACGACCACTACTGGTGCGCCGCCCTCGTCGTCCGTCCCCTCTACGCCGCGGCCGGCGACGACCGGAATCCCCAACGCGCGGAAATAGTCCGGTGCCACGAACACGAAGTCCACGCGCATTTCTTCGTCCGGCGCCGGATCGTAACCCGCGACCGAAACGAACGTCCCGGAGAATCCACCCGGCTGGAACGGGACTACCGTCCCCAGACTCGCCACCTCCACTCCCGGGGCGTTCGCGAGCCGGTCCAACAGGTGGCGCGTGAACGTCTCAGCCTGCGCGGACGTGTGCCGACTGAGCGAGAGGTTGAATCTGGCGAGCGCAACGCGCTCCGACGCGAAGCCGGGATCGAACGTGAGGCTGTTGATCAAGGTCCGAAGGAAGAGTCCCGACCCGACCAGGAGGAGGAACGCCATGGCCACCTGGAGGGCCACCAGCGCGTGGCGGGTCCACCCCCGACCGCCGCCGTTGCCCCCGGTGTCCTTCAGCGCACCGACCAGGTTCGGGCTGCTGGCCTGGAGCGCGGGGACGATGCCAAAGGCTACGCCCGTGAGGAGGGACAAGACGGCGGCGATGCCCAACATTCGCGCGTCGAGCGCTACTTCGAGCTGTCCGATGGTGACGCCGCCGGGGAGATCGAACCCACGGAGCGCCGAAAGAGCCCAGGCGGCGACGAGCACGCCGGCCGCTCCGCCCACGACGGCGAAGGCAACGCTCTCCGTAATGAGTTGACGAACCAGGCGCCCTCGGCCCGCACCGAGGGCGAGGCGTACCCCGAGCTCGCGGCGGCGCGCGGCCGCCCGGCTGAGAAAAAGGTTCGCGAGGTTGGCACACGCGAGCATCAGCGCGAACCCGACGACGGCGACGAGCAGGATCACGAACCGCGACAGATCGGTGCGAGCACCCTCCGGCAGAATGTATCCCGGTAGCGGATCGACCGTGATGGATCGCGGTCCCCGCGCTTCGGGGGCTTCCGCCGCCAGCGCAGCCGAAATCCCGAGCATCTCGGTCCGCACTTGCTCGATGGTGACGCCCGCTGCCATCCGTCCCACCAGCTGGGCAATCCAGCGGGATCCCCGGTCGTCGAGCCGGTCTGGGTCGTCCCAGAACCCCGTGCCAAGAGCGACCCCGCTCAGGAACGGGACGTACACGTCCGCGCCACCTTGCAGGTGCAGACCTCGAAAGCCAAGCGGCAGCACGCCGATCACCTCGAACGGAGCGCCGTTGAGTCGCACCGTCCGACCTACGACCGCTGAGTCGCCCCCGAACCGGTCCCGCCACAACTCCTGGCTCAGCACCGCCACCTGTCTCGCCCCGCCACGCCGGTCGTCGTCGGGCACAATGAGGCGGCCCATGCCGGCTCCCACCGCAAGCATCGGGAAGTAATTCCCGCTCGTCGTCTGCACTGTAACGAGCCGCGCTCCGCGGTCGTCACCCAGGCTCGCCGTCGTCCAGGTGTAGGCCGCGAGATCGGTGAGCGTGGCCGAGCGCTCGCCGTAATCGCGGTAATCGGGATACGACGAGGAGCAGCGCGGTTGCCCGGCGCGGCACGTCGTGTACACGGCAACGAGCCGCTCCGGCTCGTGCACCGGTGGTGATTGGAGCAGCGCGGCGGTGGCGAGGCTGAACATCGCAGTGTTCGCACCGATCCCCAACCCAAGCGTGCCGACGACCACCCCGGCGAACCCCGGGTGCTTAGCGAATTGGCGCAACGCGTACTTGAGGTCTTGGAGCATCGAGCCTCCGGTATACCGGGCTCCGGTCTGCACGGGGAGTACCACACCCGCGGGTCGCACCAACACCATTGGTGACAACCGCTTAAGCGGCATCGTTGCTTCGTGAAACGGCCGGAGTCTGTTCGATCTAGGGACGGCGGTTTGCGGATGCGGGACGTGGCGGTCATGCCGAGCCGGGGCGCGCTTCTCGGCGTGTGTCTCAATCGTGTGTCTCGATCACCTCCTGCTCGGGCGGGTCCCATTGCGCCTGCCAGCGGCGACACTCAGGGCGGAGACCCGCCCTCGCGCGTCGCTCGTCGCATGTCACATGTCGTCCTCCGCACGCCGCATGTCGTAGATCACTCGTACCGCAGGGCCTGCATCGGGTCCACCCTGGATGCGCGGAGCGCCGGGACGTATCCGGCCGCAAGTGCCACACCCGCCAGCAGCACGGTGACGATGCCGATGACGACCGGATCGTGTCCCTCCATGCCGAAGAGAAGTGACCTGGCGACGCGCCCGATTCCGAGGGCGGCGACAATACCGATCACGCCTCCGACGGCGGTCATTATGCCGAGCTGCCGCAGGACCATGCCGCGCACGCGCCGGCCATCGGCGCCGAGTGCCATGCGCACGCCGATCTCCCGGGTGCGCTGGGAGACCGTGTAGGCAAGCACCCCGTACAGCCCCACCGCCGCGAGCAGCGTGGCGAGGAACGCGAACGCCGCCGACAGCGTGCCGATGACTCGATCCATGACCACGTTGTCCTTGACCTGCTGGTCCAGTGTCTTCAGGTCCTCCACCGGCAGGTTCGGATCGAGTCGAGCTAAGATGGCGGGAATCCCCCGCATCACCTGAACGGGGTCGAGGGTCGTGCGCACGTAGAAGTTGATGAAGCCGATCTCCTCCGACTGGCGGTAGGGCGTGAAGAACAGGGGAGGAACCTCCTGCTTCACTTCGCTGTACTTCGCGTCCCGCACCAGGCCGACGATCTGGATCTCGACGTCGCCGTGGCCCCGCGTCATCCACTTGCCGACCGCTTCCGGGCCGTTCAGTCCGAATTTTGCCGCGAAGGTCTGATTCACGATCGCCACCTGCTGGGCGCCGAGGCGGTCGGCCTCGGTGAATTCCCGTCCCGCGAGCAGCGGGATGCTAAGCGTGCCGAAGTATTTGGGTCCGATGACGTTGTAGCGGGAGTTTGCGTCGGTGTCGGGTCCGCGCTCGAAGCCCTCGACTGACACGTCATTCCCCCACTGGCTGCCCGCAAGCAGAGGCACCATGGCGGCGGAGACGCCGCTCACGCCCGGCAGAGCCGCCAGCTCGCCTTCCAGTTCCTCGAACAGCGCCATGCTGCGTTCCGGCTCGTAGCCGTTGAGCGCCGGAGAAATGCCGAACGTCACCATGTTCTCGGTGGAGAGTCCAAGATCCACTCGGTTCACGTTGGCGAGGCTCTTGGTGAAGAGGCCCGCGGCCACGAGGAGCGCCATGGAGAGGGCGATCTGGGCCGTCACGAGGGCCGACCGGAAGCGCGCCGCCGCGCGTGCGCCCGAGGGTTGGCCCGAGGCGCCCTTCAGCACGGTGACCAGATCGGGTCGGGTGCTGTGGAGCGCGGGGTACATGCCGAACAGGAACCCGGTGCCCAGCGACACGGCCGCGGTGAACGCGAGCATCGATGGTTCCAGCGTCGCTGCCAGCATCTGGGCTGCGTCCGGCGGCACGATGGACACAATGAACTGTAGCGTCCACTTGGCCACGAGCAGGCTCGCCAGACCGCCCAGCGCCGCGAGCACGAAGGACTCGGTGAGGAGTTGGCCGAGCAGGCGGCCGCGGCCCGCGCCGAGCGATCCGCGGATCGCCATCTCGACGTTGCGCGCGGCGCCCCGGGCCAGCAGCAGGTTCGCGATGTTGGCGCACGCGATCAGCAACACGACCCCCGTGATCGCGAGGAGCAGGGCGAGCGGGGTGGCCACCTCTTCATGGAGCGAGCTTTGCCCGCGCCGTCCCGGCTCCAGCGTGATCTCTCTTGCGCGGAAGCGCTCCATGGTCTGGTCGCTCATGCCGGTCTGGAGTTCGGCTTCCACGTCGTTGATGATCGCCCCGTAGATCGCGTTGATCTCAATGCGGGCCTGCTCCAGCGTGACGGTCGGCTTCAAGCGGCCGAAGACGTACGCCCAGTAGCTGCGGCGGTTCTCGAAGGCATCGAAGCCCGGGCTCATCTGTCCGCGCATGGTGATCGGCACGAACACGTCCGGTTGGCCGCCGAGGGTGGTGCCCTCGAAGCTCCGCGGGGCGACCCCGACGATCGTCATTGGGTGTCCGTTGACGACGATCACCTGGTTCAGCACGCCCGGATCGCCGCCGAGCCGGTTCTGCCAGTAGTCGTAGCTCAATACGGCGACGAAGTGTTCGCCGATCGTTCGGTCGTCCTCTGGTGTGAGGAGCCGGCCCAGTCGTGGGCGCACGCCGAGCAGCGGGAAATAGGAGCCGGAGACCAGCATGCCCTCGCCGTTCACCGTTTGGTAGCCGGTCAAGCCGAGGTTCGCACCGAAGATGCGGTGCGCCGCGAGGCCCGCGAAGTTCGACTGGGCCTGCCGCTCGAGGTCCCGGAACATGGGGTAGCTGAAGACCACGTCGCAGTCGCCCGCCTGATTGCAGGACTGCGATCCCGGTTTCGGCCCGGGGTTGCCGAGGTTGGCCAACCGCTCGGGCTCCTGCACGGGGAGCGACCGGAGGATCATCTGGTGAAACAGCGAGAAGATCGCCGCGTTGGCGCCGATGCCCAGGGCCAAGGAGAGCACGGCCACGGCGGTGATGACGGGCGCTTGGACGAGCGAGCGGAAGGCGAGTTTCAGGGAAGCCATGGACCTGTCCTCGGATGGCGGCCAGTGGGTCTTCTGAACGGTACGTGCCGACGGGGCTCGGGTTTCACCGACCGATGGCGTTTCCCCGATAGACGCACGAGCGACACCGAAGGTTGCTTCGACTCTCCATGGCGGGAACCGCGGTTTCGGACGCTGAAGCGTCGGCTCGGCGCGGAGCAACGCGTTCTGAAGAACGCCGTGGATCAATTGCCCTTCAGGGCATGTCGGCGCGAAGCGCCGCCGAGCCGCGGCTTGCGCCGCGGAACACCCGAAAGCTCAGGTGCCCAGAGCCTCGCGGATGACGCGCCGCAACTCGTCGAAATCCCACGGTTTCCCCAGAAAGGGGACACTCGGGTCGAGCATCGGCGCACCCGCCGCCGCCCGTGTTGGGTAACCGCTCGTGAAAACGAATTTGGGTGCGTTGGGACGGCCCCGCACCCGCTCGTACAGCTCCTGCCCCGTCATCTTGGGCATCACGAGGTCCGTGAGCACCAGGTCGATGGTGAGATCCCCACGTTCCACGATCGCCTGCGCCTCCGCGCCGTCACCCGCGGCGAGGACGGTGTAGCCCTCGCGCTCGAGTAGACGGCGCACGCTGCGGCGGATGACGCTGTCATCCTCGACGACGAGAATCACACTCGACGTCGCCACCGTGCGCTCCGCCGGCCGGGCGAGCGAGACCTCCTCAGCCGGCGCGGCAGCGGCTGGAAAGTACGCTGAGAACGTGCTGCCCACTCCCAGCTCCGTTGCCACGTCGATGAAGCCCTCGCATTGCTTGACCAAGCCGTACACCATCGCCAGGCCAAGGCCGCTCCCTGCCCCCGGCGGTTTCGTGGTAAAGAAGGGTTCGAAGAGACGCGGCAGCACGTCCGAGGCGATGCCGGTCCCGGAGTCGGTCACGGATAACACGACGTAGGGCCCGGGCCGTCCCCAACCCAACCGCGTGCGCGCCGCGGCATCGAGCACGCGCGTTCCGGTCTCGATCGAAATCGTTCCACCGCGCGGCATGGCCTCCCCCGCGTTCGCCACGAGCGCCTCGAGAATTCGCGCAATCGCCGTGACCCCGGCCCGCACGGTGTGCGGTCGGGGGCCGCCACGGACGACGATCGTGGCATCGGACGGCACCATCCCGCGGAGGTGCTGCTCGTGCACGCGAACCAGGTGGTGCAAGTCGACCACTTCGATCTTCTCCATAGGATGGCGGCTGAACGCCATGAGCTGGCGCACGAGATCCGCACCGCGTGCGGTGGCCGCGCTCACCTCCGCGAGATCACGGGATGCCTCGCTCCCCGCCGGCACGGCCTCCCGCACGAGCGTCACCCCGGCCTGAATCGCCGTCAGGATGTTGTTGAAGTCGTGGGCAACCCCCGCCGTAAACCGCTCCAAAGCTTCCAACTTCGACACACTCGCCAGCCGCACCTCGAGCGCGCGCCGTTCAGTCACGTCCTCCACGAAGACGTCGAACACGGCCTCGGCGGTGCCCTCGGCGCCCTCCTGTACCGCCGCCGGAGCGGGCTTCCCGCTCAGTCGCACTTGGATGATCTGGCCATCCTTGCGTTTCCACGCGACCTCGACACCCGAGGCCTCGCCGTGCTCCTCGACGACTCGAAGCACGCGCGTTCGGTCTTTCGGATTCACGTAGAGCGCCTCGAGGGGCACCCGGAGGAGCTGGCCTGGGATCGAGTACCCCAACATCTCCGCCAGCGCGGGATTCACCGAGATGAACCGGCCCGCCTTCGCTCGGTAGATGCCCAACACGGCCTGATCCACCATCGCCCGGTGGGCGGCCTCGGAGTCCCGGAGCGCCTGTTCGACGCGGCGCCGGGCTGTGATATCCCGGGCGATGCCCAGCACGAGGTGACGGGTCTTGATCTTTACGGGAAAGGTCCTGATCTCCACCGTGACCCTGGAACCATCACTGCGCTTGAGCTCAAACTCATCCGGTCCCGTGGGTTGATGGAGCAGGCTGCGTGCGAGCAACGCGGCGGCGCTCAGCAGGTCTCGCCCACCTATCAGGCCCGCCGTCAACAGATTCTTGCCGATGAGCGCTTCACGAGGTTGGCCGATGAGCTCTTCCGCCGCCCGGTTGCCATCCACCAGCGTGCCGGTCGGCTCGTGCAGAAAGTAGGCGTCGGGGGCGTACTCGAAAAGGATGTGCAGACGCTCCTCGCTGTCTTTGAGCTGGGTGTGCATCGACTCGTGCTCGATCGCTGCCCCGAGAACCCCTGCCACGGAACGCACTGCGTCGAGTTGGGTCTGGTCCCACGAGCGTGGCTTGGCGCAGTCATCGAAGCCCATGAACCCCCACCACCGCGCTCCCGCCTGCACCGGCACGACCAGCAGGGACTTGATGCCCCGCGCGGTCAGCAGCGCACGCTCGGTCGGCGGCAGGGCGTCCACCGTCCCACTCAGCACCTCGCCGCGGCTGAGGAGCTGCCGCCAGCGCGCGAAGCCGCCCTCGTCGTAGCTCCGGTCCCGAAGGTCCCGATGCTGTGATGCGACACCGGGCGCGACCCACTCGAATCGTTGACTCGTCAGGAGCGCGCCATCAGGGGCTTCGTGGTTCTCGAACAAATAGACACGGCTGACACCGGTGACCTGCCCGAGCCGCTCGAGGACGTCACCGATTGTTTTAGTCCACCCAGTCGTCTCGAGGAACCGCTCGGCGGCGAACGCCACGGCGGCGAACAACTCTGCGTGTCGGGGCGCGGCGGAGGCTGGGCCTTCATCCATGCTTGGAAGATGCACGAACGCCGAAAGGGCTGCCAAATGGTGGCCTATCCGGTGGCGATCCCGAGACGGTCATGACGAATCATCCGGGAAGAACGTGCCAATGCGAGACGTGAGAGCCGAGGGCCTACGCCCTTGGAATTGGCCCCGAAGGATTCGAACCTTCATTTCCGGATCCAAAGTCCGGCGTCCTAGCCGTTGGACGAGGGGCCAGTAGGAGACAAGATAACCTTGGACGGAGCGTGGAACGTGGAATGCCGGATGTCGGCTGGGCGGTCGGCCGCGCGCCCTTGCAGTGCTCAGGGGGTGTCGACCATCGCGATGCCCGGCGCCGGAGCCGCTCGCGTCATAGTGCTCACCAGATCCCAGTCCCGTTCACCGAGTTCCCTGGCGGCCTCGTCCCGGTCCCGTTCGTCTTTGTAAACGGCGGCGACGGCGCTGCCGGACCCGCAGAGCCGCACGAGCAGTGGTCGCGTCGCCGCCATGCGTTCGAACGACTCCCTCACGACTGGATGCTCGCGAAACACCACCGACTCGAAGTCGTTGCCTCCGAGTCGACCGATGTCGCCCCACCCCGCAAACGCGGTCGCGTCCAACACGACGGGCCCGCGCCGCTGCCCGTGCACCCGGGCGGCATCGATCAGTGCGTAGGCGTGGGGCGTGGCGACCCGGACCCGCGGAATCGCGAGCAGCGCCGGGGCCGCCGCGGGCGCCGGCAGCCGGAAGAGACGCTCACCATGGCCCCAGCCCAGCGCGAGCGGTGCACCCGAGAACAGGAACGGCACGTCACTCCCCAGCCGCGCCGCGAACTGGAGCAACTCGGGGCGCGGCACGGCGTTGTCGGCCAACGCGTTGACCGCGTGGAGCGCTGCCGCGCCGTCGCTGGACCCTCCCCCGAGCCCCGCCAGGATCGGGATGCGCTTCTCGAGGCGCACCCGCACGCCGAACGTTCGACCCGTCGCCTCGAGCACCATGTCCGCGGCGCGATACGCGAGGTTCCGTTCGGTCGGACCGGTGTCGGGACCAGCCACGTCGAGGTCGATGCCGCCGGCGGTTCGTTCCACACGTAGCACGTCGTGCAAATCGATCAGGGCGAAGAGCGTCTCGATCGAGTGGAACCCCTCTTCCTCCCGCGCGAGGACACGCAGCAGGAGGTTGATCTTCGCGTGCGCCTGGACGGTCACGACGTCAGTCACCGGCGCGCTCCCCCTCGTCGGATGCTCCCGCGAGATCGCTGAAACCGATCCCGGCGCGTCCTAACGACCAGAGACCAAGCAGCGTGATCGGGAGGAAGGTGCCCAGGTGGTACCCGATGGCGTAGGAGACCGCATCGCCGGCGGGAATCGCGTAGAGGGCCAGCACGAGTCGGGTCGTCACCTCGAACGGACCGAAAAAGCCTGGAGCCGACGGCACGGCCACGCCGAAGGCGATGAGTGAGGCGAGCATCGGTGCGGCGGCCCACGGCAGCTCGAATCCGAATGCCAGGAAACACGCGGCGAATGAGAGAATGTTGACGCCCCAAACGGCGAAGGACCACAGGAGCACGCGGGCGAACCGACCTGGGCTCCGTAACGCCTCGAGACCGCTGATCAGTCCTCCTGCCAGGCCGACGAGTCTGGTGGCGAGCGCGCTGGGCAAGGTCCGCCCTGCCAGTCTGCCGATGAGCCGCAGCATCGTGTCGGGCCAATGGACGACGGCGAGCGCGCCGGCAAGGGCCACGGTGAAGAGCATGCCGAAGATACTGGCAAGACCGCCCAGCGTGACGCTGCCCACCAGCGGGAGACTGCCGACCATGGTCCCGGTGCGGAACCCGCCGGCCCAGATCGCCAGCACGAGGAAACTCACGAGCGTCAACCCATCGAGCACCCGCTCGACCGCGATCGAGGCCACGGCGGTGGTGAACCGGACACCCGTCATTTCCCGCACCGCGTAGGCTCTGGCGATCTCCCCCGCCCGTGCAGGGAGCAGATTGTTCCCCATGAATCCGATGGCCGTCGCGTGCCAGAGGGGTGCCAACGGGAGGTCGGCACCCTCGGCGCGCAACAACACCCGCCAGCGGAGCGTGCGAAGCGGGAACATGGCGGTGGCGAGGACAATCGTCGCGGCGAACGGAACGAGCTTGACGCCACGCAGCTGCGCGACCACATCCGGGATATCGACGTCGTGGAGCGCCCACCATATGAGCGCGATCGATATCGCCAAGCCGGCGATACCCGTCCAGCGCGTGCGGCGTGACTTAGCCGTCGGTGCGGGCAAGCGCGACGAGGTCGAGGACCTCCTCGATCAACTCACGCACGTCGGAAGGCGACTCGCCATCCTTCAGCGCCTTCTCGACTTCGAGTCGGACTACGTCGGCGCGGTCGAGCGCGGCGCGGCCACGGTAGAGGAGCTCGTCGATCGATACGATGGAAAGTGCGGCGCTGGCCGCCGGGTCTGCGACCGGACCGGCAAACAGCTCGTCGAGCGAGCCTCCCTCCTTCCCGAGGGCGCCGACCAATCGCTCATAGCGCCTCCAACTACCCGCGAGTGAAGCCGGCTCGTCAGGTGGTGCCGCCGCCACCGGTTGCGGAGCCGCCGGTGCCCCTCGTTGCGGGGCGGTCGTGCGTTCCGGCACAAAGCGCGGCGGCTCGGTTGGAGCGGATATGGCGCGCGGGCGGCGGATGGGCGCATCGGGTGGTTCGGTTGTTGGGCGCACCGGTGCGGCGGCGGCGGCGACCCGCTCGCCGCTGAAGCCGATGAGCGGCCGCATGATCTCCCGCAGTGCGGTGGTCTGTTGGTCCACATCACCCTCTTCGCGGAGCAACGCGGCCGCGCGTCGCAGCGCGCCCGTGAACTGCGTGCCTTCCTGCGTGGCCATACCGCGGGCGATCGCGTCGCGCACGACGTGCGCGAACCGCGCAACCGTGTCGTGGAACAGATCGCCGCCGGTCGAAGCCAGCGCGCGCAGGGTGCCCGCGAGGGTCTGGGCCCGCAAATCGCGTTGAGCGCCTGAGGTCGAGCGCTCCATCTCGGCGGCGGCTTGTTCGAGGTGTTCCCCATGCGACACCAGCTCGAGCCGGTCCATCTCGCCCGGACGCCCGGGGCGTACGCCCTCCCGGACGATGTGCGGGCCAACGTCGTCGAAGTACAGCGCTTCGATCGGGATCACACGGGCGTCGAGGTCCAGCGCGCGCCGCAAGCGGCGGGCAAACTCCTGCAGCTCCGGACTGTCCTCGGTTGCCCGTCCCGCGGTCGTGATCTCCTGCGCCACCCGGGCCATTGCCTGCGCCGCGGCGAAGAGCACGAGCGCGGCGCCTGGCACGTTGCCGCGGCGCCGCTCCAGCTCCGCGGCGGCGAGTTCCACGCCTTCGAGCAGGTCCGGCAGCGGCGCCATGGCGCTCAGTCCCGCCACGCCCCGGAGCGACTGCATTTGGCTGACCGCCCGGCGCACGGCATCGAGCTGCCCCGGGCTCTGCTGCAGCGCCTTGGCGGCGAGGTCCAGCGCCGACGCGACGGCGGCGGCCTCGCGGCCCACGAACGCCCGCGTCCCGGCGTCGGAGGTCGGTTCGAGCGGGGCCCGATGGGCGGCCGAGGAGCGGCCCGCGGCTCGGTCCAACTCGCCGGCGAGCGCATCGGCCGTACTGTCTTCCGCGCTCGACCACGTGGAGACAGACCGCAGCAGCGTCTTGAACTTGTCGATCGCCCCGATGGCGAGCTGCCGGGTCGCCTCGTCCCACGCCCGGTGACCTTCGGAGACGGCGCGTGCGAGGTTCTCTAGGGCGGCCGCGGCCCCGGCAAACCCCCGCTGCTTGGCCATGAGGGCCGACCCGCGCAACGCCCGCGACAGCCGCACGAACTCGGTCGTGTCGGGCGTTGGGTCCCGCGCGATCAGCGCATCGAGGCGCTCGAGGTATTCAGAGGCCTCCACCGAGAAGAACTCGAGGAGCCCCATCTGCTTGTTCATGGTACGCGCAAACCTACGACCGCCCCCGAGTCAGGTCAACGCGACTCATCGATCAGTCGTCGCATGGCGCGCACGGCCTCGTCCATGCCGGTGGTCACGGCGCGGCTCACGATGCTGTGCCCGATGTTCAGCTCTTCGATCAGGGAAATCGCCGCGACGGGCTGGACGTTCCGGTAGGTGAGTCCGTGCCCGGCATGCACCGCGAGGCCGGCGCCGGCGGCACGCCGGGCGGCCACGTCGAGTCGTTCGAGTTCGGCATCCGCGGACGGCCAGGCGTGCGCGTACGCCCCGGTGTGCAGCTCGACGGCCGGGACGCCAAGCGCCGCGGCGCGGTCGATCACGTCCGGGTCCGGGTCGATGAACAGGCTGGTGCGGATGCCCGCGGTCATGAGGGTCTCGGCCACCTCGTGCAGCCGCTGGTCGTAGGCGACGTTAGCGCCGAGCGCGATCCCACCTTCAGTGGTGATCTCCTCGCGCCGCTCGGGTACGAGCGTGGCCTGGAAGGGGCGGAGTTCCAGCGCGAGCCGCACGATATCCGGCGCGGTCGCGAGCTCGAAGTTGAGCAGGGTGGCCACGCTGGCCGCGAGGCGCCGAACGTCGTCGTCTTGGACGTGTCTCCGATCCTCCCGCAGGTGCACGGTGATGCCGTCGGCGCCGGCCTGCTCGGCGACGAGCGCCGCCGCGACCGGGTCCGGCTCGTCCGTGCGGCGCGCCTGCCGCACCGTGGCCACGTGGTCGACGTTGACGTAGAACCGCACCCGAGGTTGCCCGCCTTTCCGTGTGGGTATTAACCTTCGCACGCCATGAACAATCTGACCGACAAGCGGACCGCTTTACAAGCTATCCTGGTGCTCGGGATCCTCGGGGGGGGTGCGGCGTGTGGTGGCGGCCGCGCGGGGAGTGGCCCGACCCCCGAAGACCCGGCCGCGACGGTCGCAGCGTTTCTCGATGCGGCCAACGTTCAGGACATTCGGGCCATGTCGAACCTGTGGGGGACCGCGTCCGGACCGGCACTGCGCACGATGAACCCCGAGGTAGCTCGCCAGCGCCTGGTCGTCATCGCGAGTTTTCTCAAGCACGATTCGTTCGAGATCATCGACGAGCCGACGCTGGCCGACGAGCGCACGCGGGAACGGACGATCCGCGCGCGCTTGACGCGCTCGGGATGCCAACCCGTGGTGCCGTTCTTTCTGGTTCGATTCGGCGGCGGGTGGATCATCAACAACATCGACCTCGCGGCGGCCGGGAGCCCCACGCAAGTCTGCTCGGGACGGCCGCGGCTCTAGTCCGTGAGTTCGATGAGGATGCCGGCGGTGCTCTTCGGGTGAATGAACGCGACGCGTCGACCCCCGGCTCCCGGACGCGGCGCATCATCGATGAGTTGATACCCCAGGTCGCGGCAGCGTTGGAGTGCGGCGGGGAGGTCCGGAACCCGGTAGCACAGGTGGTGAATTCCGGGCCCGCGGCGGGCGAGGAACCTGGCGATCGGGCCGTCTGGCGTAGCCGGTTCGAGCAGTTCGACGTCGTAGTCGCCGAACGGAACGGAAACAATTTGGGCCCCATCCGCTGTTTCAGGATCGGAGAGTTGCAGGCCCAGGACGTCGCGGTAGAAGGCCCCGGCCTCCTGGAGGCTGCGAACGGCAATGCCGATGTGCGCAATGCGGGCGTCAGTGATTGGCACGGCGTCCCTCCTCAATGGGTGACGTGTGCTGCCGGGGGGTAGCACGAAGCATACATAACGAGGGAGAAGAGGACATGGCAGTGACTCATCCAATGGCAGTGACCGATGCCGATTTCGCGCAAGAGATCGGACAGCACCAGGGCCTGGCGATCGTCGACTTCTGGGCAACCTGGTGCGGTCCGTGTCAGATTATCGCTCCGGTGATCGAGCAGATGGCCGATGAATACGAAGGGCGGCTCAAGGTGGCGAAGCTGGACGTGGATGCCAACCAGCGGACGGCGATGCAGTACGGCGTCCGGTCCATTCCGACCGTGTTGCTCTTCAAGGACGGGAAGCTCGTCGACTCGGTGGTCGGCGCGGTGCCGAAAGCCCTTCTCGTCGAGAAGGTCGAGCGGCACCTGTAGAGACGCGGCCGTTCGGCCGCGCTGTCGCGCGCTCGAGCAACGCCACACGAGGCCCCGGTGTCGCGGGTGCGATGCCGGGGCCTCGTGTGGCGTTGGCCCTTGAACGTCCGCCACGTCGCCGCAAGCTTACAGCGTTATCGAATCGCGAGGTCTGACGCCGTCAATGCGACCCAGCACCGCCGTGCTCGCGCAAACCAAGATCCGCCTCGCGGAACTGAACTTCCCGCGGACACATGTCCACGTGGAGCGGACGCGGCTGGCGTTCATCCACCTCGACAATCTGCTCCATTTCGCCAAGGTCGACCGCGACGGCAAGGTCGACGCATTCGTCGTCGCGTACCTGCCCACCGAGCTGGTCGTGTTGCTGCTGCGTGCCGGCGAGCTGACAAACGCCGTGCGGCTCAGGGAGTCGGGTCGCTCCGTTCTCTCCACCGTCGAGGCCCTCGATGCCATCCGCGCGGAACGCGAGCGGGGTGAGCTGTTGTTCTGCAACGCGCCGGCGCAGCAGTTGGCATGGATGTATCAGAGCTGCGCCGCGCCGGCGCAAGCGCGGATGGTGGACATGGCGCACCCGGACGCGCTCTTCCCGGCGTTGGCGCACGAAGGGTTCAGCGGCGTGCTGGAGCTGATCGGTGACGGGCGCCTGAGCTACCTCCAGTTCGAGGGCGGCGAGTACCGTGGAGGCGTGTTTTCCGCCAAGCCGGCCGCGATGTCCGCGGCCGAGTACGTCGGCTACCTCTGCCGACCCGGGCCGACGGGCAAGGCGCCGCATTTCGCGGCGGCGGTCTTTCCGCACATCGCCGCGGTGCCGGAACAAGCCTCTCCCCAGATGCTGGAGAGTTACCGCGAGGTGTTCTGGGCCGTGGCCGCGGCGGGCGATGCCGAGGTGGCCGGGGAGGGCACGAAGCTGGCGGTCAAGTACCGCGAGTTGCTTCACCAGGTGCATCCGAGCATCAGGGCGATCGGACTCCCGCGGGATCGCGCCTTCAAGGGCATCGTTGCGACGCCGACGGAAGTGACGGCGGCCCTCGCGGAGTGGACGATGCAGGTACTCGAACAGCTCGAGATTCTCTCGCCGGGTGCGGCGCCGGATGTGCTCCGCTCCGCCACACGCGCGCATCGCTTCCTCCTTCAGCGCTCGGGGTTCTATGACGGGCTCCCGTGGGCCGTGCGCTGGTGAGTGCCGGGACGCTCTACGTCGTTGCGACCCCCCTCGGCAACCTGGGTGATCTGAGCGAACGCGCCGCGCACGTGCTGGGACAGGTGGCCCTCGTGGCGGCGGAGGACACACGCCGCACCAGGGTTCTCTTGCTGAAGGTCGGAGCGTCGCCGCGGGTGTTCGCCGTGCACGCACATTCCCCGCAGCGACGCCTGGAACAAGTCCTGACGGTGCTGGAACGCGGCGAGAACGTCGCGCTGGTCACGGACGCCGGCACGCCGGGGGTGTCGGACCCGGGGGCGTTGCTCACGACCCAAGCACACGACCGCGGGATTCCGGTGCGCGTCGTGCCGGGGCCGTCGGCCGTCGCGGCGGCGCTCAGTGTCAGCGGTTTCCCCGCCGACAGGTTCACCTTTCTGGGATTCCTGCCACGGTCGGGCGCGCCCCGGCGGGAACTCCTCGCCGCGACGGCCGCGTCGCGCTGGACGACGGTCATGTTCGAAGCGCCGGTACGGCTGGTCGCGTTGTTGGCCGACCTGGCGGCGGCGTGCGGCGGGAGCCGCCGCGCCGCCGTCGCGCGGGAACTGACGAAGGTGCACGAGGAGCTGCGCCGGGGGACCCTGGACGAGTTGGCCGTTTACTATGAGGAGAGTCCACCGCGCGGAGAGGTCACCGTCGTGATTGACGCCGCTCCACGCCATGCGGAGCGGAAGGCGGTGCGTGTCCAGGACTCGGCGGCCATGGCGCGCGCGCTGCTGGACGAGGGGTGGAGTCGGCGCGACGCCGCAAAACGCCTGGCGGAGGAACTCGGTGTGCCCCGCAACGAAGCCTACCGAATCGTGAGCGCGCTGTGACGCGGGCGTGGATGGTGGTCTTCGTCGCGGCGATCTGGCTGGCGCCCCAGCGTGACGAGGTGGCCATTGGGCGGCTGCAGTACGGCGGCGGCGGTGACTGGTACGCGAATCCGTCGAGTCTGCCTAACTTGATCCGGGCGGTCAACGAACGCACGGCGCTGCGACTGGCGGCCCGTGAACGCGTGGTGACGCTGGAGGACCCGGGGCTATGGGACGTTCCGTTTCTGCACATGACGGGACACGGGAACGTCCGATTCACCGCTGACGAGGCCGCGGTCCTGCGGCGGTATCTGGAGCAAGGCGGATTTCTCCATGCGGACGACAATTACGGGATGGACGAGTCGTTCCGGCGGGAGATGGCTCGCGTGTTCCCGGATCGACCGCTCGTGGAGCTCCCGCTCGATCATCCCGTGTATCACATGGTGTACGACTTCCCCGAGGGCCTCCCCAAGATCCACGAGCATGACGGCGAACCCGCGCAGGCGTTCGGCATCTTCATCGGGCGACGACTCGCGGTGTTCTACTCCTACCAGTCCGATCTCGGCGACGGGTGGGAAGATCTCGAGGTGCACGGCGATTCCGCGTCGTTGCATGAGGCAGCGCTCCGCATGGGCGTCAACCTGATAGTGTACGCGGTGACCGCGACCCCATGACCGAGACCCGCCGCTGGCTTGAGCACCGGCGCGGCGAGTTCGCGCGCCGGTTGATGGGGGCGACCGTCCTTGAGGCCATCGGCGCGGTGCTCGCGGCGTTTGCCGTCGGGATCGTGCTGGGGCGCGCGGGCGTGTATCAGGCGGTGCCCGTCGCGGTCGTGGCGGGATGGCTGCTCGCGGCCGCCTGTCTTGGGGCAGCGGCGGTGGTGTGGCGCCAACGGCGGGCTCGCGTGGCCATCCCGCGCCTGGCGGTCACGCTCGAGGAACGCGGCGCCCGTCGGCGTGGGATGGTGGTCGGTGTGGCGGCGTGGGACAGCCCGGATCGCCACGGACTCATGGGCCTGGCGGATGACGCGCTCGTGGCGTGGCTGCGCACCGAGGGGGTCGCGTCGCTCGCTGGCGTGCGGGCCATGGCCCGGCGGCGTGTGGTGGGTGGAGTCGCGATCTGCGCGTCTGGCGCGCTGCTGTTGGCCGCGAGCCGGCCGGCGGATGGTGCGGGGGCGGCGTTCTGGCGACCGATGCACGTGCTGGCGCTCGCGCGCGCGCCCGTGTCGTTGCGGGTGGATCGTGACGTGGTGCCGCGCGGCGGGTACGTCGTCGCGACCATCACGGCCCCGGGGAAAGGCACCGCCGTACTTTGGGAGCGAGAACCGGGTCGGGAATGGGAATCGCGCGACGTCGCGCTGGACCCGCAGGGGATGGCGACGATCACGGTCGGTCCGCTGGAAACGGATCGGTTCCTCCGGGCCGGGGCGGGGGCGGGGGGGCGCATGTCATCCACGGTCGAGGTGCGGGTCACGCTGCCGGTCATGCTCGAGTTTCTGCAGGTGTCCGCAGGGTTCCCGGCGTACCTCGCGCGGCCGGACGAGCCGGTGGACCTGGACGCGGAGTCGGTCGCTCTTCCGGTGGGCACGGTGCTCCACGTGCGCGGCCGGGTGTCGGTGCCGGTGGTGACCGCGGCATGGGTTGCCGCCACTGATACGGTGCCGCTCCGCGCGGACGGCACCATGTTCACCGGGGCGCTGCCGGTGAGGCGCAGCGAAACGTGGCGCCTGGCGGTGGCGACATCCGGCGGGGGTTCACTGGACGACGCGGTACCCGTGTTGGCGCTCGTAGCCGTGCCTGACAGCGCGCCGCTGGTTGCCGTGCCGCTGCCCGGTGCGGACACGGTGGCGCCGATCTCGCTCCGTCAGGCGGTCATGGTCGACGCCCGCGACGATCACGGTCTCACGCACGTCGATATCACGAGTTGGCGCGTCAGCCGTTTCGGCGACGCGGATCCGCCGGTGACGGACACGATTCCGCTGTCTGCCGACGGTGCCGAGCGGGCCTTGCTGCACTGGGTGCTGGACCTGAACGACCGGGGGTTCATGCCGGCGGACACGGCGTACTACGTCGTGCGTGCACTGGACAACGCCCCTGAGCCTCACGAAGGGCGCAGCCCCGTGTACCGCTTGCGGTTGCCGAGTGTCGCGGAGTTGCGCCGGCAGACACGCGCGCGCGCGGCACAGCTCCGTAGTGATGCCGACTCGGTGGTGAGCCGCCAGGAGGCGCTGGCCGAAGCGCTGGCGGACCTGGCGGTCGAACGGGCACGCGAGGGAGACGAAGACGCGCTGAACTTCGAGCGCGCGGAGCAGGCCGGTGAGGCCTTGGCGCGCCAGGAGGAGGCGGCGGCCGACGCCGAGGCCCTGCGCGCGGCACTCGACGAGTTGAGCGAAGCCGCATGGCAGTCGGGGCTCGCGGACCCGGAGTTCTACCGGCAGATCGCGGAGATCCAGGACCTCTTGCGGAGGGCCGTGAGTGACGAGTTGCGCGAGCGGCTTGCGGCCCTGCAACGGGCGATCTCCGACCTCGATCCGTCGCAGATGCGTGAGGCGCTGGAGCAGCTCGCGGAGGCGGCAGAGCGCATGCGCGAGGAGCTCGAGCGCGCGCGCGAGTTGTTCGAGCGAGCGGCGCTGGAGGGTGACATGTCTTCCCTGTCGAGCGACGCCGAGGCGCTTGCCGGCGAGCAGGACCGTTGGAACGACGCCGCGGAGGCTGGTGTCGACCCTGCGCTGGCGCGGGAGGAAGACGCGCTCGCCGCGCAAGGTGATGAGTTGGCGGAGGCGTTGGAGGCGCTTGCCGAGAGGGCCGCGGAGCGGGACGTGGACCTGTCGGATCCGAGCGCGGCGGGTGCGGAAGCGGCCGGCCACATGGTGCGGGCGGCCGATGCAGCGGGCCGTCAGGCCGCCGAGCAGGCGCGGGGCTCCGGGCGCGCGGCGAGCTCGGCGCTGCTGGCGGCCGCCCAGCAACTGCGCGACCAGCGTGACGCCCTGCGTGAGAGCTGGCGGGACGCCGCGCTCGCCGCGCTCGACGGCGCGATGGTGGAGACCGCGGACCTCGCGCGCGAGCAGCAGGCGCTTGCCGGCCGCATGGCCAGGGGGGAGACGGCCGACGGCGTCCGTGGGCAGCAGGCGGCCATCCGTGAAGGCGTGAAGAGCGTGATCGCCCGGCTCGCCGAGGCGGGGAGCAAGCACGCGCTGGTGTCTCCGCGACTCGGCGCCGCGCTGGGCGCCGCCGGCAGACAGATGGATGCGGCGCTCGATCAGTTGCAGCGGTCCGACCCGAGCGGGTCGCGCGCCTCGGAAGCCGCGGGCGATGCGATCGACGCGCTCAACGCCGGGATCTACGCCATGCTGCAGAGCCGGGCGGCCATCGAGGGTGCGGAGTCGGGCACGGGGCTGCAGGAGGCGCTCGAACAGATGGCGCAGATGGCGGAGGACCAGGCCGGGATGAATGGCGAGACGGGCAACCTCCTCTCGTTCGGGCAGGAGGGCAGCATGATGATGCAGCAGCTCCAAGCCCTCGCGCAACGGGAACGGCAGATGGCGGGGCAGCTCGATCGGCTCGCCGCGGAAGGCGACGTCGGTCAGGCCGAGGCGTTGGCGGAGGAAGCCCGCGAGGTGGCTCGCACTATGGAGGCGGGCGGGCTCGACCGCGAACTGCTCGAACGGCAGGAGCGGCTGTTCCGACGATTGCTGGACGCGGGGCGGTCGCTGCAGAGCGATGAGGAAGACTCGCGCGAGGAACGCGTGAGCGAGTCCGCCCGTCCAGGGCAGGTGCGCGCCCCAGTCGAGGCGAAGGGCGGCGACGCACCGCGATACCGGTATCCGACTTGGCAGGAACTGCGCGGACTGTCACCCGAGGTTCGGCGCATCATCCTCGACTACTTCAGGCGCCTCAATGCTCCGCGCCCGTAACATCGTACTGGCGGCGGCCGCGATCGCGGGCCCGGTCGCGTTGACCGCGCAGGGAACCGGCGAGTCCATGTCGGCGATCGAGTTGGAGCGTGCCGGGAGGTTTGAGGAAGCGGTGGACGCGTATGTGGCGTCGCTCGACTCGTCCGCCGCCAAGCTGTCCGACGTGTTGGGCCTGGAGCGTGTCCTCGTGCGGCTCGGGCGACTTCCCGCGCTCCTGCCGTATCTGGAGCGTGCCATCGTCGCGGCGCCGGACCAGGAGGTTTTCCGGGAGGCCGAGTTTCGCGCCCGCGGGTCGCTGTTCGGTGCGGACAGTGTGCGCGCCGTCGCCGCCCGATGGTCCGCGGCCTTCCCATCGAGCCGCAGTCCTTATCGGCTGTTGTCACGCTGGCTCGCCGAGCACGGGGACCTCGTCGCGGCCGATCGGGTGCTGACGGAAGGCGAGCAGCGGACCGGGGCGAGCTTGGCGGAGTTTCGCGCGCAGGCGGCTGCGGAGGTCGGCGACTGGGTGGGGGCGGCCCGCGCGTGGCGTGAGGCGGTGCGGCAGAACGTGGGGTTCCTGGCGGCGGCCGCGTCGAACCTGGTTGGTGCTCCGGATGACGATCGCCCGCGCGTGTTGGAGGTGTTGCTGGTGGGAGCGACACCCCGCGACTACCGGCTCGCTGCCGACCTAATGGTGTTGTGGGGGCGGGTGGAGGAAGCCTGGACGATGCTGGACCGCGGCATGCCGTTGGAGCGTGGCGGCGCCGCCCGCGTGCTGCAGCGATTCGCCGACCGCGCGGCGCGGCTGCAGACCCCCGAGGGATTTCGAGCACAAGGGTTGGCGCTCGAACGCCTGGCCGAGTATGTCGAAGGCGATCAGGTGATGGACGTGCGGCTGGCGGCCGCCCGCGCGTACGCGGCGGCGGGCCGCCCGGAGGCAGCACGGCGCGTGCTCGATCGTGCGCAGGTGGGGGAGACCCGTGAAGAGCAGCGGGTGACGGCTACGGTGGCCCTGATTGACATGACCATTGCCGGTGGACGGCTGGAGGAAGCGGAGCGGCGGTTCCGTGAGGCGCGGAATCGACTGTCACCGGATGCGCTCGAGGTGTTGCGCGCGCGACTCGCGTGGGGTTGGGTGCGCGCGGGGGACGTCGATCGGGCCGAACGCGTGCTGGAGTCCGATTCCACGGTGGTGAGCCTGGGTGTGCGGGGATGGATCGCGGCGTATCGCGGCGAGCTGGAAGTGGCGAGAGAGTTGCTGCAGGCTGCCGGTCCGGCCGCCGCCACGCGTGAGGACGCAACGGCGCAAACGTGGCTCCTGGTGCTGCTGGAACGCATAGAGGTTGAGCGTGCGCCCGAGATCGGCGCGGCGCTGCTGCTGCTGGCTCGGGGAGATTCGCTGCGGGCGGCGCACGCACTGGTCCGGGCGGCGACGCCGGTGCCGGCCCGGGGCGGTCGCGCGGACCTCCTGGTGTTTGCGGGCGACATCGCGACGGCGGCGCGCGATCCGAGCCTGGCCGAGGACTGGTACCGACAGGCGTTGGAGCAGGATGCCGCCGGTCCCGCCGCGCCCCACGCCGAGTATGCGCTGGCGCTCCTCATGTACGGGCAGGGGCGCCATCTCGAGGCACGCGAGCAGCTCGAGCATTTGATTCTGGTGCACGCCGAGAGCGCGTTCGTGCCGCAGGCACGCCGGCTGTTGCACGATGTGCGAGGGGTGATTCCCCCTTCATGAGACGCGATGAGTTTCTGACGGCGCTCATGGCGCTGCCGCTCGCCCATGCGGCACGCTGGCTCCCGGCGCGGCGGGCCAACAGTGCCGGGTCCTCGCTGCTTGTCCCCATGGACGCGCGCCAACCCAACCACTTGAAGGCGTACGGCCTCGCCTATCGGTCGCTGCAACGGGGAGGCTCGGCGGAGTGGTTGCTCAACTACCGAGCCGGCAGTTTTCTGCTGGAGGACTCGGCCCAGGTGCGGCGCGAGGCCGCGCTGGAGGGTGTGGCCGTCGCGGCGTTGTCGGGGCCGGCGATCGTGGACGTCCGCGGCGAGATGGAAATCTCCAACATGGAGACGGTGTTGCTGGAGAAGGCGCCGAAGGTCGCGGTGTACGCGCCCCCCGACGCGGCCCCATGGGACGACGCGGTCACCATGGCGCTGCAATACGCCGGCATCGCCTACGACACGCTGTGGGACCCGGAGGTCCTGGCAGGACGGCTGCGCGACTACGAGTGGCTTCATCTCCACCACGAGGACTTCACAGGCCAGTATTCCAAGTTCTACCTGACGTTTCGCAGCTCTCCTTGGCTCGCGGAGATGGTGAACTTGAATCAGCGAACCGCCCGCTTGCTGGGATTCCCACACGTGCCGGCTCTCAAGTCACAGGTGGCGCGCGAGATCCGTTCGTTCGTCGAGAACGGGGGGTTCCTGTTCGCCATGTGCACGGCTACCGAGACGCTGGACCTCGTGTTGGCCGCGGAAAGGGTCGATATCGCGGCGGCGTACGGTGATGGCACCCCCATGGATCCGGATGCGACCACCCGGATGCGGTGGGAAAGGTCGTTCGCCTTTGCCGACGCGCGGCTCGAGCTGGCGCCCCAAACTGCGAGTTTTTCCGACATCGATGGTCACCAGGTCAACAATCCGGCGCGTCGCCAGCCGCTGGGTGCCTTCCGCCTTTTCGACTTCAGCGCCAAGATCGATCCGGTGCCGGCGATGCTTGTGCAGTGTCACCGCGCCGTCGTGCCGGACTTTTACGGTCTCACGACTTCGTTCCGCAAGGACCGGCTGAAGCCGGGAGTGACGGTGTTGGCGGACGAGCCCGGTGCGCCGTGGGTGAAGTACATTCACGGCGAATTCGGGGAGGGCACGTGGACGTTTCTGGGCGGTCACGATCCGGAGGATCCGCAGCATCAGATCGGCGACCCGCCCACGGACTTGTCGCTGCATCCCAACTCGCTGGGATACCGGCTCATCTTGAATAACGTCCTCTTCCCGGCCGCCAAGAAGCGCGAACTCAAGACGTGACCCGCATCGCCGCCAGCGCCCGAGCGCGGCTCGCCGCGGAGATTGCGACCGCCGGCGGCCGGGAGGTGTGTTTCGTCGCGACGGTGGACGCTGAAGGGGCGGTCACCGCCGTGCGCGTGGTGGCGCGGGGCACGGCGGCCGCGGTGCTGGCGCTCCCGGGGACGGCCGACCGCGGCGAGATGGTGCTCCACAATCACCCGAGCGGCGTGCTCGAACCCTCACCGGCCGATCTCGACATCGCGGTGCGCCTGCACAATGCCGGTGTCGGGTTTGGGATCGTGGATAACGCGGGAGACGATCTGTATGTCGTGGTCGAGGTCCCGCAGCCGAAACGCTATGAGCCCCTCGACGCCGTGGGCGCGGCCGAGATGCTGGGGCCCAACGGTGACGTTGCCAGGGCGCTGGGGCAGTACGAAGATCGCCCGAGTCAACGCGACATGGCGGCCTACGTCGCGGACGCCTACAACGATGGAGGGGTCGCGCTCCTCGAGGCGGGGACCGGGATCGGCAAGTCCTTCGCGTACCTCGTGCCGGCCATCGAGTGGGCGCGACGAAACGGGGAGCGCACGGTCGTCTCCACCAACACGATCAACCTGCAGGAGCAGTTGATCGGCAAGGATCTCCCGTTCCTGCGCGACGCCTGCGGGGCGGGGCAGCGACCGCCGACCTTCGCCCTGCTCAAGGGCTGGAACAACTACCTGTGCCTCAGCCGGTTGCAGGTGGCCCGCATGGGACAGGGGTCGTTGCTTGAACCGGAATGGCAGCCCGAGCTCGATGCGATCGGCGAGTGGGCGCAGCGGACGAGCGATGGCTCGCTGTCCGACTTGCCCGACGCGCCACCGTCGGAGGTGTGGGACGAGGTCAAGGCGGAGCCGGATCTGTGTCATCGGCTCGAATGCCCCCACTTCGACCGGTGCTTCGTGTTCGCCGCACGCCGGCAGGCCGCCGAGGCGGATGTGGTGGTCGTGAATCATCACCTGCTTGCGGCGGACCTGGCCATTCGACGAGTGCAGGAGAATTGGCAGGATGCGGCGGTGCTTCCGCCCTACCGGCGGCTCATTCTCGATGAGGGTCATCATCTGGAGGACGTCGCCGCCCGTCACCTCGGGTCGCAGGTGACGTCGCGAGGCGTGATGCGGCTGCTCGGCCGCCTGGAGCGGAACGGCAAGGGGCTCGTGCCCACGATGATCGCCGAGTTGCGTCACGCGGATGACGCACTCGCTCGGGACACGGCGGACATTCTGGCTCGCCAGGTCCTGCGCGACGTGCAGGACGCGCGCGGTTACGCGGAGCGGGTCTTTCAACTGCTGTGGGTGTTCATGGAGGAAGCGCAGCAGGGGGTCGTGCGTCTCGACGACGCGTTCGCGCAGCACGCCGTGTGGGAGCGGGGGTTGGGTGTCGCATTGGACAATCTCGTCGGCGTGCTGAACAAGATGCGTGACGATCTTGACCTGGTGGCGGACCGGCTCGCGGCGGAGGACGAGGTCGATCGGCGTTCCGATCTCCTGCGCGAACTGCGCGGCGGCGTGCGCCGGTTGCAGGCCGCGTCCGACGGATTCGCGCTCGCCTTGCGTCCGGCGCCGGGTGCGCGACTGGTCAGGTGGGTGGAACGACGCGGGGAGCAGACGACGCGAGGCCCGCTCCCGGTTGCCCTGTCAGCGGTGCCGCTCGACCTGGCGGGGGTGTTGCGGGACGCGCTGTTCGACCGGGTGGACACGGTCGTGCTCACGAGCGCGACGCTCGCCGCCGGGGGGGATTTTCAGTTCCTGCGCGGGCGGATCGGTCTCGGTCTCCCGCCCGATCTCGTACGCTTCGAGGAGGTGCTGCCATCGCCGTTCGACTACGCGGCGCGCTGCTTGTTCGCCGTACCGACGGATGTCCCGGATCCGCGGGCGGACGGCGACGGTCACGATCGTGCGGTGGCCGACGCGATCGTTCATCTCGCTCACGCCGGGGGCGGCGGCATGTTCGTGCTTTTCACGAGCCACGCGCAGTTGCGGCGGGTGGCGGCCATGGTCCGGCAGGCGGTGGGCCACCGCTGGCCGTTGCTCGTGCAGGGCGAGGGCCAGCGGGATCACCTGCTGCGACGGTTCCGCGAGTCCGGCAGCGCGCTGCTGCTCGGTACCGACAGCTTCTGGGAAGGCGTGGACGTGCCGGGGCGGGCGCTTCGCACGCTCGTGCTCGCCAAAGTGCCGTTCCGCGTGCCGACCGAGCCCCTGACGGCGGCGCGTCTCGAGCTGCTCGAGTCCCAGGGAGGAGACGGATTCCGTGACTATCTTCTTCCGCTCGCGGCCCTGAAGCTCAAACAGGGGTTCGGCAGGCTCATTCGGACCGCAACCGACCTTGGGGTGGTACTACTGATGGACTCGCGCGTGGTGCACCGCCCGTACGGCGCCATGTTGCTGGCGTCGTTGCCCCCCGCGGCGCGGGCCGTGGGTCCATGGACCGACATTCAGGAGGAGGTAGAGGAGTTCTTCGCCCGTCATGGCATCGGTGCACCCATATGAGTCGTGAGAGCCGGCGGCTGTCGAGTTTGCCGCCGTATGCGGTCGGCGAGCTCGCCGTCGTCAAGCGGAAGCTGCTTGCCGACGGCGTGGACGTCATCGATCTGAGCGTCGGCGACGCGGATGTCGCACCGCCCGGCGTCGCCGTGGAGGCGCTCGCCCGGGCGGCGCGTGAGCCCGCGATGAGCCGGTATGCGTTTCAGTCCGGTTTGCGCGAATTCCGCGAGGCGGCGGCGGCGTACATGCGCCGGCGGTTCGGGGTCGAGGTGGATCCGGTGACCGAGATCCTGCCGCTCCTGGGCTCGAAGGAGGGGCTCGCGCATCTCGCGCTGGCGGTCACGGATCCCGGTGACGTGTGTATCCTGCCCGATCCCGGGTATCCGGCGTATATCGGAGGGGCGGTGTTGTCCGGTGCCGAGCCCGTGCGCGTGCCGCTTCGGAGCGAGCGCGACTTTCTGCTCGAGTTGGACGAACTGCCGAGCGACGTGCTGGACCGCGCACGACTGCTCTACCTCAACTACCCGAACAACCCGACGTCCGCGATTGCGGGACCCGACTACCTGGCCCGCGTCGTTGCCGTGTGTCGCGAGCACGCGATCGTGCTCGCCTACGACAATCCTTACGTCGAGTTGACCTTCGACGGTCACCGCGCGCCGAGCGTGTTGGAGACGGATGGGGCGCGCGAGGTCACCCTGGAGTTCCACTCGCTCTCCAAGAGCTTTTCGATGACCGGGTGGCGGATTGCGTTCGCCGTCGGGAACGCGGAACTCATCGCGATGCTGTCGCGGCTCAAGGGCTTCGTGGATTCGGGCGTGTTTCTCGCGGTGCAGCGCGCGGGTGCCGCGGCGCTGGAGCACGCGGAGCAGCTCATCCCGCCGTTCGTGGCGCTGCTCACCGAACGGCGGGACGCGCTCTTGACGGCGCTCGCGGAGATGGGCATGCCGGCGGAGCCGCCGCGTGCCACCATGTTCGTCTGGGTTCGGGTCCCGACTACCGAGACGGCCGCGGCGTTTGCTCAGCGTGTGCTCGAGCGGACGGGTGTGCTGGTGCTTCCGGGGTCCGCGTTCGGGGAAGGCGGGGAGGGGTACGTGCGTCTGGCACTCACTGTCACGTCCGATCGTCTGCGGGAGGCGGCCGGGCGTATCGGGTCGCTGCTCGCGCGAGCATAGCCGGATGCGTGATTCGTTGTTTCGGATCCCGCCGCCCGAGCGGCGCTGGTCTCCGTGGTCGGGCCTCGTCAGCCTGCTCGTGCACGTCGCGGTGGTGGTGGCGGCCGTCGTGGCGGCCGGTCACGGTGTCGAGCAGATCACGACCTACATCATCTTGCAGGACCCCGGAGCGCCGGGCGCGCGGGAGGTGCGACTGCCGCCGGTGACCCCGACGGCTGGAGAGGGCGGGCGCGCCGGACGTGTGCCGGATGCCGTTCCGCGGGAGATCCCCGTCGAACCGCCGGACACCATCGTCCTTGCCCTCGATCCTCTGGCAGACATCCCGGTGCTCGGCGAGGCCGGTGTGGAGCCCGGCCCCGACACGGCCACGGCGATTCCCGGCGAAGAGTCCCCCAATCCACGTCGCCGCTTGGGCCCGGCCTATGCTGGTGGGCGGCTCTGGGTGCGGCCGTTCGAGGCCGAGCTCGGTGTCGTCGGACCGTCCCCGAGCCTCGCCATCCACATCGCGCGCGTGGACAGCGCGCTGCGTGAACGGATCAAGGCGTTCATCGACACGATGCCGCGCGACAGCTTCGCGCTGCCACCTCCGGCGCGGTGGACCGCGGAGATCGAGGGGAAGAAGTGGGGCGTCGATCAGCAGTGGATCTACCTCGGCGACTTCAAACTCCCCACGGCCCTGCTCGCGCTGCTGCCCCTGCCGCAAGGCAACTACGACCGCGCGCGTGACGCGCAGGAACTGCAGCGCATCCGGACGGAGATCATCGACGCGGCCCGGCGGGCGGAGAACTCCGCGGAGTTCAACCAGTATGTGAAAGATCTGCGGCGCCGCAAAGACGAAGAGCGCGCCGCCGAGCGCGCGCGGGCTGCCGTCGCCCGGAGGGATACCATCCCCGACCGGTATCCGTAGTCGTACAATGGCATCGGGGCCGCGCGCATCGGACGTGTCCCGAGGCGATCACCCCGGGCTCACACGGGGTCCGGCAACCTCGACAGCTCCTCCTCGATTCGCTTGAGGCTCTCCGCCTTTCCCACCACCTCCAGCAGCACGTTGACCGGCTCGGACACGAGGCCGCCCGTAAGCGCGATACGAATCGGCTGGAAGACTTTCCCCGGGCCGACGCCGAGTCGATCACCCAGCCCTCGGAGGGCCGCCTCGAGCGCGTCGGGCTGCCACTGTGGTTGCTCGAGGTTGCGCAGGAGGTCGAGTGCGGCGGTCAGGTTGGCTCGGAACTCCGCCGGATCCTTGGCGACGTACTGATTCGCCTTGTTCTCACGTACGACGAAGCTGGAGTCGTGGCGCACGGCGACCCGATACGCGAGGTCGTTGGTGGTACGCGCGCGCTCCCGGGTCACCTCCAGACATCGGGTGAGCCTTGCGAGGTCCATCTTGCCGGCATCGAGGCGATACCGCAGGAGCAACTCGTCGCGCACCAGCTCGAGCAACTCCTCCGGGGGCGCCTGACTCAGATACTGCCCGTTCATCCACTCGAGCTTGGTGACATCGAACACGGCCGCCTTGGTCTGAATCCGCTCGATCGAGAACGCTTGGACCAACTCGTCCAGTTCGAAGAACACTTCGCGTTCGTCTCCCGGGTTCCAGCCGAGCAGGGCGAGGAAGTTGCGCATCGCGCCCGGCAGGATGCCTTCGATCCGGTAGTCCGCGACAGCCGTTGCCCCGTGGCGTTTCGAGAGTTTCCTGCCGTCCGGGCCGTGGATCATGGGGAGGTGGACGAACGTCGGCGGCTCCGCGCCAAGCGCGCGGTACACCGCGATCTGCTTGGGCGTATTGGAAATGTGATCGTCGCCGCGCATCACGTGGGTGATCCGCATCTCCAGGTCGTCCGCGACGACCGTGAAGTTGTAGGTCGGTGTGCGGTCGGATCGCAGGATGATCCAGTCCTGAATGTCCGATGCTTGGAAGCTGATATGCCCATACACCGCGTCGTCCCACGCGATCGCTCCTGGGGGCATGCGAAAGCGTATCGCACCCTCGTGTTGGTACGCCGCGCCTTCTCCCAGCAGTCGGTCGGCGAGCGCCTGATGACGCGCCAACCCCGCCCCCTGAAACACGATGTCCTCATCGATGCTGAGGCCGAGCCACGCCAGGCCGTCGAGAATGACGTCGACGTGCTCGGGTTTGGACCGCTCGCGGTCCGTATCCTCGATACGGAGGAGAAACTCGCCTCCGGTCTTGCGCGCAAACAGCCAGTTAAAGAGCGCCGTGCGCGCACCACCGACATGGAGGTAGCCGGTGGGGGACGGGGCGAAGCGGAGTCGGGGTGCGGACGGCATCGATGCGTGCCCAGACGTCGGTGAGAGGGCGAAGGTGAGGCTACGGAGAGGGGGGGATTCGAACCCCCGGTAGAGCGATTAACCCTACAACGGTTTAGCAAACCGCCGCCTTCAGCCTCTCGGCCACCTCTCCTCGCGGGCGGGCAGGCGGGCAGGCGGGCTTCTGAGCCTGCTGCACCACACCGAATGACGCCGACCGCGGGCGTAAGGTAAACGGGAAGGCGGGAAGGCGGGAAGGCGTGTCTGCCCGCCGTTCTCCCCCGCACGTTATTTTCCCGGCCATGCCGAACGCGCCCACGAAGTCCACCATCAAACCTCCCGCCGAGGTCAATCCTCGTACGGATCCGGTGCTGGACTTCCCCTACCGATCGCTGGGCGAGATGCGGCTTGGCGACTACGACGCGATCGGGTTTCTCGGCGGCCTCGAGGTGCACCAGCAGCTCGAGACGCGTCGCAAGCTGTTCTGTCGCTGTCCGGCCGGGCGCTACGTCGATCGCTGGGATGCAGAAGTATTGCGGCACATGCGGCCCACGCTGAGCGAGCTCGGCGAGTACGACGGCACGGCGCTGATGGAGTACAAGACGCGCAAGGAGATTGTCTACCAACTGGAGCGGGGGACCGTCTGCACGTACGAGATCGACGATACTCCGCCGTTCCCGATCGATCCCGAGGCCGTCGAGATCGCACTGGAGATCAGCGCGCTGCTCAGCCTGCAGCTCGTTTCCGAGCTGCACGTGATGCGCAAGCAGTATCTCGACGGATCGATTCCGACGGGATTCCAGCGAACCGCGATGGTCGGCCTGGGCGGCGCCCTCCCGTTCGTCGTTCCCGAATTGGGTGTGGGACGCGAGCTCCGCATTCGACAGCTGTCGCTCGAAGAGGATGCGTGCCGGGAAATCGCGGATCGCGGTCACCGGGTCACGTTCCGCACCGATCGGCTCGGGATGCCGCTCACCGAGACGGTGACCGAGCCGGAATTGCGGACGCCGTGGGAGGTGGGCGCGGCGGGGCGGATCATCGCCGACGTGGCGCGGATGACGGGCAGGGTGCGGCGTGGGCCGGGGGCCGCGCGCCAGGACGTGAACGTGTCGGTGGCCGGTGGCAGGCGCGTCGAGATCAAGGGGGTGGACAACCACCGTGGTATTCCGCTGCTGGTGCACGTCGAGGCGTTCCGGCAGCTCAATCTGTTGCGGATTCGCGCCGAGCTGCGGCGTCGCGGGATCACCCCCACGATGCTGACGCTGCCGGACAATGGCCTGCCGTGGGAGGTCTCCGCTCTCGTGGCGAACGTGACGGAGCAGTTCCGCGGGCGGAGGGCCGGCGTGGCCGGTGGTGCGGTGGGCGATCGGGTGGTGGCCGTCCGGCTGCCGGGCTTTGCCGGCATGCTGGCTCATCCCACCCAGCCGGGGCTCGCGTTCGCGCACGAGTTCGCGGAACGGGTGCGTGTGATCGCCTGTCCCGCGCACGCGCCGTTCATGTCGCATTCGGACGGCGACGCAGGATTACTCGATGCCAGGGAGTGGCGCGACGCGCGGGCGGCGGTCGGAGCGAAGCGAGAGGACGCGGTGGTGGTCGTGTGGATGGAACAGCGCGATGCCGCCACGGCGGCGCGGGAGATTCTGCTGCGGGGGATCGACGCGTTGGCCGGGGTGCCGGCGGAAACTCGCCAGGCCGGTCGCGACGGCACGACAGGATTCGAGCGCATTCTCCCGGGCCCGGATCGGATGTATCCGGATACGGACACGCCACCGATACCCCTGGCGGACGCGCTCGTGGAGCGGATCAGGCTCGAGCTGCCGGAACGACCATGGGACCGCGAGCGCCGCTATGTGGACAAGGGACTGCGGTTTGCCGAGGCTCGGGCCCTGGCGCGGTCGCCGTGGGCCGCGCTGTTCGATGCGCTGGACCCACCCGCGGGCGAGGTGGCGCGACGAGTGGCGAACGGATTCCGGCAGCGCCTGACCTATCACCGCCGGGTGAACTCGCCCAGAAGCGAGCTGACGCCGGCGCGGTTCAGCACGCTGGTTCGCGCGCTCGCCGACGGAACGATCCGCCCCGAGGCCACGAACCGCGTGATCGACGCGCTCGTGCGCGAGGTCGGGGCGCCGACGCGCGATATCCTTCTCCGCTTCCGGGAACGGGGCGACGATCCGGAGACGCTGGATCGCTTGGCGCGGCAGACCGCGGCGCGCGTCGAGGAGCTGGGCACGATGGACCCGGCCGCGCGTCATCGGTGGGCCATGGGCAGGGTCATGCCACAGCTCCTCGGAAGAGTCCAACCTCAACTGGTGGCGGAGCGCATCAGCCACGCGTTGGCGACGCCGGCCGGTAAGGTGTCATGACCGGCGCCACCGATCGATATCGTGGCTATCGCGACCCGTGTCGCGCCGTCATGCGGCGCCTGGACTTCGGCGTGTGGAGCGAAGTGCGACTGCATACGACGCGTGGCGTGTTCGAAGGACTCGTGCTGCCGCGATCCGAGACCAGTGACGAAGTGCACATCGTGCTCAAGCTCGGCAGCGGGTATAACGTCGGGCTCCGACACGACACGATCGAGCAGGCGGAACAACTTGGGTATCGCGAGGCCAACTATCGCATTCCCGAGCGGGAGTTTCCCACGGATCCGGCCAAGCCGCGCGTGCGCCTGTTCGGAACCGGTGGGACGATCGCGTCGCGGCTCGACTATCGCACGGGCGCGGTGATCCCGGCGTTCACGCCGGGCGAACTGTATGGTTCGGTTCCCGAGCTGGCCGACATCTGTAATCTGGAGACGGAAAAGCTCTTCGGCGTGTTCTCCGAGAACATGGGCCCCGAGCAGTATGTGATCTTGGCGCAGCGCATCGGCGAGGCCATCGAACAGGGCTATGACGGGGTCGTGATCGGTCATGGCACCGATACGATGCATCACACGGCCGCGGCGTTGAGCTACATGGTTCAGCAGCCGCCCGTCCCGGTGGTGATGGTGGGCAGCCAGCGATCGTCCGACCGGCCGTCCTCCGATGCCGCGCGCAATCTCATCAATGCGACGGCGGCGGCGGCCAGCGGTCCCATCGCGGAAGTCATGGTATGCATGTTCGGGCCCACGTCGGATCGGTACAACCTTCTGCACCGCGGCACCCGCGTCCGCAAGATGCACAGCTCCTACCGCAGCACGTTCCGCACGCTCGGCGACATCCCGCTCGCGATGGTGGAGGATGGGCGCGTCACGCCGCTCAAGGATGATTGGCGCCCGCGCCGCAAGGGTGGCCGGGCGGTGGTCCAGGTGGCGTTCGAGCCGAAGGTGACGCTCGTCTACTACTACCCGGGTATGCAGCCGGACCTGATCGACGCCCTGGTGGATGCGGGGTACCGAGGCATCGTCATCGCGGGCACCGGGCTCGGGCATGTCAATCGGGCGATCTACCCGGCGCTGGCGCGGGCACGCGCGGCCGGCGTGCACATGTTCATGACCCTGCAGACGCTCTGGGGCTTCGTGCAGATGCAGGTGTACGAGACGGGCAGGGAGATCCTGCAACTGGGTGTGGTACCCCTGGCGAACATGTTGCCCGAAGTCGCGTACATCAAACTCGGCTGGGCACTGGGTCTCCATCCGGATGCTCCAGACGCCGTCCGCGAGGTGATGACGACGCCGATCGGGGATGACATGACCGAACGGGAGCCGCACGACGGTTACCTGATTCTGCAAGGGGGAGTCCCCGAGGTGCAGGACTACATCGGCAAGGTGTGGAAGTGAGCGACTTCGTCCGCGCCATGGTCGCACGGGACAAGGCGAGTAACCGGTTCGGGCGGCCGATCATGACGCGCTTTCCGCCCGAGCCCAACGGCTATCTCCACATCGGTCACGCGCAGGCGATCTGCCTCAACTTCGGCATCGCAGACGAGTTTCAGGGCCTCTGCAACCTGCGGTTCGACGACACCAACCCGTTTACCGAGGACATGAAGTACGTCACGGCCATGAAGGAAGACCTGCACTGGCTCGGGTTCGACTGGGGGGACCGGGAGTACTACGCGTCCGACTACTTCGGGCAGCTCTTCGAGTTTGCGGTGCGGTTGGTGGAGCAGGGTAGGGCCTACGTCGACAGCCAGACCGAGGAGGAGATCCGGGAACATCGGGGCACCGTGACCACACCGGGACGCGACAGTCCATATCGGAACCGCACGGTGGCGGAGAACCTCGATCTGCTCGAGCGGATGCGGCGCGGCGAGTTCGCCGACGGGACACATCTGTTGCGGGCCAAGATCGACATGGCCCATCCCAACATGATCATGCGCGACACACCGCTGCTCCGGATCCGGCATGCCACGCACTACCGCCGGGGAGACGACTGGTGCCTCTACCCGCTATACGATTTCGCGCACTGCCTGTCGGATGCCATCGAGGGCATCACCCATTCCCTGTGTACCCTCGAGTTCAAGGACAACAACGACATCTACAAGTGGCTCGTGCGCGAAGTGGGCTTCGAACGCCCGCCTGAGCAGACGGAGGTCGCACGGCTCAACGTGGAGTACACCGTCGTGAGCAAGCGCAAGCTTGTGCGGCTGGTGGAGGAGGGGCACGTCACCGGATGGGACGACCCTCGGCTGCCGACCATTGCCGGGCTGCGCCGGCGCGGCGTGACCCCGGAAGCGATCCGCAACTTCGTGGGCATGGTCGGGCTCTCCCGCACCGACCGCACCGTGGACCTCGCCCTGCTCGAGCACGCGATCCGCGATGACCTCAACCTGAAGGTGCCACGAGTGCTGTGCGTGTTGCGGCCGCTCAAGGTGGTGATCACCAACTACCCCGAAGGGCAGATCGAGGAGTTGGACGCACCGCTGTACCCGCACGACGTGCCACTCGAGGGGTCGCGCGCGCTGCCGTTTTCGCGAGAGCTGTATATCGACCGCGACGACTTCATGGAGGACCCGCCCAAGAAGTTCTTCCGGTTAGCTCCGGGACGAGAGGTCCGGCTCCGTTATGCATACTTCATCACCTGTCACGAGGTGGTGAAGAACGACGTGGGCGAGATCGTCGAGCTGCGGTGCACCTACGATCCGGCCACGAGGGGTGGTGACGCTCCGGACGGCCGCAAGGTGAAGGGCACGATTCACTGGGTCTCGGCCGCGCGTGCGCTCGACTGTGAGGTCCGGCTGTACGACAGGTTGTTCACTCTGCCGGATCCGGACGACATCGAGGAGGGGAGCGACTTTCTTGGTTCCGTGAATCTCGACTCACTCGTCACTCTCACCGCGGCGAAAGTCGAACCGTCGGTGGCGCACGACCCGGCGGGCACCCGCTATCAGTTTGAGCGCACCGGCTACTTCGTGAGTGACATCGTGGACTCCAAGCCCGGCGCCTTGGTGTTCAACCGGACGGTGGCGTTGCGGGATACATGGGCCAAGGTACGTGAAACGTGAAACGTGAAACGGGAGACGGGAGACGGGAGATGGGAAACGGGAAACGGGAAACGGGAAACGGGAAACGTGAAAGGTGAAACGTGAGACGGGAAACGGGAGACGTGAAACGCGTGAGACGTGAGGCGTGAAACGTGAAACGGGAGACGGGAAACGGGAAACGTGAAAGGTGAAACGTGAAACGTGAGACGGGAGACGGGAGACGGGAGACGGGATTATGGGTGCGCGCCGGCCCGAGTCCCACGCTATCCCCCGCCGCGGAACGCGGCGCCGCCGGTGTCACCTCGCTCGCGTGTTTCCCGCGCCTTCCGGCGCCAGGCGTCAATGCTGAATGGGCCGGCTCCGATCGCTGAGAACAGCAACCAGATAAACGCGTAGAGGAGCACGACCTCGCCGCGGTTTTCCCACCACCACATCTCACCGCTCCGGGCCCAATGCATCCAGAAGTAGGTGACCGCCATTTGCCCCGACGCAACGAACGCGACCGGGCGCGTGAACAGACCGACGATGAGGAGCGCGCCCGCGAACGTCTCGATCACGCCGGCCGCGCCGAAGCGGCTCATGAGGTCCGCCGTCCCACCGTCGGCGCCGAATCCGCCAAACCACCCGAGGAATTTCTGCGCGCCGTGGGAGAAGTACGCACACCCCGCAGCGAGGCGCAGCGACGCATGGGCAACCGGCTGGAGCTTTGCGTAGAAGGCGTCCATCGTGTGGTGCTCCCCAATTGGTGAGAGAACCAATGCGACCCAGACTGTCCGGTTTAATGATAGGCCCGGGGTGCGCTCATCGCGAGGATGACAGATGCCCTGTTCCCATTCTCGGTACCTCCGCGCGATCTTTGGCGCCATGAAACTCCTGATGACCGCTGTGCGCGCCGCGCTGGTGGGGACCCTCATTCCGGCGGCGCCGTGCCTGGCACAGGCGCCCGCGCAATCCTACTCGCTGCCCACGACTATCGCCGACGCCGACCGGCGGGTGGTGCGCGCGTTCGCGGCCGATGAAGCGCCCCGGCTGGACGGAGTGCTGGACGAGGACGTGTGGCGCACCGCGAGCCCGGTGACGGGATTCGTGCAGTCCGAGCCGGATGAAGGCTTGCCGGCGACGCAGCGCACCGAGGTGTGGGTCGCGTACGACGCCACGAACCTGTACCTCGCGGCGTACCTGCACGACACGGACCCGGGTCGGCTGGTGATCAATGACATCAAACGCGATTTCGGCGAAGACACGCAGGACGCGTTCTCCGTGATCCTCGACACCTTCGGCGACCGGCGCAACGGCTACATCTTCTCGACGAACCCTCGCGGCGCCAAGGCGGACGAACAGATCACGAACGAAGGGCGCGAGACCAACATCAGTTGGGACGCTCCCTGGTCGGTCCAAACCCGCGTCACCGGCGACGGTTGGGTGGTGGAAATGGCAATCCCGCTCCGCACGTTGCGCTCGGCGGGCGGGCCGGCGCCCACGTGGGGCATCAACTTCCGCCGCAGAATCCGTCGCAACAACGAGGTCGCGCATTGGGCGCCGATCCCCCGCGCGTATGAGCTTTCCCGCGTGTCGCTGGCGGGCAACCTGATCGGTCTCTCGGATCTGAAGGGCGGTCTCGATCTGCGCGGGACGCCGTACGTGGCGGGCCGGACGGTTCGCAGCGTCGGCGGGGCATCGTACGACACGCAGGGCCAGCTCGGCGCCGACGTGAAGTTCGGTGTCACCGGCGGGCTGACGCTCGACCTCACGGTCAATCCCGACTTCGCGCAGGTGGAGGCCGATGTCCAGCAGGTCAACCTCACGCAGTTCAGCCAGTTCTTTCCCGAGAAGCGCGACTTCTTCCTGGAGAATTCCGGACTGTTCTACGTCGGCGATACGCCGCGCAATCGGCGATTCTCCAACGCGCCGCGCGGTGACGAGGACCTGCTCGTGTTCTTCTCACGACGCATGGGCCTCTCCGACGAGGGCAACGTGCTGCCGATCGACGCGGGACTGCGGCTCACGGGGCAGGAGGGAAACACCCAGATCGGCGTCTTGGCGCTGCGCACACGCGATCGAGGCGCGGCGAATCCCGCGACGGACTTTGGCGTGGTCCGGCTGCGCCAGAACGTGTTCGGCAACTCGGACGTCGGCGCGCTGTTCATGGCCAAGAGCCAGGTTGGCGACCGGGGGATGCACAACTACGTCTACGGCGCCGACGCCAACATCCGGCTTCCCGCGGACATCGACTGGCAGTCCTTCGTCCTCAACACCGAGGCTCCGGGCGTCACGGGTCCGCGCTATGCGGTCCAGAGCACCATCAACCGCGAGGCGAACTTCCTGCATACGAAGTTCAGTGTGCTGTTGATCGGCGAGAACTTCACCGACGAGCTCGGGTTCGTCCGGCGCACCGGCATCCGCAAGCTGCATACCGACATCGGCGTCCGGCCGCGGCTCGCGAGTCTCCGGAGGATCGGCATCCGCGAGATGCACCCGCACATTGTGTGGAACTACATCACCGATCCGTCCTGGAAGCTGCGGGCCAAGTTCTTCCATTCCGGCTACACGTTCTTTCTGAACAACGGTGGGTTCGCGGAAGTATCGGTCAATCCGAAGACGGAAACCCTCGACGATCCGCTGACGATTGCGAGTAGCGCCGACCCCATTCCGGCGGGTCGTCACGACTGGGTCGAGTGGATGTTCTACGGGCAGACGGATCCGAGCCGGCTGCTGAGCGTCGGGTTCCGGGGGACGACGGGTGGTCTGTGGACCGGAACGCAGAACTCGCTCAGTCTGGACGGCACGATCCGCGTGTCCTACCGACTGTCCGCGACGGTCGGCGCGGCGCAGACCTGGGCTGACCTCGGGGGAGCGAACGGGAAATTCACTCGCGCGTTGTGGACCGGCCAAGTTGGGTACTCGTTCTCGCCCAGCATGTCGCTCGGGGCGCTCGTGCAATACGATCCCGACAACGACCTGGTGAATGCGAATGTCCGATTCAACCTCATCCACAGCCCGCTCAGCGATCTCTTTATCGTGTACAACGAGCAGCGCGTCACGTTCGACGGCGCCCCCGTGGCGGGGCGTAGCGTGATCGTCAAGTTCACCAAGATGTTCGCGCTGTGAGGAGCGAGGAGAAGAG
Source organism: Gemmatimonadales bacterium (assembly GCA_036397755.1). Classification (GTDB taxonomy): domain Bacteria; phylum Gemmatimonadota; class Gemmatimonadetes; order Gemmatimonadales; family GWC2-71-9; genus CAMYLY01. The sequence goes on along the minus strand of DASWII010000005.1, from coordinate 13,409 downwards.
GATGAGTCGTTACTCGCTCTGATGCCCACCCCCCAACCATGGAATCAGTCCGCCGTCCTCCTCACCGGCGCCTCCCAGGGGATCGGTCGGGCGCTGGCACTTGCACTGGCCGCCCGCAACGCGCGCGTCGCGCTCTTGGCGCGGACGAAGGCGAATCTCGATGAGGTCGCGACGGAGTGTCGGGCGATCGGGGGCGACGTGGAGGTGGTGGTGGCGGACGTGACGGAGCCGGCGCAGTGCGAGCGTGGTGTCGCGCAGACCCTTGAGCGCTTCAGCCGTATCGATGCCCTGATCAACAACGCCGGGATCTCGGTGGTCGCGCGGTTCGCCGCGTTGCGGGACCTCGCGCTGGCGGAGCGGGCGATGCGCGTGAACTACTTCGGCGCGCTGTACTGCACGCGTGCCGCGTTGCCGCATCTCGTGGAGTCCCGCGGCCGCATCGTGGCGGTCGCGAGTCTGACGCTGCGCATCGAGTTGCGGTCGTCGGGCGTGTCGGTGACCGTCGCCTATCCGGACTTCGTGCAGACGGAGGTGAGGGAACGCGTGTTCGGCCCAAGCGGAGAGCGGTTGGCGGTTCAGCCGCCGCGGGGCGCGCGGTTCATGACGGCGGATGAGTGTGCCCGCCGTATTCTCGCCGCCGCCTGGGGCGCAAACGTGACGTGGTGCTGTCCGCCAGGGGGCGCCTCGGGCGCTGGCTCCAGCTGCTGGCCCCTGCGCTCGTTGACCGCATCGCGGAACGCGCCATGACACGCGTGACCTATGGGCCGGTGACCGCGGGGCCCGAAGAGGACCGCCCGGACCGTTGAGGTGGACGGCTCGCGTCATTGCCGGTAGAATCCCCGCTGGTCCGGCCTCTCGTTCCGGAATCGCCTGTGGCGCGAAACTGGAATCCGGACGACGACCACCGTTCCAACACGCATCGCGGGTGCAAACGAGGCGCCAGCCCACGGCGGCCTGGAAAGGACACCGGATCGTGAGGATGTGCGCGATTGGCCTCTGACCGGAGATGGGACGCGGACCGGCGTGATCGGCGCCGGGTGATGACGTTCGCCGTGCTGGTCGTGGCATACCTAATCATGGCGGGCGTCACCTATCTCGACTATCCACGCCACGATCCGGATCCTCCGCTCAGCGAGCTGGCGCGTGACGGCCTCGCGGTGTGGCGCCGCAACAACTGCCAGGCGTGCCATCAACTGTACGGCTTCGGCGGCTTTCTCGGTCCGGATCTCACCAACCGCGTGACGGCCGCCACGCGCGACGAGGAACTGGAGTGGATCCTCGTGCGGGGGTCGAAGCAGATGCCCGCTTTCGATCTCCCGGCGGACGAGCGTCGCGCGGTGCTCGCCTTTCTGCGGTCGGTCGATCGCACGGGACAGTCGCAGCCCACGCCGCTCGCGGCCTCCAACCCGATACCACCGGTGCAGCATTTCGCGCGCATCGTCGAGGCGTGGGAGGACCGCACCGGCGATACGCTCGCGCCGCCGGCGCGGGCCGGGCTGGAGATCATGACGCGTAACGCGTGCGGTGGGTGCCATCAGCCGTTCGCGGTCAGCCCGGTGCGCGCCCCCGATCTGTCGGGCCGGGCCGTGAACCGCTCCCCGGACGCGCTGCGGAAGGTGCTCGACATGGGGCGGGGCAGGATGCCGCCGTTCCCATTGTCCCGGACCGACGTGGAGCACGTCAGCGCGTTTCTGCAGTGGCTGGCGAACGACCGGCGTGCGCTCGTGGCACTCGACCGGGAGTTGCTCGGCCTGGACCCGTTCACCTGGCGCGACGTGCCGTGGTTCGAATACCGCTAGAGCAGGCGCGGCCTCTGGCCCGCCACGTGCTCCTGGGCCTCGGCGCGTGCGCGGTCGTCCTCGTGAGCGGGATGGCGGTGGCGCTCACCTACACGGGGGCGGAGCCCGCCCTGCGTTCCGTCGGCATTACGCTCCAGCACCTGCGCGGCGTGCATGAGGCGGCCGCCTTCGGGTGGATGTTCATCGGTGGGGCGGCCCTGGTGTATCTGTATCTCTTCAGCGAGTACGGATCGCCCACCGCGGCCGAGACGCGGCGTCTCACGGCGCACGTGGCGCTGTGGGGGAGCGCGGGACTCGGGATCGTGATCACCCTGTTGGCCGGGCGATTCACCGGCCGGGAATACGCGCCGTACCACCCGGTGTTCTCGCTCATGATCGTGGCGGGGTGGGTGTTGTTCGCATGGAACGTGCTGGGGCGCACACGCGGTCGCCTGTTGGGCATGCCGGTCTACGTCTACATGTGGACCGTGTCCCTGTTCCTCTTCGTGATCACCTACGCTGAAGCGCACCTCTACCTTACCGACTGGCTGGCGCATCGGCCGATCCGTGACCTCCAGATCCAGTGGCGCTCCAACGGCACGATGGTGGGGGCGTTCAATCAGCTGATCTATGGGGGCCTGATGTACGTGGGTTGCCGGATGGCGGGTGACGAGGATTATCCGCGGTCCGGGTTGGCCTGGGCGCTCTTTTGCGTCGGGGTGATCAACACCTTCACCAACTACGGACACCACACCTTCCACCTGCCGCAGAGCGCGTGGGTGCATTGGGTGGCGTTCCTCGTCTCCATGGCCGAGGTGGTGATTCTGGCGAAGGTGTGTGTGGACATCCTCGGTATGCTCGCGCGGCCGCGGTTTGCGCACGGACTCGAAGTGCCCGATGCGTTCCTCCGGTCGACGACGTTTTGGCTCTTCGCGCTGCTCGCCATGGCGCTGGTCATCTCCGTCCCGCCGGTCAACGCGTTGATTCACGGCACCCATGTCGTCGTCGCGCACTCCATGGCGAGCATGATCGGGATCGACTCGATGATTCTGTGGCTCGGCGTGTCATACGCCGTGTATGTGCTGTTCGGTGCCGAGCATCCGGTGGTTGCGAGTGGCGCCGTGCGGCGGGCGATCGTTCTCATCAACCTGATGCTGGGGGTGTTCTGGATCGCGTTCATTGTCCACGGCCTGGCCGTCGGCTGGAGCCGCTACGCATCGCCGTCGTCGCTCGACCTCTCGCTGGTGTTCAAGTGGTTCCCGGTGGTGATGGCGGGTTCCGGGTTCGTCCTGGCGTTGGCGATCCTGTGGATGATCGCGGTGTGGTGGCGGGCCTTGTGGGGAGTGGCGGTAGGGACGCGAGGGACTTGAACAACGGGAGGAACGGGAGATCTATCGGCGCCGCTCTAACTCGGTGCGCCGATAGGAACTAACTCCGCGGCCACGACAGCACATGTTCGTGTCTCAGGTACTTCCGGATCAGCTTGAAATCCGCTGCGTTGTCGGTAACGCCCGCACGTACAGATTCGTGTCGAGCACATACTTCTTCACGGTTCGCGGTCACCATCGAACACGTTCTCGACTCCACCGCTCCCTGCTACCTCACGCACCCCTGCGATCAACTCCTCACGCAGCAGCAGCGCCGATAGAGCCTGATCCACCGTTTCCGTCTCCGTGTCCGCGCCCAGCAGCAATCGAACCCGGTCCAGTTTCGCCTGATCGATGTTGAGATTCTTCCTGCGAATGTTCGGCCTCGACCTGCCCCCTCTCGACTTGGTTTGCGCCATGTGTGCCTCCCGGAAGATATCTGTATGACATGTAGCATACGTCTGTATCCATTCTGAGGCCAGACACCGATGGGGATGATCCTGTGCGGTTTCCGGGTTCGTCCTGGCGCTGGCGATCCTGTGGATGATCGCGGTATGGTGGCGGGCCTTGTGGGGAGTGGCGGTAGGGTCGGGTCATGACTTCCACGACCGGCCTTGACCAAGTTGGTCAATCTGCCTAGTCTCCGTACGGGGGTGATCCATGGGCAAGCGCCGTACCACGGTCGTCCGCGAAACCGTGACGCTCTACGAAGCCAAGACGCACCTCTCCGCGCTCGTCGAGCGTGCGGCGGGCGGGGAGGAGATCGTGATCGCCAAGGGTGGCAAGCCCAAAGCCGTGCTGGCGCCACTCCCGGACACGCGACCGGCGCGGAAGGCAGGACGGGGCCGTGGGCGGTGGCGTGTGCGACGTGACTTCGATGCCCCGCTGCCGGAGGACGTGCTGGACACGTTCGACGGATGAGGATCCTGCTCGACACGCACGTCCTCATCTGGTGGGACGAGGGGGCGCGCCTCCGCGCCGAGGCGAAGCGGGCGATTTGTGAAGCCGACCAGGTGTACGTGAGCGCCGTCAGCGGGTGGGAGATCGCGATCAAGACCGCGCTCGGCCGACTCCGCCCTAGGCGCACCGTGGCGCAAGCCGTCTCGGACTCGGGATTCGAGGAGCTACCCGTCCGGCTGCGCCATGCGGAGGCGCTCGGGCGACTGGCGCCTCACCATCGCGATCCGTTCGATCGTATGCTCGCGGCGCAGGCGCTGGCCGAGGGACTCACCTTCGTGACGCGCGATCCGGCGTTCACGCCGTACCGCCTGCGGTTGATCCGCGCCTGAGGGACGGAGGCCGCGTCGAGCGGAGGGGGCGGCCCGAGATGCGCGCGAGTACACGGCCCCGCGTCGAGCGGAGGGCCGGGGATTCGAACCCCGATGGGCTTGCGCCCGGCGGTTTTCAAGACCGCTGCCTTACCAGTTAGGTCTAGCCCTCCCGAACGCAAAAGATACTCAGTAGCATGGAGGGCGGCCAAAACACGGCTGATGCAGCTCGGCGGCGCGCGTCGCCGGCCTCGACGCCGACGGCGGGCTGAGGCCGCAAGAGTGTCACACACCCAGCAAGGAGTGTCCCGATGGCTGATCTCGCGTTCGCCGGGGACGTCTTCGTCCGCGGCAAAGCGTCCGGGTTCGCGCAGGAGATTCGTATCGGCAACCATCGTCTCGTTGCCGACGAGCCCACCGAACATGGCGGGACGGATCAGGGTCCGAATCCGTGCGAGCTCGTGCTCGCCGCGCTCGGTACCTGAACGTCGATGACCCTCGCGCTGTACGCGCGAACGAAACGGTGGCCCCTCGAAGAGGTGAGGGTCCATTTGCGACACACGAGAGTCCACGCCAAGGATTGCGCCGAGTGTGAATCCCGATACGTGAGAATGGACGTGATCGATCGGGACATCACGTTGGTGGGATCCCTCACCGAGGGGCAGCGTGACCGGTTGAGAGCGCTGGCGGAACGATGTCCCGTGCACCAGACGCTCGCCTCCGAAGTTCGCATCGACACCACGGTGCATTGATCCCGGGGGCGGGGCGGCGCGGAATCCGGTCCGGAGCTACGTCTCGGCTCGTCGCCGATGATCAGTGCAACACGTCGGGCCCCAAGCCGTGCTTCTCGAGACGGTACCGCAGGGTGTCACGAGAGATCCCGAGCAGGCGCGCCGCCATGCTCTTGTTGCCCCGCGCGCGTTCGAGCGCCTGAACGATGAGTTGTCGTTCGAGTTCGCCGAGTTCCACACCCTCCGCGGGGAGCACGAACCCGCGCTCCGTGCCTTCGCCCGCGTGGCGGATCTCGCGAGGAAGATGCGCCACCCTGATCGTCGCGTCATCATGCAGCAGCAGCAGCCGCTCGAGGACGTTCCGTAACTCGCGCGCGTTGCCGGGCCACGTGTACGCCTCGAGCACCTCCAGGACTTCGGCCGAAAGCGCGCGTGCCGGGAGGGCCATCTCGCGGCACAGGGATTCGACGAAATGCATGGAGAGCGGCGTGATGTCCTCGGGTCGCTCGCACAGTGGGGGCAACCGAATGGGAATTACGTTGAGGCGATAGAAGAGATCTTCGCGAAAGTCCCCGGACGCCACCGCCTTCTCGAGATTCCGGTTCGTCGCCGTGAGGACCTGAGCGTCCACGGAAATATCGCGCACGCCCCCCACGCGCCGAATCTGATGTGTCTCGAGGAACTGCAACAGCTTCGCCTGACCCGCCCTCGTCATGTCTCCGATCTCGTCCAGGAAGATCGTCCCGCCGTCCGCCAACTCGAGGAGACCCCTCTTTGGTTGCTTGGCATCCGTGAAGGCGCCGGCTTCGTGTCCAAACAACTCGCTCTCCACGAGGTGCTCCGGAAGCGCGGTGCAGTTGACGTTGACGAACGGCATGGAGCGGCGCGGCCCGTGGGCGTGGATCGCGCGCGCCACGACGTCCTTCCCCGTTCCACTTTCCCCGGAGATCAAGACGGTCGACGGGTTTCCGCGATCCGCGATGCGGGTGATGAGTTCCGCGGCCCGACGAATGGCCGCCGACCGACCGACCAACGCGACGCCGGCGAACTGCCACTGATTCCTGTCCCGGTACCGCTCGAGCTCGGTGGTCATCCTGCGGGTCCGTAACGCCTGCTCGACGAGCAAGACAAGCTCGGGGAGATTGACGGGCTTTTCGAGAAAGTGATGCGCGCCGGAGCGTACGGCTGCCACCGCCGTCTCCACTTCGCCGTACGCCGTGATCATGATGACCGGCACCGCCTGATCCTGCTGCTTCACCCGCCGCAGAAAGTCCAGTCCCGATCCGTCCGGGAGTTTCAGGTCGAGCAGGATCAGATCGGCGGGTGTTCGGGCGTGCGCCTCGAGCAGTGCCCCTCCACTCTCGAAGCCCTCCACGTCGTACCCTTCATCTCCGAGATGTTCGACCAGCCATAGGCGAATCAGCAGCTCGTCGTCGCACACGTAGACGCGAAGCGCGCTCACGGCGTGCCCCCCGCGTGATAAGCCGCCGTCGCGGCTTCGGGATGCCGCGGTAACGCGATCGTGAAGGTGGACCCGCGAGCAGGATCACTCCGCACCGAGACCTCGCCCAGGTGGCGGTGCACGATGCTCCGAGTGATGGACAATCCGAGGCCCGTACCCTGGTGCTTGGTCGTGTAGAACGGCTTGAACACGCTCTCCAGCTCTTCGGGCGCCATGCCCCGTCCATCGTCGCTCACCCGAATCTTGATCCCGGTCGCCGTCGGCACAGTCGTCACGCGCACGGTGCCACCCTGCTCGCAGGCTTGCACGGCATTGACGATGAGATTGACCACCGCCTGCTCCAACATCTCCGTGTCGGCGCGCACGGGCGGCAGGGTTGCGAGGCCCATCTCGACGTTCACGCCGACGCGATCCGCGGTGGGTCGAACCAGCGTGACCGCCCGCCGGACCGACTCGTTGGGATCGGCGGTTGCGAGTTTCAGTTGCGCGGGACGTGCATAGGCCAGCAGATCGCTCACCGCCACGTGGACCCGGGCGATCTGGCGTCTCATCTCCTCCACGATCAGTGTGAGCTTCGAGTCTTCCCGCGTGTACCGCATCACCAGATCGATCCCCCCCGAGATCCCCGCGATGGGATTCTTGATCTCGTGGGCAACCCCTGCCGCCAGCTCGCCGACGGTCGCCAGCTGCCCGGCCCGGCGAATCTCCTGCTCATGCATCTCGGCCACTCGCGCGGATGTCCGGGCGAGCTCAGCCGCCATGTCGTTGAACGCCGAGCCGAGCTCGCCGATCTCATTCCGATCCACGATGCGCACGCGCGTGCCAAGGTCACCGGAAGCCAGCCGCCTCGTCGCGCCAACCAGGCGGCGCACCGGGGCCACGACGCGTCCGGCGATTGCGAGCGCCAGGACGATGATCACGACGGCGAGTACCGCGGTGAGCGCCAGCGAGACCCGTCTGAGTTCGCGCAGTTCGAGAAGGGCGTCGGAGACCGGTACTTCCGTGATGAGCCGCCACTGGTATCCGGGAACGGAGGTGCTTGTCCCGAGCACCTCGACGCCCTGTCGGTCGGCATACGTGGCATGTTCCCCGGGCGCGGCAGTGACAAGGGGGGAGGCGAGGGGGATGCTGAAGTCCACCACCCCGTGCGGGTGAGATACGAAGATCGGCACACCCGCCTCGTCGATGATGAAGCTCTCCACACTCCGGGCAACGTGGGGCGGGATCTTCAGGAATCCCTCGGCGCCCATCACGTTGACTTGTCCCCCGAGAAATGCACGGGGCGCGCCGGACGACGCCTGGACGACAGGCGCGGACAGACGCAGCCGAGGCACGTGTGGTGGGGTCGCGTCGCGCACGACTTCCACGGGTGCCGCCGGCTCGCGCAACGGGGGACCGAGCCACAGTTCGATGTCGGCCGGCGGCAACGGGGCCGAGATCACCGGGTGACCGGATGGGGTGAAGAGGTAGAGCGCCTCGAACCCCGGCATATGGCTGAGCAACTCGTCGAGGTACGGGTCACTCTGGTCCGAGTTCGTGAGACCGAGGCCGGCACTCCAGCGTCCGTCCCGCGCCACCTGTTGGAGAAAGGCCTCGTAGCGTTCCAGCTGTTCGCCGACGTGGAGCATCTGCACTTCCGCGATGCCGTGCAGATACCTGTCGATCAAGTCGTGAATGATCACGGTGCTCCGCAGATACCCAAGGGCGTTGGACGCGGCCAGGGGGAGCAGCGACAGGAGGAGCAGGACCAGGAGAAGTCGGCGCCCAAGTGGGCCCGCCAGGGCGCCGAGTCGAGGAGCCAGGCTCTCGCGCAGACGCGTTCGAATACTCATCTGGGCCCTTCTTTCTCCGGGCAGCAAGTCCGGATCGTCACTCGGGAGTCGGCTCCCTGGGGGATCATCATCCCGAGCAGTACGCTTGGAGGTGCCACACGTTGTGGCATATGCCCCATCACGTCAACAGGAGCCGTCGACCCGGAGGTCCGGCAGGCATGATCATGGGTCATATGCACCATGGAGCATGACGGCTTCTTGGGGGAAATCCCCCACTCCGTGGTCTCGCTCGTTTGACCAATTCATGACGTAACTCGTTGACAGTTAAACTGTTACGGCGATGTTGGCCGCTCGGCATGAACGTTGTAATCGGAGTGCTGGAGGAACGGCGAGATCGGTGGGGCTATCGCCGAGGCAACTCTCTTGTAAACGGAGGTGATCCATGCGGGTGCCATGGATGTTGCGGTGCACCGTTCTGCTCATGGCGGTGCTGGGTGTTCCCGGACTGGCGATGGGTCAGGGGCTCAAAGTCTTCGGGTATGCCGATTTCGAGGCCTACCTCGCCGGGGTGGGGTCCGATGACTCGCAGCTGTACTTCGACAATCACCACTTCAACCTCAAAACCGCCGGGAGCCTGGTGGACAATCTCTTCGTCGCCGCCGAAATCGAATACGAGCACGCGGGTGAAGAGATAGCGTTCGAGTACGGCTTTCTTTCGTACACGGGCCTCAAGAATGTCACGATCTCGGCGGGCAAATTCATCGTGCCGTTTGGGCGCTTCAACAAGGATCTGCATCCGACGTGGATCAACAAGATGCCCGATCGGCCCCATGGGTTTAGCAACATCCTCCCGCAGACCTATAGCGATGTTGGCCTGTGGGTCACGGGAGCGCTTCCGCTTGGGGAGAGTGGCGGGCGCGTCACGCTCGATGCCTTCGTTGTCAACGGCTTGCTCGGGGATGATGGCGGCAACATCCGAGACATGCGGGACAACGATCGTGAGCGCTTGAGTGCCGGTGGACGGGACGACAACAAGGCGTTCGGCGGTCGCCTCGGGCTCGAGATGGCGCCTCAGGGATTCGACATTGGCGCGTCGGCGTACATCGGGAACTACCTTGACGACCCCGCCAACAATCTCTCGCTCAAGATGTTCGGTGTCGATGCCGCGTTCATGCAGGGAGGGCTGGAAGTCCGGGCCGAGGGCGTGCTGGCGAGCCAGGAAGCGACGGGGGGCAACCTCTCCAAGAAGGGTGGCTATGCGCAAGTCGCGTACGTGATTCAGGGGCGTTTCGAACCCGTGGTCCGGTTCAGCCTCCGCGACATGCCGACGGACGCACAGGACCAGAATCGGATTTCCGTTGGCATCAACTACTACGTGTCCGCCAACTCGTCCGTTCGACTGGCCTTCCACCTCAATAATGAGAAGGACGGGTTCAAGACTGACAACAACAATCTCGTCACGCAATTCAACGTCGCGTTCTAGGAGGCCGACCATGTATCGCTTGTCGAAAATTCTCGTCCCGGCTGGCCTCGTCGCGGTGGCCCTTGCGGCATCCACGGCTCCTGCGGCTGCGCAGCGATCGGGTGTGGAGATCTGGTCACAGACGTGTGGACGGTGCCACCGCCCGCAGCCGGCCAACCGCTACACCGCGGACGCGTGGGCGACGATCGTGGCGCAGATGCAGATCTACGCTCGCATGACTGACAATGAAGCAAACGCGATCCTCGAGTTCCTCCAAAGTGCGGCGAAACGGGTCGCCGCGAGTGAACCCGGCGCGGCCGCGACCGTCGTTGCCGAGGCAGACGTCACGCCGGTCGGAGGCGCCGCAGACACCACCGGGGCTCGGGCGCAGAACCCGGGGGCCCAACAGGGCGCCGTTGTTCGCTACATGAAGGCGCTCGCGTCCCGCCGGCATCCATAGGATGCCGGCCGACGTCTCGGGGCTGGTGTTGGCACCCGCAGCGCACCAGTCCCGAGGCGCCGATGAGTTCGCGCACCGTGCCAGCTGGCGAGTTCGGGTGATCCCCACCGCGCCGCTGCTGAGTCACCTCCCCCCGGGGACTTCGTGGGCATGACCTTGGCTACAGGGATCGACGCATGAACGGATCTCAGTGGACCCACATCTCTGGCGTGCTGCCTGTGGTGGCGTTGCTGTTCGTGATCCAGGGCGCCGCGACCGGTGTGACGAATGACATTGCGGGTACACGCACGGCGCCGGGCGACATCGCGTGGAGTGGGGAACCCTGCGCTGACCTGTGCGCGGCGCCAAGCGATTCCGCGGAGGCGTATCGACGGTTGTGTGCGTCTTGTCACGGCAAGAGGGGCAAGGGTGACGGAGCGGCAGCCGCCTTTCTGAATCCACGGCCGGCCGATCTCACCAAGGCAGAAGGAGTGGGCCAATTGTCCGACGAAGAGCTGCTGGATGTGATCGCCAACGGCCGGCGCACGATGCCTGCCTTTGGTTCGCTGCTCCAACCGGAGGAGCTGCGGGCGCTCGCCGCCTACGTCCGCAGTCTTGCAGGAGGGTAACCGCACGGTAGAGGGGCCGACCGAGAGCGGACCCCGTCTGGAGGCTGTCACCATGTCGAGATGGAACAAACCGGAAGTCGGGACATTCGTCCTCCGAGTCGGGCTCGGGTGCATCTTCTTTCTCCACGGATGGACGAACGCCGTCGGGGGGCAAGAGTCGTTTATCCGGGAGATGTTCGTGATGATCGGGTGGTCCGTGCCGGAGGTGTTGCTCTGGCTGCTCACCATCCTCGAGTTGCTGGGAGGATTGGCATTGATCCTGGGAGTGCTTGCGCGGGTGGCGGCGGCACTCTTGGCCGCGGAGATGGTCGCGGCGGTGCTGGCCTTCCACCTCGGCCAGGGGTTCTTCATCATCGCGGTCCCCAACGCACCTCTGGCGTACGGGTTCGAATACCACATCGCCTTGGTGAGCGGCCTCGTGTGTCTGGCCCTGTCGGGCTCGGGTGCCTGGTCGCTCGGCCCAGTGATTCGCGGGGGCGGAACCGCGGAGGGTGAACCGGCGAGTTCGTAGTCGCGTCACGGGGATATTGCCGCCTTGTGGCGGCGTAGTGTGCCGGTCAGGTGAGGGCGTCACTCCTGCAACACGCTTTCGCCTGGCCGGTACCTCGTGTTCGTGCCGTCACCTGCCCACCATTCGCCGACGAATCTCATGTGCGGGTCTCAGCTGGGCCCAGCTTCCGGACTGACCGCCGTCGGGAATGCGCTCGGTGGCATAGAGAGTCGTGCCCGACGATGGCGCCGCGCGCCATTCGATCCCGCGGGCATGCTGCTATGCCGTCCGCCGCCCAATATGCTCGAGTATCACTTCCGGATGCCGTTCAGCCACCTGTAGGAGGCGGAGCACCGCACCGTCCGGGACCCGTTTCTCCTGTTCCCACGCGCGGATGGTCTCGGGGCTCACGTTGAGTGCCTGGGCGAAGACCGGCTGGGAGAGTTTGAGGCGGCTCCTGAGCCTCGCGATCCGAGCGCCTCGGTACCGCGGCGCCGGTCGTACGCGAGCCGATCGCGCGGTGAGAGGCACTCGCGTGACTCGAACGTCGGGCAGCTCGCCACGCTCGTAGGCGATCGCCTCACGCAGACCTTCGATGATCTCCCTGCCGACGCTTTTCTTCTTGCTCATCTCTCGGCCTCCAGCATTGCGGTCAGCTTGCGCATCTCGATCTTCTCAGCGCCGGTGGGGCTGATCTTCACGTTCTTCGGATAGACCGCAATCAGGTAGACTCGCTCGCGGGACCCACGGTAGTAATGGAGCGCCCGCGCTCCCCCACGCTTGCCCCGACCGGCGAGCGTGATCCGCAGTTTGCGAACCCCTCCGGTGTCACGAATCACTGCTCCTATGCGCGGATCGGCTGCCAGGACGTTGTCCAGCTCGCGCTGATCATCGTCCGACAGGAGACCTCGAGCGCCGCGTTCGAAAGTCGGAAGACGGACGATCTCGCAGAATCTCGGGGACTCAACATCACTATAGTACAGAGTACCATACCGGACAAGGAGGTGCTCGAAGAATATTTGCGACCAGCGCTGCGGCACATCACCAGAAAAACGCGTGACGTACCACGATGAAGGCGGCTTTCTACAAGGCCATCAACCCTCCCCCCTCCGCCGAGGCGAGGCTCATGCACCTCAACGTGACCTCCAGCAAGGTGGAAGGATGGTGCCACTCTCAATCTTCAGCGGATTTCATTTCCCGGAAGACCCTTTTAGGGGCATCGACTGTCGTTTTTGGGACATCCGCGCCCGAAAACCGTCTCCTCCGCAGAACCGAATGACAACATCCACATGCCCCAGTCCGAAGAGGCTCGGAAGTGACCGACCCTCGTCAAGCCGACATCCCCCGCGGAGAGGTCGTCGTCTGCCAGGCCCCGATGGCGAGTATCACCAAGCACGCCCGGAACGTCTTCCAGGAGGGCGGCCGGCCGGCCGGTCTCTCGCGAAAGCGACCCCGCGCGCGGGTGGGTTGACAGAAACGACCGAAACCACGGAACGCCCTCGCTCCGTTTGCCCACCGAGGGTACTTTGCGTGCCATGACTCACCGTACCTCCCGACGATTCGAAGGGTGCTGGATGTCGAGCATCCACCTCCTTCCGGCATGACGGCCGTCACCGAGCGGCTGAGTTCCGCCCTGGCCGATCGCTACCAGATCGAGCGTCGCCTGGGCGAAGGCGGCATGGCCACCGTCTACCTCGCCGAAGATCTCAAGCACAAGCGGAAAGTCGCGCTCAAGGTCTTGAAGCCGGACCTGGCCGCGGTGCTGGGGGCCGAACGGTTCGTGCAGGAGATCACGACCACCGCACAGCTGCAACATCCTCACATCCTGCCGCTGTTCGATTCGGGCACCGCCGACGGGTTCCTGTTCTACGTGATGCCGTACATCGAGGGCGAGACGCTGCGCAACAAGCTGGATCGCGAGACGCAGCTCTCGATCGACGAGTCGGTGCGTATTGCGACCGAGGTGGCGGACGCGTTGGACTACGCACACCGCAACGGGGTGATCCATCGC
>DASWII010000004.1:0-26216 GCA_036397755.1 Gemmatimonadales bacterium | reverse complement strand
TACGGATGGGACGACTTCAAGGGCGAGGATCTGCGCGGCAAGGTCCTGCTCTTCCTGAACAACGACCCGCCGGTCGAGGAGGACGGGCAAGCGCTGTTCGGCGGCGAGGCCCGCACCTACTACGGTCGCTGGACGTACAAGTTCGAGCAGGCCATGAAGCACGGCGCGGCCGGCGCCATCGTGATCCATACGACACGATCGGCGAGCTACCCCTTCAGTGTCATCGGGAACTCGGGAGCCGGTGAGAACTGGCTGCAGAACTACCGGCTCGACTTCCTGGCGTGGATCGACTCCACCACATCGGAGTCCATCGCGGCCGGCATGGGCACCGATCTCGCCGGGCTCTTCGCGATGGCTACGGAGCGGGAGTTCCGGCCCCGCGACACCCAGCTACGGCTGACGAGCCACATCGAGACCGACATCCGCTCGGTACAGGCCAAGAACGTGGTGGGCGTGCTCGAGGGCCGGGATCCGGCGCTGCGCCACGAGTACGTGGTCTTCACCGCGCATTACGACCACCTGGGCGTGAACGCCGCCAGCGAAGGTGACGACAAGATCTACAACGGGGCGTGGGACAACGCGGCGGGTACCGCGGCGATCATGAGTCTCGCCGAGGCCTTCGTCGCGGCACGGCCGCGACGGTCAATGCTGTTCGTGGCGGTCGCGGCCGAGGAGGGCGGCACCCTCGGCAGCGGCGCGTTCGTCGCGAATCCCCCCGTGCCGCTCGCCCAGATCGTCGCCAACCTGAACGTGGACATGCCGCAGATTTTCGGTGTGACCCGGGACATTGCCGCCATCGGCATCGAGACGAACACGCTGGGCGCCACGCTCATCGAAGTCGCGGAGTCGCACGGGCTGCGCTGGGCGGGCGACCCGAATCCCAACGCCGGAAGCTTCTACCGCTCCGACCAGATCCACTTCGCCAAGGTCGGGATCCCCGCGCTGTTTCTCCAGCCCGGTTCCGACTACGTCGAGCCGCTCAGCTTCGATCCCCTGGTCTACGAAGACGAGCACTACCACCAGGTGAGCGACGAGATCACACCGGAGTGGAACACGGAAGGCACCGCGCGTGACATGCGGATCCTTTTCGAAGCGGCGCTCCGGGTGGCCAACGACGACGCGATGCCGCGGTGGTCGCCCGGGAACGAGTTCGAGGAGGAGTGGAAGGCGTTGTACCGACGGTAAGAGAGCAAGAGAGCAGGAGAGCACGCCGGGCGCCGACGGCCCGGCTAGCCGAACCGTGCCGCGGCTCGCGCTCTCGCCTTGGCCGCTTCGACCTCGCGGTCGCGTGGAGGCGCGGCCGTGCTCAGGGACGCGAGGAGCCGTTGCGTCGCGTCCGCCACCTCGCGAACCGCCCGCTCAAAGGCGGCCGCGTTCGCCTGTGAGGGTTTCTGGAATCCGCTCACCTTCCGCACGTACTGCAGCGACGCCGCGTGCACCTCGGGGGACGTAGCGGGAGGATCGTAGTTGAACAGCGTTTGGATGTTCCTGCACATTGCGGGCACCTCACGAGAGAGGGACGTCGAGTTGCCGCGACGGCGGCGCCCTGCCTACCGGCGCGGGGCCAACTGCGTCGTGTCGACGCGTGTCGGAGTCGCCTCGCCCGAGACGATCGTTCGCGCACCGGCCGCGATGGCGCGAATGGTCGCGGTCAGGTGCGGGATATCCAGCGTCTCCACCTCGTCCGTCACCTGATGGTAATCGGGATCCACGTCGATGGGCGTCGTACTGATCGAGTGAGCGGGCACGCCGAGCCGGGCCAGGGTCGCGTTGTCCGAGCGGTAGAACAGCCGCTGCGAAGGATACGGATCGGGATAGAAGCGGTACGGCGTGCCCGCCACCGCCTCCTGCAGGATCGTTCCGAACGACGAGCGATCGAACCCCGTGATCCACGCGGAGTTCGGCCCCTCGTTGCCGGGTTTTCCAATCATCTCCAGGTTGAACATGGCCACGATGTGGTCGGGGTTCACGCGC
This sequence comes from Gemmatimonadales bacterium, assembly GCA_036397755.1. GTDB lineage: Bacteria > Gemmatimonadota > Gemmatimonadetes > Gemmatimonadales > GWC2-71-9 > CAMYLY01. The sequence continues at coordinate 24,242 of DASWII010000004.1, read as the reverse complement.
GAGGCGAAGTAGCGTGACCCGAATCCGCCAATTTCCTCCGCGGTGAACGCGACGAAGACGAGCGTCCGTTCTTGGGGACCCAGCGCCTTGAAGTACCGCGCCAGCGCGATGACGCCGGTCGTCCCGGACGCGTTGTCGTTCGCACCGTTTCCAATGGAGTCCCCTTGCACCGCTGGTCTGATGCCGATGTGATCGTAGTGGGCCGAGAACAGCACGATCTCGTCGGCTCGCCGCCCCGGCAGCACACCAACGACGTTCATGGCCTCGTGAATCCGCACCTCGGTGCGGACGTGAATCGAGAACGCAGTCGGCGGCGTGTCGCGGAGCACGAGAACGACCGTAGGCCCGGTTACCGGCTCCCCGGCCACGACGCGCCCGGTCACAAACCGCCGATAGGTGCCGAACACCTGGCGATGCTCCGGATGCACCACCACGAGGCGGTTCCGCGTCCCATTGAGCGCCCCGCTCACGGCCGCCCGGACGTCGTCCGCCGGCCCGACGTACGACACGTCGACGTCCGTCGTGTCATCCCAATCGACGTCCGCCACCGTCACACGCAGCAAGGTGTTCCCGCCCGCGATCGCTTCGCCGTCCATGCGGACTTGCGCGTCCACCACGCGGACCGAGTGCAGCGGAACCGCTTGCAGGTAGTCGGATGCCCCGGCAAACGTGTCGAGACCGATGCCCGCGAACTCCGCGCGAATGAAGGCGGCGGCACGAGCGGCACCCGCCATCAACGCGGCACGCCCCGCCATCTGATCGGAGGCGAGCACGGCGACGATGCGCTCGACGTCCGCAACGTCGACCGCGGCAATCGGCCGCGGAGCCCCGGATGACGGAGGAGAGCATGCCACGCCACACACGAAAACGACCGCAACGAATGACTGGCGCATCGGCGGATCTCCAACGGGGGATCGGTGTTACTGCTACATGATAACCCGGGCTGGCGCCACCTTGTCAAACGCGCACCTTCGCCCACCTTGAAGCGCTTTTCACGGTGACTTTGCAGTTCTCTGGCCACGCACGCATGTTGATTAGCAGCGTCACAGTTGACCTCGATGGGGTAACGTATGCCGAAACGGGTGATCATCATCGGAGCCGCCGGACGAGACTTTCACAACTTCAACGTGTACCTGCGGGACAATCCCGATTACGACATGGTCGCGTTCACGGCCGCGCAGATACCCAACATCGCCGGCCGACGCTACCCGGCCGAACTCGCGGGTCCGCGGTATCCCGACGGCATTCCGATCGAACCGGAAGCCGGCTTGGAACGGTTGATCCATGAACACGCGGTGGACGTTGCGATCTTCGGCTACAGCGACGTGTCGCACCAGCAGGTGATGACGGTGGGCTCACGGGTCCTGGCGGCCGGGGCGGATTACCTCATGCTGAGCCCGCGGCATACGCAGCTCGCGGCCGACGTCCCAGTCCTCGCCGTGTGCGCGGCGCGCACCGGCTCCGGCAAGTCCCAGACGACGCGCCGCGTCGCCGCCCTCGTGCGGGAGCTCGGCCGCAAGGTCGTGATCGTGCGTCACCCCATGCCTTACGGCGATCTCACCAAACAGATCCTTCAGCGCTTCGCGAAATACGATGACTTCGAGGCCCACAACGTGACGATCGAGGAGCGCGAGGAGTACGAGCCCATCGTGGCGGCCCATGGGGTCGTGTATGCGGGCGTCGATTATCAGCGGATTCTCGACGAGGCCCAGCGGGAAGCGGACGTCATCCTGTGGGACGGCGGAAACAACGACTTTCCCTTCTACCGTCCAGACCTCCTGATTACCGTCGTCGATCCCCACCGGCCGGATCACGCCGAGCGGTACTTTCCGGGCGGTGTCAACGTGCGGTGTGCCGACGTGATCGTGATCAACAAGGTGGACACCGCCGGTGAGGAGCAGATCGAGCGCGCGCTCGACTCGGTGCGCACGCTGAATCCGACGGCCACGGTGGTGTTGGCCGCGAGCCCCATCCATGTGGACGAACCCGACAGGATTCGGGGCAAGCGGGTGTTGGTTATCGAGGATGGCCCCACGCTGACGCATGGCGGGATGGCGTTCGGCGCCGGGTGGCTCGCGGCGCGCCGGCATGGCGCCGCCGCCATCGTGGACCCGCGGCCCTGGGCCGTCGGGTCGATCGCGGAGACGTTTGCCGCGTGGCCGACGACCGGCCATGTGTTGCCGGCGATGGGTTATGGCGCCGAACAGATGGAGGAGTTGGCCGAGACGATACGCGCCGCCGATGTCGATCTCGTCGTGGTGGGCACCCCGATCGATCTGCGGAGAGTGATCGAGTTCGACAAGCCGGCGGTGCGCGTGGGCTACGAACTCCAGACCATCGGCGAGCCGACGCTCGAGCAGGTGCTGCATCGCTTTTTCGTCGAGCGTGACAGCGCGGCCTACCGCGCCATCGCGGAAGACGCCTAGCGGCGGAACACGATTGCGCCGCCCTTCACGACGAGGTCGACCTTCCGCAGGACACTCACGTCCTCCAGGGGATCGCCGTCCACCAGCACCAGGTGGGCGCGCTTGCCCGGCTCGATGCTCCCGAACTCCCCTTCCCTTCCCAGCCATCGCGCGCCGGTGATCGTCGCCGCCCGCAGAATGGCAACCGGCGGGACGCCCGCGTCCGCGTAGGCCTCGAGTTCGTCGATCAGATTGACGTTGTCGGTCCCCGCCAACAACGGCACGCCGGCTTCGACCGCCAGTCGCACGAACCGCTGCATGCGCTCGAATCCCGCCCGCGCGATCGCCAACTGCTCGAGCGACATGCGGGAACGGGCGTTGTCGCCGATCCGCTGGATGAACAGCGTCGGATCGATCGCCGTACGTGTCGCCACAAGCAGCTCGATCAGTGCATGGACCTCCGGGGCATCCGGATCGATGCGGCGCCAGTCGGCCTGCATCCGGGCGATGGGATGTTTCTGACCGTCCAGGCTTTCGTCGTCGCCATTCGGCTGGAGCTCCGGCGGGAGAAAGTCGCGCCACACGCGAAGGTGGCTGAACCCATCGATGCCAGCTTCCATCGCTTCTCCCCAGCTCGTCCGCACGCCAATGTGGCCGGTGACCGGCAGGCCCACGTCATGAGCCGCCTGCACCACCGCCGCGAGGACGCGCGGATCCAGGAGGAAGTACACCTTGAGCAAATCCACGCCCTGCGCCTTCAACGCGCGCACGAGCGGCCCGGCCGCGGCCGGATCGTCGAGCGACACGTCCACGCGGGGGTGATAACCGCCCGGCCCGTCGATCAGCGGTCCAGCCGAGTAGATGTCCGGCCCGTCGATCACCCCGAGGTGGTTGGCGTCTTTGTAATCCATGCCATCGGCGATCGACACGCCGGGATCCCGAATCGACGTAATGCCGCGCGCCAGGAGCTGACTGCCGGCGAACGGCGACCAGTAGTGGTAGTGGTTGTCGATCAATCCCGGGAGCAGCGTTCTGCCCGCACCCTCGATGACGGTCGCCCCAGGCGGCGCAGCCATTGCGTCCCGAGTCACGCGCACGATTCGCTCCCCTTCAACGAGGACCGTCGACGGTGCACTCAGCTCGCTGGCACCGGGGTCGAACACCCGCACGTCGCGAATCACCAGGGTACTGGCCGACCGAACGGGCGCGGTGATCGGCGCCCGAAACAGAATCGGGCGAACCGCTCCGGTCTCGACGTTCACCCCGTACAGGCGCCGACCCGCCGCCATCACCAACGTCTCGCCGTCGGGGTGCGCCGCCAGCTGCTTGTCGTCGAACGCACTCGAGAAGATCGATCGGGTCGTGCCCGCCGACTCCACCATGATCTCATCCACGCCATTGTGTGTTGCCACCCACGCACGCCATCCACGCGCACTCCAGACGACGCTCATCTCCCGCTCGTCCGACTCCGTGACCCGCGTGATGGCGTCGTCGTCGAGTGCGATCGCGTACAGGTCGGCCGCGCCGTACCGCCCAGTCTCGAGCAGCACGCGATCGCCCGAGGGGGCCAGCGCGAAAGACCACTCATGCCAGTTCTGGGTGTGGGTGAGCTGGTCGGCGCCGGTCCCCGTCACCGACACGCGCCAGAGGTGCGCGTCGTACTGGCTGCGATCATTCACGAACAACAGCTGATGGCCGTCGGTGGTGAACGCGATCTGCCCGATCGCCGCCTCGGTGTGGTGGACGAACCGGGTGCCGCCGGTGGCACCGTTGAGCAATGCGATGTACGTGCCGTCTGGCAGGCGGTGCGCATAGGCCAAGAACTGGCCGTCGGGAGACCACGCGGGATGGGTATCCCACCCCACACCAAAGGTGACCTGCCGCGCGGTCCCCCCTTGGGCCGGGACAATCCAGATTTTGCCGAGCACGCTCACGGCGATGCTGCCACCGTCGGGGTGGATCGCGGGATCGCGAACACCGACCGTGACCTCGACGGTGGTGTCGCCAGGGAATGCGAGCGGCACGGGCGCGGCCGCGAGAACCGCGGCGGTCAAGAACGGCAACACGGAGCGACTCTCAGGCTCGGGTCAGCGACGAACTTGCCCCGCCGGCGGTATCGCGGCAAGCGAGGTCCGGTCCCGGCGGGGGCCCGAAAGCATGGCGCGCCCGGCGAAACCAGCGTACCTTCCGCGACAGCTATATTTCGGAGCCGCGTTTGACCACCACCCCAGCCGCAGTCGACTGGAACAGCCTGCTCGCGCCGTATAAGAAGCCGGACCTGCCGCGCAGTCTTTGGCAACTCGCCAACACCCTCGTCCCGTTCGTGCTGTTGTGGATCGCCATGGTGTGGAGCCTGCGGGTGGGCTATTGGCTCACCCTCCTGATTGCCGTGCCGACGGCGCTCCTCGTCGTACGCCTGTTCATCCTCCAGCACGACTGCGGTCACGGATCCTTTTTTCGGTCGAAACGGGCAAACTCCGCCGTGGGATCGGTGCTCGGAGTGTTGACGCTCGTGCCGTACGCGTACTGGCGCAGGACGCACGCGATTCACCACGCGACGTCGGGCAATCTCGACGCACGCACCTTTGGCGATATCGACACGCTGACGGCACGGGAATACCTCAGCCTGAGCACGCGCAAACGGCTGCAGTACCGGCTCTACCGCAATCCGATCGTGATGCTCGGGATCGGGCCGCTGTTCCAGTTCGTGATCAAGCACCGCTTTCCGGCCGATACCCCGCGTAGCTGGAAGCGCGAGTGGGCGAGTGTCCACCTGACCAATCTTGCGCTGGTCGGCGTGACGGTGGCGGTGGGGCTCGCGGTCGGGTTCGACCGGCTGTTGCTCGTGCACCTCCCGATCGTATTGATCTCGGGATCGCTCGGCGTGTTCCTCTTCTATGTGCAGCACCAGTACGAGGATACCTATTGGCGGTACCGCGAGGCCTGGGACTACCACGCGGCCGGACTGGAAGGAGCCTCCCTGTTCGACCTTCCCGGCCTTCTGCGCTGGTTTACCGGCAACATCAGCTACCACCATATCCACCACGTGAACAGCCGGATTCCGAACTATCACCTCAAACGGTGCCACGAGGAGAACTCTGAGCTCCACGGGGTCACGCACCTGAGCGTCCGCGAAGCCGTCGGGACGCTACGCTTGACGATCTGGGACGAAGAGGAGAAGAAGCTTGTCGGTTTTCGGGAGCTGCGCGATATCGTGCGCCGCCCGGGCTACACGTCCCCCGTGCAGCCGACCAAGCCCGACGCCGTTCCCAAGATCTGGCAGGATTAGACTCGAGTGCCGCGGCGCGCGGCACCTAGGGTCGCGACGAACCCACGACCGCCTCGTAGCTCTCCTTGTTCCACTGCGGCCGCTGATCGGCGTTCGCGACGCGCGCTCCCAACAGGTAGATCAGCTTCAGGATGCGCGCCTCCTTCTCGGCGTTGATCTTCTGTGGCTCGTCGCCCGGCCGATGGTAGTCCTCATGTGTGCCATTGAAGAAGAACAAGACGGGCACGCCACGCCGCGCGAAGTTGAAATGGTCCGAGCGCGTATACAGGCGCAGCTGGGGCCACGGGTCATCGACCACGGCCATGCCGAGTTCGGCGTGGTCATCGGCGATCGCATGCAGCGTCGTTCCCAAGTCCGACTGATCGATGCCGATGACGGCAATCGTGTCCGGTGAGTTGCGTCCGATCATGTCCATGTTGATGTCGGCGACCATCTGCTCGAGCGGCACCGGTGGACGCGTGGCGAAGTAGTCGCTCCCCCACAAGCCCTGCTCCTCCCCGCTCACCAACAGGAACAGCAGGGACCGGCGTGGCCGGACACCCGCCGCGGCAAAGGCCTCGGCCAACTCGAGGACTCCCGTCGTCCCCGACGCGTTGTCGTCGGCTCCGTTGTAGATGCTGTCGCGGGCGGTGGTGTCACTGCCGGGGCGGCTCCGGATCCCCAGGTGATCCATGTGCGCGCTGAACACCACGTACTCGTCCGCCAACGCCGGATCCGATCCACGCAGCATCCCGACCACGTTCGGCGCCGACAATACGTTCCGGTCCCGGTAGGCCACGGTGACGTGCAACCGCAGTTCCGGGAGAGGAGTGCCACGTGGCGCTTCCTCCAACCGTGCCGCCGCCAGGTCGAACCCCGCGGCCGCCAGCAACGGTTCGATGGTCTCGTCCTGCACGTACAGCACCGGCACCGCCACCGGTGTCCAATCCAACGATCGGCCGATGCGACGCAACCGAGCCAACCGCGCACCCCAACGTGTCTCCGACAGGTCCGTGACCATGATGACCGCCGCCGCATCGCGCGCCCGCACGAGGCGCAACATCACATCGTTCGCCGGCTGGAACTCTCCCTCGGGTGTCATGGGAGCGATCAACAGTATGATCTTGCCTTCGAGTGGAACGTGGGCGATGGCCTCGGCCTCGGAAAAGAGACCCGAGACCACGACGGTCGGCGCCGTCACGCCCTCGAGCGGCGTCTCCCCCGTGTAGCGCGCCAACTCGGTTCCCAGCGACCAGCTCGTTCCCAGATTGCTGGTGACCACGGAAGCCACGAGGTCCAACTCGCGCTCCAGCACGCGGTAGCGCTGCACATACGAGCCGTCGTCTCCCAGCGGCTCGAGTCCGACCCCGGCGAACTCGGACGTGATGTACCGCACCGCCCGCTCGAGCCCCTCGGAACCGGTTTCCCGTCCCGCCATGGAGTCGTCCGCGAGAATGCCCACGCGGTGGGCAACATCGCGCTCCGTGATCGACGCCATCCCGCTGGATGAATTGACTGCTTGAGCCGCCAGCGTCGACGCGCCCAGGCCGGCAAGAACGATGGTCCACAGCACTCCCCGCATTACACCACCCCCTGACGAAACGCCAGCAGTAAGGCACCGAGTCTCAGTCTCGACCCGTGCCGTTAACGACCAATAAGATAGGCCCGGAGGTCGCCAACGTCGTATGAGCCGTTGGCGTTCCCCGCCGAATCAAGGAACCGCGCCTCCACCGTGCGGAGGGTGTCCGCTGAGGATCCCACCAGGAACTGCATCAGCCGCTCGTCGGCAATGCGCTGGGTTGACAGCGTGATGTGCGCCAGTTCGCCCTCGATGCGAATCTCGTAAATCTCCACGTCGGTACGTGTGCCGTCGTTCAGGCGGGTGGATGGGCTGAACGCATGGCTCGAGATGCTCCCCCCGATGAACACGTCACTGGCCGTGCCCCGATTCCCGCCCTCGAGCGGCGAGCGGAGCAGATCCTTCTGCCCATCCGCCTCGACGATATACACACGATAGTGCTGGACGCAGGTCGAGCACGGTATCAAAGACAACGTGGAATCCATGTGATAGGCGATGACACCCGCGACCGGCAGCACTCGATCGAAGCCACCGCGATCGCGGTATTCAAGGATCAAATACTCGCTCCCCGCAAGCGGGATCTGGAGCACCTCTTCGCTCGTCCGCACCGGCGGAAGGGTGAGTTCCACGAGCTCCCCACCCTCCACGATCCGCACGTTGCTCAGCCACCCCATCAGCTGTTTGGCGTAGGGGCTCATGTGGCTGGCGTTGCGAAGCTGAGCCCGCGGCACGTCGTCACAGCCCCACGATCCTCCGGACATGAGACCGAAACAGCCGATCAACCAGCGCCGATACTGCGGTTCCAGTCCACCGACGTGATGCCTGATATCCGGGAGCCCCAGCACGTGCCCCAATTCGTGGGACATCGTCCCGCTGGTGTGGATGTCTACCCCGTCGCAGTCGACCACGCTCTGCGTGATGTATCCGTTCACGCGGATGGAATCGCCCGACGGCGTGAGGTCGTCGGTCACGTAGGGAACGCCCTGCCACCCGGAGATACTGGACCGATGCGGCCAGATCGCGTCGGTGTTCCCGCACGACCCGGCAACCTCGATGGTCTCGAACGCGACCACGTCGACCACACCGTCGTCGTCGCCGCTGTTGGGCACGCCGTCGGGACCATCGTTGTCGAACGCGCCGAACTCGACCGAGGGATCCGCGAGTTCCAACGCCTCCCAGAAGAACTCACCGGTCCGGGCGTCACCGCCGATGCCGTAGGCCGAGCCCACGACCGCGGCGCGCGGGAGCGAGGTGCGCACCCATGGCGCGACCGCACCGGTCACGTGGAGTCGCCCACCCGAGCCCTCGGCATAGAACTCGGTGATCGTGCCGTTCACATAGGGGCCGGTGAAATAGACGCGATCGATATCGGCGGGCGTGTACTGCGGCTCCGGTGAATCGGCAAACAACACCGGGATCACGGCGAGTTTCAGCACCCCGCCGACGGACACCCCGGCGCTGCGGGCTACAGCAGCCTTCCGGATCCACGCGCCACGGAGGGTGAAGAAGTCCGGATCCTGTTGTACGAGCGCATGGTACGCCGGCGGAAGCGTAATGCCGGCTCGGAGGGCCTCCCACTCGATGTCCTGCGCCCGCGCGACGCACGGCGCGAGGGCAACCGCGGCGCCAAGCCCAAGGGCGACCGAGATCGACCTCACTGCGCCCCCACCGTCTCATACTGGACGTGGTACCCGGCCGTCAACGACCGCAGGGTGTTGTCGGGCGCCGACACCTGCAGCACGGTCGTCTCGGGGGGATTACGCGTGTCGTCGACGAACAGCCAGTATACGATGTTGTCCGGCGCCTGCCGCACCAGGACGATGCGCGTGACGCCGTCGGCCACGTGACTGTAGAGGTACACTCCCCCACTGGGCACGATATCCGGGAAGTTGCCGGCGATCTCGATCACCGCGGCACCCTCGGGCCCATTGGGGGACACGAGCGTCGCCTTCATCTCGCCCGGCATGGGCTCGTCGGGCGCGCACGCCCCAATGCCAAGCAGCAGCGCCGCACCAGCGCAACGGAACAGGGTCAGCCGCGTCATGTCGCCGGCTAGTACCCCAAGAGCGGAGCAAGGTCCACGTGCACAATCGATTGTAACCACTTCACGATAGTTCGTCGATGGTTGTCTATTGGGCCTTGATCATCGACTTTTCATGGCAACCAAACCATTCGCCACCAGGGGTCCATGCACCGTCCATCCGCTCGCACCCTGAGCCCCCTCATGCTCGTCGTTGCGCTTACCGCGTGCGAACGGGGACGCGGTGTGGAGCAACGCTTTGTCTTGCGGACTCCGCACGAACAGTACGCCGCCCTGCTCGCCGCGGCGGGGCTGGAGCAGACGGCGCTGGGGCGCGAATGGCTACGGTCGGCGACCGCGTCGCTTCGCGAGGCGGGCGCCGTGTCGCTGCCGCACCGCGAGATCCGGTACCTCGACCCGGCGGAGGCCGCGGCCGCCGCGTACCGCATGACGCTCGAACGTGGTCAGTTGGTGCGCGTCGCCGTGGACGCGGCAGGTCTGGAGGACTCGACGCGCGTCTTCGTCGATCTCTTCGTCGCCTCGCCGGCCGCGATGACGCCGACGGTCGTGGCGAGCGCGGATTCGGGGACGAGCAACCTCGAGTACGTCGCCCTCCACCCGGGGGTGTACGTCGTCCGCGTGCAGCCCGAACTCCTCCGCGGGGGCCGCTTCACCATTACCGTGAGCGCCCACGCGTCCCTCGATTTTCCCGTCGCCGGGCGCGACATGGCGGCGATCCGGAGCAAATTCGGCGCGCCCAGGGACGGGGGACGGCGCGATCATCAGGGTGTGGACATCTTCGCGCGTCGCGGGACCCCCGTGCTGGCCTCGGCGGCGGGCCGCGCGCGGGCCGGGACGAACAGGTTGGGCGGCAACGTCATCTGGTTGCGGGACACCGCACACGGCCGGAGCCTCTATTACGCGCATCTCGACCGGCATGCGTTCGAAGGCACGCGCATCGTCGCCATCGGCGACACGTTGGGGTTCGTCGGCAACTCGGGGAACGCGCGCACGACCCCCCCACACCTGCATTTCGGCATCTACATGCGGCGGATCGGCCCCGTCGATCCGACGGCCCATCTGTACGAGCCAACCGCGGGACCGGAAGAGTTCGACGGCGACGCGCGCCTGGTGGGCGCCTGGGGGCGCACGGTCCCGCGGTCCACCGATCTCCGGGCGGCACCGTCGCGACAGGCGCGGGTGCTTGCCGATCTCGACGTCAACACACCCTTCGAGATCCTCGCCGGCACCGGAGCCTATTACTACGCCCGCCTGCCCGGTGGCGGCACCGGCTACGTCCCCGTCAGATCGGTCGAGGCGGGCGTGGGGGCGCTGGCGGACGGGCAGGTGATCACCGAGGAGACGCTACGCGCCGAACCGGCGATTTCGGCCCCACCCAGAGAGACCGTCACCGCCGGAGCCGCGGTGCACGTGTTCGGCGCCTTCGGCGGCTACACGCTCGTCCGCACGGAACGCGGTGTGGCGGGTTGGGTGCCGACGAGCGCGCTCACCATGCCGCGGGCAGAAGCGACGGCGGAAAACTAATCGCTCGCTCCGCTCCTGGGCCAGCTGGACGACATCGTCGTGATCGGCTTGCTGGTGTGGCTTGCGTGGCACTTCGTGCCGACCGATGTGCGGCGCGAATGTCAGGTGGGCGAAGCGGCGACCCAAGCAGGGCTTGCTGCCGTCGGGCACTCTCATTCTAATGGTATTAGGAGGGGGGCCGCCGAGGAGTGACTTTGGACCGTTTTGCGTGCGGGCGGGCACGGTAAGCGGCGCCCCCAACAGAACACCAACCGTGAGGTGGACGACCTGTGACATACTCATTCCGCAGCACCTTGCTCGTGGTGGGAGTCCTTGTTCTCGCTGGCTGTTCAGCGTCCGTTCGAGCCGGGGCACCGGAGCCCGGCGAGTTCGTATGGGTGTGTCACGGCAGTCGGAATCCGACCTGGCTGCGGGTTGGAGCCCCGGCCGGAGACGCGCATCGGCGCCACGGGGATCGCGTCACGTCCGAGCCGCAAGAGGTCGGGGCGAGCTGCGCCAAAGCATGAGCGCGGGCCCCCGCCGCCGCTGGAGGGCCGATTGAGATTCCTATTCCGTGCGCCAGACCGGGGAGGCTCACATGGCAACGCGTGATGCATACCGGCACGGGTTGGGGAAGGGCACCATCCTGCTGGCCTCGGCTCTGTTCGGCGCATGCGGCGGCGGCCACGAGGCGTCCGACATGACGGCATGGCGCGCGCAGGTCGATACCGTCGGCGACACGGTCGTGGTCCACACCTTGGCCGGCAGCGCATGGGGTGACGTCGAGTTGGTACCGGAGATGCGCATCGGCGCGGTCGAGGGAGCCGACTACGAGATCTTCGGTCAGCTGACGGGGCTCGCCGTCGACACCGCCGGTGCCATCTACGTGTACGACACCCAAGTGCCGGCGCTCCGCAAGTACGCGGCGGACGGGAGCTACGCCGGCACGTTCGGACGCAAGGGTGGCGGCCCCGGGGAGTACGCCGGCAGCGACGGGGGGCTCGGGGGGCTCGCGGTGCTGCGCGACGGCCGCGTGGTGCTGCGCGATCCAGGGAACGGCCGCTTCACCGTCTACGCCCTCGATGGCGAGTATCTCACCGAGGTGCGGGCGCGCGGATCGTACACCTCGGTACCGATCGTTCCCGCGAGCGACGGGGGCTTCTACAACCCCGTGTGGGAGCGGGGCGCCACCTCCTTCCTGATGTCCATTGTGCGATACGCACCGGACGGCACGCCGGGCGACACGCTGCCCGCCCCCGAGCGACGCGTCGAGCAGGCCACCGTGAGTGCGGCGACCGAAGGCGCGAGTCAAACGTGGGGAGTGCCGTTCAGCCCGTCCTCTCAGTGGACCTTTCATCCCGACGGCTACTACCTGTCGTTCGTCACCGATCGATACGCCATCGATCTGCTGCGGTCGGACCAATACGTGTTGCGCCTGAGCAAGCAAGCTGAGCCGGTACCCGTGTCGGGCGAGGAGCGCGACGCGCAGGAGCAGCGCGTGACGGCGGCGATGCGTCGTCTGGTCCCCTCGTGGCGCTGGAACGGTCCGCCGATTCCGAACACCAAACCGATCGTTCACTACCTCTACGTTGGCGACGACGGACGCATCTGGGTCCAGCTGTATCAGCCGGGCGAGCGCATCCCCGACGCGGAGCTGGAGCCCGGACCGGATGGCGCCGCCCCACTCCCACAGTTTCGGGAGCGCGCGGTGTTCGACGTGTTCGACACGGACGGGCGCTACCTCGGCACGGTTTCCGCGCCCGAGCGCTTCAGGACTTCGCCGCGTCCGGTGTTCCGCGGCGACTACGTGTGGGCCACGGAGAGCGACACGCTCGGGGTGGAGTATGTGGTCCGGTACCACATCGCAAGGGATGAGCGGCGCTGACGCTCTGGCCGGGCAGAACGCGACGTGCATGACGGCGCTGCAGCCCCGGGCTCCCGCTCGATCCCGTAGCGGTCGCACGGGCGGCGGAGAGGCGAGCGGCGACCTCATCACTTCCCGACTTTCGCCTTCAGTTCCTCCACGAAGTTCTCCACCACGACGACGGCACTCGGCCCCTGCGCCTCGCCGACGTTCCGATACGTCAGGAACCGCTGGTCGTCGAGCGATACGTCATAGCTTCGGAACACATCATTCGCGGGGAGATCCGGTCCCATCGCAAACAATACCCGCCGGTCGATCACGGAAAACGTCTCGTCGGCCACGACGCTAGCTGCGACGAACTCTCTCGTCGGACTTTTGTAGAATAACTCGCGACCGCTGTGCGACCATAGCGGCTCCAACCCTCCATCGGTCGAGACCTGTCTCCTCGTGTCGTTGACATTGGGAAACGACCGGACATACACCTGCGGGAATCCGGACTCATCCGACACGTACGCCAGCCACCGGCCGTTCGGCGAGAGTGCGGGACCCGACTCAAAGAACGCTTCATCCAGCAGCGGCGCCATCGCGCTATCGGTGGCCGGTCGGATCCCATACACGTCGCCGGTGTTGGTCGACGCGATCAGCCACGTTCCGTCGCTGGACCAATACCCACCGTCCAGTTCCACTTCGGGATCCAAGAGTACCCGCACGCCACCGCCGCCATCCGCGCGCGCCGTGAACAGGTCGTAGGACAGCCCCGGTTGCACCGACCGATAGACGACTGATCGGCCATCGGGATGCCACGAGGGCCTTACGCTGTTCCCGTCCAGCGTAAGCTTCGTGAACGGACCGCCCAACTCCTTGATCCAGACGTCGTTGCCACCGCCACCTGCGATGCTGATGGCCACCGTGCCACCGTCCGGTGACAGCGCCGGGCCCCCGGCACGGGTCGGCGTCACCTTCCAATCGGTCTCGACCGCGCGCACTCCGCCGGACCGATCGATCCACACCAATTCGGCCAGGCCGCCCGCCGCCCCGGTCGTCGCATACACCAGGCGACCGCTGCGCGACAGCGCCACGTCCGGCCCCGCTTCAACCGGCATGCCCGCGAGAAGCGGCGTTGCCGGCCCCGTGACCTTCAGGGTGTTCTCGTCGAACGGCGCAGCGAGCAGAGTCCCGTCGTGGCGCACAAAGACCAGATACCCGTCCAAGTACCGACCGAGTATTCCTTGCACCAGCGCCTTGTGTTCACGCGTCCGCAGGTCCACCACGGCCACCTCGTCCGACGGGCCGGCCTGATTGGTCGCGCGCATGGCGGTGAACAACACACCTCGGCCGGCCGGAAGTGCATCGAACCAGGCATGACTCACTTCTCCTCGCGCGGTATCGAGCGTCGTCAGCACCTCGGGCTCACCCCCGGTGGCGGAAACGCGTGCGACCACCGTACCGAACCGCTGCCAGCCGATGTACAGGTATCCGTCCGGTCCCCACGCGACACCGTTCCTCCACAAACCAGAATCGGCGATCGTCAGCGGCGGTTCACCCGTCACGGACACCACCTTCAGTGCGCGAGCCCCAGTGACAAACGCCACGCGCCGCCCGTCCGGGGAAAACGCCGGCTGCCACACTCCGTCGGTGCCGGGGATCGGAGTGGAGGACAGCTCGTCGCGGGAACGGACGCGAAGTCGGTTCCCCCCGTCCTCCGTGCTCACGTAGACGAGCAACTGACCGTCGGGAGACAGCGTCATTGCCGGCCCGAACACCGCTGTCAGTGCTTCGTCGACCGGGAACTCGATGGCGTACCGAATCACCGGCAATGCATCGGGACGCGGACGCAACCATCCGAGGACCGCGATCACGAGCAGGATCGCGGCGGCGACCCACGGAAGCGCGGCGACCCGCCGTCGCAAGCGGCCAGCTCCAACCCCGCCTGCCGTCAAGGTGGGGTCCGCGACGGTGAACGACCGGCTCGTCAGTGCGTCGGCGAACGCCTTCGCGCTGTCGAACCGATCGGCAGGCAGCTTCTCAAGCGCCTTCGCCACCGCCGCCACCACGTTGGGCGGCACCGACTTCCGCACCGTCGTGACCGGCGCCGCATCCTCCGTCACGATCTTCATGATGATCTGTTGCGCCGACGCGCCGGTGTGCGGCGGATTCCCCGTCAGCATCTCGTACAACACACTCGCCAACGAGTAGATGTCCGACCGCGCCGTGAGATCCTTCTCCGCCGTCGCTTGCTCCGGACTCATGTAGTGCGGCGTGCCGAGGGAGAGGCCCGTCTCCGTCATCCGCCCGCCGGCCGCCGCGCTCACCGCGAGCGCGATCCCAAAATCCGCCACCATCGGCCGGCTGTCGTGCAGCAGGATGTTCTCCGGCTTGATGTCGCGATGGATCACCCCGTTGCGGTGCGCGTAGTCCAACGCGTCCGCGACCTCGGTCGTGATCCTGATCGACTCTTCAATGCTCAGCTGCGTCTCGCGGCTGAGCTTGTCGCGCAGCGTCTCGCCCTCGATGTACGGCATCACATAGAAGAGGAACCCGTCGGCGGTGCCCGAATCGAACAGCGGCAGGATGTGAGGATGTTGCAGCTGTGCGGTGGTCGTGATCTCCTGCACGAACCGCTCGGCGCCCAGCACCGCGGCCAGGTCCGGCTTCAAGACCTTGAGGGCCACCTTGCGTTTGTGCTTGAGGTCTGCGGCGAGATAGACGGTCGCCATCCCACCTTCGCCGAGGCGGCGCTCGACCTGGTAGCGGTCAGCCAAGGCGGTCGAGAGGCGTTCCGTGACCGCTGTCATAGGCTGATAGAGGACGGTAGGAGACGGTGGCGGACGGTGGAAGACGCCTTGACGCGCGGCCCCGACACCGGGGCGCGCGGGAGCCGGGAGGTGGTCTCGATCATGGGGTAAGATAGAGGCGGGTGACCCGCGGGGGGAGAGACGTGCGGAAGAAAGAGGAGAGCGTGAGCGCCGGCCTCGATCCGTGGCAGTGCAAGCACGTGCTGAGCCGCATCTTTCGCGAGCGACGACTCGTTTTCTTCAACACGGCGGTCGACCTTGGACCAGCGGGTCGCGACGACGAGTATGGCGGGAGTCTGCCGACGCGACGGCCGCGCTGGCTCTCGCAGCTGTAACGACTCCTTGCGGACCGCCAGTTCCGCCGTGGACGTCAGCATCGTTGGTCCGACCGAGATCCGTCCACAGGCGATCTGCACGTTGGAGGCAGTTGTCGAGCAGCCGGGGCCCGGCTGGATGTATAATTGATCTAGCGATGGCATCTGGCGCGGAAGCGGGCAGTGCTGCACCGGCGGCAAAGATCCCGGCAGTATCCGTGACTGGTTCCCACTTTGGGTGGAGGTGAGTGGTGCGGGCGTTGGATCGGCGACGATAACCGTCTATGGGAACCCATCCGCGCCGATCTGAATGCAGTGAATACGGCATGGGCTGCAAGATGTTGATGAGGTGTGCGATGCTCATGACCTCAAGTCGCTACTTACTCAGCTGGACGTGGCGTGCGCTGTTCGTCAGCGCGATGACCGGCTGCGGGATCTTCTCCCCTGAGGGACGCGTCGAGCCAGCCTGGACCTCGCTGGGCCTCGAGGGCCACACCGTCACCGCGGTCACCGAGAGTCCCTGGGGCCTCTATGCCGGCACCACCTCCAGCGGCGTTTTCCGGTACGACGCGACAACGAAGGCGTGGCAACCCGCCGGGCTTGCCGATGAGGGTGTCATCAACGACCTCCTCTACGTGCCGACTACGCCTCCCCGGCTCCTTGCTGCCGTGGCGCCGCGGGAATTTGGGGACTCTGTCGGCGCCGTTGTCCTCGCATCCGACGATGGCAGCACCTGGGTTCCCTCGGACGACGGCTACGCCCGAGCCGCCGGGCAAAGGGCGGCCGCCTACTCGTTTCTCAGCGACCCGCCCGGTTCGCGCTGGGTGTACGTCAGTCTCTCCGGCGCCGTCATGCTCTCAGGGGACGGAGGTGAGACCTGGCATTTCGTGTTCGGGAACGCCGCGTCCGAGGGAACGATTCCCAGCATCAGAGCGGACGCGAGCCGCACCATTTGGCTGGTCGCGAACTACCTCCAGACCGGTTCGCTCTTCCACACCGCGGATCGCGGCAACAAGTGGTACGGCCGGTGGGTAGATGGAACTGAGCCGCACTACGGAGGCGATTTCAACTACGTCCACCTCGACGATGTCGCCGTTACAGAGGGCGGGCGCATCTGGCTGGCGATCACGTTCGGTAACTGGAATACTCCGTCCTACGCCGCCGTTGGCGTTTCCCGCGACACCGGCAAGACCGTGGAACGTGCCTCAGCCTCTGGTCCCGCGGGCATGGTCGGATCGGTCGTTACGCCGATGACCTTTGCCATCGCCGCAGACACCCTGTACGCGGTGGGGCAGCAGGAGGGCAACCAGCTGGCGGTCTATCGCCTGCGCCCCGGCCGAACCTCCTGGGATGCCATCACCGTCCCGCCGGGCCCTGCGGGCGGCGTGTCAGCCGCCTTCGACGATCAGGGCCGCCTCCTCGTGGGCACCGCCGGCACCGGGGTGTGGCGGATCGAGTGGTAGGACCTACACCGGCGCCGCTCGACCCTTCGTCTCCAGGACTCGCGCGATCGCCTCGGCGGTCTTGTCGCTCGGACTCGAGGCGCCGGCGGTGACGCTTCGAGGATCCCACCTTTCAGAACGGGCTGGACATCGACGGGCATTCTCTCATCACGCGGCCTGGACGTGCGACACTTCCCGTGCGGACGGAGCTATATATATGTGCCCAAGCGTGAGAGGCCGGAGACAGAGTCCATGTGGCACGCCTCTTCGCCTCCGGGACGTGTTCGAAGGCATCCTCTTGGGGAGAGGCCAACATGAGTCTGCTGACCGACGTCGCCCACGCGTTCCGTACGTTCCGGCGCGCTCCGGGCTTCTCGGCTGCCGCCGTGCTCACATTGGCCCTGGGCATCGGCGCGAACACGGCGATCTTCTCGGTGGTGAACGGCGTGCTGTGGCGGCCTCTCCCGTTTCCGGAAGCCGACCGGATCTACGCGGTGTGGAACTCCAACACGCGGGAGGGCATCGAACGAGATATCACCTCATACCCCAACTTCCGCGACTGGCGGGATCATGGCGATGTCTGGGACGGGTTGGCCGCAGTGTACGCAACATCGGTCAGTCTTACGGGTGACGGCGACCCGGAGCAGGTCCGCGCTGCCGGGGTGACGATCGATTTTCTCCGGGTCTTCCGGGTGCCACCAGCGCTGGGCCGCGACTTCTCGGATGAGGAGATGGTGCCGGGTGGGGCGCCCGTCGTGCTTCTCAGCGCAGGCCTTTGGCAGCGCCGGTTCGGCGGCGATCCCGGCATCATCGGCCAGGCGATCCACATCGGCGGGCAGCCGTACACGGTCATCGGCGCGATGCCGCCTTCCTTCGCATATCCTCGGGACGTCGAGCTCTGGAGGCCCCTGGGACCGACTGGCAACCTCGGCGAAGCTCGCGGCGCGCTGTGGCTCAGCGTGGTAGGGCGGCTGCGTTCCGGCGTCCGGCCGGAGCTGGCGCAGCAGCGGATGAGCGCCGTCGCAACACAGCTCGCCGCGGAGTATCCCGGCCCGAACAGTGGCGCGGGTATACTGATCGAGCCGCTACACGGGACGATCGTCGGAGAGGTGCGCACACCTCTGCTCGTTCTACTCGGTGGTGTGCTCGTCCTGCTCCTCATCAGTTGCGCCAACGTCGCGAACCTGCTGTTGGCCCGAGGAGCGGTGCGGCGGAAGGAGTTGTCGATCCGGCTGGCACTGGGTGCGCGCCGCAGTACCGTAGCCGGCCAGCTCCTGACGGAGAGCGTGGTGCTCTCGCTCCTCGGCGGTGCATTGGGAGCGCTCCTCGCCGGGAGGGCCGGCGCCGCGCTGGTGGCGCTAGCCCCTCCCGAGCTGCCACGCCTCGCGGAGGTTCGCGTCGATGGTTCCGTGCTTCTGTTTACGATCGTGGTCTCCGTCCTCGCGGGACTGCTCTTCGGGCTCGCACCGATGCTGCAGGCCGGACGACGTGAGGCGCTTCACGCACTGCGGGAGGCGGGGCGCGGCGCCGTGGGTGGCGGGACGGTCGGCCGGATGCGCCCGGCGCTCGTGGCTGGCGAGGTTGCGCTGGCGCTGGTGCTTCTCGTCACGGCTGGACTGTTGATCCGCAGCTTCCTCGCCCTGAACACCGTCAGCACCGGCTTCGCGACGGACAATGCGCTCACCTTCCGCCTGACCGCTCCGGCCGCGCGCTATGACTCACCGGAACGCGTCCGGCAATTCCACTCGGCACTGCACGAACGATTCGCGGCGCTCCCCGGGGTAACCGGGACTGGTGCCGCATCCTCGCTCTTTCTTTCCCGTCTGCCCGGCATGTCGCCGATCGTGATGGAAGGCGACGCACCCCCGAGCGACGACGCACAGCGCGAGTCCGTGGTTCTCGATGCCGCGACACCCGGCTTCTTTGGCGCCTTCGGCATGCAGTTCCGCCGCGGGCGCGGCTTTACGGTCGCGGACGACGCGGGGGCCGTGCCCGTTGCCATCGTCAACGAAGCCTTTGTACGCCGCTACATTCTTCCTGGCGATGACGCCATTGGGCGGCGTTTCACCTTTGGCGACCCCACAGATCCGGGCACCGTGTGGCTCGAGATCGTGGGGGTTGTCGCCGATGCGCGGCGGTCGGGGCTCGCCGCTCCAGTCCGTCCCGAGGCGTATGTTCCGCATCCGCAGGACGCGGCGACCGCGCTGACGTACGTGATCCGTTTCAGCGGCGACGCCAACACACTCATGCCGCAAGTGCGCGCAGCCGTCCGCGAGGTCGATCCCCTGGTCCCGGTCGCCAGCATGGCCACAATCGACCAGATCCTGGCCGAGTCGCTTGCCGCCCGCCGTTTCGTCACGATGCTCCTTGGCGCGTTTGCGACGCTCGGGCTACTCCTGGCCGCTATCGGCATCTACGGCGTCGTCTCGTATCTCGCGGCGCAACGACGTCGTGAGGTGGGGATCCGCATGGCCCTGGGCGCGACGCGCGGCGATGTGCTGCGCCTCATCGTTGGCCAGTCGCTACGCCACGTCGTACCGGGTATCGTGCTCGGAGGCATCGCCGCGGTGCTGGTGACACGTCTGCTGCGCAGTCAACTGTTTGGCGTCACTCCCGCCGATCCGCCCACGTTTGCCGTCGTCGTGCTGGTTCTCCTCGCGGTAGGAACCGTGGCGAGCTACGTGCCCGCTCGCCGAGCGGCGGGGACAGATCCACAGGTGGCTTTGCGGGAAGAATAGCTGGAACTCCATGATGCTTGCGATAGATCATCGCATTCAGGCGGGGCAGCTCTCGGGACGCTCGACACCGAGCGCGCCGCAATGCAGCCGCCGGGTGGGTGGCACCTTCTACGGCAGGTACTGCCGCGCCAGACGCGCGGCCGCGTACATGCCGACGCCGGTACCGACGACGCTCAGGACGAAGGCGGCCATGAATCCAACCATGCCACCGAGCCACCACCCGAGCGCGCCGCCGATCGTCGCGCCGACAAGTGCAACGACCTTACTCATTGTTGGAGCATCCGGTGGTGTCCACCCAACATCACCTGCAAAGCGGACCAACGGGAACTCTCCGTACACGAACACGGTGGGCCTGCTTTGGCAGGTGCATTGCCGTGATATGTGGCCCAGTCACGAGGCCGTCGGTCACTCGAAGCGCAAAGCTCATCGCCCGTTCGACGCCGCGTTCGCTTGCTCCCTGCTCAGGCCGTCGCCAATCGCATGGTGGGGCGGCAGCCCCACGGGCAACCGCCCGGATATGGGTGCCAGACCGAGGAGCGCGCGGGCCGCTGCCCGCTGCATGACGTCCTGTCCGCTCCAGGCGAGCACGAAAGTCTCGAGATCGGGCACCAGATCGAGCACCTTCAGAAGGCCGAAGGAGGCGAGCACCACCCGCCGCCCCTCGGCCTGGAGTTGACGTACAAACCGGGCGGCCGGATCTGGCAGCTCGGCCCGGTACGGATCGGCACCGAGTCTCGGCCCCAGGTAGATGTTGAGAAGGACGTAGTCGGACTGACGGGCCCGCCGGTGCAACTCCTCATACGTCGACGGGTCGGTGGCGGGGGAGATCCGCTCCGCCTCGATCGATGCCACATGGTCCCGCAGCGTCGTGTTGAACACACTGCCCTTCCACGGCTCTTGAACGGTGTTGAGCTCGGTGTCCTCCTGTGCCAGGGTGATGCTCAGCACCCGCGTCTCGGACGGGTTTGACAGCGGAATGAGCCGCTCACGGTCGCGGAGTAGAACGATGGAGCGGGCCGCGGCCGACTCGGCCGCTTGCTGGTGCGCCCGCCGCCCGACCACTTGGTTCAGCGCCTCGAGCGGAACCGTCCGGTTCTCGTGAAGCCCGAGCCTGGCCTTCGCCTCGAGCATCCGGCGGACCGAGGCCTCCAGCCGCTCGCGCGGGATCTCCCCGCTCTCGACGAGTGCCGCGATCGTGTCCGCCACTCGGAAGGGGGAGGGACCCAGAAGCAGGTCGTGGCCCGCCTGAAACGCTCGGATCGCCGCGTCGAGGTGGTCGTAGGTGTTCGTCAGCGCCCCCATGTCGAAGGCATCCGTGACCACCAGTCCGTTGAACCCGAGCTCCTCCCGCAGAACCCGAATGACCTCTGGGGAGAGGGTGGCGGGCAGTGAGTCCGATCCCGTGAGTGCCGACACGGCGAAGTGGCTGGTCATCACGAAATCAGCCCCGGCCCGGAGCGCCTGCCGGTATGGGACGAACTCGACGGTGTCGAGCCGGTTACGGTCGCTCCGGAGAATCGGTAGCCTGACGTGGGGATCCTCCTCCAGGTCACCCGCCCCCGGGAAGAAGCCCGCCGTGACGAGCAAGCCGGCGTCGTGGGCGCCTTGAATGCACGCGACGGTCAGTCGTGCGACCTGCGCCGCATCACCTCCGTAGAGCCTGTCGATCAGCACATTGTCCAGATTCGTGAGGACGTTGCCGGGGTCGCCGTCCATGATGACGTTTGCGCCGGCGGCCCGGTTCTCCACGGCGCCGATGTGGCACGCCTCACGGGCGGCGCTCGGATCACCGATTGCGCCGTAGGCCAATCGGGGAGGCAGCTCCGTTCCCCGGCCCAGAAGCCAGGCGTCCCTCCAGGGTGCGAGGGCATCGGCGGTCACGAGGAGAGGCACCTTCGCACGCGCCTGAAGCGCATTGATCTTCGCCGCCCGGGCATGCGGCAGCCCGCCCATCATCCACAGCCCGCCGACACCCCTCTCCACCAGCTCCATCGCCCGGTCGAACTCCTCGCTATCGGTCGACACGTAGCTGCCAGGGATCCAGGCTACGATCACCTGAGCGGCCATCTCCCGGATGCTGAGCTCCCCAAGAGTGCGCGCTACCCAGTCCCGGCGTTGCTGGCCGAGTCGAGCATCGGGACCGAGGCGTGCTTCCGCCGCGGGACGATCCAGCTCGGGTGAGCGGCCGCTCGTATCGCAACCGTGAAGACAGACTAGCGAGAGAGCGAGCACCGCCAGCCGGTCGTTGGGAAACGTCATCCTCTGGGGGTTCATGCTTCCCTCGACTGTGCGAGCTGGCGCCGGTGACCCATCGGGCGCGAGACTCAGACGCCTAACCGGACGGCGCGTAAGCTGCGTGCGACGCGCCAGCGGGCGCAAGGAACCCTCAGTTGAGGCACCTGTGGTACTCCGGCATCGACGAACACAAGGCCTTCTGCCTGACCACAACCTATGGGCCCGAAGGCGGGCGCGTCAAACAAACACGCCTGGCCAGCAGCTCGCTCGCGCTCCAGCAGTACTTCGCCGAATTCGCCGGTCCGCACCAGGCGGTGTGGAGTCGACCGGCGGGTGGTACTGGCTGGCCGATACCCTCGCCGCCCTGGGGGTGGAGACTCGTGCTGGCCCACGCCACGCGCGTCAAAGCGATCGCGGCCGCCAAGGTGAAGACCGACAAGGTCGACTCCGAGACGCTGGCGCTCTTGCTCCGAGCCGACCTCATCCCGCGGGCTCAGCGAGCATCCCTTCGGCACGATGAAGCGGGGGATGGATCAGGGCTACTTCCTGCTGCAAGGCCTGCGGTTAGACGGCCTCAGCGCGCCGGGGACGCCACGTCAGGGCAAGGCGGCGCCCCGACGCCGCACAGTCTCGGAGGTAGAGGTTGATCAAGGTCTGGTAGGGCAACTCAGTCTCCGCTGCCAGCGCCTTGAAGTACTCGACCGTTGAGTTATCCAGCCGAATGGTCACGGAGCGCTTGAGGCGCTTGGCGTAGGGGTTCTTCGTCGCGTTGGAAAAGTCGTAGTGCTTTCTCATGGGGCTCTTCTGTCCGCATACAGGCGCCGCTCGTTCTCGTCAAGCATCAGCCAGGAGGGAATCGCGGGCCAGCTCGAGCGCGGCTAGGGCCTGCTCCCGCTTGACGGATGGGAACTGGTGAAGGAATTCATCGAGGGTCTCGCCGCCCTCGTGATAGTCGAAGAGGCTCTGCGCGGGCACGCGAGTCCCGGCAAAAACCGGAGTGCCACCGAGGATCTCGGGGTCGCTGTGGACGACGGTCGTCCTCGAGATCACGGCATGCCTCCAGTTCGCAGACCGTTGGACTATACAACGGGCGAGCCACGAACGCACATGGGTTGGTGTCTAACGACCTGGCCATCACCTGCGGCGCATCACCATGATTGCGGAGGCGAGCGAAGCGAGCCGCCGCTTCCGACAGAATGCGCCGCCAGGTGCATGGCTGGTTAGGCCGCGTACGGGATTGTCATGCCGTCGTCAGGCCAGGTATAGGATCCGGAAGATGCCGATTGCGCCGACGAGCCCGACCAGTACGGCTACACCCTTCAGAGCCTTGCCCTGTTGAGTTGCCGGTGCTGTTACGACGACTTCCATCATTTTCGCGATGATGTAGGCACCGATCATCACTCCAATAATTGCTTCCATGCGAACCCCCGATCGTGTTGGTGCGCGTCGGCCTTGACAACTTGGCCTTCTCATGGAGGTCGCGAGCGCGCTACCCGGCCCGCAGCCAAAGCCGGAGGCGCTGACGCCGCTGACGTGCGGTCCTCCTCGGCCGGCCCGACCCGTTGAGCCACACTAGGAGGGGCACGAGGTACGCCAAACTCACGACTGCCGCCCAGGGAAGATCTTGCCGCACAACGCGCATTCACCTGTGCCAGTAGAGTCCACGGGACGAGACCAGCTGCGGTGATCAGCAGCCCCGTTAGTATCGGCGCGAAGCAGCCACGGAGAGCGGTCGGTTGATGAACCGCGTTCGTGGTGTTTCCAGCCTTTGTCATAGAACTGAGCGCATCAACGGGCCTCTTCGCACGGTTCAGCAATTCCGGCTGGAGCAGAAGCCCCGATCGCAGACCGCGGCCCAACGCCCAGCATCACCTGCGGCGCGAAGCGCCGTCAGCTGCGGGCTGTTAGACGCCCCACGGTACAACCCGGGTACATAGGTGACAGATGTCCGGGCACATGGGTGACACTTCTCCGACCCCTGTGGGAGGAGAGGCGATGCCCTGGAAGGAGACTCACCCTGTGCTCGAACGCCATCACTTCGCTCAGGACCTCGAGAGC
>DASWII010000003.1:0-58943 GCA_036397755.1 Gemmatimonadales bacterium | reverse complement strand
ACGAGCTGGCCCACTCCATCCTGGTCCAGCGTCTGGAAGGGGTCGTCGCTCAGCAGGCCCGTTTCCACGTAGTGCGGCAGGAATCGCCCTGAGTCGTCGCGCGACAGCCCGAATGTGGTCTGGGTCAGGTCGTTGGTCCCGAACGAGAAGAACTCCGCGGTCTCCGCGATGCGGCCGGCAGTCAACGCCGCGCGCGGGACCTCGATCATCGTGCCCACGAGGTACTCCACCTCCAGGCCCCGTTCCCGAAAAACCTCCCGGGCCATGGCGCGAACCACCGCCGCCTGGCGATCCAGCTCATCGTGAACCGCGACGAGCGGTACCATGATCTCGACGTGAACCTCCACGCCGTCCGCCGATGCATCACAGGCCGCCTCGAAGATCGCGCGGGCCTGCATTTCGGTGATCTCGGGGAACGTGATGCCCAACCGGCACCCCCGGTGCCCCAACATCGGGTTGGCCTCCGTCAATGCATCCACCGTATGGCGCAGTCGGTCCGCGTCCACGCCCATCTCGTGGGCGAGTGAGGCCAGCTCGTCGGCCCCCCGGGGGAGGAACTCGTGCAGTGGGGGATCCAGCAGGCGGATGGTCACTGGGAGCCCGTCCATGACGCGGAAAATGCCCAGGAAATCGTCCCTCTGCATTGGCAGGAGCTTGTCCAGTGCCCGCCGGCGTCCTTCCTCGGTCTCCGCCAGGATCATCTCGCGCATGGCGTCGATCCGATGTCCCTCGAAGAACATGTGCTCGGTGCGGCACAGTCCTATGCCCTCGGCACCGAACTCGCGGGCCCGGGCAGCGTCCGCCGGGGTATCAGCGTTCGCGCGTACCCGGAGGCGTCGCCGCCGGTCCGCCCACGCCATCAGGATAGTGAAGTCCTCTCCGGGATCCAGAGCGACGAGGCCGACCTTGCCGCGGATCACTCTGCCGCTTGACCCGTCGACGGTGATCCAGTCGCCCTCGTGTACGACCGTGTCGCCCACGCGGAACCGCCCCGCATCCTCGTCGACATCGAGTTGCCGCGCCCCAACGACGCAGCACTTGCCCATCCCTCGGGCGACCACCGCCGCATGGCTCGTCATCCCACCCCGCGAGGTGACGATTGCCTGGGCGGCCACCATGCCGTGGAAGTCATCCGGGCTCGTCTCGTGCCGAACCAGGATCACCCGCTCGCCGTCCCGCGCGAGCTCTTCGGCCCGATTGGCATGGAATACGACTCTCCCGACGGCCGCTCCCGGCGATGCCGGAAGGCCCGAGGTCAGCACATCCAGCTCCTGGTCCGGGTCCACGGTGGGGTGGAGCAACTGGTTCAATTGATCGGGATCCACGCGCTGGAGAGCCGTGTTCTCGTCGATCAGCCCCTCACGCACCATCTCCACCGCCACGCGGACGGCCGATGCCGCCGTGCGTTTACCGCGACGGGTTTGCAGGACGTAGAGGCGACCCCGTTCGACCGTGAACTCGACGTCCTGCATGTCGCGGTAGTGCTCCTCCAGCAGTGTGCAGATGCGCAGGAACTCCTGGTATGCGGAAGGGAGCCGATCCGTCATCTCGTCCAGCGGCAGGGGGGTGCGGGTGCCGGCGACGACGTCCTCCCCTTGGGCGTTGATGAGAAACTCGCCAAAGACCCTGCGTTCACCTGTCGCCGGGTCGCGCGTGAACGCGACGCCGGTTCCGGAGTCCTCCCCCATGTTGCCGTAGACCATCGAAACGATGTTGACCGCCGTGCCGAGATCGTCCCGAATGCGATGGACCCGGCGGTAATCGATCGCTCGGCGGCTGGTCCAGCTGCGGAACACCGCTTCGATGGCTCCCGTAATCTGTTGCCAAGGGTCGTCGGGGAAGGGCGCGCCGTGTTCGCGCTCGACGATCGCCTTGAACGTCTGAACGAGTTCCGCGAGATCATCCTCGCCGAGATCGACGTCGCGCTCGACACCGCGGGCCGATTTCAGACTCTCCATGGCGTGCGCGAACGGGTCGCGCTTCCCGTTGCCTGTCGCCCTCAACCCGAACACCACGTTGGCGTACATCTGGATGAATCGGCGATACGAGTCGAGCGCAAAGCGACGATTCGCCGACTCCAACGCCAGGGCCTCGACGGTTTCGTCGTTGAGCCCGAGATTGAGGATCGTGTCCATCATGCCGGGCATCGAGACGGCGGCGCCGGAACGGACCGAGACCAGAAGCGGATGCGGCGTTCCACCGAACACCCTCCCGGTCGCGTGCTCCAGCGCGACCATGGCCTGACGGAGCTCGCCGTCCAGCTCGGTCGGCAGTCCCCCGCCGTTCAGGTAGCTCAGACACAATCTCGAGGAGATGGTGAACCCCGGCGGGACCGGCACGCCGAGGTTGGTCATCTCCGCCAGGTTGGCGCCCTTGCTGCCGAGGATCTCGACCATTGTCCGATCGCCCTCGGCCTTGCCCTTGGCAAAGAGAAATACGTGTCCCATGATGAACTACTCAGCGAGCGCCGGGAGTCGCTCGTCAGCTCTCGCGGAGGTTCCGAGTTCCTGCGCGTCCCCGACCGGGATGGGGTAGTCCCCTGAGAAACACGCGTGACAAAACCGGTTCTGCGCTCCGCCGACGGCCTTCAACGTGCCCGCGAGCGACAGGTATCCCAATGAATTCACTCCAAGGTGCTTCTGGATGTCGGCAACCGAGTGGTTCGCGGCGATGAGCTCCGCACGAGTCGGTGTGTCGATCCCGTAGTGACACGGGCCGGTAATGGGAGGAGACGCGATCCGCATATGCACTTCGCGCGCCCCGGCCTGGCGAATCATCTGCACGAGCTCGCGCGACGTCGTCCCACGGACGAGCGAATCGTCAACCACCACCACGCGCTTGCCCTCGATCACCTCGCGCACCGGGTTGAACTTGATGCGCACTTTGGACGTGCGGCTCTCCTGGCCCGGGTTGATGAACGTGCGTCCAACGTAGTGATTGCGAATCAATCCGTGCTCGAGCGGAATCCCGCTAGTGCCGGCGTACCCGAGCGCCATGGCGTTGGACGAGTCCGGCACCGAAAACACGCAGTCGGCTTCCGGGCAAGGTTGCTCAAGGGCAAGCTGGCGACCGAGATCTCGCCGCACCCTATCCACGGATTCGCCAAACACCAGGCTGTCCGGTCGGGAGAAGTAGATCAACTCGAACACGCATCGCCGGCTCGGCGCCGGGGGTAGGGAAGGGAGCATCTCGAACCTGCCGTCTCTGATGCGCACCCATTCGCCGGGCTGCAGTTCACGCTCGAGCGTCGCGCCCACGATGTCGAGCGCGCAGGTCTCAGAGGCGAGAATCCACGCGGCGCCGAGGCGACCGAGGATCAGCGGACGGAATCCACGCGGATCGACGATGCCGTACAGCGTCCGACCCACCGTGAGCACCAGACTGTAGGCACCCTCCGCGCGGTCGAGGGCGTCCCGGATCTGATCTTCGGGCTCCCGGCCGTCGGAGCGGGCGATGCAATGCACCAACGCCTCGGAATCCGACGTCGTCTGGAAGATCGACCCGGTGCGCACGAGGTCCGCGCGCAGCGCGTCGGCATTGGTGAGGTTGCCGTTGTGCGCCAAGGCAAGGGGGCCGCCGTGATAGTTCACGAGGGTGGGCTGCGCGTTGGCCAGCACGGAGCTGCCGGTCGTCGAGTAGCGGGTGTGGCCGATGGCAATGTCCCCGGGTAGCTGCTGGAGCACCCGCCGTGGGAAGATCTCCGACACCAGCCCCATCCCGCGGTGCTGCGTTGCCTGCCTATCGGCATCGACCGCGACGATGCCCGCCGACTCCTGCCCGCGATGCTGCAACGCGTAGAGCCCCAGGTAGGTGAGCTCCGCCGCGTTGCTCATTCCCGCGATGCCAAAAATGCCGCACATATCCTGTCGGCCTACTCCGTATTCTCCATCCGCCGTGGGATGGCCTGGTAGTAAATCGCCCGCAAATCCCGCACCGACACTCGGAATATGCCGTCACCCATCGTGATTTCCAACGCGCCGTTCGGTTGACCGACCGTTCCGACCACGAACACGGGCACGCCGTGCGCCCGCGCGCGGTCGCAGACGAGGTCGACCGCATCGGGCTGACAGCTCAGCAACGCCCGCCCGTGATCCTCGCCGAACAGCATGCCGTGCTGCTCGACGCCGTGAGCGGCCGTGGTGAGATCGACGGAGGCGCCCAGTCCATGGTCGGCATAGGGGTCGCCGATGCAGCATTCGGCAAGCGCGACCGCGAGGCCGCCGTCGCTCAAGTCATGCGCACTGAGCGTCAAGTCACGGTCTGCCAGGTCGACGAGGAGATCGACGAGGCGTCGCTCCGCCGCGAGGTCGACCGGGGGCGGCGACCCCACAACGCGCCCCCCGACGACCTCCCACAGGCTCGAGCCGCCGAGGTGACCCAGGGTGGCGCCCAGCAAGACGATGGAGCCACCGGGCTCTTGGAACTTGGCGGGCCGGGCGCGCCGCACGTCACCGAGCACGCCGAGCATGCCGATGACCGGGGTGGGGTCGACCGCTCCAGTGGGAGATTCGTTGTAGAACGAGACGTTCCCGCCGGTTACCGGCGTGTCCAGCGCCCGACACGCCTCACCCATGCCTCGGCATGCCTCGCGAAATTGGTAGAACACCTCGGGCTTTTCCGGGTTACCGAAGTTGAGGCAATTCGTGATGCCGATCGGCCTGGCGCCCGTGCAGGCCACGTTGCGGGCGGCCTCGGCGACGGCGGCCCGGCCACCTTCGCGAGGATCCAGGAGCACCCAGCGCGCGTTGCCGTCGGTGGCCACCGCGACGCCCATCGTCGTCTCGGGGATCGCGGCGACGCCCGCATCGCCGCCCAAGCCGATCACGGTGCTGGCTTGCACCGTCGAGTCGTACTGCTCGAACACCCATCGCTTGCTGGCGATGTCGGGCGTATCGAGCAGGCGACGCAGCCACTCCTCCGGCGTGCCTTCCAGCGGTCCAACCGACTCCTGACGTCGGGCCACCGCCTGCTCGCTCTCGCGTGCTTCGGGGTCGTAGAGCGGGCAGTCGTCGACCAGTGGCTGTCCCGGGATCTCGGCCACGACGAGGTCCCCATGGCGGACGCGAAACATCCCGTCGTCCGTCACCACGCCGATCGCAGCCGCTTCGAGCTCCCACCGTTCCGTGATCTCCTGGACCTGTGCCACCCGGTCGCGCTTCGCCACGACAAGCATCCGCTCCTGCGATTCGGACAGCAGCATCTCGTAGGGGGTCATGTCCGGTTCGCGCGTCGGCAGCTTTGCCAGGTCGATCTCCACACCGACGCCGCCCCGCGCCGCCATCTCAGCCGAGGACGACGTGAGGCCGGCGGCTCCCATGTCCTGAATCGCCACGATATGACCCGAGGCAATGAGTTCGAGGCTCGCCTCGAGCAGGAGCTTCTCGGTGAAGGGATCGCCGACTTGGACCTGAGGACGCCGGGCTTCGCTCGCGGCGGTCAGTTCCTCGGACGCGAACGAGGCTCCGTGGATGCCGTCGCGCCCCGTGCGTGCGCCGACGGCCAGCAGGACATTGCCCGAGCCCGACGCCCGCGCCCGCATCACGTGCTCCTCGCGCAGCAGCCCCACACACATGGCGTTGACGAGGGGGTTGCCGGAATAGTTGGGGGCGAACTGCACCTCTCCGCCAAGCGTCGGGATCCCGACGCAGTTGCCGTAATCGCCGACACCGCGCACGACGCCCGCGAAGAGGTAGCGGTTCCGCGCGTCTTCGAGCGGGCCGAATCGCAGGCTGTTGAGCAGCGCGATGGGCCGCGCTCCCATGGTAAAGACATCCCGAACGATCCCGCCGACACCCGTGGCCGCCCCCTGATAGGGCTCCACGGCGGACGGGTGGTTGTGGGACTCCATCTTGAACGCGACCGCCCATCCCTCACCGATTCGGAGAACGCCGGCGTTTTCCCCCGGTCCTTGCAGCACCCGTGTCCCGTCGGTGGGCAACTCCTGGAGGACCTTCTTTGAGTGCTTGTAGGAGCAATGCTCGCTCCACAACGCTGAGAAGATGCCGAGTTCGGAGAACGTCGGCGCCCGCCCGAGCATCGTCTCGATGCGGCGATACTCATCCTCACGCAGGCCGTGCTCGCGCACGAGTGCTGGTGACACCGATGGGTCACCGGGGTACGGTTGTGGCGGTGTGTGGGGCATGCGCGCGGCGCGGGGGACTAGCCGCCGACGCCGCGCATGATGGACCGGAAGACGCCGACCATGCCTTGAGCCTCGTGCTTCAGGAGTGCCTCAGCTTCGCCCGCATCGAACCACACGCCCTGGCAGTCGGGGCACCGGTCGACCTGTATGCCGTGGTAATCCTCCGTGTGGAGGTCAGCGCCGCACTTCGGGCACTTCATGTAGTGGACACGCCGCGCTTCCTCGGCGGCCTGCCTGGCGGCAGCCTCCCGCCGGGCCTCGAGGCGCTCGGCCTCCAACTTGGCGAAGTACTCGGCTTCGTTGCGGCTTGGCTTATCGGTCATGGTCGTCCGTCAGGGCATGGCCGGGATCGGGGACGTGAAGGCCGCCTCGCGGCCCGGTGGCGACGATGACGCGCCAGCGTACTCGTGCCCCGGTCCGCGCACGATCGCGTCGACGACGACACCGTTATCGAGAAACACGACGTCGAATGTGCCGCACGACACTTCGCACCCGTTCCGGTAGTAGAGGTACAGTCGCTGACCGACCATTCGTTCGGTCACCGGCGCGCCCCACACGCTCACGACCTCATCCCGCGTCATCCCTGGAGAGATTGTCCCCGTGAACTCCGGCGTGTACGGCTCGTCCATCCTTGCCATTGGAGTCGACTGCCGGATAGGCTGGGGCGGCGCAGGGGCGGGTTGGACCTCAACGGGCGGTTGGGGCGCGGGTTCCTGCGCCGCCGGCTGCCCCGCACTCTCTTCCTCTGCGGGTTCGCCTCCGCCGCACGCTGACAACGCCAGCAAGACCACGGTGGCAGTGAGAAGGGCGGGGAATCTCATTGGGCTCCTCCGATCACCTGGGCAAACTGCATGAGTGAATCGAACACGCCGGCTCCGCGGGTCTCCCCCACCTGCCGGTGGGCAGCCCGCTCGGGGTGCGGCATCATACCGACCACGTTGCGGTCTGGGTTCGTGATTCCCGCGATGTCCCTGAGCGATCCGTTCGGATTCGTCCCGACATAGCGAAGCACGACCCTCGACTCTTGCTCAATACGGTTCAACGTGTGTTCCGACGCGACGAACCGCCCTTCGCCATGGGCGATGGGCATCCTAAATGTATCACCGACGCGATACGCACCGCTAAACGGCGTGTCCGTCGATTCGACCCGGACGGCCACGGGCCGCGAGAGGAACTTGAGGCCGGCGTTGCGCACGAGGGCACCGTCGAGCAGGCCGGCTTCGCAGAGGATCTGAAAGCCGTTGCAGATCCCGAGTACCGGGGCCCCTGTCCGGGCGAGTGCGACCACCGAGTCCATCACGGGGCTGAACCGCGCGATCGCGCCGGCTCGCAGGTAGTCGCCGTAGGCGAATCCGCCGGGCACCAACACGGCGTCCGCACCCTGGAGATCGGTGTCGCGATGCCACACGAAGTACGCATCCGCGCCCGCGAGCTGGGCCGCCCGCAACGTATCCATGTCGCAATTCGATCCGGGAAACCGGAGGACCGCGACGCGCATCAGTCGCCCGCCGCGATGCCGACCGAAAAGTCTTCGGTCACCGGATTGGCGAGGAGCCGTTCGCACATCCCCTGTGCCGCTTCACGCGCGGCGTGAGCGTCCGAGGCTTCCAGGTCCAGCGTGAGGAGTCGCCCGACGCGGACCCGCTCGACCCCGGGGAACCCGAGTGCCGAGAGCGCATGCTCCACCGCCTGCCCCTGCGGGTCCAGCAGCGTGGCGCGCGGGACGACTTTGACCTCCACATGGAACCGTGCCATCACTCCTCCAGACTCGTAGTACCACCCCGCCGTCGCCGTCGGGCCCGGAAGTCGCGCACCAGATGGGGCCGGCCCGCCGCATCGCCGTCCGCCGCCGCCTCGTCATCTCCGCGCTCCAGAAAGCCCACGACGGCGGCCCGGACCATCCCATAGCTCACGTAGGCGATGCCGAGGGGGAAGAAAAAGACGTCACGGGCGAAAATAGCGAATCCGATGATCGTGAGATGGAACACGAGCCCGAGCACGCCGGACATCGTGCGCAGCCCAATGCGCGGAACGCGGGCGTACTCGATATTGCTCACCATCGCCAGGCCCAGGACGATGGGCAGGAACACTAACACCTGGTTCCACGGCCACGTGACGAG
Source organism: Gemmatimonadales bacterium (assembly GCA_036397755.1). GTDB lineage: Bacteria > Gemmatimonadota > Gemmatimonadetes > Gemmatimonadales > GWC2-71-9 > CAMYLY01. Next base: position 50,681 of record DASWII010000003.1, on the reverse strand, counting down.
TTGGTCCTGATAGAAGGCGCTCTGGGTGAACGGGTAATAGGTGGCGAGCGTCATCCCCGCGGCGGGGGATGGGAGGCCGACAAAGGCCCGCTTGACTCCACCGGCCGTTTGCAGATTGTAACGGGCGAGTCGGAGGGCGACGCAGACGGCGAACCCATAGGTGAATACCCACGCGAACGGTCCCTGGGTCGCGAAGTGCATGTGGTACATCAGGACCGCCGGGGCGATACCGAAGCTCACCATGTCCACGAGCGAGTCGAGCTCGGCGCCAAAGCGGGTTCCCGTGTTGCTCACGCGCGCGAGCAGGCCATCGAGCATGTCCAGGACACCGGCGATCACGATCCACCACCCCGCACGGTAGTAGTCCCCCTGCGCGGCGAGCACCATGGCCCAGATGCCGAAGAACAGGTTCGAGAGCGTGAAGATGCTGGGTACCACTACGATGGCGCGTCCCATCGGTCTCCGCTTCATGCTCGGCCTCCAGTCGACCACTCCGCGATCACGGTACGCCCCGCGACGGTCCGATCCCCCACCACCACTCGCAGCTGCACGGTCGAAGGTAGGAAAGTATCGACCCGCGACCCAAAACGGATGAGTCCGAGTCGTTCTCCCTGCACGACGCGATCGCCGGGGCGCGGATCGCACACGATACGGCGCGCGATCAGGCCCGCGATCTGCCGGACCAACATCGGACCGGCGGGCGTGCGAATACCCACCGAGAGGCGCTCGTTGTGCTCGCTGGCTTTGTCGAGCGTCGCGTTGAAGAACTTGCCCGGGCGGTAGTCTCGGTGCTCGGTCACGCCGCTGGCCGGAACCCGGTTGACGTGCACATCGAACACGTTCATGAAGATCGAGACCCGCTGTGCCGCGCCGCGGACGAACTCGGGCTCGTCCACGCGGCCGACGCTCACGATGCGGCCACTGGCCGGCGCAAGAATCAGATGCGGGCCGCGCTTTCCGCCCGGGTCGGGGTCCCGGAAGAAAAACGGTACCCAGAGCGCCACCGGAAGCCAGACACCGGCGGGGATCCACCACCACCCACCCAGCGCCAGTCCACCGAGCGCGAAACCGAGCAGACCCACGACACCCGCCGCGATGAACGGCCGACCCTCAGGCGCGACCTTCACTGGCGCACGCGCAGCGGCTCTCCCGTGATGCGCATGAACGCGTCCTGGTACCGCACGCTCGTCGCTTGCACGATCTCGTGCGGCAACGCCGGAGGTGGAGCGTTGCCGTCCCAGCCACCGCGCGCGCGAATGCCATCCAGGTAGTCGCGCAGCGGCTGCTTGTCGAAGCTCGCCTGCGGGCGTCCCGGCTCGTACGTAACGGCCGGCCAGAACCGCGACGAATCCGGTGTGAGGACCTCGTCGATGACCAACACGGTGCCGTCTGGGGTGGTCCCGAACTCGAACTTCGTGTCAGCGATGATGATGCCCCGCTCCCGCGCACGGTCGGTGGCGGCGCGGTAGGCCATCAAGCTTCGTTCGCGCAGCAGCTCGGCCAGTGCGGCGCCGAGCGCGTTCCCGACGGCGGCGAACGTCACGTTCTCGTCATGCCCGCTCTCCGCCTTGGTCGCCGGCGAGAAGACAGGCGGATCGAGCCGCTCGCTTTCGACGAGTCCGCCGGCGAGCGGTTCGCCGGCCAGCGTGCCGGCACGTCGATACTCCTTCCAGGCCGAGCCTGACAGATAGCCCCGCACGACGCATTCGAAGGGGATGGGCGTTGTGCGGCGCGCCAGCGTCGCACGCCCACGAATGGTCTCGCGATGCGGCGCGAGGGTGGGGACCCGGTCGATGATCTCGTCCGCATCCGCCGACAGGAAGTGGTTCGGCCCCAGTTCCGCGAGGGTCGTGAACCAGTAGGCGCTCATCTGCGTCAGCACGGCGCCTTTGGACGGGATCGGCTCGTTCATGACTACGTCAAAAGCGCTGATTCGATCGCTGGCGACCAGTAGCAACGTCTCGTCACCCACCGCGTACACTTCCCGCACCTTGCCGCGTCGCACGAGTTGGAGCGGGAGTCGGGTCGCCGGGATCGTCGGCACATTCGTCATACAGCCACCGGGACATCGTCGGGAATCGGGATGTCGCGGAGTGCCGCGAGCGCGTCGGCCACCGGGCCGTCGAGGAATTCGAGGACCTGCGCGGGCGCTCTCCCCACGTAGAGGGTTGGATCCATTTCTTGCTGCAGCCGCTCGGCGTCGAGTCCCCGAAACGCGTCGTGGCCCGCCAGTCGCTGGAGCAGATCGTTGGGTTCGCCGCGCGCGATGGCCTCGGCCACCGCCCGACTCTGCTCGCGCACCACCTCGTGCAGTGTCTGCCGATCTCCTCCCGCTTGGACACCGAGCATCAACCACCGCTCGGTCGCCATGAACGGCATCTCGCGTTCCACGTTCCGCCGCACGACGCCCTCGCGTACTTCCAGGCCGGCACACACGTTCGTCGTCAGCACGAGGATCGCGTCGCAAGCGAGGAACGCCTCGGGGAGCGCCAGACGGCGGTTGGCGGAGTCGTCCAGCGTTCGCTCGAGCCACTGAGTCGCGGCGGTATAGTGGGCGTTCTGTTGCTGCGCGATGACGTAGCGTGCCAGGCCGCAGATACGTTCCGCACGCATCGGATTGCGTTTGTACGCCATGGCGCTCGACCCGACCTGCTTCGCCTCGATCGGCTCGAGGACCTCGCCCTCATGCTGCAACAGCCGCAGGTCGGTCCCGAACTTCGCGGCGGATTGAGCGATCCCGGAGAGCACATCGAGGATCTGGCTGTCGATCTTCCTCGTGTACGTCTGCCCCGAGACGGCGACGGAGCGAGGGAACCCGAAGGCCGCGGCGACGCGCTGATCCAGCTCGCGCACCTTGTCATGGTCTCCGCCGAACAGGTCGAGGTAGCTCGCCTGCGTGCCGGTCGTCCCCTTGCAGCCGCGAAACGGCAAAAACGCGAGGTTCTGGTGCAGTGCCTGCGCATCCAGCAGGAAGTCCTGCAGCCACAGCGTCGCGCGCTTGCCCACTGTGGTCAGTTGCGCGGGCTGGTAGTGTGTATACGCCAGGGTTGGAAGCGCGCGAAAGCGTCGCGCGAATTCTCGGAGCGCCGTCATCGTGGCGAGGCACCGCCCGAGCAGCAGGCGCAGCGCCTCCCGTTGGACGATGAGGTCCGCGTTGTCCGTGACGAAAGCACTGGTGGCGCCGAGATGCAGGAACGGGCGTGCCGCGGGGGCTTGGTCGCCGAAGTGACGGATATGTGCCATTACGTCATGGCGGAGGCTGCGCTCGTATTCTCTCACGGCCTGGAGGTCAACCGCGTCCACGTGCGCGCGCATCTGGGTCAACGCCGCCTCGGGGATGTCGAGCCCGAGGTCGCGCTGTGTTTCGGCCAGCGCGAGCCACAGGCGCCGCCAGAGCCCGGCGCGGTGCGTGGCGCTCCACAGGTGTTGCATCGGCGGGGACGCGTAGCGTGTGCCCAGCGGTGAGTGATAGATCTCGCTCATTGCCTGCTGATCCTGAAATCGGTGAACCCCGTGCCTCCGTCTCGTTCGAACACGACGCGTACCGGGACGCCCTGCACGGTCTCGTCCGACTCGATGGGCCACTGACTGATCCGCTCGATCACGGTACCCGGGCGGAGAGCCGTGCTGCGTTGCGCCGCCTCCGCATCCGGCGACCACGTCGGCGCGCCCAAGGTGGCGAACTGGTCGGGGCCTGTGGGTCGGTAGTCGCGCGTTCTTCCAGGGACGCGCTTTGCTGTCCCGAACTCCCGCACGACAACAGGAGCAGGAGCGCGGGGACCTTCACGACCCTCAAGCGTTGACCTTCGACCGAGCCACCAATTTGCTCCAATCGTTGAGAAACTGATCGAGGCCTCGGTCGGTGAGCGGGTGCAACAGCAACTTCCTCAGCACGCCGGTGGGCATGGTGGCAACGTCGGCACCGAGCATCGCCGCCTCGGCGACGTGACGCGGGTGCCGAATCGATGCGGCCAAAATCGCGGTTTCGATGCCATAATTGTCATAGATCTGCCGCGTCTCGCGGATGACGTCCATCCCGTCGTGCCCGATGTCGTCGAGTCGGCCCAGAAACGGAGAGACGAACGCGGCGCCGGCCTTCGCCGCGATGAGGCACTGTACCGAGCTGAACGCCAGCGTCACGTTGACCCGAACGCCTTCCGCCGTAAGCCTCCGCGTGGCGATCATCCCGTCCTCGAGCATGGGAATCTTCACGACGATATTCTCGGCCAGCTTCGCCAGCTTGCGGCCTTCCTCGTACATGCCCTCCGCCTCCACCGCCACGACCTCGGCGCTCACGGGTCCGTCCACCAGAGAGCAGATCTCCTTGAGGACGTCCTGAGGGTCCACGTCGCCGGCGGATTGAGACAGCAGCGTCGGGTTCGTCGTCACGCCGTCGATCAAACCGGCCTGTGCCGCCCAGCGGATCTCACTCAGGTCAGCGGTGTCGAGGAAGAATCTCATCGATCATAGCCCTCATCGAGTTGTGGGTAGCGTGCACCGACCAGGTACAGTCCATGCGCCGGGGCAGGAGGGCTCGCTTCGCGATTGTCGAGAAGCTGCAGAACCCTGTCGACGTCACCAAGTGGGCGCTTCTCCATGGCCACGTCGAGCATCATCCCGACCATGAAACGAACCATCCGGTGAAGAAACCGGTCGGCCTCGACCGTAAAGATACAACCGTCCGCCTGACCCCGCGCATGCCACACGGACGTGGAGACGGCGCACCGGTAGTGGGGCTTGGACTGACCGACCGCGGAGTAACTCCGAAAGTCGTGCGTCCCGGCAAACCGCTCGGCCGCGGCATTGAGGGTCGCGAGCGACACGGCGCGGGTAATACTCCACTCATAGGGACGACGGAATGGGGACCGGCTCGCCGGATCCCAACCGATCACATATCGGTAGCGCCGCGACAGGGCGTGCTTGCGGGCGTGAAACCTGGCCGGCGCCGCGCCGGCGCGTGCCACCCAGAGATCGGGCGGGGTGTGGGCGCGAAGCGCCTTCAGGAGGGTGCGGGCATCCCACACGGTCGGCATCCGGATGCTCACGACCTGACCGAGCGCATGCACTCCGCTGTCAGTGCGTCCTGCTGCCATGGTGGGCACGCGCTGCCCGGCCAGCTTCTCGAGGGCGTCTTCGAGTTCGGCCTGCACGGTTCGTTGGTGCAGCTGCCGCTGCCATCCGGCGAATCCCGAACCGTCGTATTGCAGGACGAGGAAGTACGTCGCGCCGGACACGGGCGGAACTTAGAGGAGACCCAAGTGCACAGCAAGCGACGAGCCTGAGCGCGTTGACACACCCGTCGGATGCCACGAGGTTCTCGCGATGGGTGACGCACATCAGCGGGTCGTGACGGTGCTCCGGAGGCTGGCCGAAGGGAGTCCACTGGGGGAGCAGGCCGTGGCGGCCGCCTTCGACGCCATCATGGAGGGGCAGGCGACGCCGGCCCAGGTTGGGGCGTTGCTCCTCGGGTTGCGGATGCGCGGCGAGGACGCCGACGAGATCGTCGGCGTCGCGCGGGCGCTTCGCGGCGCCATGATTCGCGTGCCGGTCCCCGATGGCGTGAATGCCATCGACACTTGCGGGACCGGCGGCGGTTCGGTCCCGACATTCAACATCTCGACCGCGGCCGCGCTCGTCGTTGCCGGGGCCGGCGCCCGCGTGGCCAAGCACGGCAACCGCTCCCACACCTCGCGTTGCGGGTCGGCTGACGTGCTCGAGGCGCTCGACGTCCCGGTCGCGCGCGATGCCTCCGAAGCGCGGAGGCAGTTCGACGACGCGGGCGTGGCCTTCCTGTTCGCTCCGACGTTCCACCCGGCGATGCGTTTTGTCGCCGCCGTGCGGCGGGAACTCGGGGTGCCGACCGTCATGAACGTCGTCGGGCCGCTCGCGAATCCCGCTGGCGTGCGCCGCCAAGTGGTTGGCGTTGCGGATCCCCGTATCGGTCTGGCCATGGCAACGGCGCTGGGCCGCCTGGGGTCGGAGCACGCCGTCGTCGTATTCGGCGAGCCGGGGCTGGACGAAGTCTCGCCTGCGGGGCGAACACGCATCTGGGAGACCCGCGGCGGGAGTGCGACGGAGCAGGTGATCGAACCCGAGGATCTGGGAGTGACGAGGGTCGAGCGCCTCGGGTCGTTGGCAGGCGGGGAACCGGAGCAGAACGCCGCGCGCCTTGAACAACTGCTCCGACATCCCGACCGCGACCCGGCCGGCTCCGCGGCGGTGCTGCTCAACGCGGGCCTCGGACTCTACGTGGCCGGCGTCGTGCCCACTCCTCGCGAGGGAGTCGAGTCCGCGCGCGCGAGCCTCCACGAGGGGGCGGGCGGGCGCGTCCTCGACGCGCTGCGCGCGTCGCTGCGCTAGAACTTCCGGATCACACCCACGACAACGCCCTGGATCAGCACGTTGTCCTCGTGGACGCGGAGCGGCTGGAGCGCGGTGTTGGCCGGCTGCAGCCGAATCCAGCCGTCGCGCTCGCGATAGAAACGCTTGACCGTCGCCGACGTGCCGTCGATGAGCGCGACCACCATGTCGCCATTGTTCGCCGCCTCGCGGCTGTGGACCACAACGAAATCGCCGTCGGCAATGTGCTCGTCGATCATCGAGTCGCCCCGCACCCGGAGCGCGTAGCTGGCGCCGCCCCGGGGAACCAGGTCGTTGGGAACGCTGATGGTCTCGGGGGTCGCGACGGCCTCGATCGGCTCGCCCGCGGCGACTTGCCCCAGCAGCGGCAGATCGACCGCGCCAACCTGCCCCGCCTGGGGCAACACCTCGATGGACCGGCTCTCGTTGTGCCCACGCCGGATGTACCGCTTGCGTTCGAGGTTCGTGAGGTGTTCGTGCACCGTGGCGAGCGACCGGAAGTCGAACCGGCTTGCGATCTCCTCGAACGACGGCGCATAACCGTTTTCCCCGATGTAGGTTACAATGAAGTCCAGGATCTGCTTCTGACGTCTGGTGAGCGGCATCGAGGCCTCCGGGGCGGATCGCTGGCAGCCGAACGAACTCCGAAGCAAAAGTACCCGAAAACATCCCGAACCGCAAGCATTGAGCGCATGGCAAGTAGACTGGGACCGATTCTCGCGCGCGCGCGCCAGCGTGTGGCAGCGCTCCGCCCTAGGCGCGCCGAGCTCGAGGCGGCGGCGCGCGCGCGTCCCGGGGGTGCGGCGTGGACGACCGCCCTGCTTGGAGATTGCGTCGCCGTGGTCGCCGAGATCAAGAGAAGGTCTCCGTCGGGTGGCACGATCGCGGCCGTTCCGGACGCGCGAACGCTGGCGAACGCATATCGCCGCGGGGGAGCGGCCGCCGTGTCGATCTTGACCGAAGACGAGCATTTCGGTGGTTCGCTGGACGATCTCACCGACGTTGCAAATGAGGGTGCGCTGGACGGGCTGCCGTTGCTGCGCAAGGACTTTGTTCTCGATCCTCTCCAGGTCGTGGAAAGCCGGGCGGCGGGAGCCAGCGCGATTCTCCTGATTGCCCGTGTACTCGACGGGCCGCGCTTCGACGAGCTCATGGCTACCGCACGGGAATGGGACCTTGGTGTCCTTGCCGAGGCACACGATGCCGCCGAGCTCGACAGGGTATTGGCGCACGGTGCCGCGGTGGTGGGTGTGAACGCGCGCGATCTCGAGAGCTTCGAGGTGCATACCGACCGCCTCCACGACCTCCTGCCGCGGGTGCCGCCTGAGGCCGTGGCGGTGGCCGAGAGCGGCATCGGCGGCGTGGCGGACGTGCAGCGACTCGCGGGGTGGGGAGCGGACGCGGTGCTGGTGGGGAGGTATCTCGCGTCTCATCCGGATCCGGCCTCTGGGGTGCGGAGCTTGATATCAATCCCGCGGGTCGGTCGGCCCGGAGGAGGATCGGCGTGAGCGGCGCCGGCTTGGGGCGTTTTGGTCCCTTTGGCGGTCGGTACGTTCCGGAGACCTTGATCGCGCCGCTGGACGAGCTTGCCGCGACCTACGACGCGGCCCGTGCGGACGCACGGTTTAGCGCGGAGCTGGCGGACCTCCTGCGGACATACGCTGGGCGACCGACGCCCCTGTCCGATGCGCCGCGGTTGTCGGAGCGGGTCGGGTGTCGTGTGGTGCTCAAGCGAGAGGATCTGGCGCACACCGGCGCGCACAAGATCAACAACACGCTCGGGCAGGTCCTGCTTGCCCGGCGGATGGGGAAGCGCCGCATCATCGCCGAGACCGGCGCCGGGCAGCACGGGGTGGCCACCGCCACCGCCTGCGCCCACTTCGGACTCGAGTGCGTCGTGTACATGGGCGAGATCGACATGGAGCGGCAGCGGCTCAACGTATTCCGTATGCGGCTGCTGGGCGCCACGGTGGTGCCCGTCGCCTCCGGGTCCCGAACCCTGAAAGATGCGACCAACGAGGCGCTCCGCGATTGGGTCACGAACGTGGACAGTACGCACTACGTGATCGGCTCGGCGGTCGGGCCCGAACCGTTCCCACGAATCGTTCGGGATTTCCAGCGCGTCATTGGCGAGGAAGCCAGAACGCAGGTGATCGAGCGCACGGGATCGCTTCCCGATACCGTGGTTGCCTGCGTCGGGGGAGGGTCGAACGCCATCGGCATCTTCTACGCGTTCCTCGACGATTCCAAGGTGGCTCTCGTGGGCGTGGAGGCGGGGGGGACGGGCGCGGAGCTTGGAGCGCACGCGGCGTCCCTCAGTGCGGGGCGGGCGGGTGTTCTCCATGGGAGCCTGAGCTACCTGCTCCAGGATGCCGATGGACAGGTCGCGCCGGTCCATTCAATTTCGGCCGGTCTCGACTATCCGGGTGTCGGACCGGAACACGCCTACTTGCGCGACCAAGGCCGCGTGAAGTATCTCACCCAGGATGACCGCCAAGCGCTGGCGGCTTTCGCCGAGGTTGCCCGCCTTGAGGGAATTGTACCGGCGCTCGAGAGCGCGCATGCGCTCGCTTGGGTGATGAACTCGGAAGCGAACTGGAACCCTGACGACACCGTTCTCGTGAACGTGAGTGGACGTGGAGATAAGGACGTCGCGCAGGTGGCCGCGCTGACGGGGGATTCGGTGTGACTGAGCCAATCACCCAGGAGCAGGCAGGGGCCGTCGCCGCGATCAACAACCTGCTGCAGGTCGTGGTCAAGGGCATGCGGGCCACGCAGCTGTACCTCCCCAATAACCCGGTCTACCAACGGGCCGTCCAGAACATGCGGGACGCGTTTCCCGCGATCTGGGAGGTTTGTTCGGACCTCGAGTTGAAGGTGGTGGAGACCGACCTCGTATGGGAGGGGCACCCGGTGCTCGCGCAGCCGAACAAGTCCGAGAGTTTGGGATGGCTGCTGTACAAGGAGAGTATCCGGCAGGTGACGTTGTCGCCGGGGGTCGAAGAGGAGGAGCTGGTCAAGTTCCTCAACGTGCTCAACAAGGCGCGCAATCTCCCGACGGATGCGGAAGACGATCTGCTCACGTTGCTCTGGGAACAGGATTTCCAGTACCTGAAGTACGAGGCCGTGGATTTGGGGCACGAAGAGGCGCCACACCTCGAGAAATCCGACGAGGAGCCGCCACCGCCGGCCGCGGTGAGACAGGCGGTGCAGGAGGACGCGGAAGAGCAGCCCCCCGAGGGCATCGTCAACATCGATGATTTCGATTCCACGCTCTACTTCTTGGACGATCGCGAGATCGGCTATCTCGAGAGCGAGATCGAGCGGGAGTACACCCAGGACTTGCGGGGCAATGTTCTGACGATGCTATTCGACCTGCTCGAACTGCAGACGTACAGTGCGGTTCGCGCGGAGTTGATTTCCATTCTGGAGAACTTCGTACCGTACCTTCTCGCCGTCGGTGATTTCCGGTCGGTTGCGTACGTCTTGCAGCAAAACCGAGACGTCGTGCAGCGTGCCCGCGAGTTGCTGCCTGAGCATCGCACGGCGTTGGAGAGGTTCCCCGATCGGCTGTCGGACCCTGAGGCGATGGGTCAGCTGCTCCAGTCGCTCGATGAGGCCGTGGTGCACCCGACGGAAGAGGAATTGGGGGAGTTGTTCCGCGAGTTGCGTCCCGCGGCATTGGCGACGTTGTTGGGCTGGCTGCCACGGCTGGGCAATGAGCGCGTCCGCAATCTGCTCGACGCCGCCGCGCGACGGTTGGCGCAGGCGCACCCGGACGAACTCGTCGCGGTGCTCGGTCGAGACGAACTCGACATGGTGATCGAGGGCATCCGACTGGCCGGGCAACTCAAGCTCCCGCCGGTCGTTCCGGCACTCGGCGCGGTCCTGGAGAACGGGTCCGATGAGGTGCGGCGGGCGGCGACGGCGGCGCTCGCGGCGATCGGCTCCCCGGGCGCGTTCAAGCAGCTCGAGCGCGGCCTCGACGATCCCGACCGCGATGTCCGCATCGGCACGGTTCGCGCGATCGGACGCGCGGGGCAGCGCGGAGCCCTCGATCGGATCGAGGCCGCGATCAATGGCAAGCAGTTGCTGCACGCGGACCTGAGCGAGCGGACCGCGTTCTTCGAAGCCTATGGCCTGCTTGCGGGGCGGGCGGGGATCGATACGCTCAAGGGGATGCTCCTCGTCAAGGGAGGGTTATTGAAGCGGAAGGTTGACCCACAGATTCGGGCATGTGCCGCCATGGCGCTTGGCAAGATCAATACGCCGGAGGCGCGCGAGATTTTGCTGGAGGTCGGGCAAGACAAGGATCCCGTGGTGCGCACCGCCGTCAATCGCGCACTGAAGGAAGGCAAGGGATGAGCGACGAGCGAACCAGCGAAGTCAGGTCGCGAGTTTCGATGACCGATTCGCTGCAGAGCAGTGACGTCCTCATCCGCCAGGGCGGGCGGGACTTCCTGCTCCATTTCTATGCGGCGCTTCGCTCCCTGAAATTGTATCCGATCGAGAACGAACAGGTGCAGCGCAATCTGGACGAACTCCAGCGCTCCGCGACGGCCTTGCTGCGGCTTGATGACGATCTGGAAATCCGGCTTTCGGGCGAGTTCATCTTCGTGAATTCCACGCGCCTGCGGCTGGGCCTCGACAACTTCGCGTCGTTCAGCCACATCCTCACCACGCTGCGGCAGTGCGGCGTGGGCGTGCTCGGTGTCGATGCGGACGTGGAACGTAGGGAGTGGCAGGTGCTCCTGTCGCTCTTGCTCTCGTTCTCGGCGCGCGATTGGACACCCAACAAACTGGCGGAGTTGCAGCAGAAGATGTTCCAAGGCGGGATCGCGCACGTCAGCCTCGAACCGCCGCATGAAGACGAGGAGATCGAGGACGACGAGAAGGCCAAGGAGGTCGCCAAGCGGACGTACGAGCAGACGGTGGCGGTCACCAAGGAGGTGGTCAACAGCGTGCGCATGGGTCGCAGCGCGAGCGTGAAGAAGGTGAAGCGCGCGGTGCAGGGGATCGTCGACCAGGTGTTGAAGAACGAAGTGTCCATGGTGGGACTGACGACGATCCGGGATTACGACGAGTACACGTTCGTGCACTCCGTGAACGTCACGATCTTCTCGGTGTCGATCGGCAAGCGCCTCAGCCTCAGCAAGCTCCAGCTCTATGACCTGGGGTTGGCGGCGCTGTTCCACGATGTGGGCAAGAGTCGAGTTCCGCTGGAGGTGCTCAACAAGCAGGGCAGTCTCTCCGAGGACGAATGGCGCATCATGCAGTCGCATCCGTGGCTTGGGGTGTTAGTGCTGTTTTCGTTGCGCGGATACGGAGAGATCCCCTACCGGCCGATCATCGCGGCGTACGAGCACCACATGAAGATCGATCTCACGGGGTATCCGAAGTCCATCCGTCCGCGAGAAATGTCGGTGTTCTCCAAGATCATCGCCGTGGCCGATGCGTTCGACGCCGCGACCAGCCGGCGCGTCTACACTACGACCCCCCTGCAACCCGCGGACGTGCTGAAGGAAATGTGGGAGAACCCGCGTCGCGGTCAGGATCCGGTGCTCGTGAAGGCCTTCATCAATCTCACGGGCGTGTATCCGGTCGGAACGTGTGTCATCCTCGACACGTACGAGGTGGCCATCGTGCACGCCGCGAATCCGGATCCGGCGCTGATCAACCGTCCCACCGTGCGTGTCGTGATGACGTCCCAAGGCACGCCGCTGTTCCCCGGCGAACTCGTGGATCTGTCCGAAGCAGACGCGGGGGAGTTCAAGCGGTCGATCATCAAGGTGACGGATCCCGACAAGTACGGTATCAAGCCCTCGGACTACTTTGTCTGATCTGCTGGCCTCCCGCTGGGCCACCTTGCGCAAGGCCCGGCGACCAGCCCTGATTCCCTATCTCACCGCCGGCTATCCCGATCGCTCCCGGTCGATCGAGGCGCTGCGCGTGCTGCAGGACGCCGGGGCCGACATCCTTGAGGTGGGCATGCCCTTCAGCGACCCATTGGCTGACGGGCCGGTGATTCAGGCCTCCACGGCCGCCGCCCTGCGGCAGGGCATGAACGTGGCGGGGATGCTCGATCTGCTGGGTGAGGCTGCGCTCGAGACCCCCGTCGTGGCGTTCGGATACGTGAACCCGATTCTCCAGTACGGCGTTGCCAACTTCCTCCGTGACGCGCGGGCGGTCGGCGTGGCGGGTTTGCTGGTCACCGATGTTCCGGTTGGGGAAGACGTGGCGTTCGATGCCGAGGTGCGCGCAAGCGGGATGCCCCTCATCCCGCTCGTGGCTCCGACGACGAGCGACCGGCGACTGGAGCGGATGATGGCCGAGGCGCGCGGGTTCGTGTACCTGATCGCGCGCTTGGGTGTCACCGGCGCGCCGACCACGGTGGGCGGCGGCGTTGCGCACGATGTCGCGCGGGTGCGGCGGCACACGGATCTCCCGGTGGTGGTGGGGTTTGGTATCGCGGAACCACGGGAAGCGGCCGCGGTGGCGCGACTCGCTGATGGAGTGGTGGTGGGCAGCGCGATGGTGCGCCAACTCGACGCAGGCGTCGCGGCGATGCGGACGTTTGCCACGGAACTGCGTCACGCGCTCGATGCGGCCGTGGATCCGCTTTGACACTGTGGGAAGCGAAGACTACCATTGGGCCGTGACGGCCAGCGACTGCATTTCACTCAAGGGGATGCGCTTCCATACGCGCGTGGGTCTCCTCCCGCACGAAGCGCTGATGCCCCAGCCGGTGGAACTGGATCTCACCGTGTGGTGCTCGCTGCGGGCGGTGGGTGAGTCCGATTCGCCGAGCGAATTGCTCGACTATCGCGACTTGTACCGGATCGTGGCGGAGACGATTGGCACGAGCCATCACAAACTGCTCGAGGCGTTGTGCGAGCGTGTCGCGGCGGCCGCGCTCGCGCTCGACGACGTGCGGCGTGTCCGCGTGGCCGCGCGCAAACCCCACGCCCCGATTCCCGGCCCGCTCGATTGGGTCGAAGTCGTCGTGGAACGGACCCGCGATGGCGGATCGTGAACGGGCGTTCGTGGCGCTGGGATCCAACCTGGGCGACCGTGCCGGGCACCTGATGCTTGCCAGGAGGCGGCTCGCCGAGCTGCCGGACACCCGACTCGTCCGCGCTTCCGCGATTGCCGAAACCGCTCCGCTGGGCACCGTCGCGCAGGGCGCCTACTTGAATCAAATGGTGTTGCTGGAGACCGCGCTCTCGCCGCGCGCGCTGCTCACGAGTTGCCTGGAAATCGAGCGGGCGGCTGGGCGCGTGCGCGCCGAGCGGTGGGGACCTCGAACGCTCGATCTCGATATCGTGCGCTATGGCGATCGGATCGTGCGAGAGCCGGGCCTGGTCGTGCCGCACCCGGAGTTGGAGCATCGGCCGTTTTGGCGCGAGGAGATGGAAGAGCTGGAGTCGGCGCGTGAGTAGCAAAGGACGGGTCACAACCCACCGGCTGCGGCAGATGAAGGCCGCCGGTGAGAAGATCGTCATGCTCACGGCCTACGACGCGCTGTTCGGCAGGTTGGTGGACGAGGAAGGTGTCGACATCGTTCTCGTCGGCGACTCGCTGAACACCGTGCTCGCCGCCGCGGAAACGACCCTCTCGGCCACGATGGATCAGATGCTCTATCATGCGAGAATCACGCGGCGTGGAGTGCGGCGAGCCATGGTGATCCTCGACATGCCCTTCATGTCCTACCAGGTGTCGATCGAGGACGCCAGGCGCAACGCGGGGAGAGCCTTGGGCGAGACGGGCGTACAGGCGGTGAAACTCGAGGGCGGTGTCGCGATCGCTCCCACGGTCGAAGCGCTGGTCCAGGTGGGCATCCCGGTGATGGGACACCTCGGCTTTACTCCGCAGTCCGTGCACCAATTGGGCGGGAATCGGGTGCAGGGGCGCGGTGACGACGCCGTGACCCAGTTGGTGGCGAGCGCCCGGGCGTTGGAGGCGGCTGGCGCGTTTGCGATCGTCCTGGAACTCATGCCGGACGACGCGGCCCGGCGGGTCACACAGGCGGTGTCCGTTCCGACGATTGGGATCGGCGCCGGTCCCGCTTGCGACGGGCAGGTCCTGGTATTGCACGACATGCTGGGGCTCAATGAAGACTTCCAGCCCAAGTTCGTGCGCCGGTATGGTCAGCTGGGGCCTGCGGCGCGCGACGCGGTGAAGCGCTTCGCGGCGGATGTGCGGTCGGGAGCGTTCCCGACCTCCGAGCACTCCTTCGAGTCGTGATCCGCATTGCCGATCCCGCGGAGATGCGGGCTTGGACGCGCACCGCCAAGCGCGACGGTGCGCGCATCGGCTTCGTGCCCACCATGGGGGCGATTCACGAGGGGCATCTGCGCCTGGTCGACATCGCGGCGCGTCAGAGCGATCACGTGATCGCGAGCGTCTTCGTGAACCCCCTGCAATTCGGCCCCCGGGAAGACCTCGCCCGGTATCCGCGCGATCTCGCCGGTGATGCCGCGAAGCTCCAGCACCGCCATGTGCAGTGTCTGTTCGCTCCGTCGACCGCGACAATGTATCCCGCCGAAATGGAGGTGCGGGTCACGCCGGGTACGATGGCGGACACGCTCTGCGGTCCGTTCCGCCCGGGGCACTTTGCGGGCGTCTTGACCGCGGTGGCCAAGCTGCTGCACATCGTGGAGCCAGACGTGGCGGTATTCGGTCGCAAGGACTATCAGCAAGCGGTGCTCATTCGGCGGATGGTGTCCGATCTGAACCTGCCGGTGGACGTGGTGGTCGGGCCGCTGGTGCGCGAGCGCGACGGGCTGGCTCTGAGTTCTCGCAATGCCTACCTCTCGACGGCCGAGCGCGCTCAGGCAGCCGCGTTGGCGCGGGCGCTCGACGCGGCGCACCGCGCGTTCGCCGCGGGCAGCCGCGCCGCCGCGGCGGTGCTGCACGCCGCGCGCGCCGAGCTGGCGGCGGCCGCGGTCGAGATCGAATACGCGGATCTGGTCGACCCGGAGACGCTTCGGCCCGTGCATGAGGCGCAGGCCTCGTCGGTGGTGGCGGTCGCGGGCCGCGTCGGGGCGACGCGGTTGATCGACAATGCGCCGGTCGGCGCGGGTCCGGAGGCGGACCCACGGGTCGAGTAGACGTGGGCATGGAAGCCCTGTTTCCCCGTTGGTCGCAGATGTCGGCCCGGCGCATGGAGCACGCGCGACGAGTCGCCAGACTCTTGGGTGAGTGGGCGGACGCCATGGGAGTCGGGCAATCGGAGCGGGCGTGTTGGGAGCGGGCCGCGTACCTGCACGACGCGCTCAAGGACGCGCCTGACTCCTGGTTGGCCGAGGTGACCGACGATGCCTGGGGTGTCGCAGCACTGTCCCACGGGCCGGCGGCGGCGCGCATGGCCGCCCAGCACGGCGAAACTGATGAGGGTGTGCTCCAGGCGGTGCGATACCACTCGGTGGGCTATGCCGACTGGGACCGCGTCGGGATCATGCTCTACCTCGCGGATTTCCTCGAGCCTGAAAGGACGGACGCGCCGGATCGTGCCGAACTCGCGGCCGGCGTGCCGGCTGCGCTCACGGACACGCTGCGAGCGGTGGCACGGGCCAGGATCGGCTATCTGGTCGCCAACGGGAAACGACTGCTGCCCGAGACGGTCGAGTTTTGGAACGGACTCCGGTGAAGGCGCTCGTCGCTGCCTTTGCGATCGTGGTGCTGGTGGCCGGCGGCGTTATGGCGTGGCGGTGGCTGCGCGACGATCCTGCCGCTGCCGCACAGTTGCGCATTCCGGGAGAAGAACGCCCGTTCCAGATCGAGGTCTTGAACGGTTCGGGAATCGATGGGCTGGCCGCCGCCACGACGAGCCGGCTCCGCGCGGCAGGGCTCGACGTCGTGTTCTATGGGACAGCGGCGGACGACTCCATGACCGTCACGCGCCTCATCGTGCGGCGGGGTGACAGCACGGCGGCCCGGGCCGTGCTTGAGGTGCTGGGGATGGGCATGATCGTCGACGAGCCCGACGCACGGCGGGTAGTGGACGTGACGGTGCTACTGGGGAGAGACGCCGCGGTGCTGGACCTCCGTCCGTAGCTGGCCGCACGCCGCCGCAATGTCGAGTCCGCGGCTGATACGAATCGTGGTGTTCACACCCGCGGCGACGAGCGCGGCGGCAAACGCGCGCATCGTGGGTGCCGGCGAGGGTGCGAACGTCCCGGCGCCTCCCGGATGCAGCGGGAGGAGGTTGACGTGAGCGCCAAGCTGGTGCGCCAGATGCGCGAGGCGATCGGCATCGGCGAGTGAGTCGTTTTCGGCCGCGATCATCACGTATTCGAACGTGACACGGCGCGGAAAGTCGCGCAGGGCCTCGATGACCTCCTCGATACGGTACTTGCGCTCGACAGGCATGAGACGGGCGCGCTGCTCGTGGGTCGTCGCATGCAGCGACAGCGCCACGCGGAACTGCTCCGGTCGAGCGGCCAGCGCTTGGAGTGCGGGGATGAGTCCCACCGTACTCACCGTGATCCGTCGCGCACCGATGCCACATCCTCTCGGATGATTGAGTATCGACAGTGCGGTGTCGACGGCCGCCCAGTTGTGCAACGGCTCGCCCATGCCCATGAACACGATATTCGTTGGTATCCCGTACTCGGGACGGCGCAGGAGTTCGCGGACCTGTGCCGCAATCTCCCAGGCTGCGAGATGTCGCACAAAGCCCATGCGGCCCGTGGCGCAGAAGACGCAGCCGAACGCGCAGCCCACCTGAGACGATATGCACAGCGTCTTCCGCCTGCCCTCGGGGATGAGCACGGACTCGACGGCGCCGTCCCGCCCGAAATCCCAGAGGAATTTCACGGTGCCATCACTCGACCGCTGTTCGGCGACCAACGACGGGCTGGGGAGCGGGAAGTCTCGGTCGAGCTGATGGCGGAGGGAGGCCGGCAGATCCGTTGCCTCCTGCCAGTCCGCTACGGGGCGCTGCCAGAGTCGTGGGATGATCTGGCGCAACCGATAGGCGGGCTCACCATGCTCGGCGAGCCAGGCGGCGACCCGGGGCTCGACCTCCGCTGGTGGCAGCTGAAGCAGGTTCATCGGTCAAAACGCGAGGTCGAGCACCACCCGATACGTCGCGCCGACGTCGTTCACGCCGCTGCCGCGCGTCGCCGCGATCGTGTACCCGCCGATGCGGAGTCGGAGCGCGAACGCCGGGCGCCACGCCGTGAACCCGTGACCGGATTCGCGGCTGACCAAGGCGTCGAATTGGAGCGGTCGTCCGAGCCGAATCCCAAGACCGCCGACATGGTCGTAGCCGCCCTCGGCATGGGCCGTGAAACCGTATCGCGGCACCAGGCCAAAGCCGCCACTCCGCTCGGTGCCGAGGAGCGCCACCTCGCCACCAACGTAGTAGTCGGTCGAGGCCTGTCGGCTGAAGTTGATCGGGAAAAGATGAGTGGCGCCGGCTAGGCGGACGCGGTCGGACACGCGGAGCTGCATGCCGACGTCGATCGTGAGCCCCTGCTCGCGCAGCACATCGAATCGAGAATCGTGGTACCGCAGTTGCGAGCCGATCCGGACCGTGGGCAGCGTCACGGTCAACCCGACGGCGGCCATCTGGTCGTACACGGGAATCCCGCCGGGCAGCGACGTTGGGGATGTGGTCGTGCGCACCAGGTCGCGCGCCGCGATGCGGGCCACGAGAGCGGTTACCTGCAGACCCCGGAGCATCTCGTACCCGGCGCCGATGGTGACGGCGGTCAGGCCCAGCACGTCGGGAGGCTGCACGATGGCGAGACCGATGGCGACGTCTTCGGCCATGCTGGCGGCGGGATTCCACAGCGTCGCCGTGGCCCCATCCTCGAGCGCCGGCGGCACGGCCAAGGTGGTGGTCACGACCAACCAGAGGTCGGCCGTCGGCGGCGCCTGCGCGTGGAGGGCTGGCGGGCTGAGCAGGGTGGCGGCCAGAACGGCCGGGCGAAGGTGCATGTGGAGAACGTCCGATGGCAATGCAGTGGTGTCAAGCGGCGCTTGTACCCCCCTCTGGCGACCGTTATGTTGAGCGGACATGCACACTTGGCTGGCCCGGGGATGCTGACGTGCGCGCGCCGGCGTGCCGGAGTTCCTTAGGCCGCAGCATTGGTGGCGGTCTTAGTCCGGCCGGTGGTTCATGGCGTCCGACCTTCCTCCCCGGCGATTCCCAGCGCACCGTCACCCGGAACGGCAGTGGAGCCCGGGGATTGCGGCGTGCTCTCTCTGGGTAGGGGAGCGTCAACAGGCGGGCACGAGACGAGGAATCGGGGAGTGAATTGAACGCGACATCCATGCGAACGCATCGCTGTGGCGCGCTGCGCGCAGGCGATATCGGAAAGCGAGTCCGGCTCGGAGGGTGGGTACACCGGCGTCGCAACCTCGGCGGGCTCGTCTTTCTCGATGTGCGCGATCGTGACGGCATGGTGCAGGTGTCGCTGGGTCCGGAGTGGAGCTCGGCGGACTTGATCGCCGTTGCCCTGGACGTCGCCCCTGAGTCGGTGGTGCTGGTGGAGGGGGACGTGTGCCCGCGGCCGGAGGATGCGCGAAACCCCGACATGGCCACGGGCGACGTCGAGGTGCGTGCGTCGACGCTGCAGGTGGTCGGCCCCGCCGCCTCCCAGCTCCCCATTCCGGTGTGGCGCACGAAGGGAGAGGACCTGCCGGCCGAAGAGCTTCGTCTCGAGCACCGCTATCTCGACCTGCGACGCCCCGAGCTGCAACGCAACTTTGAGCTGCGCCACCGACTCCTGCAGCGGAGCCGATCCGCCATGACCGCTCTGGGGTTCTATGAGATCGAGACCCCCATCCTGACCAAGCCCACGCCCGAAGGCGCGCGTGACTTCCTCGTACCGTCCCGCGAGCATCGCGGTCAGTTCTATGCGCTGCCGCAGTCTCCGCAGATCTACAAGCAGTTGCTGATGGTCGCCGGTTTCGATCGCTACTTCCAGATCGCCCGGTGCTTTCGGGACGAGGACCTCCGAGCGGATCGGCAGCTGGAGTTCACGCAGATCGACATCGAGGCATCGTTCGTGTCGAGCGAGGACGTCTATGGCGTGCTCGAGGAGCTCTTTGTCGCGCTGTGGGACGAGGCCGGAGTCGATCTGGGCCGCCCGTTCCCGCGATTGACCCACCGCGACGCGCTCGAGCGGTACGGGACCGACAAACCCGATCTCCGCTTTGGCATGTCGATCGAAGATCTCACGCCGACGCTGCGCGGGCGCGGGTTCGCGGCCTTCGAGAGTGCCGTTGCCAACGGCGGCAGGGTCCGGGGGATTCGCGTGGAGGGGGGCGCGCGCCTCTCGCGTAGGGATGTGGAGGCGCTCGCGGCGGAGGTGCGAGCCGCAGGCGTTGGTGGACTGGCGACGTTGAAGCGGATCGGAGATGCACTCAGCGGCCCCCTGGCCAAGCTGGACGGCCTGTCGGCGGACGCGGCCGGGCTGCCGGACGGCGGGTTGCTGGTGGCGTGTGCGGGCCACGATGCGGCTACGTCGGACGCACTGGACCGCGTGCGACGGGCCGTGATCAAGCGGTTGGCCGTGGCGCCGACGACCGAACACGCCTTTCTGTGGGTACACGAGTTCCCGTTGTTCGAGCGCGATCCCATATCCGAGCAGTGGGTGTTTGCCCACCACCCGTTCACGGCACCGCACCAGGACGATCGAGACGCGCTCCTCGCGGGACGCTGCGAGGGTATCCGCGCGCAGCACTACGATCTCGTGTACAACGGACACGAGCTCGGGAGTGGTTCGATGCGCATCACCGATCCCACCGTGCAGGAGCGCGTATTCGAGCTGCTGGGCTTCAGCCCGGAGCAGATCGATCTCCGGTTCGGGTTCCTGCTTCGCGCGCTGGGGATGGGCGCGCCGCCGCACGGCGGGTTCGCCGTGGGATTCGATCGCGTGGCGATGCTGCTCGCTGGTGCGTCCAGCCTGCGAGACGTGATCGCGTTTCCCAAGACGACCGCGGCGCGCGCCCTGTTCGAAGGGGCGCCGTCACCGGTCCCGAGCGAGGAGCTCCGGGACCTGGGTATCGAGGTGCGTCCCGCGTGACCCGCACGATCACGCATCGGGTGTCCGCCGAAGGCGCCGATCCTCTCGCCCTGAGTGGTGTCAACGACGGCAACCTGCTGGAGCTCGAGCGGTCCACCGGGGTGCGCGCCTCGCTCCGCGGTGATCAGGTGACGATCGCGGGAGACCTCGCGGCGGTGGAACGGGCGACGACCGTGGCGGTGGCGATGGTGGACCTCGCCCGAATGGGGCAGGCGATCTCGGTCGACGACGTGCGCCGCTTGCTACAGGAGGACGGCGTCGATCCCAACGGCGCCGCGAACGGCATGAAGGTCGTCCTCCCCGGCATGCGGCGCACCGTGCAGCCCAAGACGGCCGGGCAGCGACGGTATCTGGAAGCGCTGCGTGACAACGAGCTGGTGGTGTGCATTGGGCCGGCCGGCACCGGCAAGACGTACCTCGCCGTGGCCGTGGCCGTCGAGGCCCTGGCGCGGAAGCGCGTTCGGCGCGTCGTGCTCGCCCGGCCCGCGGTGGAGGCCGGGGAACGACTGGGGTTCCTGCCTGGGGATCTGCAAGCCAAGGTTGATCCCTATCTTCGACCGCTGTACGACGCGCTGGAAGACATGATGCCCTACGATCGCATTCAAAAGGCGCTCGAGTCCCGCACCATCGAGATCGCCCCGCTCGGCTACATGCGGGGTCGCACGTTACAGGACGCCTTCGTAATCCTCGACGAGGCGCAGAATGTCACGGGCATGCAGATGAAGATGTTTCTCACGCGGCTTGGCCTGAACTCTCGGGCCGCGGTAGTGGGAGACAAGACACAGATCGATCTCGCCAGCAGAGAGGATTCCGGCCTGATCCAGGTCGAACGGATCCTGCCGGGCATCGAGGGTGTCTCGTTCTGCTACCTCGAGGACTCCGACGTGGTGCGGCACCGCTTGGTGCGTGAGATCATCCGGGCCTATGCCGAGGACCAGGGCACGTGAACCGCCGCGCTCGAGTCCCGCTCATGTTGGATCTCGCGCCAAGCGACCGGCCGGCCGTGTGGGCGGCTCACGCCATCCGCTGGGGATGTCTGGTGCTCTTGGCGCTCCTGACGTTCCGCTTGTTCCCCATCGCGGGACGGCTGGATGTCCCGCTCTTCGCCGAAGGGGAGATCGCTCCGGTGGAGGTCATCGCACCCTTCGGATACGACGTGCGTAAGTCTCCCGAGGAGCTCGGGCGGGAGGCGGCGGCTCTGGCCGCGACCGTGCCGTCCATCTACGCGTTCCGCCCGGGGAGCCTCGATTCGGTGCTCGCCGAGACCGATTCGTTGGTCAGCCGGGCGCGCCGCGGTCTCGCGGGCGATACGCTCGGGGCAGCGCTCAACGGGTTCGGGTTGCGTCTCACTCCATCCGAATTGGCCTACCTGGCCGAGCGCGGCCGGCTGGTCACGTTGGAACGATCGGTGCGGAGTTTCCTGCGGCGCCAACTGGCTCGTGGAGTGCCCCTGGCGGGAACGCTCGAAATGGAGCGCGGGCGCGAGGTCATCGTCCGGCGGGAGGGCGTCGAGCGGTTTGCCCGTCGGGACACGATGCTCACCTACGAGACGTTCCTCGAGAGCCGGTGGGCGGCGCATCCCGATCCCACGTCGCCCATCGGCGATCAGGTGCTGGTGAAGCTCGTGAACCGCCTGTTTCGCCCCACGCTCGAGTACGACGCGGCCGAAACGACGGCTCGGCGTGACGAACTCCGCGCGACGGTCGACTCGGTGAAGTACGTGGTGCGGGCGGGCGAGCGGATCGTGAATGCCAACGACCCGGTCACGCCTGCAGCCCATGAGCGGCTGGCCGCGCTGCGATCGGAGTTGCTGCGCCAGGCGACGCCGACCGGCACCACGTGGGCGGGCATTCTCGGTCAGGTGTTGGCGAATGGCATGCTGTTGTCGGTGTTTTGGTTGCTGGTCATGCTGTACCGCCGGGCCATCTACGACAACCTGCGCCATGTGCTGGTCCTGACGTTGATGTTTGCGGCCGTCATCGTCGTGGCCAAGCTGAATCTGTTCTTTGCCGTGCGATCCGAGCTGATCCCGATCCCGTTTGCGGCCATGGCGGCCACGGTCCTATTCCGGGGACGGGTGGCGATGGTTGGCGCCATGGTGCTCGCGGTGCTGATCGCGTCGCAGGCGGCATATGGCGGGGTGGATGCGGTGTTCGTCGCGGTGGTGGGTGGCGTGGCGGCGGCGGTGAGCGTGCGTCGCCTGCGCCATCGTCGCGATCTGCTCACGTCGGTGGTCTGGATTCTGGCCGCGTACCTGTTTGCCGAGATCACGATTGCGTTGCGCGGAGGACAGTCGGTTGGGGAGATGTGGATCGCGGCGGGCTGGGCGGCGGCCAATACGGTCGTTTCGGCGGCCTTGGTGTTCTTCCTGTTGCCATTGTTGGAGGCGGCGGCCGGTGTCACGTCGGACGTGACCCTGCTGGAGCTGTCCGATCCGAGTCGACCGTTGCTTCGCAGGCTCGCGACCGAGGCGCCGGGCACCTACGCGCACAGCATCGCGATGGCCAACTTGTGCGAAGCGGCATGTGACGCCATCGGAGGGCACGGACTCTTGGCCAGAGTCGGCTGCTACTATCACGACGTTGGGAAGGTCAAGAAGCCGCAGTATTTCGTCGAGAACCAGACGTCCGGGGTCAATCCGCACGACAAACTCAAGCCCGATGTCTCGGCCGGGATCATCCGCAACCACGTGCGCGACGGTGTGGCGCTCGCGGAGGAACACAACGTGCCGGCCGTCGTGAGAGCCTTCATTCCTGAACACCACGGCACCATGGAGATCGCCTACTTCCTGGCTCGGGCGCGCGAGCGCGACGACCACGAGGAGCTCGATCTCACGGAGTTCCGCTATCCGGGCCCGAAACCCCAATCCATCGAAACGGCCGTGGCCATGCTGGCGGATGGCGTGGACGCGGTCATCCGCGTCCTGGACGAGCCCACGCCGGAGCGACTGCGAGATGCCATCGACCATATCATCTCCCAGCGGATGGATGCCGGTCAGCTCAACGACTCACCGCTGACACTCGTGCAGCTTGGGCGGATACGGGACGTGTTTGTCCGCGTTCTTGGCGGCGCGCATCACGGACGCATCGACTACCCGGCGGCCGGAGGCGGCATCAGTGCCGACTGGCAGGGTTCGGCTGCGCCCGCCTAGGGTGATGGTGAGTGGCACGGGACGCGCCGGATCGGCGCTGGCCGCGGCCGACGCCGTGCGGGCGACACGGCACGTACTCCGAGGCGAACGTGCCCGAGGCGCTTCGGTGAGCGTCAGGTTCCTCACCGTCCAGGAGATGCGTGCGTTGAACCGTCGCGCACTGGGGAGAGACCGCGCCACGGACGTGATCGCGTTTCCCTTGGCACATACGGGTGGGCTCGTGGCGGACGTGTACGTGTGTCCGGGCGTGGCGCGTCGTGCGGCGCGGCAGGTGGGGGCATCGCGTCGCGAAGAGGAGCTGCGTCTCGTGGTGCACGGTGTGCTGCACGCGCTCGGACATCGGCATCCCGAGGGCCCGGGGCGAACGCGCTCGGCGATGTGGCAGCGCCAGGAGCGCTATGTGGCGGCGCTGGCGCGGTCAGGTCGGGCATGAGGACGTGCGCATGACCGGCTCGGCACTGATCGTGGCCGGCCTTATCGCCGCCATCGGCGGGACGATGCTCTCCGCGGTGCTCGCCGTGGTCGAGCCCCTGATGGACAGGGAGGGCCGGGTGGAGCACGAGCGGGTGCGGCTTGCGCGTCTCATCCTCATAGCTGGCGCCGCCGTCGGGGGCGCGGTCGTCACCCGATGGTGGGAGCGCCCGCTCGTCGAAGCCGTCGTCGCGGCAGGTGTCACGGCGGCATTCGTACTCGTGCTCGGTCACCTGCTCCCCCGCGCCGCCGCGGAAGCCCTTCCGCGCATCTCGACGGTGGCACTGCCGGCCGCCGGTCGGATCACGGCGATGTTTCGGCCGTTTCACGTGCTGACCGCGTCGGCGCAATCCACCCTGAACCGGGTGCTGCCACCGGGCGCGCGGCCGCCCGTGGGAGTCGGAGAGCGGGACATGCTGGCCGGCGTGCTCTCCCTGCGCGAGGAAACGGTCGCGGATGTCATGACGCCTCGACTGGACATCGAGGGCATTGAGGCTGGCGCCACCTGGGGCCAGGTGGTGGAGGCGCTCCGGCATGGTGAGCATTCCCGACTGCCGGTATACGAGGAAGATCTCGACGACATCGTCGGCATCCTGTATGCCAAGGACGTGACGCCGTTCGCCGCCGGTTTGGTCCATCCCCCGGAGCAGTGGCACACACTCGTGCGGAGCCCGCAGTACGTGCCCGAGTCCAAGCCGCTCGCGCTGCAACTCCGGGATTTCCAGCGCGGTCCGTCTCACCTCGCCGTCGTCGTCGACGAGTTTGGGGGCACCGCCGGGGTGGTGACGCTGGAGGACGTGCTCGAGGAGGTCGTCGGTGAGATTCGGGGGGAGTATGACGCCAACGAAGAGGCGCCGTTCACGAAGGAAGGCGCCGATCGGTTCTGGGTGAACGGGGCGTTGACCCTGGACGAGCTCGGCGAGTTGTTGGGGATCCCCCTGGAACGCGAAGACATCGCCACGGTCGGTGGACTGATTTACTCCGAGTTGGGGCGGGTGCCGCGCCCAGGAGAGGAACTGCAGATCGGGTCGTTTCGCGTCGTGGTGGAGAAGGTGGTGCAGCGTCGGGTTCGCAAGGTCTACTTCGAGCGTCAACCCGCGAGCCTCGATGTGGTGCCCTCGGAGGAGCATTCCGCATGACCGGCGCGTGGTTGCTGACGGGTGCAGGTGTGCTCGCCGTGGCGCTCGGGATGTTCGTGTGGAGTGGGATCGCGGTCCCGAGTCGCGTGGAGTTGTATCGCTCGGTGACCCAACGGCGGCAAGGCAGCGCCGGGGCCGCGGTGCTCCTGGCTCACGGCACCACGGTACGCGCACGCGCCTGGACCATCGCGATCGTCGGTGCGATCCTCGCCGGCCTGGGTGCGGCCGGCGCGCTGGCCCCCGTGTCCCTGCTTGCCGCCCTGCTGGGCTTCGTGTTGGGTGTCCTTCCTGCGTTGGCGATCGTCGGCTTGGGAGTGGCGGGGCCGCTGGGCGCACTGTGGTCCGACGGCATCATCGAACACCTCGTGCCGCGGATCGTCCGGCGCGGCGTGACCGGATCCGGCCGAGGTCGCGACAGGCCCGAGCTAGATTCCGACGAGCTCAGCGCCCTCTCCGGCGTGCTCGACTTTACGGAGCGTGCCGTGCGCGAAGTCATGACGCCGCGCACCGACGTGGTGGCCGTCCGCGAAGGTGCGTCGCTGGAGGAGGTCGCCACGCTGTTCGCCGATTCCGGGTTTTCTCGCGTTCCCGTCTATCGGGATTCGCTCGATGAGATCGTCGGCATGATCTACGTGTTCGACTTGCTCAAGATCGCGCCGGGCGCCGAGCTGTCCGTGAGGCCGGTGGCGACGGTGCCCGGAACGAAGCGTTGCACCGAGGTCCTCGGCGAGCTCCAGCGGGAGCGACGCCAGTTTGCGGTGGTGCTCGACGAGTATGGAGGAACCGCGGGGATCGTGACGCTGGAGGACCTGCTCGAGGAGTTGATCGGGGAGATCTACGATGAGTCGGATGGGCTGCCGTTGGCGGCGGGCTCCGCCGGTCCGGAGCTGGTGGAGTTTCTCGGATCGACGCCGATCGATGACGTGCGAGCCAGATTCTCCGTCGAGCTGCCGGAGTTCGGTGAGACCGTTGGGGGTCTGCTGGCGCATGTCGGTGGGCGCATTCCGCGACTCGGTGACCGTTTCCAGGTGGCCGGGCTCGAGTTCGATGTGCTGAGCGCCACCCCGACACGCGTCGAGCGTGTCGTGGTGCGGCGCGGGGCACCGGTGGTTATTGGAGGGAACCATTGAGCGACCAGCGACGGTCACTTGGGCGCCGCCTCCGGCGGTACTTGATTACCGGGTTGGTGGTCATCGCGCCGGTGGGCGTGACGGTGTGGGTCCTGTGGGCCATCTTCCAGGCCATCGATGGGTTGCTCGGCGAGCCGCTCCAGGCGCTCCTGAAGTTCCACATCCCCGGGCTCGGGTTCCTGCTGCTGGCCGTGTTCCTCATGCTGGTCGGCTGGCTTGTGCGCCGGGCCGCCGGTCGGCAGCTCCTGCACTGGTGGAATGAAGCGCTTGTTCGCCTGCCACTCACCCGACGGCTCTACGGCGCCGCGAGTCAGGTCATTCAGGCGGTGGTCGGATCCAACCGGCGCGTGCTCGGACGCACCGTGGTGGTTCCTTTTCCGACGCAGGACTCATGGGCACTGGGGTTCGTCACCAACGAGACCCCACTGCTGCTCGCGAAGGTCTTGGGGGAGCCGTGTGTGACGGTGTTTGTTCCGACCACGCCGAACCCCACATCGGGGATGATGCTCATCGTTCCCGTGGCGAAGCTGCGCGATGCCAACCTCACGATTGACGAGGCCATCAAGCTGATCATCTCCGCGGGAGCGGTCGGAGACCGCGAACCGGCGGTGGCCGTGCGGCGGGGGCTGGACCTCGATTCGTTGCTCAAGGATTCGATCGGATGACCGACGACACGTCGGCGGTGGAAGAGTTGCGGGCCATTGCGGCCAGCGGGGATGTTGCCGCGTTCCTCGCCAAAGCGCGCGATCTGCACCCGTCGGACTTGGCGGACGTGCTCGAGGGTATCGAGGACGATGTTCGCCTGCGCCTCGTCGCGCAGCTGCCGGCGGATATCGTGTCCGAGGCTCTCGTGGAAATGGACGAAGAGGAGCATCCCGAGGAGCTCCTCGCGTCGCTCGGCACGGCCCAGGCAGCCACGATCGTCGCGGAACTGGAGGACGACGACGCGGTCGACCTCATCGGCGAGCTCGATGCCGACGATGCCGCGCGGATTCTCTCCTCCGTAGCAGATCGGGCCGACCTGGAGCGGCTCATGCGCTACGACGAGGAGACCGCCGGCGGGCTCATGACCACCGCCGTCGTCGCGATCGAGGAGGGGCGGACGGCCGCCGACGCGATCGAGGATATCAGGCGTCAGGCGCAGGAGGTTGGGGAGTTCTACCAGGTGTACTGTGTGGATGCGGGGAAGCGGTTGGTGGGTATCCTGCCGCTCAAGGGCTTGGTGATTGCGGGGCCGGACGCATTGGTTCGGGACCTGATGGAGCCCGCACCGGCCACGGTGTCGCCCAACCTCGATCAAGAAGAGGTGGCGCGACTGATCGCGCGATACAACGTGCCGGCAATACCGGTGGTGGACGCAACGGGCGTGTTGCTCGGACGGGTGACGTTCGACGATGTCATTGACGTGGTTGAGAAGGAGCGCACCGAAGACATGCTGCAGTTCGGCGGCCTGTCCGCGGACGAGGCGCTGGGCGGCCAGTGGCACGAAGCCGTACGGAGCCGCCTCCCCTGGCTCTACCTCAACCTTCTCACGGCGGTCCTCGCCGGGGCGGTCGTCCTCGCCTTCAAGGAAACGGTAGGGCGCATCGTCGCGCTGGCCGCGCTTATGCCCATCGTCGCGGGCCTGGGCGGAAACGCCGGCACCCAGTCGCTTGCGGTGACGCTGCGGCGGCTCACGCTCGGCCTGTCACCCGACAGTGCGGAGTGGCGCCTGATCGGCAAGGAAGTACTCGTGGGCATGGTGAACGGTGTCGCCGTGGGCCTGGTCGTGGGGCTGGTGACGTTCGCCATCGGGCAGGGGTGGGCGCTGGGCGCGGTCGTCATGCTGGCAATGTGTGGCAACCAGGTCGTGGCGGCGGCCATGGGCGCGACGGTGCCGCTCGTGCTGCGTCGCCTCGGGGTCGATCCCGCGGTGGCCAGCTCCGTCTTCATCACGGCCGCCACCGACGTGGTGGGGTTCTTCTTGCTGCTGGGCCTGGCCACCATCCTGTTGCTCCCGGGCGTGTGACGCGCTTGCCTCGGGCGTCGGCGACCCGCGAACTTGCACCCATGGATCTCGACCTTTTGGTGCGGCGGTTCGAGGAGGGGCAGGTCTCGGCGCTGGCGCGCGCGATCTCGCTGGTCGAGAATGCCCGGCCCGGGTATGAAGAGTTGCTCTCGCGGCTGCACCCCGGCGTCGGTCGGGCGCACCGGATCGGCATCACGGGCCCGCCCGGTGCAGGCAAATCCACGCTGGTCGAACTGTTGGTGCAGGCGTATCGCGCCGCGGGCGAGACGATCGGGGTCGTCGCGGTGGACCCGACCAGCCCGTTCACGGGCGGGGCGCTCCTGGGGGACCGCATCCGCATGGAGGCGGTGGCGCTGGATCCCGGGGTGTTCATCCGGTCCATGGCGACGCGCGGGGGCGTGGGTGGGCTGGCCACCACCACGCGCGAGGTCTGCGACGTGTTCGACGCTTTCGGGTTCCAGCGCATTGTGATCGAGACGGTCGGGGTGGGGCAGTCCGAGCTTGCCATCGCGGCCAGCGCCGACACCACCGCCCTCGTGCTCGTGCCGGAATCGGGCGACGGTGTGCAGGCCATGAAGGCGGGTGTGATGGAGATCGCCGACGTCTACGTCGTGAACAAGGGCGACCGCATCGGGGCCGACCGGCTGATACAGGAAGTCGAGGTGATGCTCGGAATCCGCCGGGGGAATGCGTACCGCCACGTGGGGGCGCACCACTCGGCGCGGGAGTTGCGGGTGGCGGTGGACCGCTCGGATGCCGGCGGTGACGGCGCGTGGGCCCCGCCGGTGCTGAAGACCGCGGCGGCCAAACGCGAGGGCATCGCCGAGCTGGTAGAGGCGTTGAATGCGCACGCCGAGTACTTGAAGTCCTCCGGGCTGTTGACCGTGGTGCGACGAGAACGTCTGGCCCGGCACACCCGTGAGGTGGTGGACCGTCGTCTCAGCCACCTCGTGTGGCAAGAGCGCGATGGGGAGCAGCAGCTCGCGGCCGCCCTCGAGGATGTCGTCGAGGGGCGCGTGAGTCCCTATCGCGTCGCGCACGACATCGTGGCGGATTTGACCGGAGGCACACAGCATGACGCAGCGTAACCCTGCCGATGAGTGGCGTCAGCGCTACGACGCGGCCAAGAAGCGCGACATCGACTTCGTGTCCCAGAGCTCGATGGACGTCGAGCCGCTGTACCTCCCGGTCGGTGAAGGGGAGGTGGACTACGAGCGCGACCTCGGGTACCCGGGCCTGTTTCCGTACACGCGCGGGATTCATCCGACGATGTATCGAGGGCGGCTCTGGACGATGCGCCAGTTCTCGGGGTTCGCGACGCCGGAGGATACGAATCGGCGGTACAAGTTCCTGCTGGGACGCGGGCAAACGGGGCTGTCGGTCGCCTTCGACTTCCCGACGCTCATGGGCTACGACTCGGACCACCCGCGATCGGAAGGCGAAGTGGGGAAGTGTGGCGTGGCGATCTCGTCGTTGGCGGACATGGAGACCTTGTTCGACGGCATCCCGCTCGACCAGGTCTCGACGTCCATGACCGTCAACGGCCCGGCGGCCATGCTCTTCTGTTTCTACGTCGCGGCTGCCGAGCGCCAGGGTGTGGACATTGGCCGGATCCGGGGAACGGTCCAGAACGACATTCTGAAGGAGTACATGGCGCAGCACGCGTGGGTATACCCCGTCGAGCCGGCGCTGAAGATCATCGTCGACATGTTTGAGTGGTGCGCCGAGCACACGCCGCACTGGAACACGATCTCGATCAGTGGCTACCACATTCGTGAAGCCGGCGCGACCGCCGTGCAAGAGTTGGCGTTCACGCTCGCGAACGGGTTCGAGTATGTGGAGCGTGGGGTGGCCCGGGGGCTGCCCGTGGACACGTTCGCGCCGCGGCTGTCGTTCTTTTGGGACGTCCACAACGACTTCTTCGAAGAGATCGCGAAAATGCGGGCGGCGCGGCGAATCTGGGCGCGCCACCTGCGGGATCGGTATGGGGTCAAGGACCCGCGCTCCCTGATGTTGCGGTTCCACTGCCAGACGGCGGGGGTGTCGCTGACGGCGCAGCAGCCGATGAACAACGTGGTACGGGTCGCGTATCAGGCGCTCGCGGCGGCGCTGGGCGGCACGCAGTCGCTGCATACGAACTCGCTGGACGAGACGCTCGCGTTGCCGACGGAAGACGCCGTCAAGCTGGCGCTGCGCACGCAGCAGGTGCTCGCGTACGAGACGGGAGTCGCCAACGTGGCCGACCCGCTGGGGGGATCCTACTACGTCGAGGCCCTCACGAACCGCATGGAGCGCGAGGCCGAGGCGTTGTTCGATGAAATCGCCGCCGTGGGGGGGGTCGTGAAGGGGATCGAGGCCGGATGGTTCCAGCGGCAGATCCACCAGAGTGCGCTGCGCTTCCAGCACGAAGTCGAGCAGAAGCGCCGGATCATCGTCGGCGTGAACGAGTTCGAGGACGAGGCGGGCCACGACCTCGAGATCCTCCGGGTGACGGACGGGCCGGGGGAGGCGCAGCGGCGCAAACTCGCGGCGCTGCGTGCCCGCCGCAACGACGACGCGGTCGATGCCGCGCTGGCGGCGTTGCGCGAAGCGGCCGAGCGTGACGTCAATGTCATTCCGGCCATGTTGGACTGCGCCCGAGTCTATTGTACGCTGTTCGAGATTCGCCATGCTCTCGAGGAGGTCTACGGTGCCTACCGCGAGCCTGTTTTCTTCTGAGTCGAACACGCTGCGCGAACACGTACACAGGTTGACGGCCATCGGCACCACCCGGCATTGGGTGGTCTCGTGCTATCTCAAGCTCGAACCACGCGATCGCAGCCGCGGCAAGTATCTCATAAAGCTGAAGAACCGCGTGCGGGCGCGCCTCGAGTGGCTGCAGGATCACGAGCCCGATCGCATGGCCCGCGATGTCGTGGCACGCGATTGCGCTCGCATCCGCGAGTATCTGGAACAGGCCGGCCAGCTCCCTCCAAGCCGCGGCGTCGCGATGTTCGCGTGCGAGCCGCTGGAGCTGTTCGAGGTCGTCCCGTTGCCCCGGGTGTTCAGGTCGCGGCTGTCGATCGATCGATCGCCGCTCGTCCGCGAACTCGCGGCGCTCGACGACGAGTTCGGCCTGGTGCTTGCCGCCGTCTATGATCGCACCGAGGCCAGGTTCTATCGCGTGACGGCCGGTGGAGCCGAGGAACTCGACGGCGTGACCGCGGACGTGCCCGCGCGGACTGGACGGTTCCAGGGCCGCGACGGCATCACGCGCCATGCGGGCAACGTGGGCGTGCCCGGCGAGCACAACTACCACCAGCGCATCAAGGAGGAGAAGCAGCGCCACTACGCGGAAGTCGCAGATCGGCTGTTCGCACTGCAGAGGGCGATGCCGGCGCGAGGAATCGTGCTCGGCGGCGTGGGGGCCGAAGCCGAAGCCGTCGGTCCGCACCTGCACCCCTATCTGCGGAAACTGCTGCTCGGGACCGTGAAGCTGAACCCCAAGACGCTGAGCGAGAGCGCCGTGCTGGAAGCGGTGCTGGATGTACGGCAGCTGTCGGAGCGTCGCTGGGAACTCGACCACCTCGACGAGTTGCGAGAGGGGCTGGCCACGGGGTGGGCAGTCACCGGAGTCGCGGCAACACTGCGCGCCCTCGCCCAGGGGCAAGTGCGGGTGCTGCTCGTCGACCCGACGGCAACGCGGTCGGGCGTGCGGTGCCGCGAGTCCGGACACCTCGCACTCTCGCCCGAGGAGTGCGGCGCGACCGGTGATCCGGAGATCGTGCCGGACGTCGTGGAAGAGGCCATCGAAGAAGCGCTGCGGCAGGGCAGCCACGTGGACGTGCTCGAGGCACCGGAGGTTCGCAGCCAGGTCGATGAACTCGGCGCGTTGCTCCGCTTCGTGATGTGATGGCCGCGGCCCGTGCTTGTTTCGGTTTCCGAGCCGCACTAGCTTCCTGCGCGTCATGTCCACAGTGAACCCTGCCAAGTCCGTGACGCGTCCCGTGCGAATCCTCGTGGGAAAGCCGGGGTTGGACGGACACGACCGAGGGGCCAAGGTCGTGGCGGCCGCGCTCCGCGACGCGGGCATGGAGGTCATCTACACCGGACTCCATCAAACGCCGGAGATGATTGCCAGCGCGGCCGTGCAGGAGGACGTCGACGTCGTCGGACTCTCGATCCTTTCCGGCGCGCACTTGACCCTCTTCCCGCGCGTGCGACGGTTGCTGGATGAAGCGGGCCGCGAAGACGTGCTGCTCATTGGGGGGGGGATCATCCCCCAGGACGATATCACGGCACTCGAGGGGCAGGGCGTCGGCAAGTTGTTCGGCCCCGGCGCCACCACCGACGACATCGTCGGCTACATCGCGCAATGGGCGGCGACGCGCGGCGAGTGAAGCGCGCATCGTCCGAAAGCCACGAACGACTGCGTGAGCTGACCGATACGTATCGGGAGCTCGCGGCGCGCTTGGAACAGGGCGGCGGCCCCGAGCGGGCTCGGCGAGAACATCAGCGCGGCAAGCTCACGGCCCGGGAACGCGTAACCAGGCTGCGGGATGCGGACTCGCCGTGGATTGAGCTGGGCCTGCTGGTCGCGTTCGATCAGTATGACGGCCAGGCTCCCGGCGCGGGTGTCATTACGGGGGTGGGTGTGGTTGGCGGGCGGCCGGTGGTGATCGTGGCGAATGACGCCACCGTCAAAGCCGGTTCGTGGTGGCCGGAGACGATCAAGAAGATCCTCCGGGCCCAGGAAGTCGCGATGCGCCAGCGGATACCGATCATCTACCTGGTCGACTCGGCCGGCGTGAATCTCCCCTATCAGGGCGGCGTGTTCCCCGGACAGTACGGCGCCGCCCGCATCTTCTACTACAACTCGATCATGCGTCGGTATCTGCACGTGCCACAGATCAGCGCGGTCATGGGGCCGTGCGTCGCGGGCGGCGCGTATCTTCCCGCGCTGTCGGACGTGATCTTCATGGTCGAAGGAACGTCGTTCATGGGTCTGGGAGGACCCAACCTTGTGGAGGGCGCGACCGGACAGAAGGTCGACGGCGAGTCGCTGGGCGGCGCCGTGACACACACGACGGTGAGCGCGGTCGCCCATTATCGGACCAGGGACGACACGGAGTGCGTGATGCGGATTCGCGAATACGTGGCGCGCCTGCCGCTGGCCGCCAGTCCCGTGCGCGCCCCAACGCGGGAATCCCGGCCACCCAAGCGTCCGATCGCCGAGCTCTACGATGTGCTGCCCGCCGATCACCGCATGGCCTACGAGGTCCGGGAGGTGCTGGACTGCCTCCTCGATGGCGGTGCGCTGGACGAGTTTCAGTCGGAGGTCGCCCGGGAGATGATTTGCGGGCATGGGCGGATCGCGGGACACGCGGTGGCGGTGATCGCCAATCAACGCGGGCTCATCCGCGGGGCTGCCGGCGCGGCTCCCCGGATCGGCGGCATCGTGTACGCGGAGAGCGCCG
The DNA here is from genome assembly GCA_036397755.1 of Gemmatimonadales bacterium. Classification (GTDB taxonomy): domain Bacteria; phylum Gemmatimonadota; class Gemmatimonadetes; order Gemmatimonadales; family GWC2-71-9; genus CAMYLY01. The sequence goes on along the minus strand of DASWII010000003.1, from coordinate 16,927 downwards.
AGAAGGTGGCGTACTTCATTGAGAACGCCGCGCGCGAGGGGTTTCCCATTCTGTTCGTCCAGGATGTGAGCGGGTTCATGGTCGGGCCCGAAGCCGAACACTCCGGGATCATCCGCGCGGGCGCCCAATTCGTGGAGGCGATGGCCACCGCCGCGGTTCCGAAGCTCGTACTCACCGTCAACCACGCGTCCGGCGCCGGGTATTACGCGATGGCGGGCCAGGGGTTCGATCCCGATTTCATCTTCTCATGGCCGACCGGCAGAATGGGGGTCATGGAGGGCGAGTCCGCGATCAAGGCGGTCTTCGGCGATCGCGTGGCCGACCCGGAGCTGGCGGACGCCCGCGCCCGCATGCGGGAGGACTACGAGCATCAGTTGGATGCTAAGTATGCAGCGGCGCGCGGCTTCGTCGATGCCATCGTGCCGCCGGAGGCCACGCGTGACGTGCTCGCGTTCGCGTTGGAGGTCACCACCGCGTCCACGAGTCCGCATATCGGGGCCTTCGTGCTGCCGGAGTCCGCTCGCAGCCTGTGAGGCTCGTCGGCGCCCTTGTGCTCGTCGCCGCCGCGACGGCCCTCACGGGATGCGCGGCCCCTGCGGGCGCGCCGCCGGTCCCGGTCGCGGGGACGGCTCCGGTCCAGGATCCGCTGCCCACGGAGAGCGACCGGCAACCCACCGGGCCCCGGCCACGCTGGACGCCACGGTTGGCCTGGCTGGCCGGATACATGCCCTTGCGATCCACCGGCGTGGATTCCTTTCGCCTGGCGCATCCGGCCGCGGACGGACGCGGTGTGCTGATCGCGATTCTCGATACGGGTGTCGACCCGAGTGTCGCGGGTCTCCGGGAAACGACGACGGGGGAGCCCAAGCTCCTCGACCTGAGGGATTTCTCGGGAGAGGGGCGCGTGCCGCTTCAGCCTGTGCTGCCCGATCGCTCGGGATCGGTGACGGTAGGCGGCGTGCGCGTCGCCGGCTTCGGCCAAGTCGCCGGTCGGGCCGGGCGGCCGTACTTCGGCGGCGTGCTGCGCGAACAGGCCTTCGGTGTGGGAGCGGCGGCGGACCTCAATGGCAACGGGCACTCCACCGACCGTTTTCCGGTGGTCGTGGCCAAGGGCAGCGCGGGGTGGTTCGCCGTCGTGGATCGCGACTTGGACGGCTCGTTCGACGGCGATGAGGCGATGCACGATTTCGCCGTGGCCGGCCAGGTGCTGCTCCTGGGGCGGCCGGATGGAGGCGCGGGCCCGGCGGGCCTGGCGGTCAACCTGGAACAGGATGCGCAGGGTGATCCGCATCTCACCTTCGTCGTCGACAATTCCGGACACGGGACCCATGTCGCGGGCATCGCGGCCGGACACAACCTGTTTGACGTCGAGGGGTTCGACGGCGTGGCGCCGGGCGCGCAGCTCCTGGGGCTCAAGATCTCGGACAACGCGCGCGGGGCCATCTCGGTGACGGGGAGCATGTTGCGGGCGCTGAACTACGCCACCGACGTCGCCGCGCGCCGGCGCATGCCATTGGTGATCAACCTTTCGTATGGCGTGGGCCACGCGCATGAGGGCGACGCGTCGATTGACTCGATCGTCGATCAGTTCACGCTCAAGCATCCCGATGTTCCGGTCATCGTGAGCCTGGGCAACGACGGGCCGGGGTTGTCGAGTACATGGCTGCCGGCGTCGGCGGAACACGTGACGGCGGTCTGCGGGCTGTTGCCTGGGGTGTTTGCGAGTCCGCCCGTCGCGGGCGTTCCCGCGCCACCCGACCGCATTCGCTGGTGGAGTTCACGCGGTGGAGAGTTCGTCAAACCCGACGTGTGCGCCCCGGGCATCGCGTACTCGAGCGTGCCGGCATGGCGGGCCGGCGAAGAGATCTCCGACGGGACCAGCATGGCCGCTCCCCACGTCGCCGGCGTCGCGGCGCTGCTCATCTCAGCGGCGCGGTCCGTGGGGCGCGCCCCCCGCGCGGTGGACGTCCAGCGCGCGCTCACCAACACCGCCAGCCCGGTGCCGGGGGCTACGGTGCTGGACGCCGGCCGGGGAGTGGTGGATGCGCCGGCGGCGTATCGCTGGCTGCTCGCGGGTCACCAGTCCGGTGTGTACACCGTGCGGGCGCTCGACTCGAGTGGCCGCGATCGCGGGGTTCCGGGGGCGTATTTCCGCGACGGGCTCCCGCCGGGCGACACCATCCAGCGCTTCGTGGTGCGGTCCGTCGCCGGGCAGCCCGCGGCCAGGTTACGGCTGGCGGCCGATGCCCCGTGGCTCACCGCACCGCCCGCAACCGAGCCGGAGGGTGGAATCGCGCGGATCGACGTGCGCTACGATCCCGCGCGGCTTGCGTCGCCCGGCGTCTACGTCGGCACCGTGTGGGCCGTGCCGGAGTCCGACACCCTTGCCGGGCCGTCATTCGGACTCACCAGCACGATCATCGTGCCCTACACGTTGGATCGGGCACTCGAGCGCCGGGGGGCCATTGGCCCAGGGGAGATCGCACGCTATCCCGTGGCCGTGCCGCCGGGAGCGGGAGGGCTGCGTGCGCGCATGGTCGTGGACGACACCACCGGTGGGACGCTGCATGTATTCGAGCCGGATGGGAGACCGTATCGCGACCGGCGTAGCGCCGTGGCCGGACGTGGGGCCGGGCAAGCCGCACGCGTCGATGTGCTGGGGTCCGACATCGTGCCGGGCACGTACGAACTCGTCGTCGCCGCCCCGCCCACGGACTCACTGCGGTTTGCGCTGGAGGTGAGCCTGCCCGCGGTGCGGGTCGTGGGTGCGCCGACGCTGGGTGCGGCCGAGATCGTCCCGTGGGCCGGTGCGCCGGTGCAGGCTGCGGTGGAGATGCGGTGGATCGGGATGCAGCGGGAGCGTCGGGTGACCGGGTTGCGCGGCGCGCCCGCACGGGTGCGGGTCGACCCGCCGGCATGGGCGCAGAGTATGTTGCTGGACCTTGCCGTGGATCTCGACTCCTGGCCGTCGCTTACCGATTTTGGGGTGACGGTGTTCGACGAGGCGCAACGCGTGGTGTCGGCGGGGCCGCTTGCCTACGCGGACAAGCGCGGTGTCGTTCCGCTGGACACCGCGCGTGGCGCCTCGTTCGAGATCGAGCTCGCTCCGTCGTTCGCCCATTTGACACCTCCGGACGAGTGGTCGGCGTCGCTCAGGATCACGTACATTCCCTCCGACCCGGTGCCGCTCGCCTTTGATTCACTCGGGACCCGAATCCGATCGGTGGCCGTGCCCGAGAACGGTGTGGTGGTGCGCGCCGCACCGCCGGACGTGCCGGCGATGCTCCCCGGGTACCGGCACGTGTTGGAGGTGCTGGCGACGGACCCGCGGGGCGTCACCGCCCGCTGGCGGGGGCCGGTGGACCGCAACGAGTGAGGCGCATGAGGGACATCGTGAGGATCGGATCCGGCCAGGGGTTCTGGGGCGATTCGTTGGACGCCCCGGTCCGACAGGTCGAGGCTGGGCCCCTCGACTACCTCATGATGGATTATCTGGCTGAAGTCACGATGTCCATCATGCAAAAACAGCGAGCGCGCGACGCGTCGCTCGGCTATGCCCGGGACTTCGTGCCGCTCATGGGGCGCTTGTTGCCGGCCATGCTCGAGCGCAACGTCCGGGTGATTTCCAACGCCGGCGGCGTCAACCCACGGTCGTGCGCGGAGGCGATTGCCGCGGTCGCGCGCGATTTGCGGCTCCCGCGTCGCCCCCGTCTCGGCATCGTGACCGGGGACGACATCCTGGACCGCTTGGATGACCTCCTCTCCCGCGGGCACCCGCTGGCCAATCTCGACACGGGTGAACCGCTTGCGGCCGTGCGCGACCGCGTGCAGAGCGCGAATGCGTACCTTGGAGCGGCCCCCGTGGTCGACGCCCTGGCCCGCGGGGCCGATGTCGTCGTGACCGGTCGAGTGACCGATACCGGGCTCACGCTGGGCCCGATGATGTTCGAGTTCGGGTGGCGCGACGGGGATTGGGATCGCATCGCCGCCGGCACCGTGGCAGGCCACGTGATCGAGTGCGGCGCGCAGTGTACCGGAGGAAACTGCCTGGTGGGATGGGAGCGGCTTCCGGACATGGCCGATCCCGGATACCCGATCGTCGAGGCCCGGCCGGATGGGAGCTTCACCGTCACCAAGCACAAGGGAACCGGTGGGCGCGTGACGGTGGCGAGCGTCACCGAGCAGCTGGTGTACGAGATGGGCGATCCCCGCGCCTACATCACGCCCGACGGCGTGGCGGACTTCACGACGATCAGCCTCAAGCAGGCGGGGCGCGATCGCGTCGAGGTGTCGGGAGTGAAAGGCGGTCCGGCGACGGATTCGCTGAAGGTGTCCGTGTCCTACCACTACGGCTACAAGGCGGTCGGCACCCTCGTGTATTCGTGGCCGGACGCGTACAAGAAGGCCAAGATGGCCGACCGCATCCTGCGCGAGCGTCTCGGCCGGCTCGGGCTCCAGTTCGAGGAAGTGTTGACCGAATTCGTGGGGGTCGACGCCACGCACGGACGTTTGGCCGGGGCGCCGGATCCCGACATTGCCGAGGTGCAGCTGCGCGTTGGGGTGCGGGCGGCGGAGCGGGCTCCGGTGGACCGTTTCAGCCGGGAGATTGCGCCACTCATCTTGAACGGGCCGCCGAGCGTGACGGGATTCGCGGGCGGGCGACCCAAAATCGAGGAGATCGTGGCGTATTGGCCGGCGCTCATCGCGAAGACGGAGATTCATCCGGTCGTGGACGTGATCGAAGCATGACGCGCGAACGGCGGTGCCGCCATGGGTAAGAAGGGCGCGCGGCGCATGGTGCAACTGCGCTGGCTCGCGCACGCGCGAAGCGGCGACAAGGGCGACACGGCCAACGTCGGTCTGATTGCGCTGCGGCCCGGGTACTATCCGCTGCTCGTGCGCGAAGTGACGGTCGCGCGCGTGGCGCGCCACTTTCGCGGCGAGATTCGGGGCCCGGTGGAGCGGTTCGAGCTGCCGAACCTTCGCGCGCTGAATTTCCTGCTCCACGGCGCCCTGGGTGGTGGCGGCACACTGTCGCTCAAGACCGATGCGCAGGGAAAGGTGTTTTCGACGGCGCTGCTCCGCATGGAGATCCCCGTACCGGCAGGGCTCCGTGTCTCCTGATCGGGTGCTCGCGTCGGCGGCCGACAGGGTCCTCACGGTGACCCTCAACCGGGCCGACAAGCGGAACGCCATGGATGCCGCCATGGTGGCGGGGTTGCGTGCAGCCATCGCCGATGCGGATGCGCGGTCCGACGTTTCCGTGGTCGCGCTGCGCGGTGCGGGGAAGGACTTCTGTGCCGGTGCCGACTTGCAGGAGCTGCTGGATGCCGTCGATCTCGCGCCGGAAGCGCTCGAACGCCACGCCATGCAGCTTGGGGACGTGTTCGTGGCGATGCGACGTCTTCCGAAACCTGTCGTCGCGGTGGTAGAGGGGAGGGCGCTCGCGGGCGGATGCGGGTTGGCCACGGCGTGCGACCTGATCGTGGCGCACGAGCGCGCGGAGTTCGGCTACCCCGAAATCCGGCGTGGCTTTGTTCCGGCGATGGTGATGGCCATGCTGGTGCGCGCGGTCGGCGAGAAGGTCGCGTTCGATCTCATGGCGACCGGGCGGATACTCTCCGCGCACGAAGCGGCGGCGTTGGGGCTCGTATCGCGCGTGTTTCCGGAAACGGGCTTCGCGGACGCGGTGGGCGAGTTGCTGCGCGCGCTGGCGGGGTCCAGCGGGTCGGCGTTGGCGTTGATCAAGACCCAACTCTACGAGCTGGACGGACGGGACTTCACGGAGGCGATTGCGCTTGGGGCTCGCGTCAACGCGGCGGCGCGGATGACCCCGGACTTCCGTCGCGCCGTGGAGTCGTTTCTGGAGAAGCGGTAGGGAGGAATGCCGTCGGTCACAGGTATGATCCGCTCACACGATCTTCACCCAGGAACGGATCAAGGCCGAAGGGTGGCAAGTTTGTGATGTGGATTGGCTAAGCTCCGAGGACTGCACGAGTTGCACAACGCTTGCTTGGCTTGCCGCCTTGCTTAGTATAAATGGTAGCGAAGCGGAGTAGCACACCTTGACTGGTGTGCCAGCGAAGCCAAAGCCCGGGGCGTCTCCCCGGGCTTTTTTCGTGTTGGGGTGGGGCGGCACCGCGATCCGGCCACGGCGAGCGTCGGATCGGTTAGGTCGGTGCAACGTGTCGGTGCGAGCCTGCGCCATGCAGGTCGGCGACCGCAGCGACAGCGACGCGGGCTCCAGGCTCGAGCGCGCCGAACGCGTCCTCGAAACGGTATGGGGGTACGGAGCCTTCCGTCCGCTCCAGCGACGCACCGTGCTTGCGGTGCTGGCCGGTCGGGACGTGCTCGCCGTCCTGCCCACGGGTGGCGGCAAATCATTGTGCTTTCAGGTGCCGGCCCTGCTGCTCCCCGGGCTCACCGTCGTAGTGTCTCCTCTCATCTCGCTCATGCAAGATCAAGTGGGTGCATTGCGAAGGCGCGGCGTCCCCGCGGCGTATCTGAGCAGCACCCAGCCCGCGGAGGTTCGCCGCCACGTGTGGGACCGCGTCGGTCAGCGGCGTCTCAAGCTGCTGTACGTGGCGCCGGAACGCCTCGCGTCGGCATCGACACGGTTGCGGGGTCGCGTCAGTTTGCTGGCCGTGGACGAGGCCCACTGCATTAGCGAGTGGGGGCACGAGTTCCGGCCGCAGTATCGCGCGATCGGACGGTTTCGGCGCGCGCTGGGGGGGGTGCGGACGGTGGCGGTCACCGCGAGCGCCACGCCCGAGACCCGCGCCGACGTCGTCCGTTCGCTGGGTCTGCGGCGGCCCGTGACCATACTCGACTCATTCGACCGTGCCAACCTGCGGTTGGCCGTCCAGCGCGCGCCCTCGGACGGCGACCGACTCGTGCGGACCTCCACGCTGCTGCGCGCGGCGCGCGGAGGCTCGGCGATCGTGTACGTCCCGACGCGAGACCGGACGGACGGAACGGCATCCATCCTCCGCGCATGGGGCTTTCGCGCGGTGCCGTATCACGCCGGGTTACCGGGCGACGACCGGCGGCGGCTGCTCGGCGCGTTCCTTCGCGGTGAGGCGCGAGTCGTGGTCGCCACCAACGCGTTCGGGATGGGCATCGACAAGCCGGACGTGCGGCTCGTCGTGCACTTGGGCGTCCCGCCCCGTCCGGAGGCGTACTACCAGGAGGCCGGGCGCGCGGGACGGGACGGGGCGCCGAGTGACTGCGTACTCCTGTGGCAGCCGAGGGACCTCACGATGGCGTTGCGGCTCGCGGGCAAGGGGCCGGCAGCGGAGGTCGGTTATGCCGCGATGCGTCGCTACGTCACACGCCGGGTGTGCAGGCGACGGGTGCTGCTTGGGTACCTGGGAGAACGGGTTCCGACGCCCTGCGGGGGATGTGACGTGTGCCTGCGCGTCTGAACCAAATGCCGTCCAGCGTGTGCCACGGTGGACACGGGCCGTGTGCCAGTGGTCACGGTCGCTTGTCGGGGTGGGTGCGCGACTGAAGCGGTTGCGGCTGGCTATAGGGCCTCCGGTTTCGTTGGACAGTGATTTGAGATAGAATCGGAGGGTCCACGGAGCTGAGGGTCATGACGATGGTTGCCAAGCAGGAACGGAAGCGCGAGGCGCCGGAGCGGTACCATGCGGCCAGATTCAACGAAACGCTCCAATCAATCCACGGCGATGATCAAACGCGCGATGAGTACCCGGGCATACGCCCTCCGGCCCACGCCTTCGGCGCGGTCTGACACGATGTACGTCTGTCCGATGGATCCGGAGATCCGCCAGACGGGGCCGGGCGCGTGTCCGAAATGCGGCATGGCCCTGGAGCCCGAGATGGTCGCAGCGCCCGCGGGTCGCACGGAGTATGTCTGCCCCATGCACCCCGAGATCGTGCGCGACGAGCCCGGCGCTTGCCCCATCTGCGGCATGGCCCTCGAGCCGCAAACCGCTGCGGTGGACGATGCGGAGAATCCTGAACTGGAGGACATGCGGCGGCGGTTCTGGGTCAGCCTCGTGCTCAGCATTCCGGTGCTCGCGAGCGCCATGGGCGATGTCCTGCCGGGTCATCCTCTGGAACGCCTGGCCTCGCCTGCGTTCTGGTCGTGGCTCGAGTTGATCGTGGCGACCCCCGTCATTCTGTGGGGCGGCTGGCCGTTCTTCGTCCGCGGCTGGCGATCGGTGGTGACCTGGAACCTCAACATGTTCACCCTGATCGCGCTCGGCGTGGCCGTGGCCTACGTCTACAGCGTCGTGGCCAAGCTCGTTCCCGACATCTTCCCCGGCTCGTTCCGCGACGATGCCGGCCTGGTCGATGTCTACTTCGAAGCTGCCGCCGTCATCGTGACGCTCGTCCTGCTCGGCCAGGTGCTCGAGCTCCAGGCACGGAGCCGGACCAGTGCCGCGATCAAGGCCTTGTTGGGCCTGGCGCCGAAGACCGCACGCCGCCTGCGCGCCGATGGGACCGAAGAGGACGTCCCGCTCGACCAGGTGCAGCCCGGCGACCGGTTGCGGGTCCGCCCCGGTGAGAAGGTGCCGGTGGACGGCTCCGTAGTGGATGGCACGAGCGCCGTGGACGAAGCCATGATCACCGGTGAGCCCATGCCAGTCGAAAAGGTCAAAGGCGATCGCGTCATCGGGGCCACCATCAACGGCACCGGTTCATTCGTGATGCAGGCCGAGCGTGTGGGCGCCGAGACGCTGCTGGCGCAGATCGTCCGCATGGTCGCCGAAGCGCAGCGCAGCCGCGCGCCCATCCAGAAGCTCGCCGACGTCGTGGCGGCGTACTTCGTGCCGGCGGTCGTCGTGATCGCCGTGATCACGTTCATCGTGTGGGGGTTGGTGGGTCCGGAACCGCGCATGGCGCACGCGTTGATCAACGCGGTGGCCGTGCTGATCATCGCTTGCCCCTGCGCGCTCGGCCTTGCCACACCTATGTCCATCATGGTCGCCACCGGCAAGGGCGCCACCGTCGGCGTGCTGTTCAAGAATGCGGAAGCGATCGAGGTCCTGCGCAAGGTGAACACTCTCGTGGTGGACAAGACGGGAACCCTCACGCTGGGCAAACCCACGCTGGTGCGGGTGGTATCAGTTGACGGCTGGGAAGAGAACGCGTTGTTACGGTTGGCCGCGTCGCTGGAGCGGGGCAGCGAGCACCCGCTGGCCGCGGCGATTGTGCGGGGAAGCTCGGAGCGGGGCTTGAGCCTGGCGGATGCGACCTCGTTTCAGTCCGTCACGGGCAAAGGCGTCACCGGGACGGTGGACGGTCGCGCAGTGGCGCTCGGCAACGCAACGCTACTTGAGGAACTCGCGATTGACCCGGGCCCCATGGCGGGAAGGGCAGAGGCCCTGCGCGCTGATGGCGAGACCGTGATGTTCGTCGCGGTGGACAGCCGCCTCGCCGGTCTCCTGGGTGTGGCGGATCCGATCAAGGAAACCACGCCCGAAGCGATCCGCCAGCTGCACGAAGAAGGGATCATGATCACCATGCTGACCGGCGACAGCCGCACCACCGCGGCGGCCGTGGCCCGCAAACTCGGCATCGACGAGGTGATCGCCGAGGTGCTGCCGGACCAGAAGGCGGATGCCATCAAACGCCTTCAGGCGGAGGGCAGGATAGTCGCCATGGCCGGCGACGGCATCAACGACGCCCCCGCACTGGCCCAGGCTCAGGTCGGTGTGGCGATGGGGACGGGAACGGACGTCGCCATGGAGAGTGCCGGCGTCACGCTCGTAAAAGGCGACCTGCGGGGCATCGTCAGGGCGCGGCGGCTGAGCCGGGCAACCATGGGGAACATCAAGCAGAATCTGTTTTTCGCTTTCATCTACAACAGTCTCGGCGTTCCCTTGGCGGCCGGCGTGCTATTCCCGTTCTTCGGCATCCTGTTGAGCCCCATGATCGCTGCTGCCGCGATGAGCTTCAGCTCGGTCTCGGTGGTGGGCAATGCACTCAGGCTACGCGGGGCACGGGTGTAACCGCGGGGTTCTTGTTCGCCGGGATCTATCTGGCAACGGCGACAGAGCGGACGCGCGCAAATCTTCGTCCGCGTGGTTCATCGTGCGGGTCCGTCGTTGGATCGGCGCGGCGGGACATCCACCCCGCCGCATCGATGTCTCGCCCTCCCGCACCCCAAATCGTATCTTTGCCGACCATGCCCGAGATCACCGAGCGGCTCGACGCCGCTCTCGCTGACCAGTACAGGATCGAATACCGCCTCGGAGAAGGCGGCATGGCCACCGTCTATCTCGCCGAGGACCTGAAGCACAAACGCAAAGTTGCGGTCAAGGTGCTGCGACCGGAGCTGGCCGCGGTGCTCGGCGCCGAGCGCTTCGTGCAGGAGATCACCACCACCGCGAGTCTCCAGCACCCGCACATCCTGCCGCTGTTCGACTCGGGGCAGGTCGACGGCTTCCTGTACTACGTCATGCCCTACATCGAGGGTGAGACGCTGCGCGCGAAGCTCGATCGCGAGACACAGCTCGGCATCGATGAAGCCGTCAAGATCACGACCGAAGTGGCCGACGCGCTGGACTACGCGCACCGGCACGGCGTGGTCCATCGCGACATCAAACCCGAGAACATTCTGCTGCACGACGGCCGCCCGATCGTCGCGGACTTCGGTATCGCGCTCGCGGTGAGTGCCGCGGCGGGCGGGCGGATGACGGAGACCGGCCTCTCGCTCGGCACCCCCCATTACATGAGCCCCGAGCAGGCGACCGCGGCCAAGGACATTACTGCCCGGTCCGACGTGTACTCGCTCGGCAGCGTGTTGTACGAGATGCTGACGGGCGAGCCGCCCCATACGGGTGGATCGGCGCAGCAGGTCATCATGAAAATCGTGACGGACACGCCGCGGCCCGTCGCCGAGCTTCGGAAGTCCGTGCCGCCCAACGTGTCGGCCGCGGTGGCAAAGGCGTTGGAGAAGCTGGCGGCGGACCGGTTCGCGACCGCGGTGTCGTTCGCGGAGGCGCTGGCGAACCCCGCGTTCACCCTGCCTGCGACGAGCGCGGCGGCGTTTGGCATGGGCTCGGGCGCCCAACCAAACCGATCGACGATCGTCGGCTGGAGCCTGGCGGCCGTGATGGCGGCCGTCGCCGTATGGGGTTGGATGCCCGAGGCTCCCGCGCCCGACGCGCCGGTGACCCGCGTGTCGCTGCGCTTGCCGAGGGGGCAGGAACTCGCCGCAAACCAGCCGTTTATGGACCTCTCGGCCGATGGGTCGGTGCTGGTTTACAGCGGCGAGGACGGAGAACGCGGCCCCGGCCCGCTTCTGGTGAGGCGATTGGACGCGTTGGATGCCGTTCCGATCCCCGGTAGCGAAGGGGCCTTATTCCCCGCCGTGTCGCCGGACAACCGGGAGGTGGCGTTCGTGGTTCCTCCGGCCTTCACGATGCGCGTCGTGCAGCTCCAGGGTGGCGTTTCCCGAACGGTCGCCGATTCAGGTGCTCGCTGGCCACGTTGGAGTCCGGAAGGGGACTGGCTTTATTACACGGTGGTCGGGGGTGGCGGCACTCTGAAACGCGTACGTCCGGGAGGCGGCGTGCCGGAAGTTCTCCTGTCTCCTGACACGACGACGGGCCTACGGGCTTTTCCGGAACCAATGCCTCGCGGCAGGGCCCTGTTGTACACCAAACAGGTTGCGAGGAGCAATTCCGTGATGGTCATGGACCTCGTGACACGGGAGACCAGGGAGGTCGTGCCAGGAGGGGGCTTCCCTCGTTACCGCGCGGGGTTCCTCTTTTACCTCGTAGGCAGGGACGAGCGCACGCTGATGGTCGTGCCCTTCGATGTCGACCGTCTGGAGGTCCGGGGAGAACCGGTGCGCCTTCTGGAAGGATTGTCGTCCCCGCCAACAGTCTCCGAGACCGGAAGGTTGTTGTACACCCTTGGCACCCCGCTATCCTCGGAGTACGAAGCGGTGTGGGTGACGCGCGAAGGGCAGGTGGCGGCCATCGATCCGGATTGGACGTTCAACCCCGGCCCCAACAATCGGGGTCTCGCGCTTTCGCCGGATGGGAGACGGTTGGCTGTTTCAACCGTTGCGAACGGTAACTTGGACGTGTGGCTGAAAGAGTTGCCCCGAGGGCCACTCTCGCGGCTCACCACCCATCCGGGAGAAGACGTTCGACCCAGGTGGACGCCGGATGGGACCGGGGTGACGTTCGTGTCCGGTCGTGCCGGGCTCGCCGCGATATACCAGAAGCCTGCGTCGGGTACGAGCGACGCGCGGCTCTTGCTCGCCCTCGACTCCCTCGCGGTGTGGGAAGGTCTGCCGTCTCGTGACGGCACGTGGCTCCTGGCGCGGACCGGCGGGACTGGGCTGCAGGCCGGCGGCCGGGACGTGTGGGCTATACGCTCTGGAGTGGACTCTGTGCCGCGGGGTCTCGTCGTTACACCCTTCGACGAGAAGGCTCTTGCCCTGTCTCCCGACGGTCGCTGGCTGGCGTACGAATCGGACGAGACGGGGCGCAACGAAGTGTACGTGCGTCCGTTCCCGAACGTGAATGCCGACAAGGTGCCCGTCTCCATTGCCGGTGGCGTGGCCCCGGTCTGGGCGCACAGTGGGCGCGAATTGTTCTACCTGAACGCCAACCGCGAGATGATCGCGGCCACGATCGGCGTGACGAATGGGTTCGCCGTTTCGGAGCGTACGGTGCTGTTCACGCTCGACCCGTCGATCTTATTCCGAGAACCCGAACAGTATGCGATGTACGACATCGCTCCGGGGGATCGACGGTTCGTCATGTTGCGGGCCGTGAACGTTGAGACGGATCGGCCGGAGTTGATTCTGGTGGACAACCTGTTCGGGGAGCTGAGGGCGGGAAGGGAGAACTAGCGACCGCGGATCCCCTATGACCGAAGCCACCAGCCTCCTGTCCACCGCCCTCGCTGACCGCTACCGCATCGAGCGCCAGCTCGGCGAAGGTGGCATGGCAACCGTGTATCTCGCGGAAGACGTCAAGCACGATCGCCGTGTCGCGCTCAAGGTGCTGCGGCCCGAGCTGGCGGCGGTGCTCGGCGCCGAGCGGTTCATCCAGGAGATCAAGACCACCGCCGCGCTCCAGCATCCGCATATCCTGCCCCTGTTCGATTCAGGTGAGGCGGGCGGGTTCCTCTTCTATGTAATGCCGTACGTCGAGGGCGAGACCCTGCGCGATCGGCTCAACCGCGAGACGCAGCTCGGGATCGAGGATGCCGTACGGATCACCACCGATGTCGCCGACGCGCTGGACTACGCGCACCGGCACGGCGTGGTCCATCGCGACATCAAACCCGAGAACATTCTGCTGCACGACGGGCGGCCCATGGTGGCCGATTTCGGCATCGCGCTCGCCGTGAGTGCGGCCGCCGGCGGACGCATGACCGAGACCGGCATGTCGCTCGGGACGCCGCACTACATGAGTCCCGAACAGGCGACGGCCGAGAAGAACATCACCGCGCGCTCGGACGTCTATTCCCTCGGCGGCGTGCTGTACGAGATGCTGACCGGTGAGACCCCGCACATGGGCAACTCGGCGCAGGCGATCATCATGAAGATCGTGACCGAGGAGGCCCAGTCGGTCACGCGGCTGCGCAAGTCCGTGCCGCCTAACGTGAGCGCAGCGGTGGCGAAGGCGTTGGAGCGGCTGCCGGCGGATCGGTTCGAGAGTGCTAAGGCGTTCGCCGAGGCCCTCGCGAACGCGGAGTTCTCGGGACCCGTCCGGCATCGCGCAGCGACCGGGATCGTCGCGGCGGGAGCACCGCTGACTCGACAGCCCGCGGTCCTGGCGCTGGGCGTCGCGACGGTTCTCGCCGTGGCGCTCGCGGCGTGGGTGTGGCTCCGCCCCACTCCGGATCCACCCACCACGCGCCAGTGGGTCGGTCTCAGTCTGGTGCGGGGCGGCGGTGCGCTGCCGGCGTCGTGGCACGTGAACCTCGCGATCGCGAGCGACGGCTCCGCCATCGTGTTCGGCGACTCCGTCGGCGCCAGCGGAGCGTGGCAGCTCTTTCTCAAGGAACGCGCAAGCCCCACCGCGGTCCCGATTCCCGGGACAATTGGAGGGTTCAATCCCTTCTTTTCACCGGACGGAAACTGGATCGGCTTCGCGACCGACCGCGGGTTGTTCCGAATCCCGCGTAGCGGTGGAGCACCGGTCCAGTTGTCCGACTCGACCGCGCACCTGCCGAGCGGGGTGTTCTCGAGCGGTGCGTGGCTCGACGACGGCACCATTGTCTTTGCCGGAACCGACAACCGACACCTGTTCCGGGTTGACGTGCAGGGAGGCAACACGCGGGTTGTCCTTTCTCAAGGCCAATGGTTTCACCCTGACGGAAGGATCAGCGCACAAGCCATCGTTCACTTGGAAGGGCTGCCGCATGCGCGCGGGGTGCTCATTACCACGTGTGCCGCGGCACCGTGCTCTCCCGGCGCGCTGTGGATGCTGGACTTGGAGCGCGACACCGTTGTGCAACTCGCCGACGGGGTGTCATCGGGGTGGTACCTCCCAACCGGCCACGTGCTGTACGGTCGACCCGACGGGACGCTGTTCGCGCAACGACTCGACCTCGACCGCGGCGAACTGACCGGTGCGGTGATCTCCGTGATGAGCGGATTGTGGACTTCGGCGGGTATCCCCGCCCTGGCACTCTCGCCGGCCGGCACAGTCCTGTACGCGCTGCGCGGAGACGGGTCGACGCCTAGCTTCGGTTCCAGTCTCGTGTGGGTGGACCGCGACGGGACAACCAGCACTCTGGACTCTACGCTTGCGTTGCCCGGAATCGAACAGGGGCAGGGCGGGTTGAGTCTTTCTCCCGACGGCAGCCGACTGGCCCTCGTGCAAAACACCGAGCGCGAGGGGCCGCATATCTTCGTGCGGCGGATGCCCGACGGACCGACCACCCGCCTTACGTTCGAGAACTGGAACGGGCTGCCGGCCTGGAGCCCCGACGGCCGTGACATCGTGTACGTCGGCTTTCGCAACGGCGCACCGAGCGCCGCGCTTCGGCGCCCGAGCGACGGAGCGGGAGCAGCCACCGTCATCGCGGAGGAATCGCGGAGCATTCAGGAGGCTCTCCTGTCACCGGATGGCGAGTGGGTCGTGTATCGCACGGACAACGTGACGGCGGGCAACGGGGATATCTTGGGACGGCGGCTCGCCGGCGACACGACGACGATTCCCCTGATCGCGACGCCGGCGCAGGAGGCGGCGCCGGCGATCTCGCCCGACGGTCGATGGCTGGCGTACACGTCTGATGAAGGTGGCCAAGACGAAGTGTTCGTTCGTCCGTGGCCCGAGGTGAACGGAGGCAAATGGCGGGTCTCGCGTGACGGCGGAACCGAGCCTGTATGGAGTGCGAACGGGCGAGAGCTGTACTTCCGTTCTCGCGCCGGCCAACTCATGGCCGCGCAGGTGAACGCTTCAGACACTTTCGATGTGAGCGACATCCGGTCCCTGTTCCCGGCGTCCGAGTATCTGACTGGACTGCACGCGATGTACGCGGTGTCCGCCGACGGTCAGCGTTTCCTGTTCGGGCGCTCGAATCGTCCAGAGGAACCCGGCGCAAGCAAGTTGATCCTGGTGCATCACTGGTTCACGGAGTTGCGTCCGCTATTGGAAGGACGATGAATGCCTGCGACCACCTCCCGTTCCTCTCTGTCGTGGACGACCGTCGCGCTCGGCCTCACGCGGTCGCTGCCGATCGTGGTCTTTGCCCTCGGGTGCGGCGCGGGCGAGCCCGTCGCCACGAGAGAAGCGCTCCTCTCCGTCAACGGCACCGAGCTCTTTGTCACACGCCTGGGACGCGGCGAGCCGGTCGTCGTGGTGCACGGTGGGCCGCTGCTGGAGCATGGGTATCTGTTGCCCCACCTATCGCCGCTCGCGGACCACTACGAGCTCATCCTCTACGACCAGCGACTGAGTGGCCGCTCGGCGAGCACCGTGGACTCGGCGAGCGTGCGCCTCGCCACGTTCGTCGAGGATATCGAGGCGCTCCGCGCGGCGCTCGGACTGGGTCGCATTCATCTGGTCGGGCATTCGTGGGGCGGATTGTTGGCGCTGCGGTACGCCATCGAGCACGGCGATCACTTGCGTTCGCTCGTGCTGCTCGACGCGATGGCGCCGAGCAGCGAACTGTGGCAACAGGAAGAATCCGAGGTGAGAAAGCGCTCAACACCGGAGGACAGTGCCGACGCGGCCGCACTCCGCGCCACGCCGGCCTTTGCCAATCGGGAGCCCGCCGCCGTCGCCGAGGCGCTGCACATCTCCTTTCGCGGGCAGTTCGCCGACCGCACCAAGATCGACGGCCTGACCCTCCACGTTCCCGCTGACTATCGCGAACGCAGCCGCCAGTTGGGCTTCATGATGCCTGACCTCCTGGCCTTCGACTTCACGGACGAGTTGAAGGCGATCCGAGTTCCGACGCTGATTCTGTACGGTGACGCCGAGCCCAGCGCATCGATTGCCGGTGCCACGCTGCGCAACGGCATACCCAACGCCGAGCTGGTGATCGTGCCCGACGCCGGGCATTTCCCGTTCATCGAACAGCCCGGCGCGACACTCGCGATGATGGCCGCATTCCTTGACCGCGTGTCCGCCCCATCGAGTCGGTAGCGCCGAACAGTCGAGTTTCGATCCGCGTAGGGCGTTCATTCGGCGCAAATGTCCCGGAGACGACACCTGGTGCCTCAATGCGGGGCTACTCCGTCTCGTCGGCGTCCCGTAGCGTGGAGACATGCACGAGACCGCGCATGCGGGGCTCGGCATTTCCTCGTTACGCCGCAGCCTTGACAAGGCAGGCTCAGTTGTACAGACTTTCTGTACAAGTCACCCAAAGGCCCTATGCCCGTGAAAGTGAGCTATAGCCACGCCCGCGACAACCTGGCCAGCCTCTGGGATGAAGTGGAGGACTCCCGGGAAGCGGCGGTCATTGAACGCCGCGGTCA
>DASWII010000002.1:0-54219 GCA_036397755.1 Gemmatimonadales bacterium | reverse complement strand
CGTTCCTCTCACCTGGAACGCGGGGAACCTCCCCATCGGGATGCACTTCGTCGGGCGCTTTGGCGACGAGGCCACCCTGCTACGCCTGGCCGCTCAACTGGAACAGGCACGACCCTGGTTCGACCGACGGCCACCGGTCGGCTGAGGCGACAGCACCGACCCGATAGATTCCACCGATGGCCACCACCCTGCTCGTCATCCGTTACGCCGTCTTTGCGGTCTTTCTGAGCGCATCCCTCATCGCGCTCGGGTCCTGGGCGCTGCGCGAGCGACGAATCAACCCATTCGGCCGGCTCGCCGGGATCATTCGCGGAATCAGCGAGCCGGTGATCAAACCGATCGAACTCTGGCAGCTGCGGCGCGGTGGCAATCCACAAAACGCTCCGTGGTGGCTGCTTGGCGGTACCGTCGCCGGGGGGATCGTGTTGATCACGGGTGCCGAGTGGCTCGCCCGTGTGTTCGTGCGCGTGAGCGCGGCTGCCGCGACCGGGCCGCGTGGCATCGTCCGCCTTGCGGTGCTCTTCGCCGGTCAAGTGGTGATCTGGTCGCTGCTCATCCGTGTGGTTGGGACGTGGTTCGGCGCTGGTCGGTTCAACAAATGGATAGGGTGGACCTACAGACTCACGGACTGGATCGTCGAACCCTTGCGGCGGGTGATTCCCCCAATCGGCATGATCGACATCACGCCGATCATCGCGTTCTTCTTGCTTCAGGTACTGCTCGGGATCGTGCTGCGCGTCATTTAGCACCGGAGGAAACACCGCTGGGCACCCTGATCGACGTGTACGTGCAGCCGCGCGCGAGCCGCACCGAGGTGGTCGGATGGCAGGGCGATGCCCTCAAGATCCGGCTGGCCGCTCCACCAGTGGACGGCGCGGCCAATCGGGCTCTCGTGCGTTTCCTCGCCAAGATGCTGGCGGTGTCGTCGCGGGAGGTGACCATCGTGGCCGGGGCCTCGAGCCGCCGAAAGCGCGTTGCGGTATCTAGCCTCACGCAGCGGCAGGCTCTCCAGCGACTCGGCGTAGCCCCTCGCTGAGCGGCGGGTGCAGCCCCTCGCACAAATCGCTCCTCAGACGTACATTGCAGGCACAATCGAAGCTCGTGGCAATTTGCGGCATATTGCGACCACGTTAAAACTCGCTAAAAAGCCTGTCCCGGCGCTTTTTGGCGACCGGGATTTCTGTTATGGCATGTGAGAGGTGGAACGTGAAACGTAGATGGGCCACCATCAGAGAATCGGTGGGCATGCGTCTCTTGCATCCAGCCGTCCATCGACGACGTGCGTCTCACGAATCACGTATCACGTCTCACGCATCACGCATCACGTATCACGTCTCACGCATCACGTATCACGTATCACGTATGCTGACTAGCGTCGTGTCCCAGTTGTTCTTTGCGGAAGACGAGGCCCGGCCGGTCCCTGCGGTCGCTGCCGCAGCGGCGGACTCGACGCTCCACCAAGCCGGGAATCCAAGCCTGCCGGCCAGCGGTGACCTCGAGACCGCCGGTCCGAACGCTCCCTGTGCGACGCACTGGGGCTCGCGACCCAGACAACGAATTGCTGGAACACGACGCTGATGACCTCCCGCCTGGCCTCCCTCCGCGCCGCGCTGTCTCAGCGCATCCTCGTGCTCGACGGCGCGATGGGAACGATGATCCAGTCCTATCGACTGGAGGAAGAGGATTTCCGCGGCGAGCGGTTTGCCGGTCACGCGGTCCCGTTGAAGGGTGACAACGATCTCCTGTGCCTCACGCGACCCGATGTGATCGAGGCGATTCATCGGGCGTATTTCGGGGCGGGTGCGGACATCGCCGAGACGAACACCTTCAACGCCACCGTCATATCGCAGGCGGACTACCGGACCGAGTCCGCCGTGCCGGGCATCAACCTCGCCGCAGCGAGAATCGCACGGCGGGTTGCCGACGAGTTCACCGCTCGGGAGCCGCATAAGCCGCGCTTCGTCGCGGGGAGTCTTGGGCCCACCAATCGTACGGCGTCGATGTCGCCCGACGTCAACAACCCGGGGTTCCGCAACATCGGTTTCGACGAACTGGCCGCGGCGTACGCGCAACAAGCTGAGGCGCTGGTCGACGGCGGCGTCGACATGCTGCTCGTGGAGACCGTATTCGACACGCTCAACTGCAAGGCAGCGTTGTACGGCATCCGCCGGATGTTGCGCGAACGCAAACTCGACGTTCCGCTCATGGTGTCCGGCACGATCACGGACGCGAGCGGGCGTACACTCTCGGGCCAGACGACGGAGGCGTTCTGGATCTCGGTGAGCCATGCCGATCTCTTCAGCGTCGGCTTGAACTGCGCGTTGGGGGCCAAGGAACTCCGCCCCCACCTCGAGGAGCTCGCCGGTGTCGCCGACATCTTCGTCACAGCGCACCCGAACGCGGGCCTCCCTAACGAATTCGGCCAGTACGAGCAAAGCCCGGAGGAGATGGCGGCGGTCCTGAAGGAATTCGCCGCGGCGGGTTTCCTGAACATCGCGGGCGGTTGCTGCGGTACCACGCCGTCGCACATTGCCGCCATCGCGGGCGCCGCGGCCGCGCACCCTCCACGACCCATCCCGTTACGCCCTCGGCACACGTTCTTGAGCGGCCTCGAGCCGCTCGTGATCCATCCGGACACCGGGTTCGTGAACATCGGTGAGCGAACCAACGTGACGGGGTCGCAGCGGTTCGCCGAACTGATTCGGCAAGACGACTTCGAAACGGCCGTCGAGGTGGCGCGTCAGCAGGTTGCGAACGGGGCGCAGATGATCGACGTCAACATGGATGAGGGCCTGCTCGACTCCAAGGCGGCGATGGTGCGGTTCCTGAACCTCATCGCGGCCGAGCCCGACATTGCCCGCGTGCCCATTGTCATCGACTCGTCGAAGTGGGAGGTGATCGAGGCCGGCCTCAAGTGCGTGCAGGGGAAGGGCGTGGTGAATTCCATCAGCCTGAAGGAGGGTGAAGCGGCGTTCCTGCTCCAAGCCCGGGCTGTGCGGCAGTATGGAGCGGCCGTCATCGTCATGGCGTTCGATGAACGAGGACAGGCGGATACGTACGAACGCAAGATCGAGATTTGCCGCCGCGCATACCGCTTGCTCACGGAGGACGTCGGATTCCCGCCCGAGGACGTGATCTGCGACCCCAACATCTTCGCGGTGGCCACGGGCATCGAGGAACACAACCAGTACGCGCAGGCTTACCTCCGCGCGTGTGCCACCATCAAAGAGACACTGCCGGGCGCGCGCGTGAGCGGCGGGGTCAGCAACCTCTCGTTTTCCTTCCGCGGCAACGCTGCGCTCCGCGAGTCCATGCACGCCGTGTTCCTCTACCACGCCCTCCCGGCCGGAATGGACATGGGCATCGTGAATGCCGGCGCCTTGCCGGTCTACGACGACATCCCCGAAACACTCCGCGTCGCGATCGAGGACGTCCTGTTCGACCGCGGTTCCGACGCGACGCAGCGCCTCGTTGACCTGGCGGCGACGGCGCAGGACATCAAGCGCCTCGCGACCAGCGACACGAGTTGGCGGTCCGCGCCTGTGGCCGACCGGCTCATTCACGCGCTCGTCGAGGGGATCGTCGATTTCATCGAGGAAGACACCGAGGAGGCCCGGCGGCAGTTTGAGTTCGCCATTCAAGTCATCGAGGGCCCACTGATGGACGGCATGAACGTCGTCGGCGATCTGTTCGGGAGCGGCCGCATGTTCCTGCCCCAAGTGGTCAAGAGTGCGCGGGTGATGAAGAAGGCGGTCGCCTATCTCATCCCGTTCATCGAGGAGCAGCGCGCCGCCAGCGGCGGGTCGGGTTCCAAGGGCAAGATCGTGCTCGCCACCGTCAAGGGCGACGTACACGATATCGGCAAGAACATCGTGGGCGTCGTGTTGCGGTGCAACAACTATGACGTGGTCGACCTGGGCGTCATGGTGCCCGCCGCCCGCATTCTCGCCGCCGCCCGCGAAGAGCGGGCCGACGTCATCGGCCTGAGCGGTCTGATCACCCCGTCGCTTGACGAAATGGTCCACGTGGCGCACGAACTCGAGCGCGAAGGGTTCACCGTACCGCTGCTGATCGGCGGAGCTACGACGTCGCGGGTGCACACCGCGGTCAAGGTGCAACCCGGGTACTCCGGAAGCACGGTGCACGTGTTGGACGCGTCTCGCGCGGTCGGCGTCGTGAGCAACTTGCTCAGCGACGCCAAGCGCGATGCGTTCGCCGCCGGGATACGGACGGAGTACGAGGCGATCCGTACGCGACACGCAGGGAAGACGGCGGTGCAACGTACGATTCCGCTCACGACCGCACGGGAGCGCCGATTCCCGATCGACTGGGCCGCGTACACACCAGTCGTACCGCGGGCGCCCGGCATTCACACGTTCGCGTCGTACGCGCTCGATGAACTGCGCGACTTCATCGATTGGTCGCCGTTCTTCGCCGCGTGGGAACTGAAGGGGAAGTTCCCGGCCATTCTCGACGACCCGAGCGTCGGCCCCGAAGCCCGCAAGCTCTACGACGATGCCCGCGCGATGCTCGATCGCGTCGCACGCGATGGCAGCCTCGAGGCGCGCGGCGTGTTCGGGCTGTTCCCGGCAAACGCCGTCGATGACGACGTGTTCATCTACACCGACACCACGCGCGAGACCGTATTGGCCTTCTCCCGTCATCTCCGGCAGCAAATGGAAAAGCCCCCGGGGCGCCCCAACGTGTGCCTGGCCGATTTCGTGGCCCCGGCGTCTTCCGGGGTGGCGGACTGGATCGGGGCGTTCGCCGTCACCGCCGGCTTCGGTGCGGCCGAGGCCGCTCGTCGATTCGAGTTGGAACACGACGACTACAGTGCCATCATGGTCAAGGCGTTGGCCGACCGGCTGGCCGAGGCGTTTGCGGAGCGACTGCATCAGCGCGTGCGCTCTGAGTTTTGGGGCTACGCCCCTGACGAGACACTCGATCAGGAGGATCTCATCCGCGAACGCTACGTCGGCATTCGACCGGCGCCCGGCTACCCGTCCTGCCCGGATCACTCGGAAAAGCACACGCTCTTTGCCCTCCTCGAGGCCACCCAGCATACGGGTATCGAGCTCACCGAGAGCGGAGCCATGCTCCCGGCTGCCTCTGTCTGCGGGTGGTACATCGCGCATCCGGACGCGTACTACTTCGGCGTGGGTCGCGTCGACGAAGATCAACTCAACGATTACGCCAGGCGCAAGGGAATGCGTCGCGCCGAGGCAGAGCGCTGGCTGCGCCCGGTCCTGCCACTCACGCCGGAGGAGGTCGGGGCCGCATGAGCCGATTTCGGGAGCTGATCATGGATCGGCGCGTCCACGTGCTGGATGGCGCCATGGGGACGTTTCTCTACAGCCGGGGTGTGTTCGTCAACGTGTGTTACGACGAGCTCAACATCTCCCAACCGAGTCTGATACGCGACGTGCACGACCGGTACCTTCGGGTCGGAGCGGAGGCCATTGAGACCAACACGTTCGGCGCCAACCCGGTCAAGCTCTCCAGTTGGGGTCTCGAGGATCGCACGGAGGAGCTCAACCGCGCGGGGGCCACCATCGCGCGCGACGCGGCAGGGAGCCGCGCGAGCGTGCTGGGGGCCGTGGGTCCACTCGGGATCCGCATCGAGCCGTGGGGCCCAACGTCCCGAGACGAGGCAGTGGGATATTTCGTGAGGCAGATCTCCGGTTTGATCGAGGGTGGTGTCGACGGACTGATCCTGGAGACGTTCGGCGACCTCGACGAGTTGCACACGGCCATCATCGCGGCGCGTCAGGCGTGCGATCTCCCCGTGGTTGCACAGGTCACGATCACGGAAGAAGGAGCGACAGCCTACGGATCGGATCCGGAGAAGGTCGCACGCGCACTCACCGAGTGGGGAGCGGACGTTGTCGGCGTCAACTGCTCCGTGGGTCCGGCCATCATGCTCGAAGCCGTGGAGCGGATGGCGGCGGTCACGGATCGCCCCTTGTCCGCACAACCCAATGCCGGCATGCCTCGCGTCGTGGGCGATCGCAAGATCTACCTGTCGAGTCCGGACTACATGGCGACATACGCCATGCGGATGATGGAGGCCGGCGCACGGTTCGTGGGCGGATGCTGCGGGACGACTCCGGATCACATCCACGCGATGCGACTAGCGGTCCGGCAACGCCGTCCACGCCCCTCAGGCGAATTGGTGCGCCCTCGCGAGGCGGAGGCGGAGGGCGGAGTGGATCCCGTGCCACTCGACCGGCGCTCACGCTGGGGCGCGAAGCTCGCGCGCGGCGAGTGGGTGGTGTCGGTCGAACTGCTTCCCCCCAAGGGGGCCTCCGCTGGCCGCCTCATCGAGCAAGCCCAGCGGATCAAGGTGTCCGGCGCGGACGCCGTGAGCATCCTGGATGGGGCGCGGGCCCAGAGTCACATGGGCGTGATCCCTTCCGCTCTGGTCGTGGAACGGCAGGTCGGGATAGAAACGATCGCGCACTACACCTGCCGCGACCGTAACATGCTGGGGATGATCAGCGATCTCGTCGGCGCAGCCGCCGCCGGGCTACGGAACCTGCTGATCGTTACGGGCGACCCACCGCGCACGGGTCCCTACGGCGACGCGACCGCAGTCTTCGACATCGACGCCATTGGCCTCACCAACTTGGTTGACCGTCTCAACCACGGACTGGACCCGGGCGGCAATCCTATCGGCGAGCCGACGCAGTGGGTGATCGGCGTGGCCGCCAACCACGCCGCCGCCAACCTCGACACCGAGTTGCGTCGACTCCACTGGAAGATCGACGCGGGCGCCGACTACGTCATCACGCAACCGGTCTTCGACCCGCGCACACTCGCGGCGTTTCTCGAGATGGCCCGCCCGTCAGTGCCGGTGATCGCCGGCCTCTGGCCGCTCGCCTCGCTCCGCAACGCCGAGTTTCTCGCCAACGAGATGCCCGGCGTCGTGATCCCCCCCGAGATCATGCGTCGTATGGCGCAGGCACAGGAGCGGGGAGAGGAGGCGGCCGCCGCCGAAGGGATCGCCATTGCTCGCGAGGTGCGGGACGCCGTGCACGATCTCGTGCAGGGCGTGCACGTGAGCGTGCCCTTCGGAAACGTGGAGTTGGCGGTCGGCGTGCTGATGGGCTAGGCGCGTCCGGGCCGGTGGCTACACCGCCTGGACGAGTTCCATCACGCGCCGATACCGCTCGTCAGGCCGGTCGAAACCCAAATTACTCAGGTAGACTTTGTCCGCACCCACGTCGCGGAGCGCCAGAATCGTGCGCGCGCAAATCTCGTCGGCGGAAAGCCCGGCGGCAAAATCCCGCATGATGCCTTCCGCGGGGACTGGGAAGAACTGGTGGAGCAGCTGCAGCGTACGCGCCGTAGCCGATCGATAGTAGAACACGCCGAATACCCCCGGCACCGTCACGCCGCGGCGTCGCCGCTCCTCCACGAAGCGCTCGACGGCCGGCAGGCTGTGATGCGAGACGACCTGCGTAAGAAAGAAGTCGGCCGTGAAATCGTCGGACTGCAAATAGGACGCCTGCACGGCCGCATCGCGATGCGGATTGGCCCACCCACCGAGGATCAACGATGGCTGTCGCGCACGAATCTTCCTGCGTAGCTCGAACGCGTGAGGCACGCAGCGAGGCGGCCCCACCGTCCGGTCACCGCCGAGCACCGTCAGCGCCTCAAACCCATGTGCCGCCGCCCGAGCGGCGTACATCAGGCAGTAATCCAGCGTGTGCTTCGACGTGAGAAACGGGATCACCCTGGCCGGAGGGACATCGCCCGCCAGGTTCGCGGCGAGGTGATTGAGGTTCTCCTCCTCCGCCTGCCCCACCGCATTGTCGGTGAGAAACAGCAGTGTGTCTCCGCGGGCCAGGCGACGGAGGCCATGATACATGTCGATCCACGTATCCATACTTTGTGCCGCGGTCAGCCCGCTGCGCGGTGGACGCAGTTCAACCGTGACGAGCGGCGTGGGGTCGTGGAGGCGATCGAGGACGGAGCGTGAGGCCGGCATGGTCGCTTCGAAGCTAATCTCCGGCAACGATGCGGGGCAGAGTGTATCATGTGGTGGGTGGCAGCGGGTCCGCGCAGTCCACCACCCATGTGACGACCTCAACTCACACGAGTGACCTGATGCGAACCGTCCTCGTTACCGGCGCCTCAACGGGCATCGGCCGTGCCACCGCGGTGTATCTCGCCGAGCGTGGGCTCCGTGTCTGCGCAGGATACCGAAAGCGCGAGGACGGTGAAGCCCTGTCCGCGCTGTCCTCGAAGATCGTGCCGGTTCAACTCGACGTGACCGACGCCGATCAGGTGGCCGCGGCGGCGCGCGCCGTCGCCGAGGTGTCCGGCGGTTCCCTCGGCGGACTCGTGAACAACGCGGGTATTACGATGCCGGGGCCGCTCGAGGGCCTGCCGCTCGACAAGATTCGACAGGTATTCGAGATCAACGTGTTCGCCGCTCTTGCCGTCACCCAGGCCTGCCTTCCCATGCTGCGCCGCGTTCCGGGACGCATCGTCAATATCAGTTCCATCAATGGGCGCATCGCCACTGCGTTCAACGCCCCGTACGCGGCCACCAAGTTCGCCCTGGAAGCGCTGAGCGACGGGCTTCGTCTGGAGCTCCACCGATGGAACATCCGCGTCTCGATCATCGAACCGGGGGCCATCCAGAGTAACATCTGGGACACGTCATGGCGCCGCGCGGTGAACAACTTCGCGGATCTCCGAACCCAAGCCCGGGAGCACTACGCGGGAGTCGCCGAGAAGTTGGCGGAGCGAGGCCCCCGCATGCCGCAGCGGGCCATCCCGGCGGAGCGTGTGGCCGCGGTCATCCATCGCGCCCTCACGGCGCGCCGCCCCAAGGCGCGCTACCTCGTCGGCCGCGACGCGAAGCTCGCGGCGTTTCTCAAGTGGATTACACCCGACCGGGTGGCGGACGCGGTGCTGCTCCGGCGGCGGCGCTAGCGCGCCGCGGCGCCGTCAGTTGCGTGGCACGCGCGCCTTCAGCTCTTCGAACCAGTTCTCGACCACGATCAGGTCGCCCGCTTCACCCGCGCCGCGGAACCGAACCATCACGAACCGCTGCCCGTCGGGCGTCACGTCGTACTGGGGATGGAACGAGTAGTTGTAGTAGTCGTTCGTCTGGAACAGGATCTTCGTCTGCCCCACGACGAAGGACGACCCGCCCTGCACATCGGCGGTCATGAGGTTACCCCTGGCGTCTTTGTAGAACAGCTCACGGCCGCTCGACGCCCATACGGGTTCGGAGCCGCCGGCCGTCGAAACCTGCCAACGACCCGCATTCACGTCCGGGAACGGCCGGACATACAACTCCCAGCGGCCGGACTCATCCGAGATATACGCCAGCCATCGGCCGTCGGGCGAGAGGGCAGGCGAATGCTCGTTGATATTGGAATCGGCGATGAGCGCGATCGCCGTGGTATCCCCGATCATCCGTCGCATCGCGATGTCGAGCACGTTGTTGCGTCCCGTTCGGTACACGAGCCATTCGCCGTCCGGGGAGATCTGGACCTGGTTCACCGGATCCGGTAAATCCAAGACGAGTTCGGCTTGCCCCACGCCGTCCGCCCGCTTGCGGAACGCATCGCGGTTCTCGCCGCGGTCGGAGATAAAGAGCAGTGAGCGCCCGTCACGGGTCCACCATGGGCGATGATCCTGCCCCTGCGGGAATGTGATACGCGAAAACGGCCCCCGGTCGAGCTGTTTCACCCAGAGATCGCGTCCCGCATCCCCTACCATCGCCACCGCCAGCTGCCTTCCGTCCGGTGACAGCGCCGGCGTATAGAACTCGCCCACCCACCCCGGGTCGATCGGTTTCGCCGCACCCTCACGGTCCACCCACACCAACTCGTTCGGCTCCTCCTCGACCCCACCGGTCACGTACATCAACGTGCCGGTCGATGACACAGCCACGTCCACCGACCCGGCGGCACGAACGCTCACTCCCTCGGTGAGCGCCACCGCTGGTCCGGTGAGCTCCAGTCGCCGCTCATCGAACGGAGCCGCCATGAGCGACCCATCGGCCGTGACGAACACCAGGTGCCCGGAGGCCGCATACGTGCCCTGCACACCGCGGACGAGCACACGGTGCTCCCCCGACGCGAGATCGATCACCGCGAGGTCCAGGTCGGTTTGCCCATCGTACACCACCGTCATGAGAACACCCGCCGCTGACGGCAGCACGGAGGGCCAAATGTGCGCGGTCTCTCGTGCCATCGAATCGAGGGTGCTGACCGGTTCGGGGGTGCCGCCCGTCGCCGGCACCCGAACGATCCGTTGCGGACCCTCGGCATAGATGAAGCCGTCCGACCCCCACGATGTGCCGCCGGGCGTGACGCCCTGGTTGACGACGGTGACGGGCGGCCCGCCCGCGAGGGACACCACCTTGATCGTCGCCGGGCCGACCGTCATGAATCCCACTCCCTGGCCGGTGGGCGAGAAGGAGGGCGACAGCGCCCCGTTGGTCCCCGGCAACGGGCGCGCGGTCAGCTGATCGCGGTCGCGAAGCCAGAGTTGCGCTCCTCCCTCACCGGGTCCCACGTACACGATGCGGGATCCGTCCGGCGCAATCGCGATACGGCCGGCGAACCGCGGAATCAAGCCCTGGCCGTCCGCCAGGGCCATGCTGTACCGAAGCACCGGGTTCGGCTCTTCCGACCTGGGCCGCACCCACCCGACGATGGCGGCAAGCGCCAGCACCGCCGCGACGGCCGGCCAGCGATAGCGGACAAAGGCGGACGATGGCGCCACGTCCGCGGTCGCCGCCGAGCTCACTGCGGTCGCGACGGTGAATCCCGGGTTCTTGAGCGCTTCCGCGAACTCGGCGGCCGAGTGAAACCGGTCGGCGGGCAGCTTGCTGAGCGCCTTGGCAATGGCGGCAGCCACATTGGTCGGCACCGTGTCACGCACCGTGTTGATCGCCGGCGCCTTCTCCGTGATCACCTTGGCCACGATCGCCTGCGCCGTGCTTCCCGTGTACGGCGGATCGCCGGCCAGCATCTCGAAGAGCATCGCACCCAGCGAGTACACGTCGCTCCGGGCATCGAGCTCGCGGTCGCCCATCGCCTGCTCGGGGCTCATGTAATGCGGCGTGCCAATCGAGAGACCTGTTTCGGTGAGGCGGTTGCTGCCGGCATGGCTCACGGCCAGCGCGATCCCGAAATCCGCGACGAGCGCCTGCCCGTCGTGAATCAAAATGTTCTCGGGTTTGATGTCGCGGTGGATCACCCCCTGCCGGTGCGCGTAGTCCAGCGCCGATGCCACCGCACGCGCGATCTCGACTCCCTCCTCGATTCCGAGCTGTTTCTCCCGCGCGAGGAGGTCCCGCAGCGACTCTCCCTCGACGTATGGCATCACGTAGAAGAGCAACTCCGGCCCCGCACCGACCACCGTGCCGCTGTCGTGCAGCGGTAGGATGTGCGGATGTTGGAGATTCGCCGTGACCTTGATCTCATTGAGAAACCGCTCGGCGCCGATCACCGCGGCCAACTCGGGGCGCAACACTTTGAGCGCGACCTTGCGGTCGTGCTTAACGTCGTGGGCCAGAAACACCGTCGCCATCCCACCCTCACCGAGGTGGCGTGCGATACGATAGCGGTCGGCAAGTGCCGCGCCGATTTGTTCGGTGATGTTGGTCATGGCCGGCTAAAATGCGCTAATGCACGCCGCGACGCGAGGGGCGAGAAAGGTCTGACACGAAAACACCGCGCCAATTCCATATTCGCTATTCACAGCCTCCCCTTCCTCTTCAGCTCCTGGTACCTATCGACCACGGCGCGGGCCGCATGCCGCGGAGGAACGTCGAGCACCACGGCGCCACTGCGGCGCATCTGGAACAGCGCATCGTCGCGTTCCGCCAGCAGTTCTTCGGCCGCCGCCTTGCGGTATGCCTCCGTAATCGTCTCCGGCCGTCGAACGGCCGCCGCGTCGAGGTCGGGATTGCGCAACGTGACGATCAGCGGCAAGTGGCGCGGTCGGAGCGATGCCACATTGGCCACGAGCGCCTCCGACGCGAGGCGGTCGATCACGTCGGTGAACAGGACCGTGAGCGAACGTTTGCGATTGCGCACGGCGAGATACCGAAAGGCGGCCGGGTAGTCCGACTCGACGAGCTTCGGTTGCACGACGGCAAGCGCGTCGAGGATCTGCTGGAGACCTCGACGGCCGCGCTGCGGCATGACGTACTGATGGACCTCGTCGGAGAATACCATGATGCCGACGTTGTCGTCGTGGTGGTTGGCCGCGAACGCGAGCCACAGCGCCGCGCGCACCACATGCTCCATTCGCGCCTCACCCTCGATGTCGGCCGTCAGCAGGCGCCCGGCATCCAACACGATGAGGACCTGCTGCCGGCGCTCCTCCTCGAACTGGCGCACGATCAGCTTCCGTCGCCGCGCCGAAGCCTTCCAATCGAGGTGGCGGGGGTCGTCTCCGGGCACGTAGGTGCGCAGGCTCTCGAACTGCCGCCCCTCGCCAAGCTGGCGCATCGATCGCAGGCCTGTCTCCCGCCGCCGCACGGCCTCGGCAATCGACGCCTTGAGACGGGAGGCCGGAAGGCTGGGGTACACGGTCACCTGCCACGGAAGCACCACACGCCACTGCCGAACGCCGAACCCCATCGGGCCCAACGACCGCACCGCCAACCATCCCCCCTCTTCGCGTCCTCGCCGGCGGGGTACCACCGTCACCGACTCGCGGTACGGCTTCCGCGAAGCGACCGCCACCCAGCGCGATTCCTGTGGACCACCGAGCAGGTCCGGGCGTGTCTCGCGCACCGTGAGCCGCGCCGCACGCGACGAGTCGTTCACCCACACGTACTGGATCGTGGTTTCCCGACCGACGGAGAACGCGCTCACCCCGTCGCGAACCACCGAAACCGCCCGCGGCCCGGCGGCGAGCCGGACATCGAGTCCTACGAGGAACAGCCACGCGACATCCAGCATCACCAGCAAATCGATCGCTCCCACCCAGAAGTAGCCGATCAGCGCCACCGGCGTGACGGCGGCGAGCACGATGAGCGCACGCTTCGTTGGCAGGATCACGCCGACGGCACCTCGACCTGATCGAGGATCGACCTGAGTGCGACGTCCGGCGACACGCCCTCCAATTCGAGCTCGGGCGCCACGGCCACACGGTGCCGCAAGACGGCCGGCGCCAGCTGCTTCACGTCGTCGGGAATCACGTAGTCGCGGGCATCGATCAGCGCGAGCGCGCGGGACGTTTTGAGCAGCGCCACTCCGGCGCGCGGACTCGCTCCGAGCGTCAGGGACGCCGCGTCGCGCGTGGCGCGCACGATCGCCGTAATGTAGGCCGTGATGGCCTGCTCGACGCGAACGGCCCGCGCGGCGTCGCGGATCGCCTCCAACGCGGCGGCGTTGGCGACGGGTTCCACGCCGTACGTGTCCGGACGGTCCGCTTCGAACCCTTCCAGATAGCGGCCCAGGATGCCCTGCTCGACGGGGGCCTCGGGGTACCCGATCACGATCTTCAGCATGAAGCGATCGAGTTCCGCCTCGGGCAGCGGATAGGTCCCCTCGAACTCGATGGGATTCTGCGTCGCGAACACCGTGAACGTGGGTGACAGCGGATGGCTCACGCCGTCCACCGTAACCGTGCGCTCCTGCATCGCCTCGAGCAGCGCCGCCTGGGTCTTGGCCGGAGCCCGGTTGATCTCGTCCGCCAGCACGAGGTCATGAAAGATCGGTCCGGGCCGGAACGTGAACTCGCGGTCCCCCGCCAGCACGGACACTCCGGTCACATCGCTCGGCATCAGATCGGGAGTGAACTGGATGCGGCCGAAGGACACGTCCAGTGCCCGCGCGAGGGTACGCACGAGCAGAGTCTTGGCCGTGCCCGGCACGCCCTCGACCAGCACGTGCCCACCCGCCACCAACGCCAGCATACAGTCACGGGTCGCTGTTTCTTGACCCAATACGACGCGCCGCAGCGCGCTCAGCGTGTCTTGGAGTTGCTGTGTTGCAGAGCTTCCCACACGTCCTCCACGGCAAGCGCGGCATCCGACACACTGTCGGGATCGCCGCGGTTCTTGAGAGCCTGCGCCAGCGAGGCGACGGCCGCCTTGGCGGGCGCGGATTGCGCGGACAGCGCCAGTGCGTCCAACCACTCGCGCGAGCGCGCCACGGCGCGTCGGCCCGCACCAGCGCGCCCCAGCCGCCGCTGGAGACCTTGCACGATCAACTCGATCGCCGTCCCGGACGCCTTCGCGCGCTCCAGTCCCACCGCAAGGGCATCGAGGTGCTCCAGCGGCGAGCGACGGCGACGCTCGATCACACTCAACGCCGGGCCGAACCGGACGGCCAGCACCGCGAGAGCCAGCAAGCCCACGACACCGAGGTGCAGCATGGCCCAGCCCGCCGGCCTACTGCGCATCCAGGACCAGGTCGCACCGTACAGCGAGGGATGGGCCCCGAATCCGTGGTCGTACTCGTCCACGAAGACCCGGGCGGGTCGCTCGGCAAGCAGCAGCGGGAGCAGCACCGTCCCGGTCTCCCGATCGCGCAGCGTTCGGTTGCGGAGATAATCGGGCTCGGCGATCGTCAGCACCCGCGCGTCGCCCTCGAGCCAATCGAGTCGGACGACCGGCGCACCGCGTTGGTTCCGCAGGATATGCACGGTCTTGCTCGTCTCCACCGACGCACAGCGCATTTCGACCGGACTCACCACCGCCTGTTCCTCGGGGGCGGCGTCATCCGGGTCCTCGATACGCCACCGCGTCTCCGGGAGCCTCTCGTCCCGCATGGGCACTACAACGGTCCCAGCATTGACCGGCGCCCCAACGCACGTCGCCGCGCGGGATCGACCCACGAGCAGCACCCCACCCCCGCGGTCCAGCCAGTCGAGAATCGCTCCAACGTCGACATCGTTCAGGGGATCGCCGAACGCGGAGACATCGAGCAGGGCCAACCAATCATTGGGCCCCACCTCGGCGATCGGCAGGCGCGCGAGCGGGCGCGTCCACGTCACGACCGACACGCCGAGGCGTTCCATGACCTCGGCGAACCCCGACGCCCCGCTCGGGCCGCTGAGATTGACGGACGAACGAAGGTCACGGTACTCCGCCGGCGACAGGCGTCGGCCGGCGATACTGACGACGATCAGCACGACGACGAACCCGACCAGCAGGAGCCAGGTGGCGTCACGCCGGGCCATGGGCCACCACGTCCTCCGCGCGACGGTCGAATTCCGCGAGCGCCGACGGATCGAGCGGGCGCCCGCCGAAGAGATGCTCGTACAACCACTGAATCGTGCCGGTGAAGGCGTCCTTGCCCGTCGGTCCCAATTGGGCCTCGTGGAGATACTCGGCGGGCGTCTTGGACGGATGCGCCCGAATAACCTTCTTGCGATCCAGCACGAACACCAACGCCGCAAACCGGTATGCGAGCGACTCGGACAGCCTGCCTTCCTCCTCGAGTCGCTCAGCCTCGCGCAGATACCAAACGGCATTCCGTGCCTCGTGAGCGGTGATAGCCCGCGCCTCGATATCGTCGGCCGGCTTCCGGAACGCGAGGACCGTCAAATAGGTCAGGTGGACGAGGATGGCCACGAGCAACACGATGAGTCCCACGACGAGCGCGTAGTACGCTCCCGGGTGCTCCACCGCGAGTCCAGCCAGCCACGCCGTTAGACGGAGCCACTGTTCGACCACCCACGCCCAGGGACTGGGAGGGATCTCCCACCGATACCGCTCGGCGCCGAACACCTCGTCAAGCGCCGTCCGTATCGCGTCGGCGTCCCACGGCGCCTGCATGGCCATTACGCGGGGACCGGGTACTCTCCGGTCAACTCGCGATTCAACAGCTCCAGGTCGAACGCCTCCTTGCGAACCCGCAGATCGTAGTAGTACAGCGTGAAGGCACACACGATGATCGGGTAGATGAGGAGCCCCAGAACCTGTCCACCAACGTTGAAGATGGTCTCCATGGACGGGATGGCCGCGGCCAGCACGCCAAACGCGAACACCGGCAGGTAGAACAAGAAGAACACGATGATACCGAGCACGAAGGCCTTCCCGCGGTAGCCCTTGGTGAGATCCCACGATCGGCCGATCGCCGCCGCCCCTCCCTTCCGTTCCAGCACGACCACCTGCGACGCCACGGCCAGCCCGCAGGCGACGATGATGCCCGGCACCACGAGCAGGATCAGTCCGACGCCGATGAGGAAGTACTTGATGACCCCGGCGACGAGCAGCGACCAGGCCCGCCCCAATGCGTACTTGAGCGAGTCCATGAGGTCGGCCTCACGCCCGAGGTACGCCTCGGAGATGACCCAGACCGTTGCGCCGGCAGCCAGCAGGCCGCCGATGCCTCCCAACACCACCGCCAGCAGCACGAGGCCCGGATTGACCACGAAGCCGCCCGAGAGGCCTGCATAGGCGTTGATGATCGTCGGCACACCCTGGGTGACGACACCGATGGCGACGAGCACAGGAAAGCTGTTGCGATAGATCGCGATGGAACCGTCGAGCAACTCTCCCACCGACATAGGTCGAAGCTCATATCCCGTCATGGAACCTCCTTGCTGAATGATGGCCGCGCGAGCCGGTCGGCGATAAGATGGGATGCAAATGCCCACCACGCGAGAGCGGACCCAGCCAGCCTTCACTCGGAGAATCTCGATCGAGACGCCCGAGCACGTGGTGCTCGAGCTGGAACTGGCCGGTCTCGGGTCCCGGCTCGCCGCCGCGTTGGTGGACGCCGTCCTGCAAATCGGCATCCTGCTGCTGATCATTCTCGTGGTTGTGGTGGCCGGATTCCCCTTGGGTGGCGATACCGTCGGCGGATGGATCCAGGCCCTGCTGATCGCGGCGTGGTTCGCCGTGCTGTGGGGCTACTTCGCGCTCTTCGAGGGCCTGTGGGGGGGGAAAACGCCGGGCAAGCACCGCTTGGGCATTCGCGTCGTCATGGATACCGGTCACCCGGTCACCTTCGGCGCGGCCGCTATCCGCAACCTGCTCCGCATCGCCGACGCGCAACCGTTAAACAGCTATCTCGTGGGGCTGCCGTTCGTGTTCTTCCAGCGCCATCACCGACGCCTGGGAGACCTCGTCGCGGGCACCATCGTCGTCTATGACCGACCGGCCGAAGCCGTCCTGGCCGGGAGTACCCGTATCGCCGAGCCGACAGGGCCGGTGGATCTGGGCCCGCCGAGGCTCGAGGATGACGAGTTCCACCTGCTCGAGCGGGTCGTGCGCCGGCTCGACGACCTCGATGTTGGCACGCGCCGACGTCTGATTCCTCAACTGACCGAACGCATGGCACAACGCGTCGCGTGGGACGGCCGGCGGCCAGAAGGGTTCCTGGTCGAATTGTATGAGGAGGAAGTCGCGCGGCGCCAGGCGCGCACCGCCACCCGGCAGGGGCGCGACGGCACCAAGGCGTCGGGGTCGGCGGAGCGCTTCGTGGCGCTGCGACAAGCGGCGTGGGAGCGGTTCAGAATCGATGCCACCCGACTGGAGGGGGGGCTCTCGAGTCTGCGCGGCGCCGACATCATGGAGTTTGCCCGCCGCTACCGGGCGGTCACCGCCGATCTGGCGCGCGCCCGCACGTACGGCGTCGATCAGCGAACGGTGACGTACTTGGAGCGCGTTGCCGGGGTGGGTCACAACGCGGTGTACGGCCTCGGCGGGGTTCGTCGCGTGCTCCTCCGGCAGCTGCTGCTCTCGGACCTCCCGCAGGCGGTCCACCGCCAGCGCCGTCTCGTCGCGCTCGCGGCGGCGCTCTTTCTGCTTCCCGGGTTGGCCGGCTACGCGCTCATCACAGAGCGACCTGACCTCGCCGCGGAAATCTTGCCCGCGGTGATGATCGAGCGGGCGGAGTCGGGCGAGTACGCGTTGCAGGCGGGGCGGGGATACGCCGAGATGCCGTCTCCCTATTTGCCGACTATGGCGTCGCTGATCATCGCCAATAACGTTCAGGTGGCGTTCGGTGCCTTCGCGTTGGGCATCACGGCCGGCATCGGCACGGTCGTGGTGCTCGCCTTCAACGGTCTGTTCTTCGGCACCGTGATGGGGCTGTTCGCCAACTATGGGATCGTGGGATGGCTGTTGACCTTCGTCGCCGGTCACGGCGTCCTGGAGCTCACGGCGATCTTTATTGCGGGTGGAGCCGGCCTGCTCATCGGCAAGGCGGTGCTCGTACCCGGCGATCTCACCCGCCGTGACGCGCTCGTGGCCAACGGCCGCGACGCGATTCGGATGGTGGGCGCTGCGGCTTCGATCCTCTTGTTGGCGGGGACCATCGAAGGGTTTCTCTCGGCCAGCGCCGCGCCCGCAGCGGTCAAGTTCGGCGTCAGCGCAATGAGCGCGGTGCTCCTGGTGCTGTACCATCTCGCCGGTCGTCCGTCAAATACACAGGCGCCCGCACGATAGCGGCCGGCGGGGCAACCTGGCTTACGGCGCTGCCAGGCGCGCGAAGCGGCACGTCGCACCCGGGAAGTCCACGCCCATCGCGAACCAGCCACGACGCCGTAAATGAGTGCCGTCGCAAGCACTGGTGCGTCGACGGCCGGCCACCGGGCCGGCGCCGGTTCTGCGTCGTCAAGCAGACCTCTGATCGCTCCGCGCCGGACGCGGGGAACTACCGGCCCTTGATCGGTACCGCTACGCGGATGTGCTCCCACTCCAGCACGAGCGTCACGCTGTTCGCGTCCACCGGCTCCGCCCTGATCGTGAACGTCTCGACATGGCTGGCGTTCGGTTCGCTGGGCACGCGTCCGCGACCGACCTCTTCCGCCCGCACTTCCTCCGTGTAGCCGCGTTCCACACCCCATTGCGTGATGGACCGGTTGACGATGATCTCCCATTCGCGCTCACCGAGGACCGTGTACAGCGAATACGAGCCGGGCTCGATGGCGACGCCCGCCACCTCCAACGACACGTCGGTGTGGATCATCGTCGGCTCGTTGGCACCCGTGCGCCAAATCGTGCCGAACGGATGCGCCTCACCTCCGAGCATCGTGCGGCCGCGCGCCGACGGGCGGCCGTAGCATACCTTCACGTGTCCGCCGGCCACCACGAAACTCACCGAATCCAGCGGACTCGGGCGCTCGGACGGATGCGGCGTTTCTCTCATGACGATGCACCCGAGCTCCTGTCCGGCAGCCGGTTGAATCGGGCCCATCGCAGCAAGCATCAATGTCAGGATGTACATATTCGCCACCTTGGCTTGGTCACTGTCGCGAATCACAGAGATAAAGTAACGCCTGGCACCCCGGCCGGTTACAGCGGGCAGCGACACCGAGGCGCGGACGATTATGATGCAGACATGTTTGCTGTCGGCAATCTCGAAGCATCCGGTCGCCGCCGCCGGTTCAGGCTTGGCGCTCTCAGCATCGCACTGGGAGTCGTCGTGCTGGTCGGCCTGACGCTCGGCGGGGCGTCCCCGGGGTGGCGTTGGCTGACGTTTGTCCCATTCTGGGGCGGCTTCCTGGGGTTGCTGCAGGCGGGCACCAGCACATGAGTCAATCTCGCGTCGCGCGGTGCGCGTCAAGTGGACAGTGAAGGGGTGATACCGATCGCCGAGGCCGCGGTGCGCGATTCGCTCAGACAGAAGGGACGAGTTGTGCTGCTACAGAGCGCCGCTCTCGGAGCGCTGCTCACGATAGCCGCGAGGTTTCTCCTGGTATAGCGCCTCGCGTGGCGTGCCGCTGCGGGCACCCGTATCTTCCTTCCCTCTAAGCACTTCATCCACGCGGACGCTGTCGAATGGTCCAAACGCAAGAGACGCAAGGCGTTGCTCACGCGGATCCAGGCATGGCGGAGGAATACCCGGTCCGCGGTCGTAATGCTGGTGTGGCGTTCGACGTGGATTGGGTGCACGGCTTGGAGGTGACCCCGAGTGCGGTCGCACGGCGGGCCGCCCAGATCCGCCGGCGGCGCCAGGCAACGGCGTGGGGCGTGGATGGGCTTCTGCGCGTCGTCGCCTGCACGGATTTGACGAGCCTCTCGGGCGACGAGACCGACCGTGCGGTGCAGCAGCTGTGCGGCACGGCGCGTCAGCCGATCCGCGCGGACCTCCTCGAGACGACCGGATCCTCCGTCAGCGGGCTCCGCGTCGCCGCGGTGTGCGTCCATGCCCGTTTCGTGTCCACGGCATGCAATGCCCTCGTTGGAACGGGGATACCTGTGGCGGCAGCGGCGGGGTTTCCGACGAGGGGCATGCCGATGCCGCCGCACACGGAGGAAATCCGTGCCGCGGTCCGAGCAGGGGCAGGAGAAGTCGACGCGGTGATTACCCGTGCGCACGTTCTTGCCGGGGATTGGCTCACACTGTACGGGGAAGTGCGCTCGTTTCGGGACGCCTGTGGACCGGCACGGCTCAAGACGATTCTGGCCGCTGGCGAACTGGGCCCGCTCCACAACGTTGCGCGAGCGAGCTGGGTATGCATGATGGCAGGCGCCGACTTCATCAAGACGTCGACGGGCAAGGAGAAGGTGAACGCCACGCTTTCGGCCGGCCTAGTGATGGCGCAAGCGATTCGACAGTGTCACGCGCTCACGGGATTTGGCGTCG
This sequence comes from Gemmatimonadales bacterium, assembly GCA_036397755.1. Lineage (GTDB taxonomy): Bacteria > Gemmatimonadota > Gemmatimonadetes > Gemmatimonadales > GWC2-71-9 > CAMYLY01. The sequence goes on along the minus strand of DASWII010000002.1, from coordinate 33,691 downwards.
GACTCAAGCCGGCAGGTGGTATTCGGCGAGCTGCTCAGGCAATCGACTGGCTCCTCCTCGTCGAGGAGGAGCTGGGCGCCGCGTGGCAGTCCCCCGCCCGATTTCGCGTCGGAGCGAGCGCGCTCCTCGCGGATGTCGAGCGGCAAATCGCTCGGATCGCGCAGGGCGCCCATTCGGCCGGCCCTCGTCGCCCGGAGGCGTGAATCTCCAGTGCCGGAGACTGGAGCCCGATGACCCGCACGCCGTCGCCCGCTGGGTTTACCCTGCTCGAAACGCTCGTGGTTCTCACCATCATTGGCGTCATGGTCACCATCACCGTGGTGGGCATCGCACCGGCGCTCGAGCGCGGCCGGGTGCAACACGCCGCGGGAGCGGTCACGGCCGATCTCCTGTTTGCGCAGGCCGAGGCCGCGCGCGTGCGGGCCACGGTGGTGGTCGTCCTCGTGCCCGGCATGTCGACGCTCTTCGTGCGCGAACGCGATGACGCCTCACGGATACTCCGTCAGCGGTACCTTGGAGCGGACAGCGAATACGGCATCGACTCAGTCACCGCGTCGCCGACCAACATGGTGGAGATCCTGCCCAACGGTCTCGCGCGACAGAACATCACGTTCACCATCTCGGGCGGCGAATCCACGCGTGCAGTGCAGTTGACACGCGCCGGGTTGATCCGGATGAGCGTGCGATAGCATGCGTCGTGGCACGCGCGGTACATCGCTGATCGAAGTCGTCATCGCCCTGACGATCTTCGCCACGGTGCTCATGTCACTGGGGAGTCTCATGGCCGCCATGGTGCGGCAGACACGCCGCTCGACCGCCGACACGTACGTCACGGCCGCCGCGACGAACGCGGTCGCTTGGGCGCAGGCCCTGCCGTGGGATAGCCTTGCGGGTGCGCTGCCCTGCGTGTCGGACACGCTGGGCGTGTTCACCTACGACCGCTGTGCCACGGTTCAGGACAGCACGGCGCGACTGAAGCGCATCACCATGGTCATCGTCTCCACCGGCCAGCTCGCGGCACTACCGGAAACGGTCGTGGTCGACCGCTACCTGGTGCAAGGCACATCACCATTCGGCCGACCATGACGCGGCGCGGGTTCACCTTGGTCGAGCTGTTGATCGCCGTCACGTTGGCGGCGCTTCTGGGACTGGGGCTCACACAGCTGCTGGTGAGTGACTCCCGGCTCGTGGGGCGCCAGGAAGCGCTCATGGACGCGCGACAGGTGGCGCGGGCGACCGTGAACGTCCTCTCGGTTGACCTCCGGATGGTCACCGCCGGCGGGGTGGTAGCCGCCCGGCCTGAGAGCGTCACCGTACGAGTCCCCATGGCGTTCGGCATTGCGTGCAATCGGTCCGCGGACACCATGTACGTGGCGTTACTGCCCGCGGACCCCGGCCGTGACACGACGCGCACGCGGTTCGGCGTGGCGACACGCGCCGGAACGGGCTACGACTTCAGCCTCGGGGAGGCGGACACCCTGAGCGTGGCCGACTCCACGAGCTGCTCCAGCGCTGGCGTGCGAATCCTCCCGGGCGGCAGCATGCTCGCCTTGCAGCGGGTCGGACCTGGACCGCCCGCGGCGCTCGACCCTCGTGCCCTCTTCTACCTCTATGAAGAAGTCACGTATCGCTTCGCTCCTTCCGCGATGGTACCCGGACGGTGGGGACTGTGGAGCCGTACCGGCACGGAGCCCGCGGTCGAGCTGGCGGCGCCGCTCGATTCTACCTCGAGTTTCGCGTTCCTTCTGGGAACCGACCTGGTGGCACAAACCAGCCCACCAGCCAACCTGGAGAGTATTCGCGGTCTCGAGCTTCGGGTGGTCGGAGAAAGCGAACGCTGGCCGAGCAACGAGCGCGGTCCACGCCGGTTCGCACTCACGACACGCGTGCGGTTCGTGAACCGCGAAGGGTAACGCCGGTGCCACGACGCTCGGAACGAGGGTTCGCCCTCCCGCTCACTGTGTTCGTGCTGGTCTTGATCACGCTGCTGCTGGCCGCCGCGTTTGTTCGTGTCGGTGCGGAACTGCGTGTCGGCGAGAGCGGCGGGGACATGGTCGACGCGCTCGCCATCGCGCAGAGTGGAATCGCGCAGTATCTCAACTACCACTCCGAACGCGGCACCGCACCACCGGACGGTGACTCCGTGTTGTTCGCGAGCATCCCTCCCGGAGGGACGGCGACGGTTGTGGCCCGGATCGTCGGGGTCGACTCCGTAGGGCGCACCGTGTACCTGATCCGCTCACTCGGCACGCGGATCGATCCGTCGGTGGGCGCCGATCCGCGGGCGCTTCGGACGGTCACGCAACTCGCCGAATGGCGCAGCAGCACGATCGAGCCGCCCGCCGCATTCCTGACGCATCGTCGTGTCGAGCTGCCGGACACCGTGGGGGGGCCCGGCAAGCGCCGTGGCGCCGGCGGCGGCAGCGGTGCCGGCGTCTTGCTGACGGACGGGGTCGACGTCCCGGGTTGCACCGGAACGACGATTCCGGGGCTGGATGAGAACGGCGTCGGCGGCGCCAATAACCTTCGCCAGCAGGTCGGTGTGGATTGGCCCGCCATCGCGTCCTCGGGGTACGCCGCACGCTATAGGTCGCTCGAGAACCTCGGAACGTGGTCGTCCTATCTTATCGACGGGGACGCGACGCTCAGCCAGAGCGGCAGCGGACTTCTCGTGGTCACGGGGGCGTTGAACACGACCGGCACGTCCGTCACTTGGAACGGCGTCGTGCTGGTGGGAGACTCCGCCGTGTTCGATGCCGCCACTACGACCGTCAGTGGCTTTATGATGACGGGGCTGAACTTCGTGCTCACGGGCCACGTGCCCAATCCGTCGCCCAGCATCGTCATGCCGCAACGCACCCTCCAGGTGTTCTATCACGGGTGCCGCGTGGACTCCGCCATGCAGCAGGTTACGGATCGGTTCGAGGTCATCGCCAACACCTGGTTCGATCGCTGGATGGCCAACTGATGGTCGTTCCTGGCTGGATCCCGCGCGGAGCGCTCGCCGCGTTGTGCCTCTCGCTGGTCCACGGCTGCGGTGCGCCCGACCCACGACCCGGTGAGCTCCGCGGCGCTCACCTCACCCCCCCATGGCCGAAGCCCGACTTCACGCTCACCGATACGGACGGGGACGATTTCGCATTCCGCAAGGAAACGTCCGGATCGGTCACGCTGCTGTTTTTCGGCTTCACCAATTGTCCCGATGTCTGCCCGGTGCAACTGGCCAACTTGGCGGCGGTCCTGCACAGGCAACCCGGCGAGATCGCCAACCGGGTACGCGTGGTGTTCGTCACCACCGATCCGGCGCGTGACACGCCCGATCGCCTCCGCGCGTGGCTGGATCGTTTCGATCCGGCGTTCGTGGGACTGGCCGGTCCGCTCGACGAGGTGAACCGTATCCTGCGGAGCGTCGGGCTCGCGCCCGCCGTGAAGGTCCCGACGAACGACGGCGGGTACGCCATGGGGCACGCCGCGCAAATCATCGCGTACACCGAGGACGAGCGCGCCCACGTCATGTACCCGTCGGGCACTCGGCAGGAGGACTGGGCGCACGACCTGCCCCGGCTGGTGCGTGGAGACTGGGCCCGCATCGATCAGTGAACGTCACGTGGTGGTGCTCGGCCCAGAATGCACCATGGTCGTGGACCTGGCAGGCATATCCGGGGGTGTGGCTGGTGGTTGGGTCCCTGATTGTGGGATATGTCGCCACCGCACGCCGCGCCGCTGGGCGAACGCACGTCACCCCCGGGCAGGGTGGCTCGTTCGCGCTGGGCGTCCTGCTCGTCTGGGCGATGTTGGATTGGCCGCTCGGTCCGCTTGCCGCCGGCTATCTCGCCAGCGTCCACACCGCGCAGTACCTGGTGCTCGCCCTCATCGTCCCGCCGTTGCTGCTGCACGGTTCCCCTCCGTGGATGCTACGGCAGTGGCTGGGAACCGGAGTGCGACTGCGCATCGCGCGAGGCCTCACCAGACCCCTTATCGCGTTCGCGATCTTCAACGTCGTCATGGTGGCAACCCACCTGCCCGCCGTGGTCGATACCCTGAAGGTCTCGCAATTGGGGTCGTTCGCCATCGACGTCAGTTGGGCGATCGCGGGATTTGCCTTCTGGATTCCGATCATGGCCCCCCTGCCGGAACTCGCGCCGATGCGGCTTCCGGGCCGCATCATTTTCGCCATGGCCAATCTGTTCTTGCCGACCGTGCCCGCGAGCTTCCTGACGTTCGCCGAGTATCCGATCTACGCTCTGTACGAACTGGCGCCACGCGTCTCGGGGCTCTCGGCCGTACAGGACCAGCAGATCGCAGGTCTCACCATGAAGATCGGTGGCGGTCTTGTGATCTTCACGACTGCGTCCATCCTGTTCTTCCAGTGGTACCGGCGGGAAGAGGACAAGACGGCCATCTAAGAGACGGCTCGCCGCTCCCCAGGACTCAGTCAGTCACGTCGAAACCGGGATAGCCCAGGAAGCCTTCGCGCCTGAGCATTTGCACGAGCGCGCCGACACGCTGCTCCGCGGGCTCGACTCGCTCGCCGAACTCGGCGCGCAGCAGTTCGGCAACCTCCGTCACGGAGCGCGTACCGTCCAGCGCGAGCCACGCCGCGGCGCCAATCGGATCGAGCCGAATCCGCTGGGTCGCCGCCTGGTTGAGGAGCCGTCTCACCACCCCACGAACGCCGCGGTCGCGTGGCGTCGGACGAATCAGCACGACCCGATCGTCAGCATCCTCCCAATCGGCCAACCGGACGGGGGCCAACTCCAGGAGATTCACATCTTGCAGCGGATCCCGACGACGAACACCGAACATCTCAACGTACGCCCCCCCGCCGTCGCGGGAAACCAAACCGCCTCCCCGGGGGGAGGCGGTTGAAGTCTCGAGCGGCGGAGGAGGTCACTCGCCGACCTTGATGGCGGGCAGGCTGCTCTCCCGCATGTGCCCGATCGTCCGCCACGCGAGCATGTAGATCACCAGGGGATAGGCGATGAGACTCAGCAAGAAACTCGGCTCCATGCCGCCGGCCAAGCGTTGAATCGATAGGAGCCACGGCGCGAAGTCGCCACCGATCACCAGCAGCGCCAGCACCACGGCCATCAGCGATTCTCCGGCAATGAACCCGGAGGAAATCAGGATCCCCATGTTCTCCGCACGCTGCCTGTCGTCCGCGCCGACATTCGCCCTCTTAATGCGCCAGTCGAAGAGCCACTTGACCAAACCGCCCGCGAAGATCGCGGAGGTCGATTCGAACGGCAGGTACATCCCGACCGCGATGAGCATCGGGGCCGGCGCCTTGATGAGGATGAGCCCAACGGCCAAGAACATCCCGACGATCACCAGGGGCCACGCCATCTCGCCGGCGACGATCCCGTTCGCCATCAGCGCCATCAAGCCGGCCTGCGGCGCCGGCAGCGCGGCCGACCCGATTTCGTATACGCGGTCGAGCGCCATCAGCGGCAGGGCGAGCACGAAGGCCGCGACGATCACGCCGACAATCTCACCGATCTCCATCCGCCACGGCGTGCCACCCAGCAAGTGCCCGACCTTGAGATCCTGCATCATGTCGCCGGCGACGCCGGCTGCGCAGCACACCACCCCGGCCACGCCGAGCACACCGGCAACGCCGCGCACGTCGGTGACGCCCAGCAGCACCATCAGAATCGCGGCAATCAGGAGCGCGCTGAGCGTGAGGCCGGAGATCGGGTTGTTCGAGCTCCCGATCAACGCGACGAGGTACCCCGCCACGGCAGCAAACAGGAATCCCACGATCACCATCACGACCGTGAGCGACGCCGCCCCGACCACCGAACCCGAGAAGTTCCAATACAGGAAGAACGTGGCGATCGAGGCGGCGGCAATGGCCAGCGCGGTCTTCTTGAAGTTCAAGTCGATATCCGTGCGATCGACGCCGCCGCCGCCGGCCAGGTTGATTTGCCGGATTGCCTTCCCGATGCCGGCGACGAGCGACCCGCGCAGGTTGTACAGCGTGTAGAACGCGGCCACGATCATCGTCCCCACCGCGAGGGGGCGGATCTGACGTGACCAGATCGTGTTCGCGAGATCGGTCATCGTATCCCCGGGCGCCATCGCCGCGGTGATTCCGGGATTGAGAAACAGCGCGAGCGGCACCAGCAGCAGCCAGCCCATCACCGCTCCCGCGAACAACACCGCGGAAATGCGCGTTCCGACAATGAAGCCCACGCCCATCAGCATCGGCGATGCGCTGGGCGCGGCGAACAGCATCCCGCCGGCGTATTCGACGCGCTCCTGGAGAACCTGGATGGTGGATCGCCCGAACGACGCGAAGGTGTTGGCGCTGTCCCGCACCAAGTGGATGCCGTTCGAGTTCTTCAATAGCTCCCACAGCGCCGCCAGCCCCATCGCGCCGAACAGGAACCTGGCCCCGGTCTGACCGCCCTGGCCGGCCTTCACGATCTCGGCCGTCGCCACGCTCTCGGGGAACGGGAGATCCGCCTCGACCACGAGTGTTCGGCGAAGCACGATCACGAACAGCACGCCGAGCACACCACCGATCAGCATGATCGCCGTGCTTTGGAGATAGCGCAGCTCGTCCCATGCTCCACTGATGACGAATGCGGGAATCGTGAAGATGGCGCCCGCGACGAGGGCCTCGCCGACCGAGGCGGTGGTCCGCGCGATGTTCTCCTCGAGAATGGTCCCCCGGAAGCCGCGCAGCAGCGCCATCGCTACGACCGCCGCCGGGAACGTCGCTGCGACGGTCAGGCCGGCGCGCATGCCGACATAGGCGTTCGCCGCGCCGAGGGCAATGGCCATCAGGATGCCAAGAAAAAGCGCCTTGAACGTGAGTTCCGGCATCTCGGTGGACGCCGGTACGAACGGTTGGTGAGCTCGGTCGCTCATAGAGATCCCCGGGGCCGCGGTGGTTGAGAGACGGGGCATCTTAGCGCTTGTCCCGACGCGCTGTCAAACCAATCCGCCGATCGCTCTCGTGTCTGGCAGGTTCGCGAGCTAGAATTCACCGACACCGAAGGGGGGTATGATGAGTTTCGTCGCGGAACTCGCGCCGGCGGCCCTGTGGGGCCACTTCGACCACATTCTGACCATCCCGCGCGGTTCCAAGAACGAAGCTGCGGCCCGGGCCTACGTCGTCGAGATCGCCGAGCGTCACGGACTGTCGCATCAGGTGGACGCGGCCGGGAACGTGGTCGTCCGCAAGATCGCCCGGTCGGGCCACGATGCGGTCCCGGTGACGGTGCTGCAGTCACATCTCGACATGGTGAACGACAAGAATGCCGACGTGGCGCACGACTTCGATCGGGATCCGATCGTTGCCCGCCGGGACGGCGACTACTTGACGGCGAGCGGAACGACTCTCGGCTCGGACAATGGCATCGGCGTCGCGGCGATGCTCGCGGTCGCGGTCGATCCAGACTTGGTACACGGGCCACTCGAGCTGCTGTTCACGATCGACGAAGAGACCGGACTCACCGGCGCGTCACAGCTGTCGCCGCAACTCCTGTCAGGCCGACGGTTGCTGAACCTCGACTCCGAAGAAGAAGGTGCGCTGTACGTGGGGTGCGCCGGCGGCGCGGACACCGATCTGCATGTCGCGCTCTCCTGGGCGCCGTGCGGCGACGGGGAGCGCGCGCTCGACGTCGCGCTCACGGGAATGCGCGGCGGTCATTCCGGCGTCGACATCCATCTCCAGCGCGCGAACGCCGTCAAGCTGCTGGCGCGCGCGTTGTACGCGGCGTCGCTCGAGGTGCCGATCCGTTTGGCCGAGTTTGCCGGAGGGAACAAACACAACGCGATCCCACGCGAAGCGCGAGCGGTGGTGTGCGTTCCCTCGGCCCAACTCGACCGCTGCTCCGCCGCCATCACCGAGACCGTGGAGGACCTGCGCATGGAGTACGGCGCGGCCGATCCTGACATCGCTCTGCGCGTCGGGGACCCCCGGGCGATCGACCGTGCCTGGACCGATGGGACATCCGCCACGGTGCTCGCGTTGCTCACGGCCTTGCCGCACGGGGTGCTGTCGATGAGCTATGACATTCGGGACCTCGTAGAGACCAGCACCAATCTCGCGACGGTGGTGGAAGCGCACGGAGCGCTGGCCATCGGCCTCAGCAGCCGGTCGTCGGTGCGCTCTGCGCTCGAGGGGCTGCGACAGCGGATTCGTGCGATCGGTACGCTGGCAGGAGCGAAGGTGATCGAGGGGAATGGATACCCCGGCTGGAAGCCCAACCTTCAATCCCCCCTTCTTGCGGTGGTGCGGCAGATGCATGAGCAGGTGCTCGGGTCGACTCCCGAGATCAAGGCAATCCACGCCGGCCTCGAATGCGGCATCATTGGTGAGAAGGTGCCGGGGATGGACATGATCTCGTTCGGGCCGCAGATCGAGTTCCCGCACTCGCCAGCCGAGCGGGTGCACATTGCGTCGGTCGACCGATTCTACCGACTCCTCACGGCCACCTTGACCCGACTGGCGACGGCCTGATATGGCACCCATGCGTGCGGCATCACTGGACTTCCTCAAACGGCTCCTCGACACGCCGGGGCCGTCTGGTTTCGAGACTGCACCGGCGCGCGTGTGGCGCGAGGAGGCGTCTCGATTCGCCGATCAGGTGACCGTCGACGTCACGGGAAACTCCGTCGCGGCCGTGAACCCGGACGGGAGTCCCCGGGTCATGCTGGCCGGCCACATCGACGAGATCGGTTTGATGATCGTGCACGCGGACGCCGAGGGATTCCTCTCGTTCGCGCCCATCGGCGGCTGGGACGCACAGGTGCTGGTCGGCCAGCGGGTCGTGATCCTGGCGCGCTCGGGTCCGGTCGCCGGTGTCGTCGGCCGCAAGGCCGTGCATCTGATCAAGCCGGACGAGCGCGACAAGGCGACCAAGGCGACCGATCTTTGGATCGACATCGGCGCCAGATCGAAGAAGGAAGCGCTCAGGCGCGTGCGGGTCGGCGACCCCGCCGTGCTCGCCTCCTCCACCCTGGCGCTGCCGGGTGGGAGGATCGCGTCCCGCAGCATCGACAATCGGATCGGCGCCTTCGTAGTGCTCGAAGCGCTGCGCCAACTTGCCAGACGCAGACCGAAGGCGGCGGTGTTTGCCGTCGCGACGACCCAAGAAGAGATCGCGTGGGCCGGAGGCGGAGCCCGGACCAGCGCGGCCGCCGTGGACCCGCACGTGGCCATTGTCGTGGACGTCACGCATGCGACCGATCACCCGGGCAGCTCGAAGAGTGAGCACGGTGACTTTTCGCTCGGGGGAGGACCGGTGTTGTCGCGCGGTTCGTCGGTCAACCCGTTGGTCTTCGATCTTCTCGCGACCACGGCGGAACGGGCCAAGATCCCGTACACGGTGCAGGCCGCCCCCCGCGACACCGGCACCGACGCGGACGCCATCTACACCGCGCGCCAGGGCATCGCCACCGGGCTCGTGTCCGTGCCCAATCGCTACATGCACAGCCCGAACGAAATGGTGGACACCAAAGACCTCGAGCGAGCCGCGCAGCTGCTGGCGGCGTTCGCCCGGCGCGTCACGCCGACGACTGATTTCGTACCGCGCTGAGGCTCGGTGCCCCTCGTTACCTTTCAGCGTTGCTCAGGCGGAACGTGAGCTGGAACCGCACCATGCCGAGCGACGATGGATGACTTCCACCCGAATCACACGAGACCGGACGATGCATCACAGACGATTCCTCGGCGCCGTCGTCATAACGAGTGCCTTCGTTGTCACGAGCGTGCCAGCGCTCGCCCAGACCTTTGCGGGAGGCGCGGTGCTCGTGGAGCGTGCCCGTGGGGATGTGCGCTACCTGGCCGACGACCGCCTCGAGGGTCGCGGCGTCGGCACCGCGGGTCTGGATAGCGCCGCAGCATATGTGGCCAGGCGATTCGCGGCGATCGGGCTCACGCCGGCGGGCACGGATGGATATTTCCAGGACTTCACGCTGGACCCAACGGCTCCCGCCCTGGCCCACAGCGGCCTGGAGTCCGCCGCCGTGCGCAACGTGGTCGGCCTGCTGCCTGGGCGCGGACGGCTGGCGGACGAGGTGGTAGTGCTGGGAGCCCACTACGACCATCTGGGTTACGGTGGACCCGGCAGCCTCGATCCCGATTCGACCGGAGTCGTGCACAATGGCGCCGATGACAACGCGTCGGGCACCGCGGCACTGATGGCGGCCGCCACCCTGCTGTCACGGCACGAGCCCGCCGATCGCCGCGCGTTCCTGTTCATCGCGTTCACCGCCGAAGAACTGGGCCTGCTGGGTTCGGAGCATTTCACCCGCAACCCCACGCGCGATCTCTCCAGCGCCTACGCGATGATCAACTTCGACATGGTCGGGCGGTTGAGCGGCGATTCGTTGATGGCCATCGGCACGAATTCCGCCGAGGAACTCCCCGGACTTCTCGAGGCCGCTAACCGCGAGTATGGGCTGGCGATCGCCGGGTCGGGAGATCCGTGGGGACGGAGCGACCAGTCGTCGTTCTACGCGCAGGGCATTCCGGTGGTGCATTTCTTCACGAACACGCACGAGGACTACCACCGCACGACCGACGACTGGCAGCGCATCAACGCGGACGGTCTGGTGCGCGTGGCGGAATTGGCCAGCGATCTGGCCTGGACCCTCGCCACACGGGAGGAGCCTCTCACGTTCGTCGAGGTGGCAGCCCCAGTGCAGGCAACCAGCGGCGGGTACGGCGCGTGGCTGGGGACGATCCCCGACATGAGCGAGTCACCCGGTGGTGTGCGACTCAGCGGCGTGCGGGCGGGGAGCCCGGCGGAAAGCGCCGGGATGCAGGCCGGCGACATCATCATTCAACTCGGCACGTTCGAGGTCAAAGACCTCTACGGCATGACTGATGCCCTCCGCTCGTACAAGCCCGGCGATACGATCACCGTCGTCGTGTTGCGTGACGGTGAGCGACTCGAGCTCGAGGCAACCCTCGGCACGCGCGGTGACTAGCGCAGTCCTCCGGCCGGAGCCGATCGCCAAGGCCTTGCACGGCGCCTTCTGCCGTGACGCGTCGCGCGCGGAGCTCCTGCAGCTCACGGCCACGCGCATCCGGGAAGCGGGTCCGCCGTACACCAGCGTGTATCTGTACATGCTCCACGGAGACGTGCTGCGCCTGGAGGCGCACGACGGACGCGCGACCGACTTGACGGAGATTCCCGTCGGTACCGGCATCTGCGGCAAGGCAGTGGCGGAGCAGCGTGATCTCAACGTGGCCGACGTGAGCTGCGCCGACGGCTACGTGTCGTGCAGCATCGAAACCAAGTCCGAGTTGGTCGTGCTGATCCGCCGGCACGACGAGATTCTCGGGCAGATCGACATCGACAGCGATGTGCCCGCCGGCTTCACCGACGCTGAGGAATCGGCCGTCCGCGACGTAGCCGACGCACTTGCCACGCTGCTGTGAGCGCCACGACCGCCATGGTCGCCGTGAACGGCATTCAGCTCTTCACGCGCGTGATGGGTGAGGGACCGACGACCGTCGTGCTGCACGGAGGACCCGGCGCGCACCACGACTACCTGCTGCCGCAGTACGATGCCCTCGCGAAGGGGCGTACCCTGCGCTACTTCGACCAGCGGGGCGGCGGCCGATCGCCCGTGAGCCGCGACGTCCCGGTGGGCTGGAGGCACCACGTGGCCGATCTGGACGCCCTGCGCGCGACCTGGGGTCTCGAGCGGCTCACCTTGCTCGGGTACTCGTGGGGCGCGCTGCTCGCGCTGCTCTACGCGACGCGGCACCCCACACGCGTCGAACGACTGGCGTTGGTCTCCCCGGCTGCCACGAGCCTGGCTGGTCGCGCGACGTTCGAAGCGCGCTTCGCCGAGCGGATGCGCGCGCCTGATGTGGTCGCGGCCCGCCGGGCGGTGCAGGCATCTAACCTGCGGGTGCGTGACCCCGAGGCCTATCGCAAGCAGACATTCGAACTGGCCGTGGCCGGGTACTTCCGGGATTTCACGATGGCACGGAATCTCACGCCGTTTCGGATCACCGCCCGGACGCAGAACGAAGTGTGGGAGAGCCTGGACGGATTCGATCTGCGCGAGCAGTTGCGTGCGCTCACCGTTCCGGCGCTCGTCGTGCACGGAGCGCACGACCCCGTACCGCTCGCCACGGCCCGCGAGACGGCCGATCTTCTCGGCGCGCGCTTCGAGTCGTTCGATCAGTCGGGCCATGTCCCCCATGTGGAGGAGTTCGAGCACTTCCGTGCGGTGCTCGACGAGTTTCTCCCGGCGAGCGCGTGACCAGGCCGCACCCGTTCGATCTGGCGTTCGGAGAGATCGCCGAATCCCGCTTCGCCGAGATCGTGGCGGAGGCCCAGGAACAGCATCGGGACCTGCGCGACATTGCCCAGTTTGCGCCCTGCGCGACCGTGCAGCACCTGCTCCAGGAGATCGAGGCGCCAGACATCGTGCGGCAGACCCCCGCGGCGGCAGTCGAATATCTCCACACGCTGTACGCGGCGTTCCGTTACTGGAACGCGGGCAAGGTGACCTTCGCCGTCGCGGGGGCACACCTCACCTCCGTCATCGCCGGCCAGCCGCGTGCCGCCGCCTTGCCCGTGATTCCTCGCGGAGCGGTGTACTGCCAACTCCCCGAGCGTCTGCTGTGGGCACAGGTGAACACGCAAGCGCCGCACGAGCCGATCGACGGGTTCTTCGTGGCGGCGGGTGCCCGCCACGCCTGGACCGTCGTGGCAATTCTCGGGCTCCGACCGGAACGGTTCGGGTTCAGCCACGTCGCCCTCACCGCCGCCGGGGAGGAGGTGCTGGCCGCACCGTCCCTGGCTCGCACGCCCCCGTTCGCTCCTGTCCTGCCCGGCGGCGAGGCGGCTGGCCTGTACTCGGTGTGTACGACCGCGGAACTCCTGCACCTCGCCCTGCTCGCGGTGAGCCGTGCACCCAAGTAGTTTGGCGGTTACCCCCACAACGATGCTCGCCGCGCATGGATCGTAAGGACGTCGCCGCCGCGCTCGATGAGATCGCGGCATACCTGGAACTGCGGGGTGACGACGCCTTTCGCGTCCGTGCCTATCGCACGGCCGCCCGGGCCATCGCCCACTTCAACGGCGACCTGCGCACCGCCTTGCGCGAGGGGACGCTGGGCGAATTGCGTGGGGTGGGCCCAACCACGCAGGAAGTCATCGCCGACCTCCTCGACACCGGGCGGAGCGCCACCTTGGCGTCGCTTCGAGACTCGATTCCGCCCGGCCTGGTCGCGATGCTCGAAGTGCCGGGACTTGGCGTTGCCAAGGTTCGGCAGATCCATGCGGCGCTCCGCGTCGACTCCGTGGATGAACTCGAAGCCGCGGCGCGAGATGGCCGGCTCGCGCGCGTGCCGCGCTTCGGGCCGCGCACCGCGGAACGCGTCTTGAGAGGAATACAGTACCGCCGCCAAATCGCCGAAGTGCGTCTGTTGCACCACGCTCGCCAGGACGCCGCGGAGCTGACCCGCATTCTCGAGGCGGTGGAGGGCATCACGCGCGTCGCCGTCGCGGGCAGTCTCCGACGCGGCAGCGAGCTGATTCGCGACCTCGACTTCGTCGTGGAACTGCGGGGAGATCCCGCGGCACTCGTCGAGCGCCTGGGCCGACTGGCGAGCGTTCGCGAGTCCGTGCACGAACAGGCCGTCACCCTGCGATTCACCTCGGGCGCCGCGGTCGACGTGTACTGGGCACTCCCGGAACGCTTCGGGTTCCAGTTGCTCACCGTAACGGGGAACGCGGGCCATCTCCGAGCGCTCAAGGCGCGCGCCGAGGCCCTGGGGGTCACGTGGTCCGATGAGGGGCTCATCCAGGGCGGCCGGTTGCTTCCATGCCCGGAAGAGCACGATGTGTACAGGGTGCTCGCATTGCCCTTCGTGCCACCCGAGCTGCGTGAGGGGGATATCGAGATCGAACTCGCCGCCGCCGACGCGTTGCCCCATCTCGTCGACACGGCCGATCTCCGCGGGTTTCTGCACTGTCATTCCAACTACTCGGATGGGGTGAGTACCATCGCGCAGTGGGCAGAAGCCTGCCGGGCAGCGGGTTACACCTATCTGGGGATCACCGATCACAGTCAGGCCGCCCTCGAGGCGGGTGGCCTCGGTGCGGACGACGTCCCCCGGCAGCATGCCGAGATCGACGCGGTCAACGCGTCACTGCAAGGGTTCAGGGTCCTCAAAGGGGTCGAGGCCGACATCCTCCCCGACGGCACGCTCGACTATTCCGCGGACCTGCGGGCCCGGTTCGACTTCGTCATCGCTTCGGTACATACCCAGCTCGGCATGAGCGAGCGGGACATGACGGAACGCATCCTCCGCGCAATGGATGATCGGTCCATGGTCATCCTGGGACATCCGACCGGCCGGCTGCTGCGGTCACGCAATTCCTATCCGGTGGACCTCGACGCCGTGTTCGACAAGGCGGCTCGCACCGGGATTGCCATCGAGATCAACGCCGACCCGCAGCGCCTGGACCTCGACTGGCGATCGGTGCGCCGCGCGGCGGCCAAGGGTGTGACGATCTCCATCGGTGCCGACGCGCACGGCATTACGGGCATGGACAACGTGGGCCTGGGCGTCACCGTCGCGCGCAAAGGCGGCCTGACTGCCGCACAAGTTCTCAACACACGATCGCTCGCGCACTTCGAAGCGTTCGCGGCGCGGCGACGACGATGAGCAGCCTCCCTCGGCGCCCGATGGCGCACGGACCCCACCAGCGGATCGGTCCGATCATCGATGCCCTCGCACGCCGCTACCCCGCCGCACGCTGTGCGCTCGATCATCACAACCCCCTCGAGTTGCTGGTCGCTACGATCCTGAGCGCGCAGTGCACCGATGTGCGCGTGAACATGGTCACGAGAACGCTGTTCAAGCGGTATCGAACCGCCGAGGACTACGCCAACGCCAACCCGCCCGAGTTCGAGGAAGCGATCCGCTCGACGGGGTTCTTTCGGAACAAGACAAAGTCCGTGATCGCCATGGCGCAGCGACTTGTGGACCGCCATGACGGCCGCGTGCCCGACACCATGGAGGAGCTCGTGGCGTTGCCGGGGGTCGGCCGCAAGACGGCGAACGTCGTCTTGGGGAATGCCTTCGGCAAGAACGAAGGTGTGGTCGTCGACACGCACGTGCAACGCATCGCCGGCCGATTGGGCCTCACCAGGGAGCGGGACCCGGTCAAGATCGAGCGGGATCTCATGCGGTTGATCCCGCGAGACACGTGGACCCTCTTTTCCCATCTCGTGATTCATCACGGCCGGCAGATCTGCGACGCGCGCGCACCGCAATGCGAGATCTGCCCCGTTCGCGATTTGTGCCCGTCCGCGCGGGGGGCGTCACACGCCGCATGAGCTCCCGGCTCGCAAGCGAACAGTCCGCGTACCTGCGGTCGGCGGCGAACCAGCCCGTCGACTGGTACCCGTGGAGTCGCAAGGCCTTCGAACGAGCAGTGGCGGAGTCGAAGCCGATCTTACTCGACATCGGCGCGGTATGGTGTCACTGGTGCCACGTCATGGATCACGAGTCCTACGAGGATCCAGCAGTGGCCCAGCTGCTCAATCGGGATTGGATCTGCATCAAGGTCGATCGTGACGAGCGGCCGGACGTCGATGCCCGGTATCAGCGCGCCGTCCAGGCGCTGAGCGGTCAGGGAGGCTGGCCCTTGACGGCGTTCCTGACGCCCAACGGTGACGTCTTTTACGGCGGCACCTATTTCCCTCCCGATACACGCCAAGGGCGACCGGGCTTGCGGACCGTGCTCGCGGAACTGGCCCAACGCTATCGGGAAACGCCAGACGAGATTCACACCCAGGCCGGGGAGCTCGCCAACCATCTGCGAACCTATCGCACCGACCTCCAGCGTGGCGCGCTCGATCCCGCGTTGCTCGACCTCGCGGCCGATTCCATGGCGCGCGCCTTCGATTTTCGTAACGGCGGATTCGGTACCCAACCGAAATTCCCTCATGGCGGCGCGTGTCAGTTTCTCCTGGGTTACTACCAAGACACCGGGCACGCGTGGGCGGCCGAGATCGTGTCCCGCACGCTGGTTGGCATGGCGCACGGTGGGATTTACGACCACCTCGGCGGCGGGTTCCACCGCTACTCGGTGGATGCCCGCTGGATCGTCCCACATTTCGAGAAGATGCTGTACGACAATGCGGAACTGCTGGGCGTGTACGCCCGCGCGGCCGCTCTCGACCTGCCTGGCGCGGATCGATCGCTGCTGCGCGATGTGGTGAACGGCATCGTGCGCTGGACGATGGAGGTCATGGCCGACCCCATGGGCGGCTATGCCGGATCGCAGGATGCGGACGTCGCACCCGGCGACGACGGAGACTACTTCACGTGGACGACCGACGAGGTGGCCGAGGTGCTGAGTGACGACGTGTACGAGGTCGTCACCAGATACTTCGGCATCGGGGCATCCGGTCAAATGCACCACAACCCGCGGAAGAACGTGCTCCACGTGCAGCAGTCTCCGTCCGCGTTGGCGACTATCTTGCGCCGCGACGAGAGCGAGATCCGCGCACTGCTCGCCGCGGGCTGTACGGCCTTGCTCGCGCACCGAGGTAACCGCCCCACGCCATTTGTCGATCGCACCCTCTACACGGCGTGGAACTCCATGATGATCTCGGCCCTGCTCGACGCGGCCGCGTTGCTCGAGCGCGATGACATCGAACGGCATGCGCTCGCGTCCCTGGAGCGCTTCTTCGCGGAAGCCGCCGCGCCGGATCTCGGTGGTGGCATGCGACACGCCGTTGGCGGCGGCGTGATGGGGATCCTGGACGATCAGGTGCACGCCGCGAACGCCGCACTGGATGCGTTCGAAACCACGGGCGACCCCGGTTGGCTGGAGCGCGCAACCCGCCTCATGACACAAGTGTTGGGCGACTATGGCGCCACCGCCGGTGGGCTCAGAGACGCCCTGCGCGGACCGGAAGACGGCGCCATGCTCGCCGACGAGATCGTGCCGATTCAGGACTCGCCGACACCGTCGCCCAATGCCGTGGCGGCAATCGTACTCTCGCGCCTGTGGGCGCTCACCGAAGAGCCGGAGTGGCGTGACGCGCGCGACGCGCTCCTCGAACCGATGGCAGGCAACGTCCCCGGGCTCGCGGTCTTCGGTGCCACCCTGACGCGTGCGCTCGATTGGGCCACGCGCGCCCATACGGTTATTGCCATCGTGGGGGAGGCCGAGGCGACCCGTCGCCTTCGTTGGGCGGCTCGCCGGGGTCGGCCGCCGCGCTCGGTGATCCAGTACCTGGCATCGGACAACGCAGCCGAACGACTCCCCGCTTCGATTCGCGGCATGCTCGCGGGGACCACCCCAGCCGCGTACGTATGCACCGGCATGCGATGCGCGCCTCCCGCGCACACCGTGCAGGCCCTCATGGACACTTTCGCGAGCTTCACACATGAAGATTGAATTCGCCGTGTGCTGTGACTACGCCTTGATCGATCGATTAGGCAAACTCTCGGTCATGGGTATCTTCCAACACATCTGGGTCGGTCGGTTTCCCGCCGTGCACCCCCGGCTACACCTCGTCCTCAGACTCAAGGGGCGGCGCACCGAGGTCGGGGAGCACCCAATACGTATTCGTCTGCTGGACCCCGATGACGCCGAGGTACTGGCGGGCCAAGGCACCGTGACGTTCGCGGAGCCCCCGGCCGGCGTGCTCGAGATCGAGGCCGGCGCCGTGCTCGTGTTCGACGTCCCCATCCAGCGAGCCGGCCGCTACCGATTCGAGATTACGATCGACGACTCGATCCGCACCGACCTTCCGCTCACCGTCGCACAGGGCGCGCCGGGGCACCACGCCTCGCCCTCCGTCAACTAGCCTGCCAGAGGACGACGGTGCGGACGCGGGATCGCTGGGGGTACGCGCTCGTCCTTGCCGTGGTCGCCGCGGGCTTGCTCGCCAACTTCGGACGATATCCGCTCCTCGACCCCGACGAGGGACGCAACGCCGAAGTGGCCCGGGAGATGGCGGTGAGCAATGGGTATCTGCTCCCGAGACTGAACGGGCTGCCGTACGTGGACAAGCCCGTTTTGCATTTCGCCGTCACCGCGCTGGCCATGGAGGCCTTTGGCCGCAACCCGGCAATTGCACGCCTGCCGTCGCTCCTCTTCACGATGGGCACGCTCGTCCTGGTGGGATGGTTTGCCACGCGGCTGACGGATGGCGCGGGGGGAGTCACCGCCGTCGTGTCGACGGCGGCGACGCCGCTGACCTTGGCATACTCCCGTACGGTGATCTTCGACGCGACCCTCACGTTCTGGGTCGTGACGGCCGTCATGTGCCTGCACGAGGTGGTCGAACGATCACGGGTCGGCCACGCCGTGGACCTGTGGCGTGCCGGTGCATGGGGAGCGATGGCGCTGGGCTTGTTGACAAAGGGCCCGGTGGCGGTATTGCTGCCGTTGCTGATTGCCGTACCCTACGCATGGTGGCGCGGTCGCCTGCGTTCGCTCGTCGATCCCGTTGCGATCCTACTCGTTCCCGCGATCGTGATTCCTTGGGTCGCCGCGATGGCGCGCGACGCGCCGGACTTCGTCCGGTATGTAATATTCACCGAGACCGCCGCCCGGCTCTCGGGAGACGCACTTGGGCGCGCGGAGCCGGTGTGGTACTTCCTGGCAATCCTCCCCGCGGGCGCACTCCCCTGGACTGTGGTGCTCGGCGCGCACATCCCCCACCTCGCCCGCCGCCTGCGGTCTCGAGCCGAGTGGACTCCCTCGGTCACATTCCTGCTCCTGTGGGTGCTGCTTCCGCTGGCGTTCTTCTCTCTCACCGCCTCAAAACGTCCGCAGTATGTGCTGCCGATCATCCCAGCCCTCGGGCTCCTGGTCGCCATCGCATGGCATGGGATCGCGCGTCGCAGGGTGGGAGTGCCCGCCGCCGGTACAGCGCTCCTGGCGGCCGGGCTGGCGCTTGCCGCGCTGCGCCACCGGATCGCGCCGCTGGTGAACGCGGCGCCTGACATCGCGGAGGCGGTGCCGCCGGTGGCCCTCCAACTCGCCGCCGCGAGCATCGTGGCGGGTCTCATCGTGTGGGTGGGACGCGGCTGGCGGCCCTTGGTCCTGGCGGCCCTGGCGGCACCCATCACGGTGATCCCGGTGGTGAGCGCGGATCTCATGCAAGCCATCGGAGAAGATCGCTCCGCAGTGGGGCTCGCGGCGGCCATCGAGCGCGTGAGCCCACGCGGTGCGCGGATCGTTGCGGTGCACGCCTATCCGCTGTCGCTGCCGTTCTATCTGGATCGAACCATCACGCTGGTTACCGATGACGCGTCGGAGCTCACGAGCAACTACCTCCTACGTCATCCCGAGATCTGGCGGCAGGCGCCCACGATTCGGACGGGCGAGTGGTGGCACGAAGCGGCAATCGCGTGCGACCGGCCGAGTGTCTTCGTACTCCGCACCGACGACACTCGGCGCCGAGGCGTGCTCGACGACCATCTGCCCATCATTGCGACATCCCGGAAGTATGTCGCGTATGGCCCCTGCGGCCCGGCACCGCTCGCGCGGTCCCCCTGAACCGTGTGCGGCATCTACGGGATTGTGAGCTGGGACGGCCCCCTGACCCGTCCGGAGCGGCTCGACCGGATGGCGCGCGGACTGCGCCACCGGGGTCCGGACGGCGATCGCCGGGTCGTCGGACCGACGCATGCGCTCGGAACGCAACACCTGCGAATCGTGGATCCCCACGGCCCCCTGCCCCAACCGTGCGTGGATCCCACTCGGCGCGTCGTGATGGTCTGCAACGGCGAGATCTATAACGCATCCGCGCTCAAACGACGCTGGCCGCGATTCCCCTACACCTCGCAAAACGACGTCGAAGTGATCGTGCCGGCGTACCTCGATCTCGGTGCCGCGTGCTTCCGGGAGCTCGAAGGCATGTTCGCCATCGCGATTCTGGACCTCCGCGCCGGGGAACTGCTCCTCGCGAGAGACCGCGCCGGAGAGAAGCCGCTCTTCTACGCGCGGCTCGGTACCGAGTGCGTGTTTGCGTCCGAGATTCCTCCGCTCTTCGACGCTGGGGTGCCGCGTCGGCTCAGCACCGAGGCCATCCGCGAGCTGATCGCACTCGGCTATGTGCGGGAGCCCGCCACGCCCTTTGCGGATGTCGCCAAGGTCCCCGCGGGCAGTGTGGTGGCGCTGTCGCGGAGTGCGGCGGATCGTCGCACCTTTTGGCATCCCGACGAGATCGAGCCCGTCGAGGCACCCGACGCCGGAAACGCGATCGAGTCGGCGCTCCGGGACGCCGTGGAGGGCCAGCTGTACTCCAGCGGTCCGACCGGGGTCTTCGCGAGCGGCGGACTCGACTCGTCGCTGATCGCGTCGATGGCCGCGGCCGCCGGGAGTTCGGAAATCGCGCTGTTCACCGTCGGGTTCGATCAGCCCTCCTACGACGAGCGTGCGCCCGTTCGCCGGCTCGCCACCCATCTTGCCCTGCCGCACGTTGAGGTCACGGCGACCCCGGCGTCGCTGTGCGAGGCGCACGAGCGGCTGACGGCTTCGGTGGGAGAACCGCTCACCGATCCGGCGGCACTCCCCACGTGGCTGTTGGCGCGCGAGGCGAGTCGCACGGTGAAGGTCGTGTTGGGCGGCGAGGGGGCCGACGAGTTGTTCGGCGGGTATCCCACCTACCCAGGGCATTGGCTCGCCGAGGCGGCGGCCGGCCTTCCGTCCGGCGCAATGGCCTTGTTACGGGGGACCGCGAACCTCATGCCGGTGTCACGGCGCAAGATGCCGGCGGAGTATTTGATCAAACGGTTTGCGGCGGAGGCGCGGCAACCGGCGGCCGCGCGGCACCACGCCTGGGGCGGATCGGGACTGACCCGGGAGGTCCCGTGGAGCCCGAACGGGGCATTACAAGAGCTGTGGCTTCGCCATCCCGGCGACACGGTCCGCACCGCGATGCTCGTCGACTACGTCACGTATCTCCGCGAGGGACTGCTGCCGAAGATCGACCGCACGACGATGCAATGGTCGCTCGAGGCCCGAGCGCCGTTTCTTGACAGCAGGGTCACCTGCCTGGCGTTCGCGCTGCCGACGCGACAGCGCGTGCGCCGCTGGGCAACCAAGGTCCTGCTCAGGCGTGTGGCTTCGCGGCACCTCCCGGCATGGGTCCGCCGCCGCCGCAAGCGCGGACTGAGCGTACCCCTCGCCGCTCTCCTTGCGGGGGAGTGTCGCGCGGACGTGGATCGTCATCTCGCACGGGACCGGTGGCCGTTCCCGGGGGTGTTGGAATCCGGCCGGGTCGCGCAACTTCTGTCCGACCATCGCAGCGGCCGAGTGGATCTCGCGCGGCCGATTTGGACCTTGTATACCATCGCCAAATGGCACGCCCACTGGGCGGGAGACACCGCATGACCCGAGACGAAGCGCTCGCCCTGATGCACGAGTACACGGCGTCCGACGCACTCCGCAAACACATGTACGCCGTCGAGGCCGGCATGCGGGCCTACGCGCGAAAGTTCAACGAGGATGAGGCGACGTGGGGTATCGTCGGCTTATTGCACGATTTCGACTATGAGCGCTACCCCAACGACGCTCACAGCCCCACGGAGGAGCACCCGTCGTTCGGCGTGAGCATGCTGCGCGAGCGCGGCTTGCCAGAGCCGTCGTGCCGCGCCATCCTCGGACATGCCTCGTACACCGGCGTGCCGCGCGAGACCCCACTCGCCAAGACGCTGTTCGCCGTGGACGAGTTGGCCGGGTTTCTGGTAGCGTGCGCGCTCGTTCGTCCCAGCCGTAGCTTCGGCGACCTGCCGGTCAAGAGCGTCAAGAAGAAGCTCAAGGACAAAGCGTTTGCGCGCGGCGTGAACCGCGACGAGGTCGTGCAGGGGGCCGCGGAACTCGGCGTCGAGCTGGACGAGCACATCCGGTTCCTGATCGAGTCGCTGCACCCGATCGAGGATACGTTGGGGCTTGGAGCGGGGTGACCCACCAGGTCGTTCCGGAGGACGGGCTCTCACGCGCGCTCGATCGCGTGTGCGCCACGCGTCCCGTTCCCGGAAACGCCGTCCGGCAACTCGTCGATGGGCCGGAGGCGTTGTCGCGCATGCTGCACATCGTCGCCCACGCACAGCAGGTCATTCACTTCGAGAACTACATCTTCCGGTCGGACGAAACCGGGCAGCGGTTCGCCGCCGCGTTGATCGCGGCCGCCGCCCGCGGTGTCTCAGTCCGCGTGCTGTACGATCATTTCGGCTCCTTCGGCACCAAGCGAGGATTCTGGCGGCGGTTGCGGGACGCGGGCGTGGAGGTTCGGGCCTTCAATGTGCTGAACCCGCTGCACCCCATCGCGGCGCTGCGGAGAAACCACCGGAAGTATGTGGCGGCGGATGGCACCGTGGCCGTCGTGGGGGGAGTGTGCATCGGGGACGCGTGGGCCGGGGATCTGGCACGGGACATTCCACCGTGGCGGGATACGGCCGTGGACGTCAGCGGCCCCGTCGTGGCCCGCATGGACGTCACCTTCCAGCGCGCCTGGCGCCACGCCGGCGGGACCGCACCGTCCTACACCATCCCCGCGCGGGTTAACGAAGCGGGGCCGGCGCTCGTCAGAGTGATCGAGGGGCTCCCCGGTCGTTATCGATTGTTGCGCGCCGTGGAACTGTTGCTCGCGTCGGCGGCCGACCGGGTGTGGATAACGGATGCGTATCTCGTGCCGGCGACGTCGCTCCTCCAGACCATAATCTCGACGGCCCGAGCCGCGGTCGACGTTCGCATTCTCGTGCCCGGGCGCACCGACCTTCTGGCCGTGCGGGCACTCACGCGGGTTGGATATCGGGAACTGCTCGAGAACGGCGTACGTATCTTCGAGTGGCATGGCCCGATGTTGCACGCCAAGACGGTACTGGTGGACGACGTGTGGTACAAAGTCGGATCGAGCAACCTGAACCCTTCGAGTCTCGCCAACAACTACGAGCTCGACGCGCTCATCCAAGATCGCGATGTGGCGATGCAGGCCGCACAGCAGTTTCGTCGCGACCTGAGCACGGCGACGGAGATCGTGCTTCGGCCCCTGCGGATTCCGCGCCGGCTGGCCGCACAGATCCCGCCCCTAGTACATGCCCCGCATCGGCCGGCCGAGATTACCGTGCCGGTACGGGCACCCGGCGAACGGCGCCAGCGAATGGTCGTGGCGCTGCGGCAGGTGGTGAGTGGCACCAGGCGGTCAATCGCCGGTGTCTTGCTCTTCACCGCCGCCGGGACCGGAGCCTTGTTTCTGGCCCTCCCGCGGTTCATGGGGTATCTGGTTGCGACGACCTGCTTTGTCCTCGGCGCTCGGGCCGCGTGGTTCTTCCTCCAACGGCGGCGCGGCGCCAGGGCTCAACGCTGAAGCACGGGCATGCGTAACTCCGATATGCAGGACGGAGAGCTCGCGGCTCTGGCGGCTGCCGGCGACCGGGAAGCGTTTGGGGTATTGGTCGAACGGTATGCCGGAGCGGCGAGACGACTCGCCCGCTCGATACTGGGGGATCCGGACGATGCGGATGACGCTGCTCAGGACGGGTTTCTCTCCGCGCTGCGTCATTTGGGGCGGTACGATCCGTCCCGTCCGTTCGGGCCATGGTTGATGCGCATCGTCGCCAACGCGGCCAGCGACCGGAGGAGGCGCCGCACGGTGCGCCAGACACAGCCGCTGGCGCCTGAGTTGGCCGCGGGAAGATCGAGTCCCGCCGTGGAAACCGAGCGTCGCTCGATACAGGAGGCGCTGCACGGGGCGTTGGCCGCGTTACCGGAGCGTCAGCGTATGGCGGTGGTGTTGTTCGACGTCGAAGGCTATAGCCACCGTGAGATTGCGTCGATCTTGGGCGTACCCGATGGCACCGTGCGCTCGGATGTGTTTCACGCACGGCGGTCGCTGCGGAGCGCGATGGCGCCGTGGAAAGGCTGGAAGGAGAGTGAGTCATGAGTTCACCGTTCGATCACCAACCAGACCACGAGTTGGGGGCGGCGCTCCGTGCGGCGCTGGACGCGGGCGACAACCACGCGTTCGTGCAGCGCGTCACCGCAGCGGGAGGATCGCAGCTCGCGGAGCCGTCCGGCGTGTGGTGGGGGGTTCTCGGCCCGTGGGCACGACCGGGCATGGCGGCGGCGCTGGCGCTCATCGCGGCCATGGGGTTCTGGCTCGGGAACCGCTCGCTGCGTGGCGGCGTTGCGGCCGAACTCGACGACCCGATTCAGGCCGCCGGAGGTTTGCTGGAAGTGCCGGCGCTGCTGGCCGGGCAAACCGCGCCGGACATGGATGTCGTACTCGGGGTGGCGTTGGGCCGTTGATCTCGGGCTACATGCACTAGATGAAAGAAGCACCAATGATGAATCGAACCAAGCTATGGGCCGTTGGACTGATCGTGGCCACCTTCGCCGCCGGCGCCCTCGTCGGGTCCGCCATCACCGCGGCCTGGGGCGACATGGACCACCGGCGCAATGAGGGTAGGCGCGAGCGCGTCAGCTATACGGACCGGCTCACGCAGGACCTCGGCCTGACCCAGGCGCAGCGGGAGTCCGTGCAGGTGATCCTCGAGCGACGCAATCAGGCGATGCGGGACATCTGGGCGCAGTCGCGGCCCCTCTTCGACACGTTGCGCGCACAGATTCGGGAGGAGATCACGGCGCAACTGGACGAGGAGCAGCGAGCCGAATTCGAAGCACTTCTTCAACGTGGCGACAGCGCACGAGCGGCACGCAACCGACAGGACGGGTCGCGGAGGGAACACTAGTTATGAGGAGATTCACTACTGCCGCCGCGGTGTTGCTCCTCTGGATCGCGCCGGCGTGGGCTCAGGTGCCCACGGTGACGCTCGGAGAGGCCGTGGACATGGCGCTACGGGCCAACCCGCAGATGGTGCAGGCCCGCGGACAGGTCGCGGTCGCGAGCGCGAGCAAGCGCGAGGCCATCGGGAACTGGCTCCCGTCGATCAGCGGATCGTCGTCCTGGAGCCGCAACTCGTCAAGCCGGTGGGACGATCGAACCCAAACGACCGTGACCGGCGGCTCATCCAGCCTCTCGGCAGGCCTTTCGGCGTCCATGACCTTGTTCGACGGATTCAGAACACCCGCCCAGAACCGGGCCGCCAACGCCGGTTTCGACGCGGCCGATGCGGCGCTGGTCAACCAGGAATTCCAGATCGCATTACAGACCAAGCAGACATTCTTCAATGCCCTGGCCCAGCATGATCTGGTCGCTGTGTCAGAGACGCAGATCCAGCGCGCGGAGGAACAACTCAAGGTGTCGCGCGAGAAGCTCGCTGCCGGCCAGGCGACACGGTCCGACACGCTGCGCAGCGCAGTCGAACTCGCCAACGCCCGGCTGCAGCTCTTGAACGCACAGACCAACCGGGCCACAGCGGAAGCGTCGCTCGCCCGGTTGATCGGTGTCGACGGCAGCGTGCGCGCGGTGTCCGATGCGAACCTGTTCAGCGAGATCACGGTCGACACCGCCTCCGTTCGGGCCGAAGCCATCAACAACTCGCCGGCCGTGGCACAAGCGGATGCCAACGCCCGCGCGGCGCAGGCCAACCTCGCCGTTTCACGGGGCCAGTACTTCCCGACGGTCTCGGCGAGCTACTCGAACTCGTATTCGGGGCAGCAGATCAGCCAACTCGGCAATTCGTGGTCGATACGTCTCAGCATGTCGTGGCCGCTGTTCAACGGGTTCACGCGTGAAACCGGGATCACACGCTCCGTGACCAGTCGGGACGCGGCCATCGCCCAGGCGGAAGACGCTCGGCGGTCGGTCAACGCCGACCTCACCCAGTACCTTGCCGCGCTCGCCGCCGCGCGGAGCAGCATCGAGATCGCCATCGCGAGCCGTGCCGCGGCCGCGGAAGATCTGCGTGTGCAGCAGGAGCGTTATCGCTTGGGTGCGGCCACGATCGTCGAGGTTCTCACCTCGCAGGTCAGCCTCGACCAGGCGGAAGTCGACATCATTCGCGCGCGGTTCGATTACCTCGTGGCTCGGGCGCAGCTCGAGGCGCTGATCGGGAGGGAGCTATGACCGCCGCCTCGGCGCCACACCCGTTCCACACGGGGGATCTGCCCCAGCCGGACGTGATCATCCTCACGCACAAACTGACGCGCGAGTATCAGATGGGCGCGGAGACGGTCCACGCGTTGCGGGAAGTCAATCTCCAGATCCGAAAGAACGAGTTCACCGCGATCATGGGGCCCTCGGGATCGGGCAAGTCCACTCTGATGAACCTGCTGGGATGCCTGGACACGCCGTCGAGCGGTGAGTACTGGCTCAACCAGCAAAAGGTGAGCGATCTCGACGACGATGAACTGGCGCGGATCCGCAACAAGGAAATCGGGTTCGTCTTCCAGACCTTCAACCTGCTGCCACGGGCCTCGGCGCTGCACAACGTGGAACTGCCGTTGATCTACGCGGGCACGACTGCCAAGATCCGGCGCGAGCAGGCGGCCCAGGCGCTCGAACGTGTGGGCCTGGGCGATCGCATGCACCATCGTCCCAACGAGCTCTCCGGCGGACAGCGGCAGCGTGTCGCCATCGCCAGGGCGCTCGTGAACAACCCCAGCATCTTGCTCGCCGACGAACCCACGGGAAACCTGGACAGCCAGACGAGTTCCGAGATTCTCCAGGTGTTCCACGTGCTGCATGACAGCGGGCAGACCATCGTGTTGATCACCCACGAACACGATATCGCCGTGCATGCGCACCGGCAGATTCACTTGCTCGACGGTTTGATTCACCAAGACATTTTGACCGAGACGAACTGATGACTACTCATGCATTTTGGCGGAGCGCGCTCGTTGCCACCTGCGTTTTGACCCTGGGCACCGCCTGCGCGGAAGAAGAGGCCGCGCCGATGTACCAGGCCGTGGCGGTGGTACGACGCGACATCGTCGTCTCGGCCAGCGCGGCAGGGCAGATCGAGCCCGTGACCACGGTGGAGGTGAAATCCAAGGCATCTGGGGAGATTCGCCAGGTCAACGTCGAGACCGGTGACGCGGTGACGGCGGGCCAACTCCTCGTCAAAGTCGATCCGCGTGTTCCCAGCAACGCCCTGCGTCAGGCGGAGGTCGACCTCGACGTCGCAAAGGCTCAGCTGACGAACGCCGAGTCGCAGCTCCGGCGGTCCGAGGAGCTGCACAAGACCCAGTCGATCACCGAGACGGAGTGGGAGCAGGCGGCTCTCTCGGCCGCGAACGCGCGTGCCCAGCTCGTGCGGGCCGAGCGAAGCTTCGAGGATGCGAAGATCGCGTTCGAGGACACCGACGTCCGTGCGCCGCTCAGCGGCATCATCATCGAGAAGGCCGTCGAAGTCGGCACCGTGATCTCTTCCGCCACCAGCAACGTGAGCGGTGGCGCCGTACTGCTGCGCATGGCCAACCTGGATACCGTCCAGGTGCGGTCCCTGGTGGACGAGACCGACATTGGAAAGATCCAGCCTGGCATGCCCGTGACGATCACGGTGGACGCCTACCCGAATCGGCCGTTCAGCGGTGTGGTCCTCAAGATCGAGCCGCAGGCAACCGTGCAGCAGAACGTCACCATGTTCCCCGTGCTCGCGCGGATTCAGAACGATGGTCTGCTCCTCAAGCCCGGCATGAATGCCGAGGTTGAAGTGCACGTCGGGAACCAGCAAAACGTCATCGCGATTCCCAACGCAGCATTGCGAACGGATCGGGATGTGGCATCGGCCGCCATGGTCCTCGGCCTCGAGCCCGAGGTGGTGCAACAGCAACTCGCCGAAGCGCGCCGTGTGCAGGCCGAGACGCAGGGCGGTGAGGCTCGCATGGCCGGCGCCGTCCGTGACAGTGGGGCGCCCGCCGCCGCGACCGTCAGCTTCGGCGGTCGCGACGTTCCGCTGCCGGAGGGCGTCTCCGCTGCGCAGGTCACCGCCATCTTCGCGAAGATGCGCGACGGCGGGCCGCAGTCACTCTCGGCCGAGGATCGCGCCATCATGAGCAGATTGCGCGGCTCCGGCGGACGGGAGGGAGGATTCGGCGGCGCACGCCAGGGTGGCGGAGGGCAACGCGCCAACAACTCGCTGCTCGGCGGCAACTACGTCGTGTTCGTGATGCGCGACGGACAGCCGTCCGCTGTGCCTATTCGTACCGGGTTGACCGATCTGGACTACTCCGAAGTGGTGTCGGGGCTGGCCCTCGGCGACACCGTGCTCATGCTGCCCAGCGCAAGTTTGCTGGCCAGCCAGGCGGAGTTCGCCCAGCGCATGGGGCGCATGACCGGCGGCGGCCTCCCCGGAGTGCAGCGGAGGTAGCATGCTCTTCGGTGAAACCATCCAGGTGGCACTCAGTGCCATCCGAGCAAACAAGCTTCGCTCCTTCCTGACGGCGCTCGGCATCGTCATCGGCGTGGGCGCGGTCATCACCATGGTGGCCCTTGGCTCCGGCGCGCAAAAGGCAGTGCAGGATCAGATCGAGGCGCTGGGCACCAACTTGCTGCAAGTGTATCCGGGACAGTCGTTCCGCTTCGGCGTGGCGAGCGGAGATCGGGTGAGCATCACCACCGACGATGCGCTGGCGCTCAAGCGGGATGCGACGACGCTCCAGGCCGTGGTACCGGAAATCTCCCGCAACTTCCAGGTCAAGTACGGGAACCAGAACATCAACGTGAACGTGATCGGCACCGTACCCGAGTACGTGCCCGTGAACAACTACAAAGTGATGGCCGGAAGCCCGTTCACGGCCGGTGACGACGAGGCCCGCAAGCGCGTCGCCGTCATCGGGCACGCCGTGCCCGAGATGTTGAACGCCAACGCGCAGGCGATGATCGGCCAGTCGCTCGCCATCAATGGCATCCCGTTCGAGATCGTCGCCGTGCTGGCCGAGAAAGGCGCGCAGTCGAGCTTCAACAACCCGGACGAACAGATCCTCGTGCCGCTTCAGACCGCGCAATATCGCCTCTTCGGGTCCGACAGGCTGCGGGCCATCACCGTGCAAGTGGCCAATCAAGAGCAGATGGGCGTCGCCATGGTGGATATCGAACGGGTGATGCGCCGCGAGCACGCCATTCGCCCGGGCGGTGACAACGATTTTCAGATCCGGAACCGCGCCGAGTTTCTTTCGACGTTCGAGGAGACCACCAAGACGTTCACCTTCCTGCTCGCGGGTATCGCGGCGGTGAGTCTTCTGGTCGGCGGCATCGGCATCATGAACATCATGCTCGTGTCCGTGACGGAACGGACGCGCGAGATCGGCATCCGCAAGGCGCTTGGCGCCACCCGTGCCAACATCATGCTGCAGTTCCTGGTGGAGGCCCTGGTGCTGTGCATGCTTGGTGGCATCCTCGGCATCCTCATCGGCGCCACCTCCGCCGTGCTCCTGTCCAAGCTCGCCAACTGGAACACCCTCGTGTCGCCCACCGCGGTCATCGCCGCGTTCGCGTTCAGCGCGTTCGTCGGCATCTTTTTTGGATTGTGGCCGGCGCGCCGGGCCGCGAGCCTCGATCCCATCGTGGCGTTACGCTATGAGTGAGGAGTAGCGTTAGACGTTCGGCATCGAGATCCTTCCCGAGAAGCCAGAGAGACTCCAGCACGCCGGCGGGCCGCGTCCGGATCCCCGGGCAATGTTGCCCCAGCTGAAACCGCCGTGCGCCGCGCTTGCTCCCGGCGCTCCGCCCCCTGACGCCAGACGTCTGCTTATTATCCCCCCATGCCCCTCACCACGGCTCTCCAATGCCGGTCCTGCCGGGCCACGCACCCAAAAGCGGCGCTCG
Source organism: Gemmatimonadales bacterium (assembly GCA_036397755.1). Lineage (GTDB taxonomy): Bacteria > Gemmatimonadota > Gemmatimonadetes > Gemmatimonadales > GWC2-71-9 > CAMYLY01. Next base: position 4,000 of record DASWII010000002.1, on the reverse strand, counting down.
CGGCGTGTCCGACATGTGGCAGCCAGCTCGACCCCGCGTACGACTGGGACCGCGTGCGGGCGGTCGTCGATCGCGACCGACTGCGCGGACGGCCGCGGACCATGTGGCGCTACCGCGAGTTGCTGCCGCTCGACGACGAACCGCGCGTGTCCACGGACGTCGGCTGGACACCGCTCGTCGAGGCACCCCGCCTCGCGCGCGCGCTCGGGGTCGGACGCGTGTGGATCAAGAACGACGGATTCTCGTTCCCGACGCTTTCCTTCAAGGACCGCGTCGTCGCGGTGGCCATCAACAAGGCCGTGGAGCTGGGTATCACCGTCGTCGCCGCGCCCAGTACGGGCAACCTCGCCAACGCCGTGGCGTCGCACGCCGCGCGGGCCGGTCTCGTCGCATGGGTGATCATCCCCGAAGATCTCGAACTGGGCAAGGTGGTCGGCAGCGCGGTGTACGCGCCGCATCTCGTGCGCGTCCGAGGTACGTATGACGACGCCAATCGGCTGGCACGGGAAGCCGCCGCGACGCTCGGATGGGGCGTCGTCAACGTGAACCTGCGACCGTATTACGGTGAGGGCTCCAAGACGATGGCCTTCGAGATCGCCGAGCAACTCGGCTGGCGGCTTCCGACCGCCGTCGTTGCGCCCATGGCCGGCGGATCGCTCATCACCAAGCTCCGGAAGGGGTTCGAGGAGCTGCGCGCGCTCGGCTGGGTCTCCGGCGCGCCGCCACGCATGTTCGGCGTTCAGGCCGCGGGTTGCGCGCCCATTGCGCGTGCCGTGCTGGATGGCTCGCCGGAGATCACGCCGGTCCAGCCGCGCACCGTCTCGCGCTCCATCGCCATCGGCGATCCCGTCGACGGGCCGTGGGCGCTGGAGACCATCCGGCGGTCCGGCGGGTGGGCGGCGGCCGTGGACGACGACGCGATGCGTGAGGGAATCCATTTGCTCGCGCGCGAGGAAGGCATCTTCACCGAAACGGCGGGCGGAGTCACGGTGAGCGGCGCACGCCAACTGGCCGCGGCGTCCCGTCTCTCCACCTCCGACGAAGCGGTACTCTGCATGACGGGCAACGGCCTCAAGACGATCGAAGCGCTCGGGGACGCCCTCGAGGCCCCACTCATCGATCCGACGCTCGAGGCGCTGACCAAGCTCGCCGCATGATCACGGTGCGCGTTCCTGGATCAACCTCGAACCTGGGCGCCGGGTTCGACTGCCTCGGACTCGCGCTCGACGTGTGGATCGAGGTGCGCGCCGCCCCGGGCGCCGGACCATTCCGGTACAGCGGGACCGTCGCGGATCTCGACGCAGCGGACGACCTGATTGCGCAGATCTCCGGCCCACTGCGCGAGCGGGACGTGCACCTCGAAATCGACTCGCGGATTCCCGTCGCACGGGGGCTCGGCTCCTCGGCCGCGGCGATCGTTGCAGGCCTCATACTCGCCGAGTTGCTGAGCGACAGGGATCCGGATCCGGAATCGATCTTCCGCGCGGCCGCAGAGCGCGAAGGACATCCTGACAACGCCGGCCCCGCGATCTATGGCGGACTCATTCTGTCTACGGATCGACCAGAGCGCTTGGCGCTCAGCCCCGAGCTCGGCGTGGCGCTCGCGATCCCGGACGTGCGATTGAGCACCAAGACCGCCCGGGACATACTCCCGGGCGAACTCGCGAGAGATACGGCGATCGCGCAGGCGTCGGGCGCCGCGGCCCTGCTGCTCGGACTCACCACGGGCAACGGCGATCTCATCGGGTTTGGCATGGATGACCGAATCGCCACACCGCATCGTCGTCACCTGATTCGCGGATTCGAGGCCGCCGTGGAGGCCGGGCGCCGGGCGGGAGCATATGGCGTGACGATTTCCGGCGCCGGACCCGCGCTGCTCGCCATTACCGCGCTGGTCGAGTCGGCATCGGTGGCGCGCGCGATGGCGGACGCGCTGACCGCCGCGGGCAACCCGGCGCATCCGCTCGCCCCCAACGTCACCACCACAGGCGCCTCGTGGACGACCACATGAGCCGCCTGGATGCGTGCGTCGGTGAGTGAGCGTCATCTGCCGGTGTCGCCGCACACCGAGACCCCGAACGATCTCGGGACCACGGATTGCAAAGGCCAGTTCCCGACGCGAGACGGGGTTTAGACCGTGAGGCGTCACGGAGTTAGAGCGTCCGGTTTCCTGGGGCCAAACCGAGGCGTTGTTGCGGCTGCAACAGTCAGCGCGCCCGAAGGGAGCGCTTTGACCGCGTCGGCTCCGTCGACTTCGGTAGGCCGCAGCAACTCCTGGCGGCGCAGGTCGTGGCGTGTGAACTTCCAGTGGATGGTGCCGTTGTCGACGATCCAGAACACGGGGCGCGCCGTGCAATAGGGGGCGTGGCTCATGACCTCGGCGACCAGCGCGTCAAACGCCGCGAGGGAGATCTTCTGCACCACGCGGCCGAAGAGGCGGGCCCGTACCTCGCCTGGCAGGTGCAAGCAATGTTAGGCGCCCACGATCTCATTCAAGCCCTCGATCACCTGTGCCAGCTCCTCTGGCGAGGCACGGGACAGCCGCTTGCCAATCCGTTCGACGGCGAGCGTCCGGATCTGGCTGATCTTCACCCAAGAGCGTCTCGGCAATCGCGGCGTCGTCAACTCCAACGTCAAGGGAAATCCCGCGCGCTGCGGCTGGCTGGTCTGGGCCAGGGCGATGACCGTCCCCGATCGTGCGTTGAACACGTCGTGGCTCAGGATGAGCACCGGTCGCAGTCGGGCTTGTTCATTGCCGCGTGTTGGGTTGAGATCCGCCCAGCGGATCTCGCCCCTCAGTACTCCGGCCATCGGGCGGCATCCACGCCAAGTCCCTCCTCGGCCATGCAGATTGGCCCGCAGGAGATCCGCCAGCTTCCGGGCGTCGATCGGGTCCGTCTTGCAGCACGCTTGCCAGATGAGCTTCACCTGATAGGGATGCGCCGCGATCGCCGCCGCACTCAGCCCGTGACATTCAACAACCGAGCGGCCAACTCATCGCGGTTCGGCTTCGAGCCGGAGGAACCGGACCGCGTTGTTGTAGAGGATGTCTCGCTTCTGCTCGTCGGTGAGGTAGTCGGCCTCCTCGATCGCTTCGATGGCCTCCCCGATCTTCTCGGGCCAGCGCATCTGGTCGGAACCGAACATCAATCGCTTCCCAAGCCCAGCACGAACCAGCTCTTCCAGGTACCTGTGGAAGGCCGGGCGAGGTATGACCCACGTGATCGTCGATAGGTCGCCGTAGAGCTGCGGGTACTGATACATCATCGCGATCATGTCGTCGAGGAACGGGTACCCGCTGTTTTCGACGAACACCCGCAGGTTGCGGTGTCGCACCAGTACGTCCTCGAGAAGGAGCGGACTTCCCGCGCCAGTTCGAAAAGCGGGGACCGGCGGTCCAATTCCTGCCGTGTGAATGAGGACCGGGACGTCGTACTCCTCAGCGAGCTCAAAGTAGGGTGCGAGCGCCGGGTCGTTCGGGGCCACGCCCAGGAGTTGTGATCCGATCTCGCCCATGCCCGCTAGACGTCCCGCATCGTACTCCTGCCTGAGCATCTCAGGGGAGAGATCACCGGGCGCCTCAATGAACGGTGAGGCGATGAACCGTTCCGGCGCGGCCGCGACCCAGTCCTGGACGATGTCCAGGTCGGCGCTACTCAGGAATCCAAGGACGATGTTGTAGCGCTGCATCGCCTCCAGCGTCTTCTGCAGCGACTCCTCCGAGGTCGCCGTCGCTGAGCCTTCAGGCTGGCAGGGTCGTGGGAGACAAGGAGGCGGTGCCCCGGCAGGAAGATCGAGCGGGATGTGGTGAGCGTGCATGTGCATGTCGATCACGGGAGGGCGCTCTTGGGCCTCCAACTCGACGTGCGAGGCACACGCGACCAACGCTAGCAGTGATGCCACGGGGAAGGTCTTCATACGCTCCTCCGGCTAGTCCCTCTGTCGCTTCCGAACGTCGTGCCGCTCAGCGGCGTGTTAGGTGGCCGCTACTCTTGGTCTC
>DASWII010000001.1:0-9310 GCA_036397755.1 Gemmatimonadales bacterium | reverse complement strand
GGCGTATGGCACTTTCACACGGTGCCGCACGCGTTGCGCGAAATAATTCACGGAAATTCCGCGCGTCGAATTCGCGCGGAAAATGGCGTCTCGCGCGCGACGCCCCGCAGCGGTGAAGTTGCTGGAAGCTGCACGAAAAATGAAGCTGCGCATGAACACGAAACGCGCGCGCGATTGGATTTTTATAAAGCATCGAGAACGCAATCGAGACACGAATTGCCGCCGAACAATTCCGGTGACGCGATCGAGACCCTACAGCGGGTCGATCGCCGCCGCGTCGCCGTTCATCGCCGGCCTGGGGGCGCCTGACGGGTTGTAAAGAGGCCGGAGGAGGCGGCCGGGCAAGGCCTCCGACAGATGCCCGTGGGTACGGTCCCCCAGGCTCAAATTAGACTTAGTCCAATATTACGGCTACAATATTTATCCAAATGAAGCCAATGCCTTACACGCGCGATACCCTGGTCGAGATGCTGCGTTCCCACGGCATCAACCCGACGCACCAGAGAATCGAGATCGCCTACGCCCTGTTCGCGCGCGGCGAGCACCTGTCGGCCGACCAGATCCTCGCGATCGTCAACAGCCGCCATTCGGAGACTTCGAAAGCGACGGTCTACAACACGCTCAATCTCTTTCTCGAGAAGAAGCTCGTCCGCGAAGTGATCGTGGATCCGCACAAGGTGTTCTACGATCCCAACACCGAGGCGCACCACCACATCTACAACGTCGATACCGGCGAGCTGACGGACATCGACGCGAGCCGCATCGAGATCGCGGGCCTGCCGCCGCTGCCGGAGGGCATGGTTGCCGACGGCGTCGACATCATCGTGCGCGTCCGCGCACGCGCGTCCTGACCCTTTGCTGTAGAATTCGCGCGCTTGAGGCTGGCGTAGCTCAGCTGGTAGAGCAACTGATTCGTAATCAGTAGGTCGGTGGTTCGAGTCCACTCGCCAGCACCGAGAGACTAATTGATAATCTCTCTCCAGTTGATTCGGCGAGGTGGCTGCACCGCGCCGCTGAACTGACCCGGGACCTGCCAGACGTTCCGCGTCCGGTCCGATGAGAGCAGCTCGACCCGGTCGTTGACCTTGATGAACTGCAGCTTCACGATGCCGAAGGTGGCCTGATAGAACGGCACCGCCATCGTTCCGCCAACCGAGTCGAGAAGCGCGGTCTTGCCGGTCTCGTAGGCCACCGCGTAGGTGCGGCTGGTGACGCCCGGCGAGCAGGGGTCCGCGGAAGGAATGTTGCCGAACCAGGCGACAATTCCGCTGTTTGCCACCAGGTCGAACGCGACGCGCTCGGTACCGCCGCCAGTGCCGACTCCCGAGAGGTCGTGGAGCCAGCCGATCTTGTCCGGCGGCACGGTGACGCCCGTGAGCAGGTCGGCGTCCGAGAGCGAGACGAAGTCGGCACGCTTCAGTGGATGCGTGATACCCGGCGGGAGCAAGAAGGCCGTGGCCGGCTCGGACTTCGACCCATCCCTGAAGGCGTACATCGTCTGCGTCTGGGTGTTGCCCATGTCGGTGTTATCGAGCAGCTTGCCGGTACCGATGAAGACCCACCGCGTAATGCCGTTCAGCGCGACCTCGACCCGGGGCGCGGTGGTGACCGGCTGCGGGTTGTTGAGGCTGTCCTTCAGCTCCGCGATCGTGACCGGAGCGGGATAGGGGCTCGCTGTCGGCGACGAGACGTCGAAGCGCCAGACGTTACCGAAGAGGTCGCCGCCGTAGACCTGCTCGACGGTATAATCCTCGAAGCTGATCGAGTAGCCGGCGATATGGGCGAAGCCGCTCGGATTGCCGGTGCTTCCAAAGTTGGTCGTAATCTTCTGGAGCAGCTGCCCCGTCTTGGCGTTGAGGATGTAGAGCCAGCCCTTCCCCGGGTTTGGGTTATTGTAGCCCGAGGCAACCATCACCACCCAGCCGTACTGCCGGAGCTTCGTGATGACCGGCTTGCCGTAGGTGAAACCCATGTCCGGATCGGTGAACTCCCACAACACCTTCGCGGCGAGCGCGGTCTCCGACGTCGCCATGCCGGCCGGATCGGTGATATCCAGGGCATAGTAGCCCTTGCCGCCCTTGCCCAGGCCGCCGACCAGGATCGTGCGCCAATCGAAGGTGGTCGGCAGCACCAGGCTGGGATTCCCGCCAGTGCGCGCGAAGTCCACGTCGGCCACGACGGGAGTCGAGTCGATGTAGTAGCGGTGCTGATATCCGCTCTGGGCGAGCGCCGCGAGGCCGTCGATCGTTGGCGTCGCCGGCGTGCTCGGGCCGTTGAAGCCGAAACTCGGGACGTAGGCGAAGAGCTCCTGCCCGCCGCCCGGTGTGGCTCCGGCGAACGCGTGGAGCATGCCGTCGTTCGACGCTGCATACACCATCTTCTGGCGCCCGGCCTTTGACGCCTTGAAGCCGGTGGGCCCGGTGTAGCCCGGGTTCGTCGCCTCGCTGTACACCGCTTGCGGCGCGGCGACCGCCACGGCCTCGGCGCTTACGATGTCGCCGAGTATCCCGTTGCGGATGCGATAGGGGGCGCCTTCCTTCGAGCGGTCGCCGCGGAGGAAGTTGAGCACCTCCTGCTGGACGGCCGCAGTGGGCCCCAGGGCGCTTTGTTGCGCGGCCGTGATGCCGGGGCTGGCGATGCGGAACGGGACTCCGGTCGTGCCGTTCCAGGTCGCGATCTTGCGGGCCGTGCTCCAGCCGCCCGAGAGAACGAGACTGTCGAGCAACGGTCGCGCGCTCCACGCCGGCGCCGTGCTGGGGTTGCCCAGCGCGTCGAAGGTGATGGTGCTCGCGAACACGTCCCCGACCCAGCCGGTCGAGGTGTATTGCACCTCGTAGATGCTGTCGCCGTTCTGGACCTGCGAGCTGATCAGGGTCGCACCCGCCGCGGACTCGGTCTTCGTGAGGACGTCGTTGAACACCGAGCTGAGCGACGCTCCGATCTTGTCCGGCCGGCTCGCGAGGAAGTAGTTGTCCGGCGTGCCGTTGCCGTCCTTGTCCCAGGTCTGCTGGTTGGCCGGAACCCCGTTGAAGTTGATGTCGTTGAATCCGCCGTACTTGGCCGCGAGCCACAACTGGTTGATCGGCTGGTTGGCGGCGTTGTTCACGAACCACGATCCGGATTCGGCGACGTCCACCGTGTAGGTCTGCACGGTGACCCGATCGCTCGAGCTGGCCCCGGTCAAGTCGGGGCGCAAGTTGGTGGTGTTCGCCCAGTAGGCAAGACCGGCCAGGTACCACGTGTTCGCGCGGGAGTTCGTGGAGCCGCTGGGGTTCAAGATACTCGCGTATACGGTGGAGAGGTTGGCGTAGCCGGTCGTGTTCCACCCCGCGCTGTTATCGAGGTCGCCGACCTTCTTGGTGGAGGTGGCGACGTTCAGCCCCGAAGGCGCGTTCGACACCGTGGTCGGATGTGAGGTGCTGCTTAGACAATGGTTGTTGAAGTCGCCGAGTGACGATCCGGGTAGGGCATAGTCGCAATGCGCGTTCACGTCGGCGATCATCAAGGCGTAGTTCTTCTGGCACACGTACTTGACCGGGTCGTCCCAGGTGGTGATCACCGGGAAGCCGTCCTTCATCGCAGCAGTGGGGGCGGGTGTGACGTATTGCGGCGTCGCGCTGCCCATGTTCTTCAGGTAGCGCAGGCTCTCGTAGTACATCTCGGATATCGTGTCCGCGCTCTTGTACCGCTCGCTCGCCTTGCCGAATTTGTTGAGATAGTTGATCACGCCGCTTTGCGACACCCCGCTCGCGGTCGCGTCGGCGTTATCCGGGTTCGCGACTAAAGTGCCGTTGTTGTCCGAGAACTCCGCGCGCGGGTTGGCGACCGGGGGATTGACCGGATCGATGGTCATCGGCCCGACATCCTTTATCTTCGCGCGCATGACGCCGCCCGCCCGCGCGCGATCCATGTCCAGGAGATAGCCGAACACGCCGAACCGCATGCGATCCGCGTTGTTCTGGATCAGACCGGTTGGCTTCCAGGTCGAGCCGTAGTTCCGGCAGTTGGGCTCGAGGAACCCGTCCTTGCAGACCTCCACCCGGGCGTAGTAGGTGCGGAGGCACAGGTTGTCCCAGCTATCGTTGCAGTCGACCTGGAACTGCGGCCCTTTCCAGGTGCTGGCGCCACTGCTGCTGCAGGCGTTGTAGAAGTCGATGAAGAACGGCCCGGTGGCGCTTTGGGTCGTGCAGTTGTTGTGCACACGTAAGTAGAGTTTGTCCGAAGCGATCGGCAGCACGGCGACCGTGCTGGGATCGACGCCGGGAACCTTGACCTTCGGCGAGCTCCCCGGAGGCGGGTTTTGATCCTTTTGACCGTTATCCTCGAACTCGCTCTTGTCGAGCTTCTTGATCGGGAACTGGGTGTAGCGGCCCTGCCCGGTATGGCGCGCCTTCTCGATGATGGTCTTGCTGGGCGTATCGACGACGCGGTCGCCGCCGGTGAGGTTCCACCGGAACGTGTCGATCGCCTGCATCAACCCCCAGTTGAGGAAGTTCCCGCTCCACTTCCCGGTGCACTGATGGCCGTTCGGGCCCGATCCAAACGCGGTGGGCGTGAAATAGCCCTTCGTCGACGAGGGATCGTCTGGGGGCTTGAACTCGGTGCCCGGCGTGCCGACGTAGTCGTAGCACTTCAGGGGATCGAAGTACCCGAGGTAGGTGCGGTTGTCGAAGTAGCAACGGCCATGGCTATTTCCGCTGTTGTCTTCGCGCCCGGAGCACTCGTAGCCCGCGTTCCCCGGGATCGTCGGGTCGACGTAGTTGTCGTTGTAGGCCGCCACCGTGCCGGTCGGCCACTCCACCGACAGGTCGAGCATCAGATTGGGCGGGACCTTCTTCGTGGCGAAGATCGGCACGTCGGCGAGCACGGTCGCCGCGCTCGCGGTGCCGAGCGGCGAGAACGCCACCCAGAAGAAGAGCCAGGAAGCAACCGCCTTCCGGAAAAGATGCCTGGGCTGAGAGTTCATGGTGACTGCTCCTTATATCGATACGGGCTCAGGCCTCGGGTTCAGGGCCTGAAGATGACTTGGCTGAAATGCCGCGTGCTGCGCGGGCCGTCGACGCGCACCGTCACGCGATACAGCGGCACCGTGTCGCCGAAGTGGGGGCCCTTGCCGACCGTGCCGCCCGTCGGGAGGATCTGGTCGAGGGGGCATTTCGCCTGGTCGGGCGTCCCGGTGTCGGTGCACAGCCGCTCGATTACGTAGAACAGTCGCTCGTTATTCGCCGTGGTGATCATGTTGGCGGAGGCGAGCGGCTGGAGGTCGCATTCCTTGTTCGCGGTGGTGGGGTTCAGCAGTACCAATGGCACGCCCCGCCTGTCGGTCGGCAGAAGTGACGCGCAGTAGTTCTGGGCGCTCTGATGCGACTCGGCGGCGTTGGCAACCGTGGTGAAGAACCCCACGGGCACGGCGAACGGGTCGAACTTGGCCATCGCCGCGGCCACGCCCCGCTCGGCCGCCTGCGCGGCGGATTGCTTGAGGGCGATGTTTCCGGCGCCGAGGGTCGCGGTGTCGACCGAGCGGATGAGGGCAACGCTCGCCAGCGACATCGCGACCAGCACGATCAACGCGATGAAGAGGACCGCGCCGCGCTGGGCGCGCGCTCCGAAGCCGTGGGCAGAGAGTGTTGTCATGGGGGCCCCGGTTGCGAATCAGTTGTTGGCGAGCAGCATGTTTCGAAGCGGGATCACTTCATCGAACCACCGGTACCGGTACTGCTGCTCGGCGGCGGTGAGGTTCACCGTGACTTGAGCGGCCGCGGGAAGATCCGCGAACAGCGTGACGGTCGCCGGGCTGACCGGTTCCTTCTCCCACTGTGCGTTGCGCGCGACCACGGTGATCCGGACCGCGCGGATGCGCGCGATGAGATCGGCGGACGCCGCGCTGCCGTTGGTGAGGTTCGCCAGGTCCCACGGCGCCGTGGGGGGCACCCACTGCGCCACCTTCGGATCAGTGGGAGTGGCTGCGATCCCGTAGACTGCCTGCAGGTTCACGACGTTGTCGGCGATCGAGATCGGCTGGCCGTTGAAGGGCGCTTCAACGCCGAACAGGAGATCGTAGGTGAGCAGCACGTTCGTGGACCCGGCGGGATCCGTGCCGACGCCGAACGCGACGAACCTCGGCCGCTCACAGGGCACGCCGACGGGGCACACCGCCGGTCCGAGGTTCGCGACCTTGGCGCTCGCGCTGTAGCCGCTGAACCCGTTCGTCCAGCTGTCATTCGCGGCGAATGCAACGGGGTTCGGTATGACGGGCATCGGCGGCACCGGGGGGCTCCATAGAGGGTCGGGCGAACCCACCTGCGCGAGCGGGCAGGGAATGCCGGTCGCTCCCTGCTCGACGACCATCAGGAGGTCGTTTTGCTTGACGCCCAGCGTGGTGATGAGCGACACGTTGGTCGCCGTGGGCGCGCTGGTGACGACCACGGGGGTGTTGACCGAATCATTGGCTCCGCCGATGCCGAGGACGACGTCGGGCGCCGCGCCCCCGCCGTCGCTGATCAGGACCGGGGCGATCCGCACGTTCGTGCTGGCAATGACGTTGAACGGCGCCGGAAACGCTGGCGCTCCCGGTCCCAGCACAACCGTGCTCGCCCGTCTCGCCTGCACGAGACAGCCCCACATGTTTGACATGCGCGCAAACCCCGCGCCGGCCCCGGAAAAATGGCGTTCGAGCTGGTGAAGCGAGAAGTTCGCGCTCTGGATCGCATCACTGCTGCCGGTCGTGGTGCGCTTGTAGTTCTCGCTGACCACGAACACCTGGAAGATCACAATCGAGCCGATGAGGGCAATCAGCAGCCCCACCATCAGCTCGACCATCGACAGGCCCCGCTCCTTGCGCCTGCCGCTGTATCTGCGCTCTGTCATGGCCTGCTCCATCGTCACTGATCGAGCTGCGTTTCGACCATGTGGCGGCGCAACGCGCCGTCACTCCGTGCCTTCCAGAACACCCACACCGTCGCCTGCCGACCGACGAAATCGATGCTCGGCGGATTCGTGTCCATTCCGGGCAGGGTCGCGTTGGCCGCCGCAATGTCGGCGATCCACTGGGTGTACTGGGCCCCGTCCGGCGCGGCGAAATCGGTGGTGACGGTGCCCTGGTCGTGCAGGCGCATCTTCGCGATTACGCTGTTGATGAGATACGATGCCTCGGAACGGTACTGCGCGTCCGTCGTGTTCTTGATCGACGCGGCGTACAGCGTCATCAAGCCAAGGATCCCGATAGAGAAGATCAGGATCGCGACCATCCCTTCGAGCAGGGAAGCGCCGCGTTCGAGGCGGCGAGCGATGCGGCCGGCGCAGTTTCGGGCGTTCATCGTTTGTCCTCCTAGACGCATGGCGCCGGCAGCGCCGGACATCCCCGCGGATCGTTCGTCGGGAACGCCGGATCGCACATGCGCACGCTTCCGCCGGTCGTGACCGTCACAATCAGCGGACGATCGCCGTTCGGGTTGGTGAAGCGCATGCACGTCTGGGCGGATCCGGACACGAGGCGGCCAATCCCGGTGAAGCTGACGACCGCTGCATTCGCGGCGACCGCTACGCTCTGGCTCGCCTCTGCCGCGGGCTTTGAGTCGATCAGCTCCGCCACGTCGGGCGCCGGCGGGTTCGAGCGCACGACCCAGCTCATGCCTGCAATGTTCGAGGCCGACGTGAGACCCGGGACGGGATCGAGGGTGCGCACGAAGTCGACCTGAACGTTGCGCCTGACTGCTTCCGACGCCGCGACCCGCAGGCCGTTCTGTGCCGATTCGGCGGCGGTCCGCACCTGCGTGTTCGCGATCCAGAGGTTGTAGCTCGGCAGCGCCATGACGATAACGATTGCGAGGATCATCAGCACGACCACCATCTCGATGATCGTGAATCCGCGCACCCGGACGCTTCGGCTTGCTACTGGCACTGGCCCCCCTTCCTCACGACCCAGCACGCGATCGGGGCCGTGCCCCAACCTGCGGGCGCCTGCGTCGTGCGACGGGAGTTGGCCTGGTCGATGGTGAAGGTGAACCCGTTGACCGGGCCATTGCCTACGGCCTGGATCGTGTAGGTGGGCGGCGTGGGCGGCGGACCGAAGGTACCGGCGGTAAGGTTGGTGCAGCTGTAGGTGAACCGGTTGCTCAGCCCAGTGGGCGGCGTGCACGGGGCGCCGACGAAGGTGCGGTTGTCCTGGAAGTAATGTTCCATCCGCGCCCGCATGTCCGCAAGCGCGGTTCGCGCCTCGGCGAGCCCGCTCCGAATGACGTAGTCCGTGTAGGCGGGGTACGCGATCGCCGCGAGCACGGACATGATGATCACGACGATCAGCGCCTCGATCAGGGTGAATCCGCTTGACTGCGTCACCGGCTGCTCCTTTCAGCGCGGGAAAAGATAATGCGTCGAGGCGCCTTTCGCCAGAGTCAACTGATCGGAGGACACCGGTGGACCACGAGCGGCCACAGCGATTGGCACTTTGACACGGAGTTCTGCGCGAGCCGCGAAATAAGTCACGAAAATTCGGCGCGAAGAATTTTTTCCGAACAATGCATCGAGCGCGCGTTCCGTTCCGCCGGCGTGCCTGGGGATTGCGCAATAGAAACGAGACCACGGTTGAACGCGGATGCGCGCGTACGACCTGACCCTTTGCTGTAGAATTCGCGCGCTGAAGCTGGCGTAGCTCAGCTGGTAGAGCAACTGATTCGTAATCAGTAGGTCGGTGGTTCGAGTCCACTCGCCAGCACCAGAAAAAGCTGCCGCACGGCAGCTTTTTTTCATCCGGCGTCAGAGGACGCCGGACATTCCGCCGTCGAGATTGATGCTGGTTCCTGTCACGTTTCCACAGGCTTCCCCTCGATGGCGAAAGACCGGATTGTAGATCGGGCCGGCCCTTTCCGCGTGCCCGTTCTGGAGGCCGCTATAACAGGATTTATTACAGAACTAACCGGGGCGGCGGACGACGACGTGAGGATTTCCTATTCACTATTTCCGCGAAAGGCGTAGGATATCCGCATGGAATCGCACGAACCTTCCCGATGGATGCTCGTATGAATCACGAATTCGAGACGACAGGTAGTGCCCGCATGATGATGGAATGGTTCCGCAACGCCTGCACGGCCCTGTCGCTTGCCTGCCTCGCCGCGACGGCTGCACTCGCATCCGAAAGCACGCCGGAGTCCGCGCCGCCTGCCGCCCGCATGCAGCAGGAAATGAGCGTTGACGCGCTCTCGGTCGTCAAGGTGCGCAGCAAGGTGGTCGCCAACGCGCGCACGTCCCGCAGCCTGGGCACGCAGCGCGAGGGCACCGGGGTGGTGATCGACTCGGAAGGCCTGGTGCTCAC